>DDYY01000026.1 GCA_002346225.1 Bacteroidetes bacterium UBA3022
CTATGGGTTATGGCGGACCTCATGCTGCCTACTTTGCTACAAAAGATGAATTCAAAAGGGTCATTCCGGGACGTATCATTGGCGTATCGCTGGACAGGCGCGGCAATAATGCTATGCGCATGGCGCTGCAGACACGCGAGCAGCACATCAGAAGGGAAAAAGCAACTTCCAACATCTGTACCGCCCAGGCATTACTGGCTATCATGGCCGGGATGTATGCTACTTATCACGGTCCGAAGGGAATCAGGGCCATCGCTAACCACATTCATAGAAGCACTGTGCGTCTGGCAGGTGCGCTAACTGAAATAGGTTATACTATTATCAACAACAGCTACTTCGATACCTTAACGATTGAAGTGGGCGCTGATAGTCCTGCTATTGAAAAAGCGGCACTGGCTGCCGGTATCAATCTGGGATATGAGGCAGACGGAAAAGTGCGCATTGCACTCGATGAAACCGTGAATGATAAAGATCTGCTCGATATTATAGATGTGTTCAATGGTGTGAAAGGAACGCATGTGGTGCTTGATGCAGAGCACGATGGCGGGATACCTTCCGGATTGGAAAGAACTACCGATTACCTGACGCATCCTGTTTTCAATCGCTTCAGAAGTGAAACGGAAATGATGCGTTACATCAAGCGGCTGGAAAACAAAGACCTCTCGCTCACAGGTAGCATGATTGCACTGGGTTCCTGCACCATGAAGCTCAATGCAGCCACGGAACTATTGCCGATCACCTGGCCGGAGTTTTCTGCTATGCATCCCTTTGTTCCTGTCAATCAGGCGCAGGGTTATGCCGAGATATTGAGCGAATTAGAAAAAGATTTATGTGAAATAACCCGTTTCTCAGCATGCTCGCTGCAACCTAATTCAGGGGCACAAGGCGAATATGCCGGACTTATGGTGATTCGCGCTTATCACATCGATAGGGGAGATCACCACAGAGTGAAAGTTCTTATTCCTGCCTCAGCACATGGTACGAATCCTGCGAGCGGTGTTATGGCGGGCATGGAGGTGGTGGTTGTCAAGAGTGACGACAAGGGCTATGTCGATATGGATGACTTGCGCATGAAAGCGGAAGAACATAAGGATACCCTGGCGGGACTCATGGTTACCTATCCTTCCACACATGGAGTGTTTGAAGAAACCATTACGGAAATTTGTGATATAGTACATCAGAATGGCGGATTGGTATATATGGACGGTGCAAATATGAATGCTCAGGTGGGACTGACCTCACCGGCGCATATCGGTGCCGATGTCTGTCACCTGAACCTGCATAAAACATTTGCTATTCCTCACGGCGGCGGCGGCCCTGGCATGGGACCTATCTGCGTCAACGACAAATTGGCTCCCTACCTCCCCGGACATCCCCTGGTAAAGACCGGAGGAGAGAAAGCTATTCATCCAGTAAACGCAGCTCCCTATGGCAGTGCTTCTATTCTGTTAATCTCCTATGCCTATATTAAAATGCTGGGCAGTGAGGGTTGCACAGAATCTACAAGAGCGGCAATACTCAATGCCAATTACCTCAAGTCCCGCCTGGAAGAAGCTTACGATGTGCTTTATCTCGGCAAGTCGGGAAGAGTAGCGCATGAGTTTATTGTAGACTTCAGGAAATGGAAAAATACCATTGGTCTGGAAGTGGAAGATGTTGCTAAGCGATTGATGGACTACGGTTTTCATGCTCCCACCGTGTCCTTCCCTGTAGCAGGAACCATGATGATTGAGCCGACTGAAAGTGAAGGGCTGGAAGAGCTAGATCGTTTCTGTGAAGCGATGCTGACCATCAGGGAAGAAATTAGAGAGCTTGAAATGGGTATGGCTGATGCAGAAGACAACGTACTCAAGAATGCTCCGCATACGCTGCTGGACATTATTGATGAACCCTGGTCACATTCGTACTCCAGAGAAAAGGCAGTTTATCCGGCCGCTTATATCTTCGGAAGAAAATTCTGGCCTTCGGTAAACAGGATCAATAACACACATGGAGACAGGAATCTCATCTGTGTCTGTCCGCCCATGGAGTCTTATATGGAAAACTAATTTTCAACCGCCTTCGGGCGGTTTTTTTTTGGGATGCATCTATTTCTGCAAAGGGTGACTTTTGTTATGTATACAGCGCTTTTAGCTGTTTACTTTTGTGGCGTAAATTAAAAAAAATGAATCCCGATATCCATTACGTTTCCCCTGAGCAGGCACTGAGTAGCATTCAATCCAATCAAAAAGTTTTTCTGCACGGAAGTGCGCAAACACCTGTCGGCATAATGCCTTATCTGGCTAAGAGAAAGGATGAACTGGAACATGTGGAGCTTTATTTTATTAGCCTCTATGGAGATATTATCCTGGATCGGCCTGAATACGATGACGCTTTCGATCTACATGCCATGTTTGTTTCCGGTAGTGTCCGCCAGGCAGTTGCAGAAGGAAGAGCAGATTATATTCCGGTTTTTTTGAGCGAAATTCCATTGCTTTTTCAACGCGATATTATTCCGCTGGATGTGGCAATTGTACAGGTATCTCCTCCCGATAAGCATGGCTATTGTTCCTTAGGTGTTTCGGTTGATATAGCCCGGACTGCTGTGAACAAGGCTAAACATGTTATTGCGGTGGTCAATCCGAATGTACCCCGGACACATGGAGACAGTCTGATCCACAGTACGCGCTTTGACAGCATGGTATGGATAGATGAGCCTCTGCCGGAGGTGAGCTTCAGCGAAAAAGTGGGACCGGAAGAATTGGCCATCGGACAGCATATTGCCAATCTGATTGATGATGGCAGCACCCTTCAGATGGGTATTGGCGCTATTCCCGACGCCGTGTTGCGCTTCCTCACCAATCACAAGAACCTTGGTGCGCACACGGAAATGTTCAGTGACGGTCTGATTCCACTTTTCGAAAGCGATGTGATCAACAACCGTTTTAAAGTCATTGAACCCAACAGAACAGTAACCGGTTTTGCCGTAGGCTCCAAGAAGCTATACGATTATGTGGATGATAATCCGGCCTTTGCTTTTCTGGATATAGACTTTGTCAATAATCCGGCGGTCATTAGCAGGAACCCAAAAGTGGTTGCCATCAATTCCTGTATCGAAGTAGACCTCACCGGTCAGGTGGTCAGTGACTCTATCGGAACACGTCAATACAGTGGGGTAGGTGGACAGATGGATTTTATCAGAGGGGCTGCAATTTGTCCGGATGGTAAACCCATTATTGCACTGTCCTCGCGCACCAAGAAAGGGCTAAGCAGGATTGTTGCTGCGCTCAAACCCGGTGCAGGTGTCGTAACCACACGGGCCCACGTACACTATGTGGTGACAGAATACGGAGTTGCATATCTTTTCGGTAAGAATCTGCGCGACCGCGCCAAAGCGCTCATAGCTATCGCCCACCCCGACGACAGGGAAATGTTGCATCAGGCTTGTTTCGAAAGATTTAAAATTTTCGCCTGATAGCCTTTCAGGATGGTCAGGGCTGAGCCCTTATGATTGTTTCGATACGATCGAATGCGTCCTGACCTTTCACCACGTATTCAAGAGCACCCTTCACAATGGTTTGAACGGCTTTGCCGTATTGCTCCTGTGAGGAAAGCATGATAACAGTGATGTGTTTGTCGATCTTTTTTATTTCCTGTAAGATCTCCATACCATTCGCGGCATCCGGTTCAATGGTATTGAGATAATAGTCCAGAATGATAACATCAGGATGCTGGTCTAAGGCCTTCAAACACTCTTCGCCAGTGGGATAAAGTTGTACTGTATAATTCGGATTCGATGACAGGCGATCGAATAACATGCCGGATAGCATTTCATCATCGTCAACAATAAATATTAGCTTTTCTTTCATGTTGGTTAGATTATTGTAGGTTTTCTTTTTGAATGACAAGTTCATTAAGTGCCAGCTCACAGGTATGGATATATGCAGCCACCAGCTGCTGCAGTGTTGCATCGGGTGTGTTGTTTCTCAATGCACGCTCAATGTTTTCAGCCATTTCCAGGGTATTGTCCATGCCCATTAATTTCAGATGACCTTTCATGGAATGAACGGTAAGTCCAAGTTTTTCTAAGTTGTTTTCCTGCTGCGCTGTCTTCAAGTGGTTGATATTGTTGACCGTCGCTTTTTCGAACAAACCTGCGTATTTCTTCACTCTTTCCATATCCCCTTCGCAGAATTGGATAAGGAAGTCCATGCTGAAATCTGTTGTATGCTCTGCGGTATCGGTTGCCTCCTGCATTGCTTCAACGGGCTTGTCATCGCCGGTGTACTGATAAAACCGCGACAGTGTTTTCAGCAACTTTTCCAGTTCGAAAGGCTTGGGGATTACAGCATTCATTCCGGCATCAATACATTGGCGGATATCAGATTGCAGAACGCTGGCTGTCAATGCCAGAATAGGAATATCACACTTTGGAGCTGGAAAGGTCGTTCGGATTTTTCTGCAAGCTTCCATACCATCCATTTCAGGCATCTGATTGTCCATCAGAATCATATTGTAATCGTTCTTTGAAAGGAAATCAAGTACTTCCAATCCTGTTTCAGCCATATCAATATGAATGCCCTCAACTGCTCCTTCGAGCGTGTCCTGAATAACAATCTGATTGAACATATTGTCTTCGGCAATCAACACACGCAATCCTTTTAATGCCGAAAAGTCAAGCACCTTTTCTTTAACAACAGATTCCATTTCAGCAGCTGTTGGAATGGTATAGGGAATAGTAAATGAAAAGGCTGAACCTTCTCCGTCCTTGCTGGTCACCTGCATGCTTCCACCTTGCAGCTCTACCAGTGTTTTTGATATGGAAAGACCAAGACCTGTGCCGCCATATTTCCGAGAAGTGCTGGCATCCACTTGTTGAAAGGCATTGAATAGCAACTCTACCTTATCGGCCGGAATACCTATTCCCGTGTCTTTGACGGTAAAACGCAGGGTGTTGCTGGCCTGGTCTTCATTGGTAACAATGATATCTACACGTCCTTTGTCAGTGAATTTTATGGCATTGCCACATAAGTTTATAAGTATTTGTATCAACCTCGAGGGGTCTCCCTTTAAAGCACCGGGTACGCCGTCTTCTATTTTATAATTGAAGTGAAGTCCTTTTTCCTCTGCTTTGAAACGAAGCGTATCATATACCTGCTCAAGTTGTGCTTCGAGTTGAAAAGGAATGGTTTCCAATTCCATTTTACCTGCCTCCAGCTTACTTAAGTCGAGAATGTCGTTGATGATGACCAGCAGGTTTTCGGAGGAGCGCTGTATGGCTTTAAGGTATTTTTCCTGCTTTGCATTAAGGGGGGTGTCGAGGGTAAGATTGGTCATTCCCAGAACGGTATTCATGGGCGTTCTGATTTCATGGCTCATATTCGCCAGGAACTGATCCTTAAACTGCTGTGTGATGCGCAGTTCATCCAGTGTTTGATTTAATTCCCGCGTTCTTTCCTCCACCTGTTGTTGCAACAAGGCCTCTCTGCTATGCGCCTCTTTCATGGCGGCATCGTTCGAATGGCGCAACCTGTTCATGGTAATGGAGAAGATATTGAAAGCAATTTGCGGATACTTATGGGCAATATCGAAAAACTGCTCGGGAAGAAATTCTACGGTAGAAATAGTGGTGCGAGCTGTGGTAGTAGCCGTTGCGGTGCTGCTGGCCAGAAAACTCTCACCCATAATGGCAAGCGGACCAAGCTCAGCTAATAGTACATCCTCCGAATAAATTCCTACGGTTCCTGAACGGATGATGAACAATGCTTTGGGTATTTCATCTTTTTGTATCAGCGTGGTACCGGCAGGGTAGGTAGCGGTTACTGCATAGCTTAAAATCTCATCTATTACAGCGCGGTCCATTTCCAGAAATAGCTGGCATTGATACAGTGTGTTATCAGAGCTGGTCATGGTTGTTTCGTGCCTATTGAATAGGTATGGATAAAAATAACAACTTAAGGTCTTAATCACCTTGTTTTTAGACAGAAAAGGAGGAATACTTATGGAGATTGAGCCAATATGCTGTAACACATAGGGATTTTAGCTTTCAGATGCTGTATCCTGAATTTACCACTTTCGAATTCTATGGTGTTGGCAAAGCAATTATGAGGACTGTAATCGTATTCTTTCAAAGACCTTAGGAAGAGTCCTGCCGCGGTCAACGCTTCCACCACATCACCTATGCCGTGATTCCAGCTATAGGAAGTGCCCGTGGTAAGTTTAGCATCAGCCGCATAGGTCTGCTCTGTTTGCTCAATAATGGGTTCCTGGCTGCTGTAGTCGTAAATCAATTCCCGGAACTGATCATCGAACATCCATACAACCGGATGGAATTCAGCAAGCACCAACCGGCCACCGGGTTTTAAAAAGCGGGCAACAGTTTGAGCCCACCGTGTTAAGTCTGGTAACCATCCCAATACACCAAAGGTGGTGTACACCATATCGAATTTTTCATCCAGTTGCTGGTGCAGGGAATACACATCCGATTCAATAAAACGGACATGGGTTCCTGCCATATCATTTAATTTTTTCGCCAGTTCAATGGCCGTAGTAGAGAAGTCGACACCGGTAACTATCGCACCTCTCTTTTCGAGAGAAATGCTGTCTTGGCCAAAGTGACACTGCAGATGTAAAATCTGCTTATCGGTTACATCGCCAATAAGTTCTTTCTCCAGCGCCTTCAGGGAATCCGTATTTCGGAGAAAGCCCTCTACATCGTAAAAGGAGGAATTAAAATGTACCGGTGCTCTGTTATTCCACAACTCCCGGTTTTTTATAAGGTAGTCGCTCATATTAAAATATAACAGGTAACAACCATTTGCACAGTATTACTATGACCAATACAGAAAGCAAATTCAGGTAGATTCCAGTTTTTACCATTTGATTCACCTTGACATGTCCACTGGCAAAAACAATGGCATTGGGCGGTGTAGCCATGGGCAGCATAAAGGCACAGCTGGAAGCAATAGTGACTGGGATTAATAATTCGATGAGCGGAATTTGAAATCCCCCTGCAATACCTGCTACCACCGGAATAAATATGGTCACCAGCGCTACATTGCTCATGAGTTCTGTCATGAATAACATGACAAAAACCAATATCAATAATAGGAATATTTCGGTAAGTCCGGAATAGGATGATATGGCCGACCCGATGGCATCGATGATACCCGATTCCGACATGCTGTCTGCGAGTGCCAGACCTCCCCCGAAAAGTATTAAAATGCCCCAGGGCAATTTTTTGGTATCCTCCCAGTCCAGAATAAAACTCCCTTTCTTCCAGTTCAAAGGCAGGGTAAATAGGAGTACTCCTGCGAGCATGCTGATACCTGTATCTGAAAGTGGAATCATGGGCAGCCATATATTCAGCTGGGTGCGGAAAATCCAAAGCAACATGGCCAGCATAAATATAGCCAGCACCTGTTTTTCCTCCCTGTTGAGTACCCCCAGTCTGGACAGCTCTTTTTCTATCACCGTTTTTCCCGAGGCGCGGCCCTGTAAGCGATTGGGGTATAGCCATTTTACCAATACCACATATAGAATGGCCAGCATTACGATGGAGAAAGGCAGGCCAATGGTCATCCACTGTAAAAAGGAAATCTCTATATCATAGGTGGCCTCCAGAAATCCAATCAGCACCATGTTGGGCGGTGTTCCGATAATCGTGGCAACACCTCCAATATTGGCTGCGTAGGCAATACCCAGCATAATGCTTAAGGCAAAGTTCTTATCGTTCGAGGTGAACCCGTCTTCATCGTGTTGCAACATTTCTACAACGGATAAGGCAATGGGTAGCATAACAAGCGTAGTGGCGGTATTGCTGATCCACATGCTCAGGAGGGCGGTGGCAATCATGAATCCCAACACCACCATATCCGGACTGGTGCCGGTCAATTGAATAACCTTTAGCGCAATTCTGCGGTGGAGCTGCACCTTTTCCATCGCTAGGGCAATAATGAAGCCCCCGAAGAACAGAAAAATGATGGGATTGCCATACGCCGCTGATACCGATTTCATATCTGCTACCCCCAACAATGGGAAAAAGGCCAGTGGCAACAGGGCGGTGACAGAAATAGATACTGCCTCGGTAATCCACCAGACAACCATCCATATCGCGACAGCCAATACCTTATCGGCATCGGGTGACAGCATACCGCCAGGCAGCAAAAGTGCTGCTGCACAAAGCAGTGGGCCTGCTAATAACCCTATCTTTTTGATATTACTGCCGGCCATTTGCCAACAAGTTTACTATTTATTTGCGACTGGTGAAATGGAAACGCGAGTGGAATAGGAGCATGCCGGAAGCGTTCTATCCGGTCGATGTCCATTTATACTGCCTAAATTCTTTAAGTTTGCTGAAAATATTATACCATGAACAAGGGTCCTGTTTCTCAATTTATCATGCATCATTACCGTCATTTTAACGCTGCTGCGCTGGTAGACGCAGCCAAGGGATATGAAGCCCATCTGGATGCCGGGGGTAAGATGATGGTTACACTGGCAGGTGCCATGAGTACAGGAGAACTCGGCGTGTCGCTGGCAGAAATGATACGTCAGGGCAAAGTGGATATCATATCCTGCACAGGTGCGAATCTCGAAGAAGATATCATGAACCTCGTGGCTCATAATCATTACGTGCGGTTGCCCAACTACCGCGACTTAACGCCTAAGGAGGAGCGCGATTTGCTGGATAAAGGTTTGAACCGCGTTACAGATACTTGTATTCCTGAAGAAGAGGCGTTCCGAAAGATTCAGCAACACATTGAAAAAATATGGAAGGATGCAGAGGCCGCTGGGGAAAGATATTTTCCGCATGAATATATGTATAAACTGCTTTTAAGCGGTGTGATGGAAGCTGATTATGAAATAGACCCGAAAGACTCCTGGATGATGGCAGCGGCAGAGAGGAATCTGCCAATTGTAGTACCGGGTTGGGAGGATAGTACCATGGGAAATATTTTCGCCAGTTACTGTATCAAGCAAGAACTGAATGCTTCCACCATGAAGAGTGGAATTGAGTACATGGTCTGGCTTTCTGAATGGTACCGTAATAACTCAGGAGGGAAGGGCGTTGGCTTCTTTCAGATTGGTGGTGGTATTGCCGGTGATTTTCCCATATGCGTAGTGCCTATGATGTACCAGGATCTGGAATGGGAGGATGTGCCTTTCTGGGGTTACTTCTGTCAGATCAGTGACAGTACTACCTCTTACGGCTCCTATTCAGGTGCTGTGCCTAATGAAAAAATCACCTGGGGAAAGCTCGATATTGATACCCCTAAGTATATAATTGAAAGCGACGCTACTATTGTAGCGCCGCTCATATTTGCTTATCTGCTGGGTTGGTAAATGGCTTTATTCTGCAGGTAAAGGATCACCCAGGCGATAACTGAAACCGACACCAAATATTTCCTTGAATTGGGTCTTGGGACCTTCTCCAATTATGATATTGTCTTCGTCATAGGTAGGAATGGCAATGTCGTGGTCATAAATGACTTCCAGGTAAAGGCTGATCGTAATGAATTTGGTGGCCTTAACGGATAAAGTATTTACAAAGTTGACATCTATATTTCCCCGGTTTTCTCTTACCGGATCCGTGAAATTATTGAACAAGGTTAGCCTTCCGGAATTGCTGATATTTTCCGTGATATTCGTGTTGAGTAACGCCACCATGGAGGCTCCGAATTCTGCGCGTACCTGTTCTCCCGGCGTGATGATATTGCCCAATGCATCTACCACTGCTGCTGTATTTCCATAGGTTCCCGCATTGGCAATGCTGTCATCTAATACAAAAGTGAATTTGCCGGTAGCTGGAGAAAGGAACAGACTGAATTCTTTATTGGGCTTCCAGTCCATACCGAGTGCGGCAGTAAGGTAGCCGGGTGCCATCAATTTGGAAATGGGAATTTGATCGCTGGTGAAATAGTCATAGCCATCTGTAAACTGGGTTAGAAAGTTGAGCATCGCTGAATAGTAGAAATCTCCGAAGGCATACTGTCCGTACTTGGAATTCAGTTCCAGTCGGTCGTCATTTTTTCTGATATCCTGATTGTCATTCGCAGTAATAATACCATAGTTGGCAATCAGATAATTATCCCAGGATGCATGTTCTTTTTTATAATTGGCAAAGAAGCCGGTAAGTAGCTGGGCTGAGAAAGCATTTTCACCACCGGCTGCCCAGTTGGTCAATCCAATCTGATTAAAGTTGAGAGAAGCTGCTCCGCCCTTGGTCCAGGTAGTATCTGTTTGTGCCTTTCCACCGAAGACAGTCAGACATAACAATAGCAGTACAAAAACATTTTTCATTGTTTGATTTTAAATGTGAATAAGATCTACGTGTGGTAAGGGGGAAAATAAACAGGCCTGCATCCTTGCAGGCCTGTAAGCACATTTTTATTGCTTGCTCAGCAAATCTCTGATTTCTGTCAGCAGGGTCTCTTCCTTAGTGGGTGCAGGAGGGGCTGCGGGAGCAGCTTCTTCCTTTTTCTTGAGACTGTTGATGCCTTTAACCAGCATGAACATTACAAATGCAATAATGGTAAGCTCAATGACCACGGAAATAAAAGCTCCGTAAGTAACCGCTACTTCCGCTGCAGTTTCAGCACCTTCGGCATTCATTTCTGCAGCTTTTAACACGAATTTCCACTCAGAAACATCCTTACCGGCAATCAGACCTACAAATGGCATTACGATTCCGTTGATAAAGGTGGATGTTACTTTGGCAAATGCTGCACCCATAACAAAACCTACTGCAATATCAATGAGATTGCCTTTTACAGCAAACTCTTTAAATTCTTTCATCATTCCCACGATTCTTGGATTTTAGGTTTACAAATATTAAGAATTGAAGACAAAAATAGTGCAAAAATTTAATTACCCGGATAAGCAGCGTTTATCGACTGACAAGTGCTCCGACATTGCGCACCATTTCAATATGTTCAATGCCATCCAAATCGTAAACCATTCCTGTTTGTTCAAATCCTAATTGCTGATAGAAATCCTTGAGGTAGAACTGAGCTTCAATGCGAACAGGCACACTGCCGTAGCGTTCTTCAATAAGCTTAAACGACTTTTCCATAAGCAACTTACCGAGACCGCTTCTGCGCACTTCCTGATGCGTAGCTACCCGTCCGATTGAAACTTCTTCAAAGATGGTTCCGGGCTGCAATACACGGCAATAGGCCAATACACGGCCATCATTGCTTACGCCAAATATGTGATCCGCGAACTGGTCCTTGCCATCTGCATCGAGATAGACACAGTTCTGCTCCAGGATAAACACCTCCTGCCGAAGTTTGTAAATAGCCTGGAGCTCAAAAACATTGAGCTGGTGAAAGCTTCTGGATTTCCAAAGTAATTGTACCATACGGATAATAATTCCAAGTTATACAACGGAAATTCATCGCGGAAGTTTTGTGGATAATTGTTGGAGATGTGTGAATAATTTTACCCTTTCATAATATTCTTCTCGTCGTTAAAGAACCGTACACTGACCATCAGGGCTACAACCGCATACGCGATCAGGCTGATATAGGTGAGGGCCAGCGGACCGGGTTGTATGGTTCCTGCAATGATTTCCTTGGCTCCCAGCGATACATTCAGGATGGGGACCAGTGCCGTGGTCATATTCAGTTCCACGCCGGGCAGCATACCGAAAATGGCAGGAAAAATACAGACTATCATCAGCGGGGTAATCATACTTTGGGCTTCCTTAAATGATCGGGCGTAGATAGAAATCATCAGGGTAATGGCGGCAAAGAATGCATTTAGCGGCAGCAGGATACCCAGCAGACTCAATACACTTAGCGGTTCGAGCAATCCGTTGAGCATTTCCATCATTCCACTCATGTCGCCTTCACCATTGCTGATTATTCTACTGGCTATCAGGATACCGATAATGGCAGCCATTGCTGAAATAAATCCGCTCAGGGCCACTGCCAGAAATTTGCCTAAGTAGATATCCATCCGGGTGGCAGGCGCTACCAGCAAAGTTTCGAGGGTCCCGCGTTCCTTTTCACCGGCCGCCAGGTCCATGGCCGGATACATACATCCAATCAGACAGAAAATGATAAAGAAGTAGGGGATAATGCCTCCGATGACACTGCCAAACTGTTCCCTTTGACTGGCAAGGTTGATGGCTTCGGCGTCAGCAGGTTGCAATATTCTCGGACTCACCGAAAGTTCACTCAGCTTTAAGCCTGTCAGGTGCTCCTGATAAGAGGAGCTCAAAGTATTGATCTGATTGGTCTTGAATTCGTTATTGGTGGAAGTAAAGTAATAGCGGTAGCCGGTCGCTTGTAAACTATCTAAAGCTTGCGTATAACCTTCTGGAAAATAAAAAACCACATCCAGACTGTCGCCCTGTATCAGTTGACGTATGGCTGCTGTATCTGTCGACACCAGCGTTTGCTGTATGCCCGGTATACCGTCTATGAAAACGGAAAAACCTTCCTGTTCGCCGGTATCGGCAAGTCCTACGCGTAAGCCTTCTTTATCCGCTTTCTCCTCCTGACCTTGTACAAAGGATGATATACCTGCAAATAGGACAGGATAAATCAGCAGCGGTATAACCAGCATCACCGTCAATGTGCGGCGATCACGTAATATCTCCTTCAGTTCTTTCCTGAAAATTGTCAGTGTATGGCGCATGTTTATACGTTTATAGTGTCGTGAGCAGCGGCAATTCTGATGAACTCATCCTCCAGCGTTGCTTCCTGCATGCCAGATTTAAATTGCTCGAATGTATTGTTATATATCATTTTTCCCTTATGTATGATCGCGAGATCATCACTCAGCATGTTTACTTCACTCATGATATGCGTGGAGAAGATTACAGTTTTTCCCTGCAACTTGCTGTTCCGGATTAAATCGATGATGCTCTTGGCGGCAATGACATCCAGGCCGGATGTAGGTTCATCAAAAACCACCACCTCCGGATCGTGAATAACAGTGCGGGCAATGGAAACTTTTTGCTTCATCCCGGTGGAGAAGCGACCTATTCTTCTGTTTGCAAACTCATGTATGCCTAAAAGTGTGAAGAGTTCATCTTTCCGCTTCGCCAGTTCTCTGGCATCCATGCTGTTCAGTTTACCAAAGTAATCTATCAGTTCATTCGGCGTCAGTCTGTCGTATAAGCCTGTGCCGCCCGTGAGGAAACCCAGTCGCCGGCGAACCTCTGCACCACTGCTTACCGTGTTGTAACCGCTCACCAGTATTTCGCCGGATGAAGGTTTTAAAATGGTGGCAATCATCCGCAGCGTAGTTGTTTTTCCCGCTCCGTTGGGTCCCAGCAGGGTGAATATCCTTCCCGGCTGGCAATGAAAACTGATATCATCTACCGCATGCACAGTTTTCCCCTGAAAATCAGCACCCATTTCCTTTTGTTGCTTGCGCGAAAGGGTGAAGGTCTTTGATACATTACTTACTCTAATCATTGATATAGGTTTGAATGACTGGTTGAACGGTATAGCCGCTCGCTTTGAGCAATTCCAAAACACCCGACTCTCCGGGTAAATGTCCGGCACCTACAGCAAAGAAGTAAGTGCCTTTCTGCATGATGGCTTCCATGCGCGGAATCCACCTTTTATTTCTGTCAGAGATGAACAATGGCTCATATACCATGATTTCCGGTGAACTGTCGAGGAGGTCCTTGTAAAGGCCATCTAAATCCGACTCCCGGTAATGGTACACAATGCTGTCGAAGAGCCCCTCATTGACATCCGGGTTTTCTATAAAATCAAGTACCCAGTCAATTTGCTCCTCATAGGGAATCTGATCAAAAATCGCCATTTGTTCCGCTACGGTTTCAATGCCTTCAATAGTTTTTGAATTATTGTAGCACCAACTCATTAGTTCCATTTCATACGAAACAAGATCTTCTCCCGCTGTATTGGCAGTAAATGCCTGTTGTAAAGCAAAAGGTTTCAATATCTCAAATTCCCGGATATTGACGTTCAGTGAATCCTCTAAATAATTTTTAATTATCGTATATTCTTCTTCTGTCATGTAATCCAGCAAGGTTGTTCCGGGTGGCAACGTGAGCAATTGGGCCAACTCGCTTAGCGCCTCCAGATTGTCCAGGTCTACTTCCATATAAACAGCCTCGCTTTCAGCCATCAGTTGCAGTACTTCCTGACTCAGACGGTAATCAGCGCGCTTGAGCATATGTACCGTTCCGAAAATATAAGAGGGTTGTTCCAGGCCTTTGCCTTCTATTTTCCATAGCAAACTGCTAGTTGTCGGCTGACTGAATGCGGGTATGGATAGTCCTGTAGTGAGCAACAGGGTAGCCAAGTATTTCCAGTAGGATGCGGTCATTTTAGTGTCATTAGGGGTCTTGCAAATCTAATAATATCAAAAGAAGTTGATTTGTTAATTAGTTTTAAATGTTGATTTCATCCAGATATTATCCAATCTTATGCGCCAGGTATTAATCGTTTGCCTATTCTGTTTGTGTATTGTGCCATCTTTTCAGTGCTCCAGATGGATGCCATCTGAGCAATCCGGCCCAACAACCTACCCCAATGATCAGTTCTTCTTTACCCGAATGTATCCCGATACGGTATTCCCGCTGCAGGCATATACAAGCGCTCTAGAACAGGCTGCAATTGAAAATGCAACCAGGATATCAGGCACCCGGAGTGATGGTGAAGACTGGCAGTTGGAAGGTCCTTTCAATATCAGTGGCAGAATCAACACTATCGCTATACATCCTGAAAATCATGATATCATTCTCATCGGTCTGGCAAGCGGAGGTATTTTTAAAACCATCAACGGAGGCCTCGACTGGTATCCTGTATTTGATGATTTTTCCTATATAGCCATTGCACATATTGTTTTTGATGTCAGTGATCCTGACGTCCTTTACGCAGGCACAGGAGATCCCAATATCTCCGGTTTCCCTTTTATTGGTGATGGTTTGTATAAAAGTGTGGATGGCGGTGAAACCTGGACTTACACCGGATTGGAAGAAGTGGGTATCATCTCCAGGTTGATAGTCCATCCGGCTGCCACAGATATTGTTTATGCAGGTGCCATGGGCCTTCCCTTTGAGCGCAATGAGCACCGCGGGCTGTACAAATCTACGGATGCAGGAAGCACCTGGCAGCAGGTATTGTTCATTGATGATGATGCCGGTGTGATTGACATTGAAGCAGACCCCGGAAATCCGGACGTGGTGTATGCTGCTGTCTGGAATCGCATTCGCAACAACCATGAATCAGTAGTCAGTGGACTGGATGCCGGTATCTGGAAGACAACAGATGGTGGTGCCACATGGACGGAGCTCAGCCTGGGCTTGCCGGGTGGCGCTCAATCACGTATCAGCATAGAAATGCATCCCGATAATCCCGAAGTGTTGTACGCCAGCTATGTTGGCACTTCCCTTTCGTTCAATGGTTTATTTAAAACCGAAAATGGGGGAGCTAGCTGGAGCAGTCTGGATATTGGTCCGGTAGATGGCGTTATGAGTGGCTTCGGATGGTATTTCGATGGTCTGCAACTCAATCCCTATAACCCCAGCCAGTTGTTTGTGCAGGGAGTGGACCTGGTGCGCACAGAAAACGATGGAGACGATTGGGACGAAGCCGATGATTTTACCGTGCATGCTGATAAACATGCGATGGCTTTTTTAGATGCCGATTCCTACTTACTGGCCACCGATGGCGGCTTATACAAAACGAATAATGATGCAGTTTCCTGGGTAGATGCAGAAGATATTCAGAGCAGTCAGTTTTACCATGTCGATTTGAACCCACACGAACCCGGAGTATACTGGGGTGGTATGCAGGACAATGGAACAGCTAAGGGAAATGCTGCCTCAGCCGATAGCTGGGAGAAAATTTACGGTGCAGACGGCTTCCATTCTGAATTTCGTTCCGATGATGACAATATATTTTATGTAGAATACCAGAACGGTGGAATCATCGGCTACGATGGATTCGACTTTTTTAATGCTACGACTGGTATTGTTGCCAGCGACAGAAGAAACTGGAACGCACCTTATATGATCAGCCGCTTCGATGATGACGTACTGTATACAGGCACTTACCGCATGTATAAAAGCACCGCAGGTGTATATCCGAACTTCAGTCCCATCAGCTCCGACCTTACCGATGGTATCATTTTTGGCTCGGGCTTTCATACTTTAACTACCATCAATGAAGACTTTTTTGACTCCGATATTCTTTATGCGGGCACCACGGATGCCAACGTATGGCGCACGTTGAACGGAGGGGCATCCTGGGATAATATTACCATGGGTTTGCCCGAACACTATGTAACCGACTTGATCACATCGCCTTCTACCCCTAATCGGATTTTTGTTACCCATTCCGGATACAAGGAAAATGAATTCATTCCCCACATCCATAGGTCAGATGATAATGGGACTACATGGAATGATATTTCAGGCGACCTGCCCAATCTAGCCATCAACGCAATGGTCGTCCATCCACATAACGATGATTACATCTTTGTAGCTACAGACGGTGGTGTTTATTTTACCGAAAATGGTGGCGGAAGCTGGGAACGCATGGGTTACAGCATGCCTATTCTGGCAGTCTATGATATTGAATTTGATTTGGCTACTAATCGCATCGTGGCGGGTACTTACGCCCGCGGCATCTGGAGTATTGCAATGGCCGGCTGGCTGCCGCCTGTAGTGGATGTTATGGCTGAAACAAATGTATGTGCAGGGGATACCATCGTGGTAACTGCTTCGGGCGCCGAGACATACAGCTGGCTATTTGATGGCGTCACTGTTCCATGTTCCGGCGATTGTGCTGAGGTCAGTTTTAGTCCTTCGGGTTCAGGAACGTTGGAGGTGACCGGGCTGGATGCATTTGGTTTAACCTCTACAGAGACGATATCCATAACGGTACATCCTGTTCCGGAATGGGGCACAGAATCCATTCTTCCAGGTGATTGCGAAGTAGGTGTTTATTGTTGTTTTGTTGTGCAGGAGCCCGAACCCGGCGTAACCTATTTATGGTATACCTGGGGTGGGTCCGATGAATTTCTGGGAGAAGGTGATTCATTGTGTATTTATGAATACGGACTCCCATTCTATGTGCAGGCTGTTACTGCTGAAGGATGCGCTTCTTCTATCAACTTCAATGAAAATGGCTATCCGAGTAACATAGTAGATGGGCAAGAACTTTGGAATGTCTATCCCAATCCGGCTGCTGACTACCTTACGGTAGAAACACTTGCAGCAGGTGAAAGCATTTTCCTGGAGCTTTATAATGTTTCGGGAAGGCGTGTTGCTGAATGGCAGGTATCCGGAACTATGCAGCTGGATATTCGTGCCTTAGCCTCAGGAACCTATTTTCTGCGCGAGAAGGGGGTTGACGGCGTGCTTACAGTTGTCAAGGAATAGGGCAATGCCAAAACAGGAAAAGCTATCTTTGCAAACATGAGTCATTTGATAGCTCCTTCCATCCTTTCCTGCGATTTCGCGCATGTAGGCAGGGACGTGGAAATGATTAATACCTCCGGTGCCGACTGGCTGCACGTGGATGTTATGGACGGTGTTTTCGTACCCAATATGAGTTTTGGCTTACCGGTGGTGGAAGCGATGAAAAGACATAGTACGCTGCCACTGGACGTGCACCTCATGGTCGACCGGCCGGAAAGGTATTTAAAGCACTTCCGGGAAGCCGGAGCAGATACCATTACCATACATCCGGAGGCCTGCGTGCACCTGCATGCTGCCATTCAGGAAATACATAAGCTGGGTGCCAAGGCCGGGGCAGCTATCAATCCTTCTACGCCGGTTGGTGCTTTGGAAGAAGTTATAGTAGACCTCGATGTAGTATGCCTCATGTCCGTAAACCCCGGATGGGGCGGTCAACAGTTTATACAGGCATCGCTGGCAAAAATTGCAAAACTGCGACAGTTGATTACTGCTACCGGAAGCAAAGCCTTAATTGAGGTTGATGGTGGCATAAAGCTCGACAATGCACAGACTGTATTGGATGCCGGTGCTGATGTGCTGGTATCGGGAAGCGGTGTCTTTGCTCAACCTGATGTGGCGGCTGCAATCCGCACCTTGAAAAATCTCAGGAGCTATACTGCAGCGTAACTATAAGCCGTTATTAAAAAGCATGTCCCTGAAGCGCATCTTCCTTCCTTTTCTCTTGTTGCTATGCTATGCAGCCGGTGCCCAAAACACTGCGACTGTTTATGGTACTGTGCGCGATGAATACGGAGAGTTGGTGTCCAATGTGAATATCGTTTATTTCAACAATCAGGCGATAGGTACATCCAGCAATGAGAAAGGTTATTACCTGCTCGAAATTCCGGGGGGAGATACGGCGGTGCTCGTTTTTAGCTATGCCGGTAAAACATCTTTTAAGAAACTGTATCCCGAGGCGGGCAAGACTTACAAGATGAATGTGGAGTTGCTACTGGAGTATGAACTCACGGAGTTTGTTATTACCGATTCCAGAAGGAATGAATTCATCATGACTATTCCGATTGAACAAATCGAATACATACCCGACCCTTCGGGCGACCCCATTATCGCCATCCTCAAGAAATACGTAACCTCGAATAACGAACTCAGCGCGCAGTACTCAGTACGTGGGGGTAATTTCGATGAAAACCTGGTATACGTCAATGACTTCGAAATATACAGGCCCTTGCTGGTCCGATCTGGTCAACAGGAGGGCTTGCCTTTTCCCAACTACGACCTGGTCAGCAACATCAGTTTTTCTGCAGGCGGCTTCGAAGCCCGCTTTGGCGATAAGCTTTCCAGTGTGCTCGATATCCAGTACAAAAAGCCGACATCTTTTGAAGCAGGAGCAACAGCTTCCTTTCTGGGGGGCTCTTTCCATGTGAACAATGGCTCGGATACCGGCATGTACTATTTGCTTGGGGCACGCTACAAAACCAACCAGTATCTGCTTAACTCACTCAACACGCAAGGAGAGTACCAACCTGTATTTTACGATGTACAGGGACTGATTGGTTTCCATCTCAACAAAAAAAGCGATCTGGAAATCCTGGGTAACTTCTCTTCCAGCTCTTATACCTTTTTTCCGCAATCGCGGGTTACATCAACCGGCGTGGTCAACAATGTGCTGCGCCTGGAAGTGTTTTTCGACGGACAGGAAGTGAACCGCTTCATGACAGGGTTCGGCGGCATTTCCTATCAATACCGACCGAGCAACAGCACAGGACTTAAATTGCTCGCATCTGCCTATCGCTCCCTGGAGGATGAAACATTCGATGTGATTGGCGATTACTGGCTGGGAGTGGTGGAAAGCAATCAGGGGGAAGAAGATTTTAATGAAATCAAGTACGCACTCGGGGTAGGTACTTTTCAGAATTTTGCCCGGAACTATCTGGATGTTACCGTTCTCAACCTGGGCCATGAAGGGTACGCCGAACGTGGTGCGCATTATCTCCGTTGGGGAGCGCGCGCGCAATTTGAAAGTATACAGGATGACTTGAAAGAGTGGGAGATGGTAGATTCTGCCGGCTATTCCATTCCCTACACCGGTGAGGAAGTAACCATTTCAGAAGTGTTCAGGTCGGAGGTATTGCTGGAATCTTTTCGATACAACGCCTACCTGCAGGATACATGGACACCTTACCGCAACGATGTATTTTTTATCACTTATGGTATTCGTTCCAGTTACTGGACCGTCAACAATGAAGTGACCTTGACACCCCGCATGCAAATGGCCTGGAAACCAGAGTGGTACAGGGAAGACTCCAGCAGGGTGGACATTGTATGGAAAGCTGCGCTGGGCTTGTATAACCAGCCGCCTTTCTACAGGGAATTGAGAGATTATTCAGGGTTTGTCAATCCTGCGGTACGTTCACAGAAATCGGTACATGCGCTCCTCGCTGCAGATTACAACTTCAAAGCCTGGAACAGGGATTTTAAATTTGTAACAGAATTATTCTATAAATATCTATACGATATTGTTCCTTACGACATCGAGAATGTGCGGGTGCGTTACTACGGTGATAACCTGGCAAAGGGTTATGCAGCAGGGATTGATATGCGGCTGCATGGCGAAATCGTAGAGGATGCCGACTCCTGGGTTTCACTCAGCATTCTCCAGACGAGAGAAAATGTAGAAGGCGATTCAACCTTTAACAGTGAAGGCGTGCTCATAGAGCGGGGTAATATTCCCCGACCAACCGATCAGCTGGTCAATTTCGGCATGTTTTTTCAAGACTATTTTCCAGGTAACAAGAACCTGAAAGTTCATCTCAACTTTCTTTTCGGCAGCGGACTTCCTTTCGGCCCTCCGCAGAACCAGTATTACCGCAATAGTTTCCGCATACCTCCTTACCGACGGGTGGACATTGGTTTCTCTGCTCTACTCCTGGATAAGAACAGGCAAAAAGGAGATAAAATGTGGTCCAATATTGAATCTCTCTGGGCAGGTATAGAAGTATTTAACCTGCTGGGGGTTCAGAACACCATATCTTACCTTTGGGTAAAAGATATCAATAATACTCAGTATGCCTTTCCCAATTACCTCACCGACAGGCGTATCAATCTTAGATTAATAATGAAAATATAAAATATGAAAATGAGAACATTTACCATTGCACTATTCGCAATGATTGTATGGACAGGTTGTGCAGGCGATGGCGATGGAAAGATCATGGGCAAGCGCAAGGCCGATCAGAAATACGGTATGGAATCCGGAATCATCACCTACGAAGCAGCCTTACCCCAGAACATGGGCTCCAACAAGCGCGTATTGTATTTTGATGACTACGGTAAAATGGAGAAAGTAGTTACTACTACCAGTATCAGCGCCATGGGGCAAAGCATGGAAACAGTTAATCATTCCCTTATCAAGGACGGCTATGTATATGCCTGGAGCGATGATGCGGTCAATGGCTCAAAGTACAAAGTGAATGAGCGTTTTGATCCTTCCATGGCCAACTATTCCCAGCTTAGTGATGAAATGAAAGCCAAGTACAATCTGGCGGAGGAAGCCGATGAATCCTTCATGGATAAGAACTGCAAAGTATATACCATGGACTTTCAGGGTGTGAGTGGAAAGGTTTGGGTGTGGGAAAACCTACCCCTCAAGATCCAGGCATCTGCCATGGGAATGATCATGACAGAGAAAGTTGTCAATATGCAGGAAGATGTGGCTATACCTTCCGGAACATTTGATTTGCCTGCACTGGAATGGCAGGAAATAGCTATTGAAGAATCTGACACATCCAACTAATTCCCTATTCCTTTACAAAAGGAGCAGGAGAACTGCCTGGTATTTGCAGGATATACATGCCGGGGGAAAGTACTTCCACCGGTACCTGATACCTTGTCGTTGCGGGATTGAAGACCATCCACTCCAGGTAAACTTCTCTACCCTGTAAATCAAGAATACGCACCGGTAAGTTGATTGCACCAGGGATAGTAACCTCCATGTTAAGCGTGGTTGCTGCCGGATTGGGATAAAGCAACATGGCAATCGATTCCAGGTCAGGTGATAACCCAACAGGAGTGGTGGTATCTTCCGGACAGGAGGTGAAAACATATATGGCCTCAGAAGTATCGCTGCAACCAAAAGTATTGGAAATTTCCAGGGCAAAGTAACCGGTGTCCAGCGTAACCAGACCTATGGTCGTTGCGCCGGTTATAGGAATATCATTTTGCAGCCACTGGTAAGAATATCCAATGCCGGTTACAGAAGTATTCAAGAGTACGCTTCCGGTGAGGCATATATCGGTATCTCCATTGGCCATGATACTTGCAACAGGTGTTTCATTGATAACAGCTACCGTAATGGAGTTGCTGAAACAGCTATCACTAATGGTGATGCGTACGGAATAATTTCCTGTCTCTGTTACAATGAGCTCCGCGCCCACCGCACCCACGAGGGTATCCCCGTTATAAAACCACTGATAAGACCAGTCTTCATCCAGTGTTGTTGATAGTGTTACAGATTCACTGGCACATAGGTTGGCAGGACCTGAAAAAGAAATAATCGCATCATCGGTTTCATAAGTAACCGTTCTTGGGGCAGAGAAGTTAACACAGTTTTCCGACCGCGTGGCCAGGACAGAATAATCGCCACTGATGGTAGCGAGATAAGAACTTCCCGAGGCATCCGGAATAGGTTCTCCGTTAAAGTACCACGCATAGGTGAAGCCTGCCTCAGGGGTAAAATGCAACAACACTTCGCCCGAATCGCAAAGGGAAGGACTGAGTAATGGGAAGATGGAGGGGGCTATCACTTCATCTGTTCTGAATGCAGCAATAGTGCTGGTGTCAAATCCGCAAAGTGATTTGGCTACAATAAAATAAGTGCTATCCAAACCTGCCGGTACGGGCGCTAAAACAAGTGAATTGGAATAGTTGCTGAAAACCGATCCGCCATCAGGGAAATGCCACTCGTATACCTGAGCTGCCGGTTCTGTTATTGCAGTCAGAGATACAGTATCTTCAAAGCATGTTAATACATCGGATAAAGGGGATGTAAATGCAGGCGCACAGGGGGTAGGGAAGCTTCCAAGACGCATGAACCAGATGTCGTTGTTCAAGGTGAAACCATGATGTAACAGCACCTGATTGTCGGTCGAACGCGTTTGACCAATGGCGATATAGTTGGTGTCACCCAGTGCAACGATACCGGAACAGAACTCCATGCCGGTCCCTCCGAAATTGTTCTCCCACTGCAAGGTAAGGCTGGTGTCAGTCTGGAAAATCCAGATATCAGAAACGCCTACTGCGCCGAAATGCGCACTTACGTCTATATCATTGGACTCGCTGGAACCTGTAATGATCAGCCGGGTGCTGTCTTCCAGACGAATAGACCCCGGAACCTCATCATCGGTACCGCCAAAATGGTGTCCCGTAATAAAATTCCCATCCGAATGCATAAAGAAAACCCATATATCTCTTGTGGTGCTGCCTCCATAATGGCCACTAAGGTCGCCATCGAGAGAACGGGATTCCGCAACAACAGCTATCAATGTATCGTTGATTGCCACAAGGTCTTCCCCCTCATCGCCACTGCTGCCCCCTGCGCAATACTGCCAGTTGATATTCCCGTCAATGTCTAGATTCAGCACCCATACATCTTCTGTTAATCCGGTGGCGTCGTGATTGCCACTGACATCAAAATCGTTGGAAAAAGTATATCCGGTAATAATGTATTGTTCATTGGTATATATAATGGATCTTCCTACATCGTCGCCACTGCCGCCGAAATGCTTGGACCACACCACCGCACCACCGCCACCAATGCGCATAACCCAGACGTCCTGTCCTCCATAATTGCCGTCCAGATCAATATCTGTAGAAGTGGTAGAGCCGACAACCATGTACCCTCCGGAAGGGATGGCTACTATGTCATTGATAATGTCAGAACCGCTACCACCTAAATTACTTTGCCATACCGCCGCACCGTCGGTGTTCAACTGGACCAGCCAGCCATCGTTATCTCCGTAATTGGCTAGTACATCACCGTCACTGCTTTTACTGAAACCACAGAGCAGGTAACCATCCGCTGTGGCGAGCATACTGGTGGCGGCATCATCAAGACTGCCACCCAGCGTAGTGCGCCAGAGAATATTACCAAGACTGTCAGTGGAAAATGTCAGCAGGTCAAACAATCCGTTGTTGACAGCCAGGTCAATGTCTGAAGAGCGGGAGTACCCCGACACAACATATTGGTTGTCGCTGATTTGTAGGATCTCAGTAGCAATGTCGTTGGAAGTACCACCAATCACCTTTTGATAGGTAAGCTCTGGCTGGCTCAAGGCAGTCAGGGACACTATCAGCAGGATGAAGGCAGATATGTACTTGATCATTTGCATAGCAACCTTGTAAAGTTACCAATCGAATTAGGCTAAATCCAATAATTGGCGGGCATTTTCCAAAGCGGCCTGGCCGGTTGCTCCTCCACTGAGCATTTTCGCTATTTCTTCCACCCGGTTGCCTTCGTTCAACAACCTGATTTGTGTAATGGTCTTATCTTCTTCCGAGTACTTATGTACCAGCAGATGATGTTTTCCCTTACTGGCAATTTGGGGAAGATGGGTGATAGCAATTACCTGATGCTGTTCCGCAAGTTGTAACATGATGTCTCCCACACTATCGGCTACTTTACCGGAAACCCCTGTATCTATTTCGTCGAACAGGAGGGTAGGAAGCGAAGCAGATCGGGCTAGTAGCGATTTGATACAAAGCATGAGTCTCGACAATTCACCGCCGGAAGCTACTTTGCTGATATCGCGTGCAGGCATTCCTTTATTCGCCGTAAAATTGAACTGAATCTGGTCCATGCCGGATGCCGCCGGTGTTGTAGTCATGGCCAGGGCGATTTCCAGCTTGGCATCTTTCATGCCCACCTGCCCCAGCAAGGCATGCACTTTTTGAAGTAGTTCCTTTATGACACCCGCCCTGCGCTCGTGCAATTCCTTTCCAATGGAAATCAGCAGATTGAACAGGGTAGCATTACGCTCTTTCAAATGCTGCAGTTGTTCCTCGCCGGCATCTATTTTTAGCAGGCGATCAGCAATTTCATCCCTGTAGCTGATAAGTGATGCCTGATCCTGGCAGTTATGCTTGCGCATCAGCCGGTAAAGTCCGGACAAGCGCTCCTGCACCCATTCCAGTCTTTCAGGATCTAAATGCAGGGTCGATTGTTTGCGGGAAAACTCACCTGCGATATCGTCCAGTTCTATAATGCAGGCATCCAATCGCTTGCTCCATTCTTCTGCATCCGGCAGGTAAGGGGCAATGGTCGAAAGATGCCCCGACATCCGTCGCAGCATATCGTAAGCATTCGTTTCGCCTTCCTGCAGCAGTTCCATTGCATTTTGCAAGTGCGACTTTATCTCCCCTGAATGGGTAAGCTGCTTTTCCTCGTTTTCCAAAGCCGCTGCATCCATGCCATCAATATCTGCAGACTCCAGCTCGTCTAACTGAAAGCGCAGATAATCCTGTTCGGCTTGCGCGCGCCGAATTTTTTCTTCCAGTTCTTCCAGCTCTCGTTTCCCATCAAAATAGCGATGGTACGCCTGCCGGTAATCGCTGAGCAAGGCATTGTTTTGAGCTATGGTGTCCAGTACCAGTAATTGAAAACCGGATTGTGCAAGGTCGAGCGTTTCATGCTGAGAGTGAATCTGGATTAAGCGACCGGCAAGGTTGTCCAGCACCTGCAATGTGCAGGGGGTGTCGTTGATGAATGCCCTGCTTTTCCCGGATGGAATTATTTCGCGGCGGATAATGGTTTCGTGTGCGTAGTCCATATCCAGTTCGCGGAACAATGCTTCCAGCTGATAATGACTAATATCGAAATAGGCTTCAACAATACATTTCTTTTGTGCATCTCTCAGAGCTGCAACATCTGCCCGTTTGCCTAAAACAAGTCCGAGTGCACCGAGCAAGATAGATTTTCCGGCACCGGTTTCACCGGTTATTACGGTTAAGCCATCGGAAAAATCTATACTGGCCGATTCAATAATCGCATAGTTACTGATTTCTAATCGCTTCAGCATGATATCAGTTTGGCGTAAAAATACAAGAAAGAAGGAGGACTTACTTGCCGCTGAGAAGCGCCTGGTATTTTTCGGTATTCAGGGGATCCAGCCGAAGCAAATAGCCTACTGCTTTAGTTCTTTCTGCAGGCAATGCTTTGGAGTAAATGCCGGCAATCTCATCACTTTTGGCTGCAAAAAATAACTGGACGACCATGCTGTTGGGTTGGGCGCGATTGAGGTTATCCAGTGCCTGCAACGCTTTCGTTACTTCACCGACAGGTTTGGGTTGGTCTTCCGACATTTTATCCAGTGCCAGTCGGTGGTATTTGTAGGCTACATCGCGTATAGCTGCATACCTGGGGTCGGTCAGGTTATTGATTAGCCAGTAGCGATTGCGGTTTCCTTCGAAAGATTTCCATCCGCGTTCCTCCCGGTTGCTCGCCTGGCTGACAATCGTATATGCTTTCTGGTAATAGGTTTCTCCACCCTTGGGGCTGAAAGTATCGTAATCCATGCCAATAATGATATAGGCGTAATAGGCGAGCATGGAAGTGAGGTTGGAGATAAAAGCAGCTTCGTTGAACTCCAGTGGTTGGTATTCAACGTACTGGAATTCCCAGTCTTTGTCGACCGTATTCAGCAGGGTGGTATTATAGTCAGTTCCGTAGACAGGCCTTCTGGAGACAATGCTCACCTGAGCTCTGAACTTATCGCTGGAAAGTTCTTCTACTATGGTAATGATGAATTCACATTCAATGCGCTCCTCCGGTTGAAAGGAATCAGGTGTCCATTTGCGTGTATTCATGAATTCCGTAATGGCTGTTTCCAGTGTACGGAATACTTTGGGGTCGGTAGTCTTTAATTGTTGTGTATTGATACTGACACCGCAACTTAGCTCCTGCGCCATCAGACCGGTTGAGATGAACAGCAAACAACAAAATACTAATAACCTATGCATGCGCAATTTGAATGATGTGTTGAACGATATCATCAGCTACCGCCGACTTATTCTTTAACTCAAATTTAGTGAACTTATTACTCCTGTCAAGAATGCTGATCTTATTCGTATCATGGGCGAATCCGGCACCTTCATCCTGCAGACTGTTGAGTACGATGAAATCAAGTGCCTTCTGTTGCAATTTCCTCCTTGCGTTCTGCTCTTCATCATTGCTTTCCAGCGCAAAGCCGCCGATGATTTGTCCGGGTCGTCTGTTACTGCTCAACCGTGCAAGGATATCGGGATTGCGCACGAGTGCAATAGTAAGTCCTTCTTCCGGATCAGAAGACTTCTTGATCTTTTTAGTTGCGGTATGAGCGGGCGTGAAATCGGCCACCGCAGCAGCCGCAACGATGATATCGGCATCAGGTGCATAGGAGAGTGCTGCCTGCAACATTTCCTTTGCCGTAGTTACAGCGTGCAGTTGAAAAAGATGTTCGTTCAGTTCAATTGTTACCGGCCCATGAACGACTGTGACATCGGCTCCACGGTTAAAAAAAGAAGTCGCGAGGGCAAAGCCCATTTTGCCGGTAGAGTGATTGCCTATAAACCTTACCGGGTCAATAGGTTCATGTGTAGGTCCTGCTGTAATCAACACCTTCTTTCCAAAAAGGGGTTGGTGCTGCCTTCCCAGTCGTTCGCACACCGCCTCCAGAATGTCTTCGGGCTCGCTCATGCGTCCTTCACCGGAGAGTCCGCTTGCGAGGAAGCCTGTCGCGGGACCGATTATTGCTGTTTTTCTGGAATGCAATATTTCCAGATTGGCTTTGGTGGCGGGGTGTTTCCACATGTCCAGATCCATGGCCGGAGCCACAGCCACCGGGCATCTGGCAGATAGATAAACGGCGAGTAATAAGTTTTCGGCACTGCCCTGTACCATTTTGGCCATGGTATTGGCAGTAAGCGGAGCGATGAGAAAAAGGTCGGGCCAGGTGCCCAGTGCTACATGGTTGGCCCAGGCACCGGAGGCCTTGTCGAAGTAATCTATGTGTACGGGTTTTCTCGAAAGGGTGGAAAGTGTAACAGGTCCGATGAAAGCGGTAGCCTCAGGAGTCATAACGACCTGTACCTCAGCACCTTCCTGCACAAGCATCCTCACCAGATAGGCACACTTGTACGCAGCAATACCGCCTGTTATTCCCAGCAGAATACGTCTACCTGCCAGTCGGGACATGATTATTCTTCGTCTTTCTCGCGGAAGTAAATCTTGCCATTCTTGAACTCATCCATAGCAAGCAGCGTAGCTTTGGGAAGGCGCTCATAATAACGGGAGATTTCTATCTGCTCGCGGTTTTCGACCACTTCTTCCAGGTTGTCCTGGCTACTGGCAAATTCATCCAGCTTCGAATGCAGCTCCTGACGGATTTGTGCACCAATCTGGTTGCTTCTCCGGGAAATGATGTACAACGATTTGTACAGATTGCCGGATTGTTCTTCAATCGTTTTCAGGTGCTGAACTTCTGTTGAAGGATGCACATTTTGGTTGTACTTCTTTGGACTACTCATCGCAATTGTAATTTTCTTTTTCTTTTAATGCTTTTTCTTTGAGGTCTTTGGCCCTGTCACGAAGTGCTTCTGCTATGGGAAGCAAATCGCTCTTGGGGTATTGCTCTCCAAATTGAGAGCAGCTTTTAATGCTCAGGTCATACCTTTCTGCCTTCTTGCAAGGTACGCTTTGTCCGGCATAATTAAAGTAGGAACGAACCACCAGCAGATAAATATCTTCAGCCCGGCTGGTTTCCGGAAATTGCTGCAGCAGATTTTCGAAGGTCACGGCCGCTGCCTGGTAGTTTTCGGTATTGTAATACAACATGGCACTGTTGTATTCCTTTTCTTCCAGCTTTTTCCGCATTTCATCCATCAATTCGTTGGCCTCTGCCACGCGCTCACTCTTCTTGTAGGTATCTACGAAGTACTGAAACTCGTTGATGGCATTAATGGTCTGCGATTGTTCCAGGTCTATTCGGGGCGATGCCTTATACAGGCTGTAGGCGTTCTGAAAAAGGGCTTCTTCTGCCCGGTAGGAGCGGGGGAAAGACTTGAAAAAATTCTTGAAGAGGGCAGAAGCAATGAGAAACTGGCTCTGTCCGTAGTAACAATAAGCTATGTAATACCTGATTTCTTCTTCTTCCGAAGTTCCCATGCGCACTGTTAATAACTGATCAAGCAGCGGCAGCGCCCGTGCATAATCGCCTTCATTGTAGTATGCTTTAGCCCGCTCTGATTTTAAATCAAAATCGTCGCTTTTCAGGAGTTTCTCATAATCAGAGCATCCTGAAAGGGTTATAACAGACAATAAGAGAAGTAGGGAGCTTATTTTCATACCGATAAAACAGCCTGCAAAGGTACTAAACTATTGATAAACGAAGGAGTTCCCGGAACTGTTGTATGTAAATATGAAAATTTCTTGAAGAATGCAATTGACCGTATCTTTGCATCACTCAAAAAACATACAAGTGAACCTATGGATATTTTTGAAAAACTAAGAAATGATAAAGGACCGTTGGGTAAATGGTCAGATGTTGGCCACGGATATATGATGTTCCCCAAGCTGGAAGGGGAGATTGGCCCCAGAATGAACTTCAGGGGCAAGGAGCGCATCGTATGGAGCCTGAATAACTATTTAGGGCTGGCCAATCATCCCGAAGTAAGAAAAGCTGATGAAGAGGCTTCGCGCGTGTACGGTCTGGCTTCTCCGATGGGTTCCAGAATGATGAGCGGTAATACCGACTTCCATGAGCAACTGGAAGCAGAACTGAGCGCCTTTGTTAAGAAAGAAGATACCTTCCTGTTAAATTACGGGTACCAGGGTATCATGAGCGCCATCGACTGTATTTGCGGTCGGCATGATGTAATTGTCTACGATGCTGAAAGTCATGCCTGTATTATCGACGGGGTGCGCCTGCATCAGGGCAAGCGTTTTGTATTTCGCCATAACGATATGGAGAACTTTGAAACGCAGTTGAAACGCGCAGTTGAACTCATTGAAGGTACGCCCGGAGGTATATTGGTCATTACCGAAGGAGTATTCGGTATGGGTGGCGATCAGGGTAAACTGAAGGAAATCATAGACCTGAAGAAAAAGTATGCCTTCCGTTTGCTGGTAGATGATGCACATGGATTCGGAACCATGGGACCTACCGGTGCCGGTACCGATGAGCACCAGGGTTGTCAGGAGGGTGTAGATCTGTATTTTTCTACTTTCGCCAAATCCATGGCCAGTATTGGTGCATTCATTTCAGGAGAAAAAGAAGTTATCCAGTATATCCGATACAACTCCCGCTCTCAGATATTTGCAAAATCACTTCCCATGCCAATCGTAATGGGAAATCTCAAACGACTCCAGTTGCTGCGCAACAATGCAGATCTGAGAGAGAAACTGTGGAAGAATGTTAATCAGATACAGGCAGGATTCCGGGAACGTGGCTTCAACATTGGTGAGACCAACAGTCCGGTAACACCGGTATTTTTGAAAGTAGGTATACCTGAAACCATCAACCTAGTAGTAGACCTTCGTGAAAACCATGGAATTTTCTGCTCTGCTGTTACCTATCCGGTGATACCTAAAGGGCTGCTTATGTTGCGGATTATCCCGACAGCTGCGCACTCAGAAGAGGATATTGTTAAGACGCTGGATGCTTTCAGTGCCATTAGAGAAAAAATAGAATCTGGAGAATACTTAAAGGAAATGACAGTTAATGTGTAACTTCGTCCTTATAAAGTCTTTTCAATTTATTTCGTGACCTAAAAACCAATTCTTATGGAAGAAAAATTCGCACAAATCAGAGCTATTCTGGCACTAGCAGAAGACGACATGACTAAGTTCCTCGAAAAAGGAAACAAAACGGCAGGTACTAGACTGCGCAAAAACCTTCAGCAAGTGCGGGAGCTTTCGCAGGATATCCGCAAGGAAGTGCTCGAGAAAAGAAAATAATACGCTATTTAATTTTTTCTATTTCTTCGTCAATACGAAGTTTGAGCGTATTGCTGATTTCCGCTAAGGGCAACCGCACATGATTATTCATGATACCTTTTCGTTGTAATACATACTTTACACCAGCGGGATTACCTTCTGCAAAAATCAAATCCACTATCGATAACAAGCGGTAGTGGATTTTTTTTGCCTTCTCTATTTGACCATCCATGGCCAGTGCTACCATGCTGCTGAATTGCTCGGGGAAGGCATTGGCGATGACGCTGATGACACCTTGTGCCCCTATGGAAATCAGGGGTAACGTGATGGCATCATCACCGGAAAGGGTCAGGAAAGTAGCAGGAGTTTTCTGCACGATTTGCATAATCTGAGCAAAGCTTCCGGAAGCTTCCTTGATGGCTACTATATGATTGCTGTCTTTCTGTAATCTCAGGGTGGTGGAACTCTCCATATTACTGGCGGTTCTGCCGGGGACATTGTACAAAATAACGGGAACCGGGGATATCTGATCAATGGCCATGTAATGCTGGTAGATACCCTCCTGTGTAGGTTTATTGTAATAGGGAGAAGCAGAAAGAATAGCATCTACGCCAGAGAAATCAAAGCGTTGGATAGAGGCCAGCAGCGCAGCCGTGTTGTTGCCACCAAAGCCTGTTACTATGCCTAATTTGCCTGCATTCATTTTAATGGTAAAACGCATCACGTCAAAGCGCTCTTGTTCTGACATGGTCGCTGATTCACCGGTAGTACCCATGGTTACCAGGTACTGCACACCGCCTTCCGTAACGTATTGTATCAGCTTTTCCAGTGCGGCATAATCTACACTTCCATCTAATTTAAAAGGGGTTACCAGGGCAACACCCGTACCTTTGAGTTTATGGATTTGCGCTTCGTTATACTGATGCATGTGCCGGTTGATTAAAGGTTCCTAAAAATTGCTCCATCTGTTGAAGAAATCCCTCTACTCCGATAGAACCGGAGAGAAGACAGTCGTAGTATTTTTTTATTGATGCGTTATAAGGTGCTATCCGGAGTATGGATGGTGTCAGTGCTGCCAAGTAATGCAGCGGTCTCACGCCCGGGTTGGCGACATTTACCAGAATATCCGGATGTTTGAGGGTGGCTGCTTTTAACACGGTCGCAGCAGGTATGCCCTTCCAGTCGGTTAACTTATTGTTGAACCAGAAAATGCCATCGTCTTCAAAAGGAGGTAGCTTTTTAGTAAAGCCAATTACATGTACTTTTTTCCCATTCGATTGGTACTGCCACAAGTGATTCAGGAGCAGTCGCAGCTTTTCAGGAGAGCTTCCATCTACCAGAAATACTATGGAACGAATAGCATCCCATGGCAACATTTTACGTTGCTCATCTATTGTATCATTGATTCGGGCGATATATTTATCAGCCGCGCGAGATGATAACAGTGAGGGAACCAACTTCATTTGTTATGCTTCAACTTCCGAGAAAACACCCATGGCGGAAAATTTTCTTATCCGCTCATCAATGCGTTTGTCGGGTTCTATGACCACCAGTTCATCATAAGCTTTCAGTATTTCCTCCTTGATAATCTGAGCCATCTCTTCAGGATGTGCATGTGCACCACCTAAAGGCTCCTTAATAATGCCATCTATCAAATGGTTGCGCAGGTTGTCTTCAGAAGTAAGCTTCAAAGCTTCTGCTGCCTGTTCCTTAAAATCCCACGAACGCCAAAGTATGGAGGAGCATGACTCCGGAGATATTACCGAATACCATGTATTATCCAACATCAGCACACGGTCACCAATACCGATTCCCAATGCTCCGCCGGAGGCACCTTCACCAATGATAATACAAATAACAGGCACCTTCATGCCTACCATTTCATAAATATTGCGGGCAATAGCTTCAGCCTGTCCGCGCTCCTCTGCTTCCAGTCCGGGGAATGCACCCGGTGTGTCGATGAAGGTTACTATAGGCTTATCAAATTTCTCAGCCAGTCGCATAAGCCGCAGTGCTTTCCGGTATCCTTCGGGATTGGCCATCCCAAAATTCCTGTACTGCCGCATCTTGGTGTTCACCCCTTTCTGATGGCCTATCAGCATGAAAGTCTGACCGTCAATATCTCCAAAACCACCCACAATGGCCTTATCGTCTTTTACATTCCGGTCGCCATGCAACTCCGTGAAATGGCTGCATATATTTTCTATGTAATAAAGTGTATAGGGGCGGTCCGGATGCCGTGACAATTGTACCTTTTGCCATGGGTTGAGACTGGAGTAAATCGTTTCCTTCTGGCTCTTTATTTTTTCCAGCAGTTCCTTTTCAGGCTGGCTGATATCAATGCCTTGCTTTTCACCTACTTCCCGGAGTTTTTCCAACTCTTCGTACAGGTCGGCAATGGGTTGTTCAAAATCTAGAAATACCATAATTCAAAATTACAGAATAATGGAACATAAGTAAACATCGAATGCCCTGATGTGGCGTTTGCTCAATTTTTTGGCACAGAAATAGCATATTCTATAATAAAATGGAGGTTTTTATGAAAAATGTACTACTGGGAATTTTGATGATAGCAAGTTCATTTGCATCAGCACATGTTCCAGGCATGTCCTTCCTGGAAATCAGGTCTAAATCCGGGCCGGTATCTATCTCTATCAATCGGCAGACTCCGGGTGCTCCATCTATGTTATACAGTGTTCCGGCTTTACCTCCCGGCAATCACCTGGTAGAAGTTTACAGTGCCGCCGGATGTCACCACTTCGGTCCTCACGAGCCACAGTGCAGACAGGTATTGCTATACTCCGGCAATATTTATGTGCAGCCCGGTACGAGGGTCAGTGCAGTATATGAGCACAAACGGGGTATCAGGATAAAACAAGTGCAGACCATCGGTGCTCCGGCAGTCCAGGGTTACCCCACATGGCAACCTAATTACGGCTATGCCTACAGTCCCATGACGGTTATTTCCAGGCCGGCTTTTGAAGCCTACCTTGGCACCATAGATAATCAATGGACAGACAGCAACAGATTGCTGGTAGCAAAGCAGGGTTTACAGTACCATTTTCTGACAACTGCGATGGTTATTGAAGTCATGGAAGAATTCTGGACGGAGTCTGCCAGACTGGAGTTTGCCAAGGCTGCCTACACAAGGGTAGTTGATCCGCAATACTATTACCTTGTTAACGAGGTATTCTGGCACAGCAGCAGTGTGCAAGAACTCGACAGGTTCATAAGAGGTTTTTAAAAGTAAAGGCATGGTGTTGTCAATACACCATGCCTTTTTCTATTTTTTAAAGAAGTGTAGTGGGACAGACGTATTCAGTCAATTCCATTTTCCCCAGCGCCTTAATAGCCTTTATACCACCATCCACATTCACCAGGTTGTTGTAGCCTTGTGTTTTCATGATAGAAATGAAAGTGGTGGAACGATACCCGGATGCGCAATGCACATAGTACTTCACTTTTTTGTCCAGGTTGCCATTGTTTTCGCGGATATAATCCAGCGGCAAGTTGATAGCTCCTACCACATGTTCACTGTCATATTCGCTTTTCTTCCTTACATCCAGAATGGTAATTCCTTCGGCTTGAGCTAAATCGGCTAACGCATCGGCCTCTATGGCTTCTATGAAGTCGACAGAGAAGCCTGCATTTTTCCAGTCGTTTATATTACCGTCGAGGTAGCCAATGGTATGGTCGTATCCAACCCTGGATAATCGTTTGATGGCTTCCTTTACCCTGCCCGGTTCAGCAACCAAAAGTATTTTTTGGTGAATATCCGGTATGAGCGTACCTGCCCAGACAGCGAAGTTCCCATCCAGACTGATATTGATAGCTCCCGGAATAAATGCCTTTTCAAATTCTTTTTGATGCCGTGTCTCTACTATTAGTGCACCGGTGGCAGCCTTTACCTTATTGAATTCCTCAGGGGATAGGGGGGTATTTCCTTTGGTCATCACCTCATCAAAGCTGGTGTAGCCCTGGATGTTCATCAACACATTTTTAGGGAAGTAGCCCGGAGGTGGAGTAAGACCGTGGAGCAGTTCTTTCAGAAAGTCTGCCTCAGAAAGGGCGGTATTGAGTGCATAATTGGTGCGTTTCTGATTGCCCAGTGTATCACTGGTTTCAGCGCTCATGTTTTTGCCGCAGGCAGATCCGGCTCCATGACCAGGATAGATGATGATATCATCCGGCAAGGGCATAATCTTTTCTCTCAGGGAATGGTACAGCATACTTCCCAGTTTCTCAGGTGTCAGGTCTGCAATCACCTTTTGCGCGAGATCAGGCCTGCCTACATCACCAATGAACAGCGTATCGCCTGTAAAGAGGGCTATTTTTTCATCCTCTTCATCCGTCAACAGGTAGCAACTGCTTTCCAGTGTGTGTCCCGGCGTATGCAGCAGTTGAATGTGGACATCGCCCAGTTGAAACTTTTCACCGTCATGTGCGATGTGGGCCTTGAATCCGGTTTCCATGGATGTAGGGCCATATACTATGGTAGCCCCTGTTTGTGCAGCGAGATCCTTATGTCCTGAAACAAAATCAGCATGGAAATGGGTCTCGAAAATATATCGGATGGTAGCATTGCGTTCGCGTGCCATCTCCAGATAGGGTTCCACCTCGCGAAGCGGATCAATTACTGCCGCCTCTCCGTTGCTTTCAATAAAATAGGCTCCTTGTGCAAGGCATGCGGTGTATAGCTGTTCAACCTTCATATCTATTGTTTTTTTGCAAAAATAGCAGCACCCTCTGCCGCTTTTGGTTACTTTGGTTACAGAGGCAGACTTTGCCCAATACGCCATAAAATTAGAAGTGGCTGAAATGAGCACAGTTGAGATTCGTCACTCTTTCGGTTCATTTATATCAAATGCAACAAGTGCTGAAGGCAGCGTTTTTAATGTATGGTAATTTCAAATTGCTTACTTTGGTCATGAAACCATCCAGATATACAACTGTTATAAGCATATGCAGAAGTTCATTCCCATTTTTCCATTAGCTATGGTTGCCTTTCCGGGAGAGGTCTTGCATTTACATATATTCGAAGAGCGCTATAAGCAATTGATCAATGAATGTGTAGAGGAAGATAAGACTTTCGGTATACCGCCGGTTGCAGAAAAGCGTATGCTGGACTATGGTACCGAAATGCGGGTGCTGCGAATTGACAAACGCTATGCGACAGGTGAATTAGATATCACCGTGGAGGGTTTGCATGCTTTCAGAATGCTGGAGCGACTGGATGAGGTGCCCGATAAGCTCTATATGGGCGCTGTGGTGGATATTCTCGATAACAGGAACATACTGCACGGACCTACCCAACGGCGATTGTCAGAAGCTGTTAAGAAGCTTTTTGAATTGCTGGAAATAGAGAAGGAAATCCTACCATCAGCATCCAAATACTATTCCTTTGAACTGGGACATCTGGTAGGTCTTGAAATGTTGCAGGAATACGAATTGCTGAAGCATGAAAGTGAAGCCATCAGGCAGCGCATCCTGCTGGAACATATTCGAACCATGTTGCCATCCGTGCAGCAGATGGCAGACATTCGGGAGCGGGCCCGGTTAAATGGCCATTTCAGGATTACGTATCCTCCTGATCTGAAATAAAAAAAAGCCGTCCATACCGGACGGCTTTTTTCATATATCAAAATGGACTTACTTAGCTGCTGTCGGAGCGGGATAAACCATCCGCCTTGCGCCTGAATAAGACACTGCTTCTATGGATTCCATTTGCGGTGTCAGTCGAATGAACTTGCTACTCTGACTCAGGTAACCAGAACCTGCATACAGTTCAACCGTGCGCTTGCTACCATCTTTCATGGTGATGATAGCCCTGGCATCATTAGCCTGCATTGGAATAGTAGTTATCGGATTGATCAGCTTGAAGCTGGCCATAGGACCATCGGCATTACCGAGCAGGTAAACGGGTTGTTTTTTAGCACCTGCCAGAATAACTGCCATACCCTTGGAATCGCCGTCATTTCTGAATCCGGTGATATAACTTCTCGCAGGTTGGAAGGTACCATCGCCGTTGCCGAGCAACAGGATACCGGTACCCGCATCATGACGTGTAATCTCAATTTCAGTATTGTAGAAATTACCTTGTGTAAGGATATCTACAAATCCGTCGTTGTTGAAATCATCAGTCACCATACCGAACAATACGGAAATCTGCGCTTCATTAGGCAGGAACTTTATGGAGAATTTTCCTTTGCCTTCGTTAATGAGGACAGCCGAATTGAAGATATAAGCTGATTTATGAATGGCCTTGTCCAGGTTTTCGGCTCCGAACATTTCTGTAAGATCTGCCTTTCCGAAAGAATCCCAGTCGGGGAATTTCTCACCGATTGAAGGCATCTGCTCCAGCAGGCGCTCTCTTGTTTTAACCGGATAAAGCGCATCATGCTGATAGTAGGCCATGATGAATTCTTCTTTGCCGTTCTTATCGAAGTCAGCGAGGTAGGCTTCCAGTGGTAATGCTCTTCCATCCGATTCGGCAACGGTATTGCGGTATCTTCTGTTGGTACCAAAGTTTCCTACCACATAGTCCATGTCGCCATCGTTATCGAAGTCGGCACCGGAAATGCTCTGCCACCATCCGGTGGTATTGCCCAGGCCGGTAGCAGCACTTACATTTTCAAACTTGCCACCGTTGTTTTTAAGGAAGGTCAGTTCCATCCAGTCGCCGGTAATTATCAGGTCGAGCTGGTTGTCATTGTTGAAGTCGGTCCATAATGCAGAAGTAACCATGCCCAAATCTTTGAGGTCTGGTGCCATCTTCTGGCTGACATCGGTAAACTTGCCATTGTTGTTTTGTAATATGTAACTGCTGGTGGATGCGAGGTAACGACCGGGAACCTGTCTGCCACCTACAAATAAATCCATATCGCCGTCTTTGTCATAATCGGAAGCGGTAACCACGGATGTGCTGACGGTAATGGCCGGAAGGGCATCAGCAGCGCGGGTAAATTTACCGCTACCATCATTGATATACAGCCGATCAGCATACCTGCTGTCGTTTTCCGGATATTCATTGCCACCGGAAGCGACGTACAGATCCATATCACCATCGTTGTCGGCATCGAAGAACAGGATACCGGCATCTTCCATCTTGGCATCTTCTGCATGATCAGCCGCGAAGCTGGTAGCAGTGAAAGTACCATTGGCATTTTGCTGGTAGAGTGCTCCGGATTGTCCGATAGCTCCGCCAATAAAGAAGTCTTCCAGACCATCTCCATTCACATCGGCCACTCCGATTCCGGGTGCGAGGGAACTCATTTTATGGGGCAGGAGGTATTCGCGCAGGAAGTCATCGAAATCATTTTCCTTGTGCACAAAGTCGGTGCCCGTTTCAGCAGTGCTGGCTACGAAGAGCTTTTCACCCATTGGATGAGGATCAAATTGGATATTCTTGGAGGCAGCTGAATGGCGCAAGGCAACGACCTGATTGGCAGGTACATCCCGCATGATTTGACGTGATCCGTCCAACCACTCAATTTCCACTACATCCACTTTTTCAGCATTACCCAGACCGAAGTAGAGGTCATCCTCCATGGTAGTGATATAGCCTCTTACGTTGGCATGCTGAATGAACTGTTGTTGACCATTTACCCAGATGCGCACCTTGGTGCCCAATCCCATAGAGTTTTTGGCATAACCTTCTTCCACCTTGAAGTGAAGGAAGTTGTTGTTATCCATTTTCTGGGAGTTGTTGCGATAAATCCAGGGTGTTTCATTGACGTTGCTGGATACAATGTCGATATCGCCATCATTATCCAGGTCAGCATAACCTGCACCATAAGTAATGGAAGGGAAGTAAATACCCCATTCGTCTCTGGCGTCGGTGAATGTAAGGTCGCCGTTATTTTTGAAGATGAAGTTGGGATGGCTCAGTACGTAGTGCGGCAATTTATCGCGCACTTCATAGTAAACAGAGCTATCCTGAATCCGCACTGCTCTTCTGAGTTTGTGGTAGGTTTCTGATTCATCGACGTGGAAGTCACGAAGGAAACCGTTGGCAATGAAAAGGTCCTTATTGCCATCGTTGTCGTAGTCGGCAAAAATGGTCGACCAGCTCCAGTCGGTGGTAGCTGCACCAGCTGTGCGGCTTATCTCACCAAAAGTTCCATCTCCATTGTTCAATTGCAGAGAGTTGGAGCGGTTCTGGTAGCCGTAACCTGCATTGAGCAGGATACGCATAACTTCTACCCGGCTGGAGAGCATGAAGGTCTTGTAAGTGTAGTTGTCTTCCATGTCCATGTCGGCAACCACTACATCAAGAAAACCGTCGTTGTTGAAATCTGAAACATCCGTACCCATGGAGTTGATACTGGTCTTTTTCAGCGATGTCAGTGATTCGTCCCTGAAAGTTCCATCACCATTATTCATGTATACGAAGTCGTACATGGCATAGTCGTTAGAAACAAATACATCGAGAAATCCATCATTGTTGAGGTCACCAACAGTAGCACTCAGGCCATATCCGTGGTTATTTATACCAACTTCCAGGTGCTTTTCTTCAAATGTTCCATCACCGTTGTTGACGTAGAAATGGTCGCTGAGGTTAACACCCTTTTCAATTTTCTGGAAGTACTTGGTTTTGTTCTTGTCGATAAAGTCTACCGGGTGGGTAACCAGGTACATATCCAGGTCACCATCGTTGTCATAATCGAAGAAGTCGGCATGTGTAGAGAAAGATTGATCGGCCAGTCCGGCTTCTTTTGCTTTTTCCACAAAGGTCATATCGCCGTTATTCACCCAAAGCCGGTTGGTCCGTTTTTCAGGATCGTCCCAGCGGGAGTTACAGATATAGATATCCAGGTCACCATCACCATCGTAGTCTACCATGGTGGCACCATAAGAAAACTCCCAGTCTTCAGTGACAATGCCACTCTGCTCTGTTACATCTTCAAACTTGAGGTTGCCCTTGTTGATGTACAGCTTATTGGGAACGAGGTTACCGGTGAAAAACAAGTCCTGAAGACCATCCTGGTTCACGTCTCCGATACAAACGCCACCTCCATTATAAATGTAGGAGTAGCGCCACCAGTTCACTTCATAGTTTTCTGTAAGGTCATTGACGAAATCAATTCCGGTGGATTTACCGGTAAGGATATCGAACCGCTTACCGTTGTCGGAATCCAGGGCAACTTCTTTCGACTTATCAATAATTACAGAGCCTCGGGTATCACTATCGCCGGTGTTGAATAGTTTACAGGAGCTAAACCCTGTAACCGCCAGCAGTATGGTCAGACCGGCTAATGTTTGTTGTAACTTCATAAAATAGATTGATATATGTGAGTTTTCTTTAGGTTATTTTTTTGAAAGCAAAGGCTGATCTACAGCAATGCTGCGTTTCTCACCTTTGGTATTATAAATCTCTATAGACCGCACATCGGTATTGAACACCAGTGTTTTGCTTTCCTGCGACAGGTAGCTGGAGCCGGTGTAGAATTCTGTTTTTCTAACAGATCCATCCTTCATTGTTACCATGGCATATGCATCACCCGGTTGCAAAGCAACTGATTTCGTTTTGCCTGTAAACTTGAATGCCGCCATCTTTTCATTGCTGTTGGAGACAAGCAGAACCGGAGTCTTTTCTTTACCTACAGTGATGCGGGCCAGTCCTTTTGCATTACCTGGTGAGTAGAAGCCTGTCATGCGGGCAGGCATTTCAGTAAATGTACCATCACCGTTTCCGAGTAACACATAACCTATACTGGCATCCTGGATATTGGTTTCAATCTCCATTTCATACCAGTTACCGTGGGTGATGAGATCGAGGTAGCCATCGTTGTTGACATCCATCGTTTCCATTCCGAACACAGTAGACATTTGCAGTGCATTGTTGAGGTGATGTACCGCAAACTTGCCGTTACCCAGGTTCTCGATATAAGAAGAATGGAAGGTATGAGCGGTAAAGTGGTACTGAGAATTTTTCATGCGCTCTTTGCCGAAGAAATCCCACACTTCAGCGCGGCCATAGCTATCCCAGTTGGGGAAAGTCTCTGCCAGCACCGGCATCTGTTCTACCATTCTCTCCCTTGTTTTCACAGGGAAGAGCTTGTCTTTCTGGTAGTACCCCATGATGATGTCATGGCGACCATCTTTATCGTAATCGTCATAGAACAGTTCGATAGGCTTTTGCTTCGGCTTATAGCGACAGTTCAAACCGAAGTTACCAGCGATGTAGTCGATGTCGCCATCGTTATCAAAGTCGCCGGCAGTAAGGCTGTTCCACCATCCGGTGCTTTTTTCCAGTCCTGCAGACTCAGTGATGTTCTTGAATTTGCCGCCTTCGTTTCTAAAGAAGGTGATAGGCATCCATTCACCGGTAACCAGGATATCCATGGCATTGTCATTGTCGAAGTCTGTCCACATAACTGCAGACACCAGACCCGCATTGGTCAGTCCGGGAGCAATCTTATCGGTTACATCGGAGAATTTTCCACCGTTGTTCTGAAGAATATAGCTTCTGGCCGCTACCGGGTAATTGCCTGGAATCAGTCGACCACCAACCAGCAAGTCCATGTCGCCATCCTTGTCGTAGTCGGCTGCTGCTACTGCAGAACCGCTGGATATCATCTGAGGCAGAGCGTTTTCAGCTTTTTGCAGCGCGCTTCCGTTGTTGATATAGAGACGATCCTGGAAGTGTTTGTCGTCTTTGGGGAAGTCGCTTCCACCGCTCACAACGTACAGGTCCTGATCGCCATCGCCATCGGCATCGAAGAATATCGCACCCATGTCTTCAGATTCTATATCTGCTTCAGAAGGGCTGTACATGTTGGAGCGACTGAACTTACCATCAGCCTGTTGTACATAGAGTGCTCCTGCTGACATGCGCGCACCGCCTATAAAGAAATCATCGAGTCCGTCACCGTTCACATCATCATCATCATCA
>DDYY01000022.1:0-493 GCA_002346225.1 Bacteroidetes bacterium UBA3022
AGTCATTAACCCACACCACTGAACAGCTAATACCCACCACCCAATGGCCGGCGGGCATCTATCTCATCGAGATCCGCACGGAACAGGACAACCATCATGTGTGGGTGGAACGTTTGTAGTTTAAATACTTAGTGAGGGTGCACAGGTTGAGTTGTACAAATCAGATTTCACTCCCGATTGCTATTGGAAGTGCATTATCCTTTAGCCGACAGTCTATACTTTTGTCCGCGGTTGGTGTCCCCACCAACAGCTTTAGCTTACACCATTCAACGATACTTAGTTAATATGCCCCAACGCTTACTGTCCCGCCGGTGTTACCGCTAAAGGATGAAAAATTAATTACGGATGGCACACCTCCGATGAACACCGGCGTTGATGTTGATGTGGATATGAAGTAGTTTGGAAATTGGTTGTTGGTCCCGATAACTATCGGGATAGCAACAGGGATTAGCCCTTGGCCATTAGCAGATACAACAAACTTCAATACCAACTG
>DDYY01000022.1:757-24085 GCA_002346225.1 Bacteroidetes bacterium UBA3022
AATACCAACTGCCAAAAGCCAAGAGCTAACATCCAATATCCAACCTCCAATATCCAATACCCAATTTCCCTATCCCAATAGCTATCGGGATAGCAACAGGGATTAGCCCTTCGCCATTAGCAGGTCCAACAAACTTCAATACCAACTGCCAAAAGCCAACAGCCAACAGCTAACATCCAATATCTAATACCCAATATCCAACCTCCAATATCTAATACCCAATATCTAATACCCAATTTCCCTATCCCGATAACTTGCTACAATAATTGCCACCTTTATCCGTCTCTCCTTTTAAGAAACTTTTTGTTTCAACTATCGTTATACCTTTGCAGAATAAATTAACACATCCATGATAGGAGCATATTTAATAGGTATTTTATTTGCCATCGCAGGTATGATTGCCAGCGGGGTACTGAAAAGTAAATTCAGGAAGTATTCCAAAATTCCCGTTGCAGGCGGACTGACCGGGCGGGATATTGCCGAGCGCATGCTGCGCGAAAACGGTATTCACGATGTGCAGGTCATTTCGGTGGCCGGCCAACTAACCGATCACTACAACCCACAAAACAAAACGGTGAACCTCAGCGAAGGGGTGTACAACAGCAACAGTATCGCCGCAGCTGCCGTGGCAGCCCATGAGTGCGGACACGCCGTGCAGCACGCCACCGGTTATGCCTGGTTGCAATTGCGGAGCCAGCTGGTGCCGGTAGTCAGCGTTGCCTCACAATTGGTGATGTGGATTATCCTGGCGGGAATCCTGCTCATCAATACTTTCCCCAGCCTGATGCTGATAGGTATCGTATTGTTTGCCGCCACCACCTTGTTTAGTTTCGTTACCCTGCCCGTAGAATTCGATGCCAGTCGCCGCGCTATTGTTTGGCTGAACAATAGCTCCGTAGCCGGTACAATGGAAATGGGCTACGCCAAAGATGCCCTTCGCTGGGCTGCCAGCACCTATGTGGTAGCAGCACTTGGCTCGCTGGCCACCCTGCTGTACTACATCATGATCTATACCAGCAGAAGGTAATTTATATGCAATAAAAATAAATTATTGCAAAATAATAGCTGATAATGAGCAAGTTACGAAAGTAGCTTGCTTTTTTTATTCGTAATAATTGGCAATTCGCCGGCTATCGGATTATCTTTGCACTCCGCTTGACGCGGGACTGAATTAAAAACAATTGTATTGTGGATACACTAAGTTACAGAACGATTTCCGCCAATAATGCCACTGTAGATCGCAAGTGGTACATATTGGATGCCGAAGGCCAGACCCTCGGTCGCATCAGCAGCAACATCGCTGCCATTTTGCGCGGAAAAAACAAACCTTATTTTACACCGCACACTGATTGTGGTGACTATGTCATTATTATCAATGCAGAAAAGGTGCGCCTTACGGGCAACAAAATGCTGGATAAGGAAATTCAGCACTTTACCGGTTATCCGGGTGGTCGCAAGGTAGCCAACCCTAAAACGGTATTATCGAAAAACCCGGAAAAATTGCTGGAACGCTCTATTAAGGGTATGCTGCCAAAAACCAAACTGGGCAATGCTATGTACAAGAAATTATTTGTTTACGCCGGGTCAGCGCATCCTCACGGAGCACAAAAGCCCGAAATATTAAAGTTCTGAACCTATGGATAAGTTAAATGCAATAGGAAGAAGGAAGTCGGCGGTTGCCCGTGTTTACCTGAGCAAAGGCAAAGGTACCATTACCGTGAACGACAAAGACCTGAAAGAGTATTTCCCGGTATCATTCCTCCGCGACCAGGTAGTAATGCCACTGGCGGTATTGGACATGACCGGTGATTTCGATATTCAGGTGAATGTGAACGGCGGCGGCATTAAAGGCCAGGCTGAAGCCATCCGCCTCGGAATTGCCCGCGCATTGGTAAAAGTGAATGAAGAATGGAAGCCTGCACTGAAGGCCAAAGGACTCATGACCCGCGACTCCAGGGAAGTGGAAAGGAAAAAATACGGTCTGCGCAAAGCACGTCGTGCCACCCAGTTCTCTAAACGTTAATCTCAAAACGCTCCGACTATTATGGAAAAAATATCATATAACGATTTGTTGCAGGCCGGTGTGCATTTCGGACACCTTCGCAAAAAATGGAATCCAAAAATGCTGCCTTATATTTTTATGGAAAAGAAGGGCATCCATATCATTGACCTGAACAAAACCATCGAGAAGCTGGAGGAAGCAGCTGCCGCACTTAAAGGCATTGCACGCAGTGGAAAGAAAATCATGTTCGTGGCTACTAAGAAACAAGCCAAGGAAATCATGGAGCTGGAAGCTCAGCGCGTAGGTATGCCCTTCGTAACCGAGCGCTGGCTGGGTGGTATGCTTACCAACTTCAGCACCATCCGCAAAAGCATCAAAAAGCTGCAAACCATCGACAAAATGCTGAACGATGCTTCCGTTACCAATATCACCAAAAAAGAGCGCCTGGTGCTTACCCGCGAGCGCGATAAACTGGAAAGAGTTATCGGCGGTGTTTCGCAACTGAATCGCCTGCCCGCTGCGTTGTTGATTGTTGATATCGGATACGAACATATTGCACTGGCCGAAGCGCATAAGCTGAATATCAAAACCATCGGTATGGTAGATACCAATTGTGATCCCAATAAAGTGGATTATGCCATACCTGCCAACGATGACGCCGCTAAGTCTATAGAACTTATCGTTAAATACCTCACCGCTGCCATCCAGGAAGGTCTGGACGAACGTGCCAAGAGCAAGGAAGAAGCCGACGAAGCTTCACGCGGTGAAGAAGATGATGATGATAACAATATGCTGCCGGTAGGGGAGGAAGATGAAGATGATGAGAAAGCAAAAGACCTCAAACTCAGAGGTGCAAAAGCTGCAGGCGAAAAGAAAGGCCCCGCCAGAAGACCGGCTTCCCGCAGGCCTTCACGCGGATAATTATTGGGTAAAATAAAATAAGAATTAATACTATGAGTAATGTAACAATCAGCGCCGGCGACGTAAATAAACTGCGTCAGTTAACCGGTGCCGGTATGATGGATTGCAAGAAAGCCCTGACGGAAACAGGTGGCGACTTCGAAGCCGCTGTAGACTGGTTGCGGAAAAAGGGACAGAAAGTAAGTGAAAAACGCGCTGACCAAGAAGTAAATGAAGGTGTGGCTATTGCCCAGGTAAATCCTGATGCTACTATTGGTGTGGTGCTGGCTGTAGGTTGCGAAACAGATTTCGTTGCCAAAAACGACAACTACATTCAGTTCGCACAATCTATCGCTGACCTGGCATTGAACAACCAACCCGCCGATAAGGATGCACTCCTTACATTGCCGCTGGGCGATGTTACCGTTGCAGAAGCCATTGCTGAGCAAACAGGAAAGATTGGCGAGAAAATCGAAATCACCGAATACAGCCTTATCGAAGCTGCCAGCGTAACACCCTATAACCACAGCAATGGTAAGGTTAGCGTGCTGGTGGGTATGAATAAAAGCGGCGATGCTGTAGTGGAAACTGCCAAAGATGTTACTATGCAAATCGCAGCCATGAGTCCTATTGCGATTGATAAGGACGATGTGCCCGAAGAGGTGAAGCAACGTGAGATGGAAATCGGAAAAGAGCAGGCGCGTGCAGAAGGTAAACCGGAACAGATATTAGAGAAAATTGCTGCCGGTAAACTGGAAGCGTATTTCCGCGATAACACTTTGCTCAACCAGAAGTTTGTAAAAGACAACAGTAAGTCTATCAAGGATGTACTGGCAGGTGTTGACAAGGAACTGAAGGTTACTGCATTCAAACGCATCGGACTGGGAAGTTGATAACCCTGCTCTGAACATACCGAAACGCTGCACCTGTTTGCAGCGTTTCGTATTTATACCAATACAAATAGTATCTAATGATTACTGCCAGAAATATTACCCTTTCCTATGGTAAACGCGTTTTATTCGACGATGTAACCATCAGTTTTACCAAAGGCAATTGCTATGGTGTTATCGGTGCCAATGGTGCCGGAAAGTCTACCTTCCTGAAAATCCTTTCAGGTGAAATTGAACCGAATAAGGGAACCGTCGAAATAACACCGGGCGAACGCATGGCGGTACTAAAGCAGGATCATTCTGCTTTTAATGACCGCAAAGTGCTGGAGACTGTTATGATGGGTCACAGCAAAATGTGGCAGATTATGGAAGAACGGGACGCCATTTATGCTAAAGAAGATTTTAGCGAAGCCGATGGTTTACGCGCCGGGGAACTGGAAGCCGATTTTGGCGAAATGGGAGGCTATACAGCAGAAAGCGATGCAGGCGCATTGCTGTCATCGCTGGGTGTACCCGATAGTCAGCATGAGCTTTTGCTGAAAGATATTCCAGGTAACGTGCGGGTGCGGGTGCTGCTGGCGCAGGCTCTATTCGGTAACCCCGATATCCTCCTGCTCGATGAGCCTACCAACGACCTGGATATTGAAACCATTTCCTGGCTGGAGAATTTCCTGGCAGACTATGAAAATATTGTTCTGGTGGTTTCCCACGACAGGCACTTTCTGGATACCGTGTGTACCCATGTGGCCGATGTGGACCGCAAGAAAATCAGCATCCATACCGGTAACTATTCCTTCTGGTACGAAAGCAGTAAACTCGCTGCCCGACAACTGTCGGATAAGAATAAGAAGGTGGACGAGAAGCGCAAGGAGTTGCTGGAATTCATCGCGCGATTCAGTGCCAACGCATCGAAAAGCCGACAAGCTACCAGCCGCAAGAAGGCATTGGAAAAACTCAACTTCGATGAGATTGTTCCTTCTAACCGAAAGTATCCGGGTATTATTTTCCGCCCCGACAGGGAAGTAGGCAATCAGGTATTAAAGGTGGAGCAGCTACATGCCGATATCGATGGAAGAGTGCTTTTCAGGAATGTAACCTTTACTGTAGAACGCAATGATAAAATTGCAATATTTAGTAAAGACCAGCTGGCGGTGAATGCATTTTTTGAAATCATATCCGGTAACCGTCCTGCCGGTAATGGCAAAGTTGAATGGGGCACCACCATTACTTCTACTTATTTACCCAACGACAATGCTGCTTTTTTCGAAAAACCGATGACACTCATGGATTGGCTGGCGCAGTATGTTCCTGCGAATGTGGAGGATGCCGATGAGCAGTTCCTCAGGGGCTACCTCGGAAAAATGTTATTTAGCGGAGACGATGTCAATAAGATGACCAATGTGCTGAGCGGAGGTGAAAAAGTGCGCTGTATGATTAGCCGAATGATGCTGCAAAATCCGAATGTTATTTTATTGGACGAGCCCACCAATCACCTCGACCTCGAAAGTATTCAGGCATTTAATGAGAATATGATAGAGTTCAAAGGAGTAGTGCTGATGAGCAGCCATGACCATACTTTTATGGAAACGGTGGCCAATCGCGTGATAGAACTTACACCCAACGGCATAATCGATAAGCTAATGACATTCGATGAATACCTCAGTGATGAAAGAGTGCACCAGCAGCGGGAAGAAATGTACGGGGTAGGGGTGTAAGGCTGCGGCGGGATATTGGTGGTTGGCTCTTCAAAGATTTTAGAAGTTGGATTTTAGGGGTTGGTATTGGCTTTTCAAAGTATGAATCACCATTAGTTTGTCATCCCGGTTTGCGACTGTCAAGCGCAATACCGGAATCTTAGCTGTTGGCTGTTAGGTAAGGGCATACACATTCCCTACATTCCCTCATCCAGATAGCCATCGGGACTCACCAAATCACATTCCCATTGGCATCTGTTTCCTTCAGCTCCCAGTAATCATACCCACCACCCATGTTTTCAATCACATTCATCATGGAGACGTGCGACATCTGGTTCATCTCCGACATGAATTGAATGACATCGGCGTCAAGGTCTTCGCGATCCCAGTCGTAGTCCAGGTTTCCGGCCGATTCCTGCATGGATGATTGCCATTGTTGCTGTTGTCCGGCCGACATGCTTTCGTATTGAGCCCTGGTGAAATCGTACAGCAATCCGGCATTGGCCAGCAGTTGTTTGTCTTCAAGGCTATAGGTACTGAATTCACTGGCAATCCTTTTCCCCAGTGCGGCTTTTTCCTGTTCTCCCAATTCCTGTCCGTAGAGCTGGTAGCTGAATGCCAGGTAGTCGAGGTAGTCATTCAGGTCTTCTGTGGTCAGCACAAGAAAGTTAGTTGGGTCATATGCAATCACATCAATAAAACGATCAGTAATGTTCCAATAGGCATTGGGTTGATGCTGCACTACACTGCCGTAGTATACAGCCCCAAGAATCCGCTGTCTTACTATACCAATTTCCATGGGGTCATGCAGGGTGAATATATATTCCATTCCCTGGCGCAGTCCGGCCAAATCGTTCATGGCCGCTTTGGGATTCTTGTTAAAATCGGCAATGAGTGCCTTTTCAATTTCCTGATAGTGGCTTTCGTTGAGCTGGTCCTGTACCAGGAAGGAAATGGCTGCCGTGTAAAGGCGAGCATCGGCTTCCAGTATTTTCTGATTTCCTTTCTCGGCAAGCACACGTGGATACCTTGCTGCGCTGAATGCCTCCATGCCGACAGACGTGGTTACTTGCTCTTTCCTTTGGAGAACGAATGCAAAATTGTTGCCGTCTACCAGTGATAAACGGTTGGCCGTATGTTGCTGGACGAAATACTGAACCGTAAGATTCCCCTGAAAATCAAAGAGGGAAATGGTTTGTTTAAAGTAGTTATACGTTCCACTGAAATTTCCGTAATCCTTGCTGGTAAGTGAATAGTTTCCGTTTTGATAAAACTCATATTGCAGTGCAAAATCATCATTTACCCAGATACCTACCAGTTTTTGTGCTGCTATAAACGAGGTGATTGCACAAAGTGCAGCCGTCAGAACCAAAGACTTCATGTTGTTTTTGACCTAAATATAATAGACAGGAGGAAATTTTGCATTCTCTGAACGTCGATTCTAAGCCCTATTCCACATATACTTCATCACAAAATATCCAGCTTTGACCACCGGCGCCCGGATGCCAAAGTGGATTTTCTCCTCTGTTGCGAGCAGTGATTTTAATATAGCGTACAACCTGAGGAGCGGGTAGTTGCCACCTGATGTCCAGCGTGGTTTTCGAGTCATAATCATCAGATGCCACCTGATGGGAAAGTGCTACAGATTCGCTGAAGTGCTGTCCGTCGGTAGATACCGAAAACGCCACTGATTCCGGAAGCCATATCCAGCTTCTTACATCCTGCAAAAACCCGGCAGCAACAACGGAGATAGTATCAATACCGCCCAGGTCAACTACTATTTCCATATCCTTGCCCCACCATCCCTGCCACAGTCCCATCCTGAAATCGTCAGGTCCGCGAATGCCATCCACCAGTGCAGTGGGTCCGCCTGCGGTATATTGAGGGTCGTGAAGGGTAAGATACTGCACCGTATAATCATGTGTTATTTTCTTCAATACCGCTGTCGATACATAACCTGCACTCCCGCTTGGTGTCTTGGAGATGGCTTTAAGGGTCACATCTTCTTTGAAAACAAGAGGCTCCTTATAGGTAATGGGCTTGATAAGTGGTATATCGCCATGTGTCTGGTACAACAAAAGATCTTCAGCTGCAAATGAATGTATGCTCACAACAACAGAATCTCGGAATGCCATTCCCTCAGCCATAATCAGTGGCGGCTGAGGCATGTACCGCGGTCGGGCAACTGTGGGATTGCCGGTGAAACCGGAACGGGCATCTTCCTGCATTTTAAAGGACAAGGTGCCACCTGCCATTATTGCTGCGTACGACAGTTGAGGATGCGCAAGCAATGAATCATTCAGTTGCGCACTTTCTACATAACCGGCCTTACCTTGTTTGTCGTTGGTGCGAAGGGTAAACACATTGCCATTTTCTAAATAAATAATCGCCTTGTTGAATAATGGACTGCCTATATCCATCACCGGGCTTCCCGGACAAACAGGGTAAAAGCCCAAACTGCTGAGCACATACCAGGCGCTCATTTGTCCGCAATCTTCATTGCCCGATAATCCATCGGGAGCGGCGGAGTACATCTCCTGACAGATACGGCGTGTATAGTATTGCGTCTTCTCAGGCTGGTCTACATAATTGTATAAATAGGCGATATGATGACTGGGTTCGTTGCCATGTGCATACTGACCTATCAATCCCGTAATATCAGCCTGCTCCCTGCCGGTGGTGTTTTCGGCAGCGCCAAAAAGGTCATCCAATCGACGTTGTGATTGTTCGCGTTCAAAAGGAGTTGCAGCAGGTAATAGCAGACCCAGGTCGTGCGGTGCAAAGAAATTATACTGCCAGGCATTGGCTTCAGTGTAGTTGAAGTTGACTTCGTAGGGGTCGAACGGCAGGTACCAGTTCCCATTGAACCGGGGACGGATAAAGGTCCCGTCGAACAGATTCATCCAGTTCTGGGAGCGCCTGAGGTATTGGAAATGATCATCCTTTCCCAGGAGGGCGCCCATGGTTCCAATACACCAGTCGTTATAGGCATATTCCAGCGTTTTGGAAACCGATTCGCCTTCATCGTGGCTTTCAATCATGCCTTTATCTCTGTACTCGCGCCAGCCCAGGTCATTGGTAGTGGTGGCGGCTTTCATGGCGGTATAGGCCAGTTCTCTGTCAAAATCGCCAATTCCTTTCACCGCAGCATCGGCCAGCACGCTGATGGAGTGTACGCCAATCATGCAGTTGGTTTCATTGCCCGCCAGTTCCCACACGGGCAACCGGCCACTCTGCTCGTACTGGTGCAGCATGGTGTGCACGAAATCGTTGGTGCGCTCCCTATCGATGATGGTGAGCAGCGGATGCAAGGCACGAAAAGTATCCCATAATGAAAATACAGTATAATGGGTATAGCCCTTAGCGACATGAGTGCTGCCATCCATCCCGCGATAGCGTTGGTCCACATCGCTAAATACATTGGGTGCCAGCATGCAGTGGTATAATGCAGTGTAGAAAGTGATGCGCTGCTCCTTGTTTTTGGTGCTTACTGCAATTTTAGAGAGTTCCTTTTCCCATGCATTGTTGGCGGCTTTTCGGGTAGCATCGAAATCGAAATCGGGTAGTTCGGTGGCCATATTGTTCCAGGCACCGGCACAATCAACAGATGACACTGCCACCTTCACCTTTAACTGCTTGCCCGGAAGGTCACCGAATCGGAAACCTGCATGTAAGCCGGTGCCATAATATGCTTCCTGTTCGCGGGTCAGTCCATCGGGTGAGCTGTCCTGAACAATGCTCGATTGGAAGGGCTCGGAGAACTCAATAGCGAAATACAGCCACTGGTCACTGGCCCAGGATGAAGAACGGCGCAGTCCTTCAATCTTTCGGTCGCTGACAATGCGGATAAAACTGCCTTCCAGCAAGGGATCGCGATGGCGGAGGTCGAGAATGATATTGGAAGGGTCGTAATCGGCAAATGTATAGCGATGGATGCCGGTGCGCAGGGTTGTTGTCATTTCTGCCAGAATATTATCGTCCTTTAGCCGCACAGCATAGTAGCCCGGTTGGGCAATTTCATCGGCATGGTTGAAAGCAGAAGCATAGCCCGTGAGGGGATCTGTCCCACTCATGTTGTTGAAATTCCATTCCCCCTGGGTAGGCATGAGCAGCACATCGCAATAGTCTGCTACACCTGTTCCGCTCAGATGGGTATGACTGAAGCCATAAATGATGCTGTCTGAATAGTGATAGCCGCTGCAGCCGTCCCAGCCCTCCAGTCGGGTGTCGGGACTCAATTGCACCATCCCGAAGGGCATGGTGGCACCCGGATAGGTGTGTCCGTGCCCGCCGGTTCCCACAAACGGATTCACATATTGGGTGAATTGAGGAAAAGCCTGACCGGCAGCCAAAAGCATCCATGCAGCCACCAACCAAATACGTGAAAACTGTTTCAAGTAAGTAGATTTATATATAAAACATCAAAATCAAGTCAACGTCAAAGCCAACGTCAACGTCAAAGCCAACGTTAATGTCATTGTCATCTTCAATGTCAACGTCAATATCAACCCCTATAATTTTCGGGGCAACATCAATCCTTTATTTCATCCCATATAAGAGACGCTGCACCCAGAATGGCGGCTTCACTTTCTTTCAATCCGCTGGGCAGAATAGGAATCTTACCCTGATAAATGGGCATAAGGTGCTCTTCAAAGCTATTTTTTACCGGTTCGAATAGCAGGTCACCCGCTTGTGCCAGCCCACCGAAAAGGAATATTTTTTCTGGTCGGGTGTAACAAACACTGTTGGCAAGGTGGAAGCCCAGAATCCATCCGGTGCGATAAAATGCCTCCTGCGCAATTTCATCATCTTTCATTGCCATATCACAAATCATCTCGGCATCGAGCATATTGCCAAGACTCAAACGGAATTTATCGATGCTTTTGTTGCGCAAGAGTTCGTAGTAAGTTTTAACAATGCCTGTTGCGCTGGCGTACTGTTCAATACATCCTTTTCTTCCGCATCCGCAAAGTCTGCCGTTACGGTATACAATCACATGGCCCAGTTCTCCGGCTAAACTGTCATGGCCATATACCAATTGACCGTTCACTATTACCCCACTTCCCAATCCGGTACCGAGGGTAATGAATAAATAGTTTTTGCATCCTTTAGCGGCGCCAAAATACATCTCTCCGATAGCTGCTGCCTTGGCATCGTTGGTAAGGGCTACGGGTTTTCGAAATGCTTTTTTAAAATAGTCTTTCAGGGGTATCAGGCCTTTCCAGGGAAGATTGGGGGCATGGTCAATGGTGCCGTCGAAATAGTTGCCGTTCGGACTGCCGATGCCCACACCTGCCAGTTCCAGCTGCTGTTCCTTCAATACGGGAGCAATGCGTTTCTTCAAGTCGGCCGGTAAGGGGTCGGGTTTGGGATAGCCTTTGGTTTTTACTTTATCGGAAAAGAGTATTTTTCCATCTCTGTTTACCAGACCGAACTTGATGCCTGTTCCGCCTATGTCAATTCCTAAAACCACTTTTTTGTCCGCCATACTTTGCAGGTGCTTGTTTCCTTGCTTACAAAGTAAGCATATATGCCATAAAGGAGGAAACGCTGTTCTATAAAATAGTCGATAGTTAGCTGATAGTTGTTATCCGCCTGTGATAATTCAATTGTCCCAGATGATAGCTTAGATGGGTTAGCAGCATGTGCAGAATTTCCGCAACTGTTTTATCCGGGCCAAACAAAGTATCGGGAAACAATGCGTTGGGATCAGTCCCGGTTATTTGTGTGAAGGCGTGTTTGACCGCTATAATTGCCTTCTCCATCTCTGTTATCACTTCGGCGCGGGTAAGATTACGTACATTGAATTCTCTTTCCCGGTCGCGCAGGTAGTCTGTTCCTCCCAGAATATGGCCCATAAAATGCTGCAGGTTGCCGGCCATGTGCAATGCCAGCGTTCCGCCGCTGTTAAGTACTCCCTGAGGCACCGACCATAAATGCTCATCACTGGTATAGGCGTTAACTTCTGCAATACATTTTTGTAAATCGCGGAGCATCAATTGTTCAATTATAGAAAAGGACATGCTTATTCATTATTTAAAGTGGCTTTCAATTTCATAATTTGTGCTTTCGAACCCATGGCAATCAGCCTGTGACCCGGACCGATTACCGTATCGGGGGTGGGATTGAGGTGGTAATTCTGTGATGCATCTTTGTAACCCAGCAGGGTAGCACCGGTTGTCCGCCAGCTATCGAGGTCATCCAGCCTAAAAGATTTTTGGACAACAATTTCATTAATTTGAAAGGCATCACTGGTTTTGGTGCTCATCAAATCGACAAACTCTTCAATATCGGGATTGGTTACCAGCATGGCCATATGTGCCCCGCCAATCTTATCGGGCATAATAACATTATTGGCTCCCGCACTTTTTAGTTTTTTGACAGAGGTGATGTCAGAAGCACGGCTGATGATTTTAATATCAGGATTGAGGCTGCGGGCCGTTAATACCACAAATACATTGAGGGTATCTTCAGGTAATGCACTGATCAGCGCTTTGGCCCGCTCTATTCCGGCCTCCAGCAGTACATAGTCCTTGGTGGCATCGGCCACAATATGGAGCAGGTTGCTGTCGGCGATATCCGTAAACAACTTTTCCTGCTGTTCAATCACAACGAAAGTTTCATTGTTGCGGCGCAATGCCATAGCCGATTCTTGTCCGTTGCGGCCATAACCACAAATAATGGTATGTCCATCCATTTTATCAATCTTATTGTGCATGCGATAGATTTTATAGTAACGGGCGAATTCACCATCCATGAAGTACCGGGAAATACGGGTGATGACGTAGGCGAAAATTCCCAGGTTGACCATAATCATGACGGTTGTAAATACCCTTCCTGCATCCGACAGGGGGCGTACCTCCTGAAAACCAACAGTGGCCAGGGTGATGACCGTCATGTAAATAGCCTCGACAAAGGTGTAGTGCTCTATAAGGGTGTATCCACATACCCCGATGGCCAGGGTTATCAATACCATACTGAGGGCGGTATAGATTTCTGCCAGGGGAGAAGTCTGTTTTTTGCGACGCATCTACAACCTTAAAATTAAACAGAAAATAGGTGTAACCGGGAATACCGCAGCAATTGTATTTTTGCATCTATACAACTATGTGGGACTTATCGATTTTCGCAACCACCGATGCCTGGCTGGCATTGATTACCCTGACCATTCTGGAGATTGTACTGGGTATAGATAACATTATATTCATTTCTATACTTTCAGGGAAGCTGCCTGCGCATCAGCAGAAGAAGGCCCGACGGGTGGGGTTGATGCTGGCTATGATTACACGTGTACTGTTGCTGCTTTCGCTTAGCTGGATTATGTCCCTGAGCAAGGAGCTGTTTTCAATATTCCACAAAGGATTTAGTGGCCGGGACCTGGTGTTGTTGTTGGGTGGGCTATTCCTTTTGTATAAGGCTACCACTGAAATACACCACAAGCTGGAAGGAGAGGAAGAGGAAGAGAAGAAGCTGAAAGCACCTTCCTACTATGGAGTATTGCTGCAGATTATGTTGCTCGATATTGTATTCTCGCTCGATTCGGTCATTACCGCTGTGGGTATGGCCGATCACGTAATCGTTATGATTATCGCGGTGGTGCTGGCGGTGCTTATCATGCTGCTGGCGGCAGAATCCATTTCGCAGTTTGTGGAAAAACATCCGACTGTGAAAATGCTGGCACTGGCCTTTTTGGTCATGATTGGTGTATCCCTGCTGATAGAAGGCTGGGGCGGACATATCGATAAAGGCTATATCTATTTCGCCATGGGCTTCTCTATTCTGGTAGAAATGCTGAACCTGCGCTCCAGAAAAAAGGCAGCTAAAAGTTAACCGTATCGGGAAAATTGCGTGGGTATTCAAGAGGCATTCTGCGCTGCTATTCGGCCTCTCTGAATAACCATACTTCCCGACTGGCAAGATGGGCAGGCAGCCAGCTGGCAATGCTGCCGATGACGAGAATAGTAAGACCTACATACAAGTAATCGAGGCCTTGCAACACAATCGGATAGGCTGTTATCACAAAGCTGCCACTGCCGGGAATAGTAACCAGTCCGAACTGGATTTGCAATACACAAAGTAAAGTGGCGAGAAGGAATCCGGTTCCGATGCTGAGCAACGTTTGAAGCAATCCCTGAAAGAAGAAGATGTTCCGTATCATGGCTTCAGTTGCACCCATGGCACGCAGGGTGCCGATGTCCTTGCGCTTGTCAATTACCAGCATGGATATAGAGCCAATCATATTAAAGGCAGCAATTATTAAAATAAAAGTTAATATAAGATACACCACCCACCGCTCATTCCGCATTACTTTGTAGAGGAAGTCGTTTTGCATGGCTCGTGTTTTCACAACATATTGATCTCCTAATTGTGCCTCCAGCGCGCTTACAACAGCTGTAGGTCGGGCATTGGGGAGTAAGCCAATTTCAAGGCTGCTCACTTCTTCTTCTTCGTATTCCAGTATGTTGCGCAGGAATTCTATGCTGGTGAACATGTATTTGGTATCAAAATCTGCCTGAACACGAAATGCACCAACCGGCTGTATCGATTGCTGAATAAAGGCATTCCTCGGATTGAGGCCACCTTTTGCCTGCCGCCTTGGCATAAATACCTGAATAGCGGGGTAGTCAATACCTAATGCCACGCCGAGTGAACTCGCCAGCCCGGATCCCAGTACTGCACAATCAATGCGGACATTACGGTCCTGGTATTTCAAAAGGTATAAGCCGGCAAAAACGCTGTCGTCCACTGCAGTTACATAGGGAAAAACAGTATCCACGCCTTTGATGGTGGCAATATGTTCCTGATCATTGTAGGCCAGCATAGCATTTTCTTCCAGGGACTTAGCAATATGGGCAATGCCTTCCACAGCACTTAGGTTTTGCAAAATGCTTTCATCAGCAACAAAAATTTTTCCCTGTGCGGGATGAATCGATATATCGGGATAAAAAGATCCGTACAGACCTATGACCAGACTACCGAAACCATTGAAGGCGGAAAGGACAATGATGAGTGCTGCCGATCCAATAGTGATACCCAGCATGGTGATGCCGGAAATGATATTGATGGCATTGGTAGATTTTCTGGAGAATATATAACGCAGGGCAACCCGTAAAGCAAAGCGCATGGTTTACCTACTTCAGATTTTTGAATATTTCTTCCAGCCGGAACACCTGTTCCAGGGAATCATCGAGCAGGAACTCCAGTTTGGGTATAATGCGAAGATTGTGTCGCAGGAGGCTGCCAAAGCGTTTGCGGATATCGCTGATATGACTGTTGAGCAACCGCACCACCACTTCAGGTTCTTTTTCATTCAGAACGCTGATATAAATTTTGCTCTCTGCCAGATCGGGTGTAACAGAGGCATCGGTAACGGTAACAAACCGACTGCCGTAATAGTTAGCGCCCTCCCGTTGCAGGAAGGTCCCCATTTCTTCTTTAATCAGTTGGGCAATTTTTTTCTGTCGTCGCGATTCCATATGAATAAAGATAGGCATTGACAGGAATATGCTGACAGTCGAACACCGGTAGCATAAGCCTTACTGCATCAACGCGGCTTTTACGGACTTCCCTTTTTCGGTCAAATTATTCTACGGTGACACTCTTCGCCAGGTTGCGCGGCTGATCTACATTGCAACCCCGCATGACGGCAATATGATAGGCGAGTAATTGCAACGGAATGACCGAAAGCAGCGGTGTCAGCGCTTCACTGGTTTTAGGTATGGTGATCACATGCTCCGCTATGCTGTCCAATGCATCATCATGTTCACTCACAATGGCAATGATGCGTCCTTTTCTGGCTTTCACCTCTTGCATGTTGCTGATGATTTTTTCATAGGCACTCATATTGGTGGCCAGCACCACTACGGGCATATTTTCGTCGATCAAAGCAATAGGGCCGTGCTTCATTTCAGCGGCAGGGTAACCTTCGGCATGGATATAGGAAATCTCTTTCAGTTTCAGGGCACCTTCCAGTGCTACCGGGAAGTTGTATCCCCTGCCGAGGTACAGGAAGTGTGCTACATCCTTGTATTCTTCAGCAATCACTTTGAGATAAGGTTCTGTTTTCAGCACTTCTGCTACCTGTTCCGGAATACGGGTCAGGGCAATGGCCATTTCCTGGAACTGGCTCTCAGTAATACTTCCTTTTTTACGGGCGATGGACAGCGCCATGAGGGTAAGTACTGTTACCTGCGCAGTAAATGCTTTGGTAGAGGCTACACCAATTTCCGGACCGGCATGGGTATAAGAACCTGCATGTGTTGCACGTGAAATGGATGAACCTACTACGTTGCAGATGCCCAGTACCGTGGCACCTTTGCTTTTAGCCATTTCAATAGCGGCAAGTGTATCGGCAGTTTCACCCGATTGCGAAATGGCGATAACAACATCATCTTCTCCGATGACAGGGTTGCGGTACCGGAATTCGGAGGCGTATTCTACTTCCACCGGAATCCGCGCCAGATCTTCGAAGAGGTATTCTGCCACCAATCCTGCATGCCAGGAAGTTCCACAAGCGATAACGATAATGCGCTTGGCCTGCATGATCTTGTTTTCATACTCTACAATACCTCCCAGCTGGATGCGGTTTCCGATACCAAGGCGGCCCCGCATACTGTCTTTAATGGAGTTGGGTTGCTCGTAGATCTCCTTGAGCATATAGTGGTCATATCCACCTTTTTCAATCATATCCAGTTGCATCTGCAGCTCCTGGATATAAGGTATGGATTCTTCGTTCTGCAGGTTTTTCAGCTGCAGCTTTTTCCCGGGCTCCACAATAGCAATCTCTTCGTCGTTCAGGTAAACCACATCGCGGGTGTATTCGATAAGCGGAGTGGCATCACTGGCAATGAAAAATTCGCCATCGCCGATGCCAATCACCATAGGTGAACTCTTGCGTGCTGCAATCAGTTTGTTCGGGTTGTCCTCGCTGGCAATGACAATGGCATATGCGCCGATCACCTGGGTGAGGGCAATACGTACGGCTTCTTCCAGACTTACCCCTTCCTTCTGTTCGATATCTTCAATGAGGTGAATCAGGACTTCAGTATCCGTGTCGCTTTCAAAGACATGTCCTCTTTTGAGCAATTCCGTCTTTAGGGAAGCATAGTTTTCGATGATACCATTGTGTATAATGGCCAGCTTCTTATTGTGTGAAATGTGAGGGTGCGCATTGATGGTGTTAGGAGCACCATGAGTGGCCCAACGGGTGTGACCTATGCCAATGGTTCCGCCCAGATTCTTGCCTGCAGTTACCCCTTCCAGATCATCTACCTTCCCGGCCACTTTAAAAATGCGCATGTCGCCGTTCAGCAGTGCCACACCTGCAGAGTCGTAGCCCCTGTATTCAAGACGTCTTAAACCTTTAATAATAATGGGATAGGCCTCTCGCTGGCCTATATAGGCAACAATACCGCACATATAGGATGGGGTTTATTTGTTTACGTATGTATATGTTAATGACAAATAGGGACGCATGGTTGCATCCGGACTGCCCGTTCCATACAAAGTTACAGCATTTGGAATACGATATCCGGGGTATACTATTAACATAAAACCATCATTTTGTATCTCTCCCTGGAGTATTTTCTGAAAATGACGGGTAAGATTAAACCGGTATGCGGGAATGGAAACACCTTCCTTGTTGATGACGGTATCTAATGTTCCGCCGTAGTCGTAGTTGATGCCGGAGAAGAGAAAGTCCTGGTCTACTACAGAAATGAAGGTTTCGCTGTTATAATCGATATAGAAGAATTCGTTTCTATTCAGGCTGTCACCTTCTATGAGCAGCAACCTGCTGGGTGCCGGATAAGTGGAGTCGTTTTCCATTCGGAGGGGAAATATCAATTCCGCTTTGTTGATGGCAATGCCTTCCAGACTGTCGAGATAGGGAATCTGAATGCCGGCCTTCATGCCTGTCAACCCTTGCAGGTACAACACGCTGTCACCGCCAATGGGATCCGGATCGTTGAGGGCTGCGAAGGAAGGAGTACCGCTGTGATCGTGGGTATAGCTGGAGAAGCGCGCTCCCGCCAGCGGAAAAAACGCCTGCAGGGAATCGGCCTCCTCATTGCTGTAATAGAGGATAAGCCCGCTATTGGCGTTGAGCAAGTCCATGATCATGATACTATTGCTATGGCCTCCTGAAGTGTCGGGAAGAATAGCCAGTCCTTTGAGGAACTGCGTAAAGGTGGTGTCATTCAGGAATTTCAATGTGTCGGAAGTATTGGTGAACTCCTGTGCAAACCAATCGGTCAGTCTGATGCGCAACTGGGGTGCCTGAGTTACACCTAAGGTGGTGACGCTGTCTTTAAGCCGTGGCCTGAAGTTGACTTTCCTGCCCAGCGGTGCAGGCAGTTGCAGCAATTTTCGGTCAGATCTATAGGTCTGGTTCCTCGGGAAGTCCTCGATCACCTTGAATACGTTGATGGTATGCAGTGCATTTGTATCCCCGTAAAGTGCGGCATAATCCAGCACGAGTACAATGGAATCGGGAACGGGCGAGTTGCCTAGAAACAAATTGTTAGTAGGCAATATGGGTTGGACGTACAATGCAGCAGTTGACTTTCCTACCAGGGGACGGTCCAGGCTGCCCACGGGAAAGAAGAGGTTGAAACTGGTAACTGCTGAATCTTCCTGCAGCAGTCGTGTGATTACGGTGAAGGTATCCTGGCGTTCTGATGCCAGAAAGTCGTCGGGCGGAATGAGTTCATCTCCTAATAGCGTGGGTTTGCGACAAGCTCCCAGTAAGGTGAGTGTCGCCAATAATAGTAGCATGGAAATCCGGCTCAACTGTGTCATACGCCCTCTTGAATCGTTGGATAGTCCTGTTTATTATACCTGATTACAGGGAATTGTAGAAGGTGCTGTATTTTTCTTCATACCCTTCTTCTTTTCCAGCGTATTCAAGAGTTGGTTTTTTCAGATCCTTTATGTGCTTGACGGTTGCTTTGTCCAGTCCGTCACTGCCTACTATCACTGCATCGGCGTATTCAGCACCGCCTTTGTAGAGGGCGTCAACGTCCAGTCCGGAAAACGATTTCAGGTGCTCACCGGTAACCAGTTCACTGATAGGAGCCTTGTCCATGAAGGAGTTGCTCAATTGTCCGGCAAAAGCACTTTTGTATACAGAAAAAACAACTTTGGCATTGTTAAATACCGGTTCGTTTTTGTAGGCCGTCTTGATGTACAGCGGGATGAGGGATGTCATCCAGCCGTGGCAATGGATGATATCAGGTGCCCACTGGAATTTCTTTACAGTCTCCAGAACCGCTTTGCAGAAGAATACCATGCGCTCGGCATTGTCTTCGAAGAATTTCTCGTTTTCGTCGTGAAAGATGTATTTGCGTTTAAAGAGGTCTTCATTATCAAGGAAATACACCTGAAGGCGGGAACCAGGCAGAGAGGCAACTTTGATGATCAGCGGATAATCGTCATTGTCAATAATAATATTCATCCCGCTCAATCTAACAACTTCGTGGAGGCGATGGCGTCTTTCGTTGATGGTACCGTAACGCGGCATTAAAATACGCAGTTCATCTCCCTGATTTTGAAAATATTGCGGCAGTTCATTGGCTACAGCACTCATTTCAGTTCCATTCAGATACGGCGACATCTCCTGTGTGATGACGAGCACTCTCTTATTTTCCATACTTCACTGATTGTTGGTTGTCGAATAAAATCTGATACATTTGCCCCTTGCGCCAGCTAAGCGGGGATAGGGCTTATCGGAGTGCAAAATTACAAAATAAGCATGAATATTTACCGAAGCGACCTCACGCAGACCAGAATATGATAGTATTTAAGTGGAAATCGGACCTGATGCAACACCTGAATGAAAGGCGTGAAGGAGGCAGTAAAATCGGATTTGTACCCACCATGGGTGCCTTACATGCAGGACACATTTCCCTCCTCCAGAGATCCATGGGCGATGGCTGCTATTCCGTGACCAGTATTTTCGTCAATCCAACACAGTTCAACAACGCGGAAGACCTCGAAAAGTACCCGCGCACCTCCGGAGCAGATATCGCACTACTGGAAGCTGCCGGATGTGATGTGCTCTATATGCCTGAAGTGGTTGATATCTATGATGGTAAGGAAGAAATGAGCGAAATACCACGTGGAGGCCTGGATACGCTCCTAGAAGGTGCCAGCCGACCGGGACATTTTGCCGGTGTAGCAGGTGTAGTGCGCATTTTGCTGGAAGCAGTGCGGCCGGATAAACTGTATATGGGGCAAAAGGATTACCAGCAAACACTGGTAGTGCAACAAATGCTGGAGCATACGCAAAGTAAGGTGCAACTGGTGCGCTGCCCGATTGTAAGAGAAGACAATGGTCTCGCTATGAGCTCCCGAAATGTCAGGCTAAGCCCGGAAATGCGGGAACACGCCTGTTGTATTTATCAGACGATGGTGAAAGCGGCTGCACAGTCTGCACGCAGGGAGCTACCGGTTATTGAACAGGAAAGCAAAGAACACCTCAATAGCCAGCCCGGATATGAAGTAGACTATTTCGGATTCTACGATGCGATGACGCTGGAACCCCTACGACACCTTCCCTCCGGCAATGGAATGGTGCTGCTCACCGCTGTGTGGGTGAACGGCGTTCGGCTATTGGACAATATCCTCGTTCAGGACAATGATTAGTGCTAACTTTGCACCATGGAAATTGAAGTTTTAAAGAGTAAAATCCATCGCGTTACGGTTACAGAGGCGAATCTGAACTACATTGGCAGCATAACCCTGGATGAGGATTTGATGGATGCAGCTGATATTGTGGAATACGAGAAGGTGCAGGTACTCAATCTGAATAACGGCGAAAGGCTCGAAACATACGTGATTAAAGGTGGCAGAGGAAGCGGCGTAGTATGCCTCAATGGTCCGGCTGCCCGTAAAGTGCAGAATGGCGATGTGGTAATTGTCTGCGCCTATGCCTTTATGACCCCTGAAGAAACCAAGAACCATAAGCCCTTGCTGGTATTCCCTGATACTTCCACGAACTTACTCCGATAATCCGTGCTGCGGAAAGTACTGTTCAATATTGTAAAATTCACCCTTTTTCTGGGGGTTGGCGGTGGTCTTCTTTGGCTCATTACCAAAGATTTAACACCTCAGGATAAGAAAGATATTGCTGACTCCTTCCGCAATGCCAACTACTGGTACGTATTGATTTCAGTGGGGATTGGCGTATTGAGCCACATTTTAAGGGCCTTGCGCTGGCAAATGATGTTGCAGCCGCTCGGTCATGCCCCTCGTCTGCTGACTATCTTCTATGCTGTTATGGTGGCCTACCTGGCCAATCTGGCTGTACCGCGACTCGGTGAAGTAACGCGTTGCGGTATTATGCAGCGCTATGAAAAGGTCCCCTTCGATAAGGCAGTTGGTACCATTGTGGTGGAGCGCGGTATTGATTTAATCAGTCTTGGAATTGTTACGGTGCTTGCCTTGCTGGTGCAATTCACCCTGATCCGCGATTTCTTCAATGAAAAGGTGCTTTTCCCCATTGCCGCAAAAGTGCAGTTCACCCTGGTTACCTGGCTGATATTGGGCGCTGTTGTGCTGGTGTTGTTCTTGGTTGGCCGTTGGGCCATTGGGAAATGGAAGCATACTGACTTGTACCTGCGCCTGCGTCTGCTGGCTATGAACGTCCGGGATGGCATTTACTCCATCCGGCACCTAAAGAACATTCCCCTTTTTATCGGGTATTCTGTTGGCATCTGGATTTGTTACTACGCCATGATTCACGTCTGCTTTTTCGCTATCGAAGAAACATCCGGCTACGGTTTACCGCAGGGATTATCGATTCTGGTATTTGGCACACTGGGCATTATTTCAACTCCCGGTGGAATCGGTGCCTACCAGTTTATTGTAACAGAGCTGCTCAATAATGTGTACCTGCTGGTGCGTCCTGTGGCTTATGCGTTCAGCTGGATTGTGTGGGTAGGACAAACCATCATGATAATTTCCTTCGGTCTCCTTTCCTTATTACTTTTACCGCTAATGGCGCCAAAATCAGAATCCCATGAACCGGAAACAGGCCATTGAAGCTAAAGTATTCACCTTCCATGCCCTGCTCAGACAACTGCATGTCTGGCGCTTTCAAGGGCGGAAAATCATATTCACCAACGGTTGTTTCGACGTATTGCATCCGGGACATTTTCATCTATTGAACAGCGCTGCCTCGCTGGAAGCTCACAGTATGCTGGTAGTCGGCCTGAACGATGATAACTCCGTCCGGGCGCTGAAAGGCGCCGGTAGGCCTGTACATCCTTTCGAGCTCAGGGCCATGAGCCTGGCCTCACTCTCAGTTGTCGATGCTGTCATCGGGTTCGAAGCAGCCACCCCCATCGATTTGATTCAGGCCATTCAGCCGGATGTACTGGTGAAGGGCGGTGACTACGAAGTAAAAGATATAGTTGGCGCCGATTATGTGCTGCAGCAGGGAGGCAGAGTAGAAGTTTTGCCATTTTTGGAAGGACATTCTACCACCTCATTATTGAACAGGGAGCTGAATAATTAGTTATCACTTAAATAGACTGATATGAATTTTGAATTGATCGAAGATCAGAAAATGATTCGCCAGGCGGCAAGAGACTTCGCCCAGAATGTATTGAAGCCCGGAGTAATTGACCGCGACCGCGATATGACTTACCCAACAGACGAAGTGAGACAAATGGGTGAGCTGGGTTTTTTGGGAATGATGGTAAGCCCTGAGTATGGTGGGGGCGGAATGGATACAGTAAGCTATGCCCTTGCTATGGAAGAAATCAGCAAAGTGGACAATTCCTGTTCCGTAATCATGAGTGTCAATAACAGCCTTGTTTGCTGGGGACTGGAGAAATATGGAACGGAAGAACAGAAGCGGAAATACCTTCCGGATCTGGCAGCCGGTAAAATAATTGGAGCCTTTTGTCTGAGTGAACCTGAAGCCGGATCGGATGCGACAAGCCAGCGGACTACCGCAGAAGATATGGGCGACTATTACCTGCTCAATGGCACTAAGAACTGGATTACCAATGGTGGCAGTGCTTCTGTGTACCTGGTAATGGCACAAACAGATCCTGAAAAAGGACATAAAGGCATCAACTGTCTGATAGTAGAGCGCGGCATGGAAGGCTTCATAGTAGGAGCCAAAGAAGACAAGCTGGGTATACGTTCCTCCGATACCCATACCCTGATTTTCAATGATGTCAAGGTTCCCAAAGAGAACCGCATCGGTGAAGATGGTTTTGGGTTTAAGTTTGCCATGAAAACCCTCGGCGGTGGAAGGATTGGTATCGCTTCACAGGCACTGGGTATTGCTTCCGGCGCCTACGAACTGGCTTTGGAATATTCGAAAACAAGAAAAGCCTTCGGCAAGGAGATTGCACAACATCAGGCCATCCAGTTCAAACTGGCGGATATGGCTACGGAGATAGATGCAGCTAGATTACTGGTACTCAGGGCTGCATGGCTGAAGGATAACGATATGGATTACGAAATGGCGAGTAGTATGGCCAAAGTATTTGCCAGTGAAACAGCTATGCGGACCACAGTGGAAGCCGTGCAGATCCATGGAGGCTACGGCTATGTGAAGGAATACCATGTGGAAAGGCTGATGCGCGATGCCAAGATTACGCAGATATATGAAGGTACCAGCGAAGTACAGCGTATTGTAATTTTCCGCAGCATCCTCCGATAGGCGTTTGACCTTCCCGCAACGGGGAGTTATCTTCACCTGATGCCACTGCTGCAGCGATACAGATTGGAACTCTCCCTCGTTTTATTGGGGTGCGTGGTCTTGTTGCCCGGGCTGGGAGCAGCGAATCTATTCGACTGGGACGAAATCAATTTTGCGGAGATAGCC
>DDYY01000063.1 GCA_002346225.1 Bacteroidetes bacterium UBA3022
GTAAGGCAGATGCTCTGAACCAACTGAGCTAAGCTCCCAATATTTCAAAATGCAGGTGATCAAAGTGACCCTCTGCTTGTAAGGCGATGCTCAAAACCCTGCCTACCGGCAGGCAGGCAACTGAGCTAAGCTCCCAATATTTTCATGAACTGTCCCGATAACTATCGGGGAAGCTCCCGAAAAAGGAGAGTGCAAAGATAACACGCTGTTACATTTTTGCAAATTTTACTTCACTATTCACAATTTTAAAGTGGGTAGTCGTTTTTATTCCGGCACAGCGTGCCGTAACCTTACCGCGGTTTACTATGCTCCACAACAAATATGTCCGCATTTCCTTGGTGACCCTCAGCGCGCTGCTATTGCTGATAGTGCTGAGCGGACTGCTCATTCCCCTGCTTTTCGGCAAGCAGGTGAAACAGGTGTTTATTCGCGAGCTTAATAAGAATCTCGCGACCGAAGTGGTGGTTAACCAGGAGGATATTACCCTCGAAACCCTGCGCTATTTCCCCTTTGCATCCATCACCTTCCGCGATATCGCCATACGAGAGAGCCTTCCCGACTCTAAAGCGTACTTCTTAGAGGCTGAAAACATACGCCTGCTCTTCAACATCTTCGACCTCCTGAAAAAAGATTACACGGTTACACGTATCATCCTCACCGATGCACAGCTCCGCCTGACCAACAGCGAAAAAGGCGTCATTAACTACCATTTCTGGGAGACTTCGGAAAGCACGGACAGCCCTAATAACTTTTCCGTCTCCCTCAAGGACATTCAACTGCGCGATGTAGCCATCGTATACGATGACCGCGCTGCGGACTTCCTCATAGACGCCAAAGTCAGCAAGGGCAATATGACGGGCAACCTCACTGCCAATATCACAGACATCGATGCCCATGTCAGCTTCCAGAACAACACCCTGCAAATAGGCGACGACCGCTTTCTGAGCGATGCCGCTGTGCAACTCGACCTCAACCTGACCGCCAATACCTTAAAAGATATTTATACCATCAACAGCTCCCGCCTGCAATCGAAGGGCAACACCTTTCTTACTACCGGTAGTGTAGAACTGTCGAAGGGTGTCATGTACGACCTGGCCATAGAAGGAGAAAAGCTCAACCTGCAATCTACCCTGCAACTGCTGCCCGACAGATATGCCGGCATATTCAACTCCTGGATCAGCAAAGGCAACTTCGAGCTGCAGGCCAGTGTGCTGGGCAGGTACGATGCACGCAGTTTCCCTGCCATCCGCGCCAGCTTTACCATGGAAAAGGGCGAACTCTACCACGATGCTTCCAGAGAAAAGCTGGAAGATGTGCAGCTACAGGGCACCTATACCAACGGAGACCTGCACCGCTCCGAAAGCTCCCGCATCGATATCGCCAACCTAAATGCCCGGTTTAAAGGCGAACCCCTCACCGGCCAATTCATGTGGTCCAATTTCAGCGACCCCACCGTGGCCATTGAACTCAACGGACGCATTCCCGCTTCGCTGGTACTACCCTTGTTGCACCCCGCCATCGATCAGGTCAGCGGGACATTGGTGGCCAACCGCCTCTCAATCAATGGCAGGTTAAAAGATATCCGCGATGACCGCAACCTCCGACAACCACCATCGGGCAGTGTTACAGGAGAAAAGCTGTCGCTGGAATGGAATAAAGAACGCATAGAATTCCCTTCTGTAACCGTGAAAGCAGATGGCAATAACCTGCACGTGCAACAGCTTGCAATGAAAGGGATGGGCAGTGAACTGCAGGCCAACCTCGTGCTGCGGCGGTGGACAGCCCTGCTCAGCAACTCCGGGTCTTCTATCCAGATAGACGGCCATATCGATGGCCAGCAGGTAGATCTGGCGCGTATCGTAAAGACATTCAATACACCCTCCTCGCCCGAAACACCGCAAGCCGCACCCACAGAAGTGACGCCCGCACCCTGGGAGCGCTTGTCCGGGATTGTGGAGCTGCGCATCGCCAGTCTGAGTTACGAAGAAATACAGCTCAGCAACCTTCGCACACAGTTGTACTTCAGCCGCTCCCTCGTAGCAGCACGTTCGCTGGAGGCTACCACGCAGCAAGGTAATATCCGTTTTAACAGCACCCTCCGCCGCCTGAGCAATGGCAACTTCCTGCTGGAAAATGTGGGAACCGCCAGCAATCTCGACATCGCAGTTCTGTTTCGCAATTTCAACAACTTCGGGCAGACACAACTAACCTCCGATAACATCAGGGGAAAAGCAAGTCTGCTGATTGAGAATTTGTCGTTTCAAATCACGCCCGATTACAAAGTGCTGCTACCCAGCGTGTACACGCTGGCGCAGGTGAGTATTACAGACGGAGCACTCATTAACTACCAGCCACTGGAGGAGTTATCGGGTTTTGTCAGTGTGGATGAACTGAAAAATGTATCTTTTTCCCGCCTCGATAACCAGATAGAAATCCGCGATCAGGTCATTTACATTCCGGCCATGGAGGTGCGCTCCACCGCATTGAATCTGTCCCTAAGCGGTACGCACACTTTCGACAACCACATCAATTATCAGTTCCGTATTCGGCTGGGTGAAATACTGGGTAAAAAGTTTCTGCGCAATCAGCGACCATCCACCGACTACGACAAAAGTGCCGATGGTGGCATCAATATATATGTCAGCATGAAGGGCACTGTGAATGACCCCATCATCACTTTCAATAAGAAAGATGCCCGCGAGGTCTTTCAGACACAGGATGAAAATGAAGACAACAACGGATTCCTGGAAATCTTCAAGTCGGACCATACCTGGCAAAAAGAAAGAGAAGAAAGGGAACGGAGAATAGAAGCCACACCCGTTGACACACTCGAATTTATTGACTGGGACGATGAATAGCATCTGCAGAACATGTAACTTGCAACTGCGTTATGGCGGGTGATTTGTACAACAGAAAGTCGCGATGGAAGCTGATACTCTTCATCATTGCCAACCTGATAGTGGGTGCCACCCTCTTCTATACCAATAACCTGGCGACGAGGCTGGCAGAAGAAGAGTTGCGGAAAGTGCAGCAGATCAGCGATGTCTATGGCTATATTGCCACTGCCGACAATATCGACGACTATGGCTTTTTCATCGACCTGATACAATCCAATAAAACCGTACCCATCATCTCCACTGATGAGGCCGGTAACATTCTCGCATTCCTCAACCTCGATACCAACAAGGTAGCTACGGACCCCGATTACCTGGACGAACAGCTGGAAGATATGAAGGCGTTCGCGCCTCCGGTGATGTTCCGCATTACCGACGATGCCAGCCAGTATGTATACTACAAGCACAGTCGCTTGTACAGCCAGCTGCGGCTCTACCCCATTATTCAGCTGTTCATCATCGCTGCGTTCCTGCTGGCCGCCTATATGTTCTTCAACACCTCCCGACGCTCAGAACAGAACCGCGTATGGGTGGGAATGGCCAAGGAAACCGCGCATCAACTGGGTACGCCCATTTCCTCGATGGTGGCGTGGATTGATTACCTGAAGGAGCATACCCCGACGGACGATAGCCGCGCCAACGTGATTGATGAAATGCAGAAAGACGTGCAGCGACTCGAACTCATTGCCAATCGATTCAGCAAGGTAGGTTCCTCTCCCGACCTGACAGAAAGGGATGTCAATGCCGAACTGCAGGGAGCGGTGAGTTATATCAGCAGGCGTGCCAGCAA
>DDYY01000033.1 GCA_002346225.1 Bacteroidetes bacterium UBA3022
CAGGCACTGCCACCGATGAAGGACGCTATGTATTCGGTGTAGTAGTGGAAGAATGGAGAGATGGTGTTTTACTTGGTGAACACATTCGCGACTTTCAGTTCAACGTAGAGTTGTGTGAGCCAACTATTGAAGCCCAACTGGGTGTTGAAGGGTCGGTAGTAACCGACTACTACCTCGATTGTACTGACTTCACTATTAACTTCGATAATTTCAGCACCGGCGCCGATGATTACCTGTGGCTGTTTGGTGATGGCACTTCCTCCACCACCTTCGAACCGGTGCACGTCTATCCCGATACCGGTGTATACACCGTTAGCTTGATTTGTAATCCGGGATTCGTTTGCGCAGATACGTTTTCTTCTGATATATGGATTTACAATACATTAATCGCCGACTTTGAATACAACGCAGGCTGTTCCGGTGAGGCTGTAATATTTACTGATGCTTCCGTATCTACTGAAGCCGGTGTTATCAATTCCTGGAGCTGGGACTTCGGCGATGGCAGCAGCAGCAGTGAAGCAGATCCGGAGCACAGCTACAGTGAAGGGGGCACCTATCCCGTTTCGCTTACAGTTACCACCGATAAGGGATGTACCTCAACCGTGCTATTGAACGTGGATCTATTGTCGGGGCCTACGGCCGACTTTGATTACGACGACATTTGTCTCAATGAAACCGCCATGTTTGAAGATGGCACTACCCATCCGGGGGGTGTAGCACTCACCGACTGGTTCTGGGACTTTGGCGACGGCAATACGAGTACCGATCAGAATCCGGATTACAATTACTCCGAACCGGGGACTTATGATGTTACGCTCATTGTCACCACCAATAACAACTGCGAGGACACCATCGTGCAAACGATTATTATCGGTGAATTGCCGTTCCCGGAAGCTGGACCGAACGATACCATCAACTACCTCGATTACTATACACTACAAGGTGCGGGCAATGGTACTTTCAGCTGGACACCTGCCGGATTGGTGAGCGATCCCAATATTGCAACCCCTGAAATCAGACCGGTAGAAACAGTCACCTATTACCTTACTGTTACCAGTCCGGATGGATGTACTGCGGTGGATTCCGTGACCATCTACGTGGAAGACATCACTATTGTAAACGTGCCGAATGCTTTCACGCCGAATGATGATGGCATCAATGACCTCTTCTTTGTGCTCAACTATGCGGTAGCCGAGTTTTATGAATTCAGCATTTACAACCGCTGGGGACAGCAACTTTTCAGCACCAACGATATTACGATTGGCTGGGATGGAAAATACGAAGGCAAGGATCAGGATGTCGGTGCTTACGTTTACCTCATACGGGCAAAAGATATTTCGGGTGAACAAATCCAGTTGCAGGGCACCTTTATGCTTATCCGATAAAGCTGTTTTCGGCAACAACCTATAGCTTTGCGTTGTTATAGGCTTATGCGAAAATGGATATTGGTGGCAGGACTGGGAGCTCTCATAGCTTGCAGCAGTGCCGATGATTCAGGAGAAAATGCCGGTCCCGCGCCGGTGATTTCCAGAGGTGAAGCGATATACAACCAAAACTGTAAGCTGTGCCATGGCAGCAGAGGCAATCTGGGCGTGAGCGGTGCATTTAACCTGAGACAATCAACCCTGACCGTACCGGAAAAAATACAGGTGATTACCAATGGCCGAAACGGTATGGCAGCTTATAAAGGGATTCTTTCCGATGAAGAAATCCTGCTGGTAGCTACCTACACAGAATCCTTGCATGACTGATATTCCGCCATCCGCTACCTACCCCTTGCTTGGTTTGATGTCGGGCAGCTCACTCGATGGCCTGGACATTGCCGCTTGCCTGCTGAAGGTGGAGCATGGCTCCTGGTCGTATGCCATAGAAGCAGCCGCTACCTATCCCTTCCCCGACAACCTTCGTGCATTGTTGCAAGAAGCAGGAGGCCGGCGGACAGATTACGAAGTAGCTGCAGCCGACAGGGAACTGGGTGCCTTTACTGCCGATAGTATCCGGGCTTTTTTAGCAGCATATAATGTCACCCCGCCTTTGTGGATTGCACAGCATGGCCACACACTGGTGCATGCTCCCGCTGAGGGTTATTCACTGCAGATAGGGAATGCCGAACTCATAGCCCGGGCCACCGGCATTCCGGTAGTGAGCGATTTCCGGAATGCCGATATCGCTGCCGGCGGACAAGGAGCGCCGCTGGTGCCCATTTGCGATGCACTGCTCTTTTCCGACTATGCTGTATGTCTGAACATAGGCGGCATTGCCAATATTTCTTTTGTCCGGCAAGGTGAACGTATAGGTTACGATGTTTGTCCGGCCAATCAGTTACTGAATTTTCTTGCCGGGAAAGTTGCTTTGCCCTACGATGCAGAAGGTTCTATGGCGCGCAGCGGTCACATTAACCAGGGCCTCCTCGAAGCCCTGGAGCAGCAACCCTATTACCGGCTGCCTGCTCCCAAATCGCTCGACAATACTTATGTGCAGCAGCATTTTATTGCCCTTTTGGAGGAATACGATATACCCTTGAACGATGCCCTCCGCACCTGCACGGAACAGATCGCCATGCGCATAAGCAGCAGTTTACAGGCAGCAGGGGCAGGAAGCAACGATCGCATTCTGGTGAGTGGAGGTGGCGCATGGAACACATTCCTGATAGAAAGAATACAGCATTTATCGGGTATACCTATAACTTTACCCGAAAGCAACATTATTGCATTCAAGGAAGCACTGGCTATGGCGTTGATGGCTGCACTGTATATGCGGAAAGAAAACAATTGCCTGCCCTCTGTAACCGGAGCCAGGTATGCAGTCAGTGGCGGCAACCTTCAACTGCCTGAACACCTATGAATACAACACTCATAACAGGAGCAACCGGTCTGGTGGGAAGCTATCTCGCCCGCTACTTGCTGCAGCAGGGGAAAACAGTGCGTTGCCTTCGCAGGAGCCGGAGCAATATGCAGCTGGTTGCAGATATTGCCCATCAGATAGAATGGGTGGAGGCCGACTTACTGGACTACACCGCCATCGCTGAGGCAATGGAAGGAGTGGATGATGTGTACCATGCAGCTGCGCTGGTATCGTACGCACCCGGGATGCGGCAACAACTGTTACAAGTGAATGTAGAGGGTACTGCCAACCTTGTCAATGCATGTCTGGAATTACCGGTGCGAAAGCTGCTGCATGTGAGCAGCGTGGCCGCCATAGGCAGGACCGGCAAACCCAATGAAATCATCACCGAAACGGGTAAATGGACGAGTGATGCCGCCACCAGCGATTATGCCTTGAGCAAGCAATATGCAGAGCGTGAAGTTTGGCGCGGCATCGCAGAAGGTCTGCAGGCTGTCATAGTGAACCCTTCCGTGATTCTGGGCGCCGGCAATTGGGAAAACGGCTCCAGCAGACTGTTCCATACCATCTACAAGGGCTTCCCCTTTTATACCGATGGTGCTACGGGTTTCGTGGATGTGCGGGATGTGGCGAAGGCATCCATTCAACTGATGGAAAGCGACATCCACAGTGAGCGCTTCCTGCTCAACGGCGACAACCTGAAGTACAAAGCAGTATTCGACCAGATGGCTGCCGCTATGGGAGTGAAGGGTCCTACCCTGCATGCAGGAGCATTCTTATCAGGACTGGCCTGGCGGACCGGTGTGGTACAGAGATGGGTGACCGGCAAGCAACCATCGGTTACAAAAGCTACTGCCCGGGTAGCGCAGCAGCAGTATCATTTCAGCAGCGCCAAAATACAGAACACCTTAGGGTATCAATTTATTCCCCTATCAACGACTATTCAGGATGGAGCAAGCGCTTACCTGCAGTACCGGCAATCGGGTCAAACCCCAGCCTTAAAATTGTATTAATGGAATTTAAACATATACGTCATATTTTTCTTGATTTAGATAACACCATCTGGGATTTCAGCGGCAACTCGCGCAGGATATTGCAGGAAATATATCTCCGCTTTGATCTGGCCACACACGGCATCCAACAATTCGAACATTTCCACCATCACTACCATCTGCACAACAGCCTGTTGTGGAAAGCCTATAAACAGGGCAGCCGCACCAAAGAGGAGGTGCGCAACCTGCGGTTTCGCCTGGCACTGCACGACCTCGGCATCCCGAACAGCTACCTTTCCGATCAGCTGGCCGATTATTACATTGAACATACCAAACAGGTAAAGGACCTCGTTCCCGGAGCCATGGAAGTGCTGACACAATTGTCGGAGCGCTATCCGCTGCATATCATTACGAATGGATTTGATGAGGTGCAGTTCTTCAAAATCAACAACTCCGGAATAGGTCATTTTTTTCAAACTGTTACCACTGCCGAATCTGCGGGTGTTCTCAAGCCCGATCCCATCATTTTCCAGACAGCGCTGCAGTCAGCCGGCAGCAAAGCAGAAGAAAGTCTGTACATAGGCGATTCTCCTGAGGCAGACGGACATGGTGCTTTGGATGTGGGCATGGAATTCATCTGGTTCAACTATACTGGAGAAGAAAACACCTATTCGTTTAAGCATACTGTGGATTCATTACCTGCGCTGCTCCCCTTGCTGAACGGAGCATAAAATTCATTAACTTTAAATATGAAAACCCTTACGCTACTGATGCTACTGTCAGGCAGCAGTACTTTGTTCGCTCAACAGTATTTTACACTGGACATGGAAGATGCCAACCACGGACCTGTAGAAGGCGGCATCAACGGCGGTCACCTATCCGACTTTTTTGAGAATTGTTTTTGCTATGACCCTATGGAACCGGGAGGTGGAGTGGACAGCATTGACCTGTGCATGCAGCTGTTTGGCAACCTGCAACACCAGACAGTCCGCTTTCCTTCCGGAGGAAACAACAAATACATGCACCCCTACCTGGGCCCCGGTTATGGATACAAAGAATCCGATATCATCAGCATGCTGGACGACGGCACTATCGGCATAGGAGAAGCCATGACTTACTTCGATGC
>DDYY01000042.1 GCA_002346225.1 Bacteroidetes bacterium UBA3022
ATATCGAGTTGCAGTGCAATGTCCGCCACCATCGAGCCAATCGCCCCCAGCCCCAGAACCCCTAAGGTTCGGCCTTTGAGCTCCGAGCCCTTAAACGCCTTTTTACTGGCTTCGACCTGCGTATTCAGAGCCGTCTTATCGGTCACCTCAGACAAGCCCGAAACATAGTCAATGCCTTGAACGATTCCACGACGGGATAGCAGCATACCAGCGACCACCAACTCTTTAACCGCATTTGCATTGGCGCCGGGCGTGTTGAACACCACAATGCCGCGATCGGTATAAGCATCCACTGGAATATTATTCACGCCCGCGCCTGCACGGCCAACCGCCAGCAAACCTTCCGTGGCATGATCGGGCGTCAGCTTAAAGCTCCGGAGTAAAATAGCATCCGGTTGTGGCAGCGCATCAGAAACGTTAAAGGCCGTCTTATCGAACCTGACCAGACCTTTTTCGGAAATATTATTCAGGGTAAGCACGTTAAACATGGCGGCATCCGACATTTGAAAGGGCGATATTGTACACACCCCGCGCAAATTTGATCGGTTTTATTCTCACGAAAGCCGTGAATCCATCTCAGCTTGCCAACCAAACCGTTGCCTTGAGTCTGAGCCAGCGTTTATCGCAGCTGTTGATCCAGTAAAAACCGTTGGATCTTTCGGAAGGTTTTCAAAGAGATCTGACCTTGCTCATAAGCCACTGTAATCCGCCTCATCTGCTCCAATGACGTCGGCGTGTTGAGATAGGCCAAGGAACTAAAGGTTGCAAGCAGCAACAGCACAGCCAAAAATTGCTTAAATTTCATGAAAGTGCCTCCGTCCAAAGACTGTTAAACCAAACAATATTAGCCCAATGCCCGCTGCCAAGAAACCATCCGCCAAGTCAATCGACGCGCTGCCCATCATGGGGTTCCAAGCGCCTGCAAACGGTAGCGGCGTTGCATGGGCATAGAACCAGTCAAAGACCCGCGCTTCAGACAAAAGCGACTTTTCAACCACCAACACCAGTAACGGGATCCCCATCGCCCAGATGAGCGGCTGCCCACGCGCAAGCCCAGACACGAGCAACACCCATAGAAAAACCGGCGCGCCCCAGATAATCTGCAACGCAATGCGATTTTCATCGGGGCACAGGAATTTTTTCGATGATATCCCTGATGACCATATCTGTAGTAGCGCCTTCCAGTTCTTTATCAGGTGTGAGCAGAATGCGGTGGTTCATAACCGGATAGGCAACCTGTTGCACATCGTCGGGCGTAACAAAGTCTCTTCCTCCCATGACGGCAATGGCCTTGGCTGTTTTCATAATGGCCAGTGATGCGCGGGGCGATGCACCGAGGAACAAATCGGGGTGGTTGCGTGTGGTATGTACCAGCAAGGCGATGTAGTCCAGCAGCTCATCACTGATGGTGCAGTTTTCCGTTTGCCGGCGCAGCGCCTGAAGCTCTGTTTTACTCAGCACTGCCTGCACTGTGCCGGTAACGGTATTGGTAAAGTCATTCCTGAATTTTTTCAAAATCTGTTGTTCTTCGGCAAGAGCAGGGTAGTGGATGCGTATGCGGAACAGGAAGCGGTCCAGCTGGGCCTCGGGAAGCCGGTAGGTGCCTTCCTGTTCTATCGGGTTCTGCGTAGCCAGCACCACGAAAGGGAAGTCCATTTTATAGGTATTGCCGTCTACTGTTATCTGCTGCTCTTCCATCACCTCGAACAATGCTGCCTGGGTTTTGGCAGGGGAGCGGTTGATCTCATCAATGAGCACCAGGTTGGAGAAGACAGGTCCCTTCTTAAATTCGAAGGTGGCTGTCTGCTGATTGAAGACAGAAGTGCCTATCACATCGGAAGGCATCAGATCGGGTGTGAACTGGATCCGTGAAAAATCGGCCTGTATGGCTGCAGCCAGCAAGCGGGCTGTCATGGTCTTCGCGATGCCGGGCACCCCTTCAATCAGGACATGTCCGCCGGAGAGCAGCGCTGCCAGGAGCAGGGTTATCATCTCATCCTGACCAACGATTACTTTCCGCAATTCCTGCCGTACGGCTTCCAGTGGATGGTTGTGCTGGCCTTCTGTAGGTATTTCCATCATATGCAATTTTTATAAAATAAATCTAATTTTTTGTAATAGGATAGTAATTCAGCTTCTTTCAGCGACTGTCGGTGGCGCTGTTGTTCGGATGCCTCTAAAATAGTGCGAATAATATCGGGAGCAACACCTGCTTTTGTAGCGAGCTTATCTATATGTTGCGGGTTAGGGGCAGCAAAAGAAATACCATACTTTTTCTGCACAAATAACTGCCAGTACCGAAATTGCTCTTTTGCTACATATAAATATTCTTTATGCATATAGTGCATTCTGCCCACCGTAGTGATGAACTCCAGCGAACGATTCACATGGGGTTCACTCAATGGTATAATGCGTTGTTGCCTTTTGGACCTGAACAGGAGAAACAGGCCAAGACCGACCAATAAGGTATACCAGGCGTTGCGCAGCGCCGGCATCGACAAAATATACCGCAATGGTCCTTCTGTTTCGGTGTATTCCGCAGCCGGCCCTCCTTTCTTATAACTTCTGGAATAGTCGTCCCATATTATATCGCCCGGCGGCAGCAATTCCAGTATGCGGTTGACGAAAAGGCGGTTATCTTCCTGACATACCTGTATGTTGGTCAGCAGCATAGGCATCGAAAAAAGATACAGTTTACCTGCTCCAATGGTGAATTCCAGCATTACAGCGTTGCCGTTTTCGTCAACAGCCCTGATGGCCGGGGTGCGTTCCTTGCCAAATATCTGCGAAAAATGCATCCATGGGTAGTCAATTATAGTGTCCTGTATTCTATGGTGAAAAGCAAACGCTGCATTTTGAGGAAGGTCTTCAAATACTACCTTGACAGTAGGAGAAGCAATGGATGTCAGGGGATACCGCTCATCATTGTAGTCTCTGTAATCATCTGATTCCAGGGAAGGCTGATAGAGGTGCTGCTGCAGGAAATCAGGGAATGCTGCCGCCGCAATGAAGCCGGTATTGCCTTTGCTGATATGCAGCAACAAACTATCGATGGTGGCCGGGGCATAATAGGGATAGGAGCCTATAAAAATATAGTTGTAATTACTATCTGAGGTAAGTGCAGTTGTTATCGGTTTTCGGACCTGCCTGCATTCGGCTTCGTCGTTGTAGGCTTCCAGCAGCTCTCTGGTCACTGCCGTTCCGAATGGTTGTGTGCTCTTGCTGTCATAGCTTTCGTACCAGCTGTAAGAGGTGTCTGAAAACCAGTTTAACAGCAGCACCGCCGCGGCAACGACTATGACAATCACAATACCAATTCTTGTATAGTAATTTTTCATTTTTCTGTTACGGTGAGCTGATGGGTGAGTGCAGTCAACTGGTCTGTGTAGGCTGCATAGGCTGACGGTTCCAGCGTGTGCTGGCCATACCATATCCGGTCGAAACTGACGGTGAGCTGAAAAAAGGAACTATAGATATCGCTTAGTGCTACTTCCTGCACATAATGGTGATTTGTCTTTTCACGCTTCCAGTGAATGATGCCCTTTTCATGCATGAGCCGTATGAGCATGAGGTAGCGAATGCGAAATGCGAGTCGGTAGTCGCCGGCGGACAGGGCCTGCGCCAGCAATGCTTCCAGATCGGCTTCCATAGGCCGCTGTTCCAGATCTGATAATTGCGCCTGTTCCTTCTGCAGGGTAATGCGCTGAGCCGGACGCTGCATCTTCCTGACAATCAGGTAGACAATTACCAGCAGCACGATACTGACTGCGATGTAGGCAAGCGTTTGCATCCAGGGTGCTGACAATTGAAAGCTGGTCTGGAACCATGAAATTTCTTTGTCTGCCTTGCGCGCCTCTTCATAGGTATGGTCTTCGGTTATGGCTCTATACACCGATTCCGGCAAAGCTTCAGAACTTGCAGCCGCTCGACCGGAAATTATACCACAGGTCATCAGCAGCAGGAGCAGCATTTGTCGCTTAACCCAGTACATCCCTGATTTTTTGTTGAAGACTGGAAGCGTAAACAATCTCTCTGCTGTTGAAATAAAACAAAGACATGGCAAAGGTGTACAACGGTATTTGCAGATAACACAAGAACAGCAATATTATGGTAAGTACGCTGTCGTTGATGTTATTCAAAAGCGCAGCGTCAAAAGGTATATTCCATTTCAGCAGCTCCAGCAGAAGATAGGTGATACCCAGGTCGAGCACATTGAGCAGGATGGTACTGATGAGCAGCAAGGCCAACAGCATAAGCAGGATATTCGAAAATTGCACACCCAGCAGTCGGATGCAGCCGAAAAAACCGGTGCGTTGTTCCTTCCTCGCAGCGAAGGAAGTAAGGAGATAAATAACAGGCGGAAACAGCAGCAACGCACCTATGCCCGCAAGGATGGAGCCGAGGTAGAAGGGCAGTAATAAAGCAATGGCACCCAGAAAGGCCACAGGTAAAGTGCGCATAAAGAAGGTTGCATTACCGGTGGCTTTTTCCGACACATCGAGATAAACTGTTTTATGAACACTCATGGCAATCAGTATTCCCATAGCTAGTATATGAACTATTATCATGGATGGGTAGCGCCGAAAATGGAGCAGTCCAATCAGTTCACGGAATACCAGATCGCTGGTGGTGAGTCCTGACCATCCCAGGGCATAGACATACATGCTAAACGAAACCAAGGCAAGCAACAGTGCCCATGGTGCGAAGGTGCGGATATGGCGGGCAAGGAGCCGAAACGACTCTGCAAAAAGCTGACCGTCTTTCTTGATTCCTGCCGTAGATACTTCCCCGGCATCGGTGTAGTACAATTCATCGGGACGTTCCTGAAATGTAAATCCCCTGGCTGCCTTACGCGCCGGCTGCAGGACATAATAGACCACAACGAAGGAAAGCTCTGCCAGGATAATCAATGCCCTGAATACATCAGGTACGTCGGTGTAGCGGGTAAAAAACGATTCGAGTATACCTGCTGCTACAATCAGCGGGGTGATACCCAGAAATATTTTAAATGCCTTCAGGGCTCCTTTTCTAAAGGCCACCACCCTGGAATAGGTACCCGGGAAAAGTAGGGACCTCCCTAAAGCAAAGCCTGCAGCTCCCGCAATGATAATGGCAGCAATTTCAAGTGTTCCATGTACCCAGATAGTCAGAAAGGATTCGAGGAAAAGGCCACGCTCGATAAAGAAGTACTGAAAGGTACCCACCATGACGCCATTGAACAGGATGTACACTGCGGTGCCGCCTGCCAGGGTAATACCTAGTAGAAAAGTCATGAAAGCCACCTCCAGGTTGTTGAGGGTGATGGCGACGAACATCTCGCCCTGTGCCATCTCCTTATACACTTTCAGTGGGTCGCCACTTGCAATATTCTCTTCCGTCATCTGGACGTAGCGGTCTCCCAGGATGAATCTGGAGAAATCCGGATCATGGATGCTCGAAACAATGCCTATGGTCATAGCGACCATGAATAATATAGCACTGAACAGCAACTCGCGCCGGCTGTTGAAGAGCACCATGGGTAATTCTTCTTTCCAGAAGGTGGTCAGCTTCTGCCAATGTCTTATTCTATTTTTGTAAATATAAAAATAGACACTTTGCGCCAGCTGGTTCAGGTAGGCTCTTACTGAGCGGTTGTTGTAGTGCGTGCGGGCATACGAAAGGTCGTCGGTGATTTCAATAAATAGCTGGGTGAGTTTTTCGGGCTCCATTTGCTCGGCCCTTTTGAATCCATCCTCAAATGCGCGCCACTTTTCTTTATTTTGTTGGATGAATTGCGTTTCTCTCATGCAGGGCTATAAAAATAGTAATTGAAACGGTATGGCCAACATCGACATATCGACCAGCCAGCAGGTGGATGTTGCTTTTGAAGTGGCGGAGGTAAGAGACCGTATACTGGCATTTATTATCGATATGATCTTGCTGGTAGTGGTTTACCTGGTGTTGATGTTTTTATCGCTGGAGTTGCTGGGCACCGACGACGGACCCTTGTTGTATCTGATTTTGTTTTTTATTGCAGCATTTTATTCGCTGATAGCTGAATTGCTGATGAACGGTCAGTCGCCGGGAAAACGCGCAATGGCCATTCGGGTGGTGAACAGAAATGGATTAGAACCCACCATGACGGACTACATGATCCGATGGAGCTTCCGGCTTATCGATATATGGCTTACGCTCGGAGCGGTTGCCATCATGTTGATCAGCGCAGGCGGAAAAGGACAGCGCCTGGGCGATGTGGTGGCAGGTACCTGTGTCATCCGCACGCAGAATCGCTATACGGTCAGACTTGAACAACTCGAACAGATGCAAAATGCAGAAGGATATGTCGCGACCTATCCGACAGCAGTACAATGCAGTGAAGCTGAAATGTTGCTGGTAAAAGAGGTGCTGGACCGTTCCAGGCGATTCCGCAACAAAGCGCATCGGGAGGCACTTGAAATGACTGCGGAAAAAATTAGCCGACGTATGAACCTCTCTTCCACACCTTCAGACAAGCGTTTGTTTCTTACTCAGGTGCTGCAGGATTACGTAGCACTCAGCAGGTGAGCAACTAAGATTCCTTTTCTCCCCAACGGTAGCTGTCCACCTCCAGTCGGGCGAGGTCGAGCACGCGATCAATGACTGTGGCGGCCAGCGCTTCGAAATTTTCAGGTCGGCTGTAAAAGCTGGGAGTAGCAGGTGCTATGATTCCGCCGGCACGCGTAACGGTCAGCATATTATCGAGATGGATGGCGTTGTAAAGCGTTTCGCGTACTACCAGAATCAATTTTCTTCTTTCCTTCAGCATGACATCCGCAGCGCGGGTCATCAGGTCGTTCGATACGCCTGCAGCAATCCTGCCGAGTGTTCCCATACTGCAAGGACAGAGGATGAGGGTATCATATCGTGCAGAGCCCGAAGCTATCGGGGCCATGAAGTCATTCTTGTCGAAAAAGCGGAAAGGGCTGTAGTCCGGAACCTGCTCTCCTAATTCGTGTTCCCAGACAAGGCGGGCGTTATCACTCATCACCACCCCGACTTCCTGCCATTGATCCGACATAGCCTGCAACTTTTCGAGCAGCACTTTGGCGTAAATGGCACCACTTGCCCCCGTTATTCCTACCGCAATTTTTCTTTTAGATGACATTATTCGTCTGTATTCTGCATGATAGCCCTTAACTTTACCTTATCCTGAGGTGCACTAACAGGCTGTTGATTGCAAGTTAACCACTTTGGAATTATTTTTGTTTACCGTTGTTAAAGCTGTTATGAACAGGAAATACTATATCCTCGTAGGTTTGGTCATTGTTGCCGGGGTAATGATTTCATTCAGTACCCTCAATCAGTCGCAGAAGGAGGTGCTCCCGCAGGAAGAAAATATCAGGCTGGCCAACCTTGAAGCAAATGAATTGGTCTGGTATTCCGTAAATGATGGTCTGGAGCTGCAGGCTAAAGAAGGTAAGAAGTTATTTATCGATGTTTATACCAATTGGTGTGGTCCTTGTAAATGGCTGGACAAAAACACCTTTTCCCATCCGGTGATACAGGAAAAGCTCGCTGCCTATTTTATTCCGGTAAAATTCAATGCAGAAGGAAATGATACCATCCGCTTCAATGGACAGGTATTCGTCAATCAAAACCCTAATGCTGCAGCGCGCATGAGTACCCACGATTTTACGCCGTATATCGCTTCCACCGCCAGAGGGATTTCCTATCCAACGATGGTTTTCCTCAACGAAAAGCTCGAAATGATACAACCGCTCACCGGAGCGCTCGCACCGAGACAGCTGGAACCCATCCTCGAGTTCATTGGCGCCGATCACTATCTGACCACACCATGGGAGGATTTTCTGGCAACCTATACTTATCAAATTCAAGAATAAATACTGATTATGCTGCAACTTATTCTGCTTACTGCCTTATTGCAGGTGACGCCTGTCGAAACCCCTGCTACAAGCGCTTCTACAGCTACAGAAATAGAATGGCTTACCCTGGCCGAAGCAGAGGCACTGAGCAAGAAAGAAAACAAACCCTTACTCATCGACTTCTATACCGATTGGTGCGGCTGGTGTAAAAAACTGGATGCTTCTACCTACAAGGACCCTGAAGTTATCGCGCTGGTCAATAAATATTTTTATCCGGTGAAGTTCGATGCAGAAAGCAAAGAAGCATACACCTTCAATGGAGAGCAATTTGCATTCCGTCCTTCAGGAAGCAGAGGTACCAATGAATTTGCGCTGAAGTACGCTGCAAGAAATGGCCGACTGGGGTATCCCACCACTACGTTTATGTATGCCAATGGTGAAACCTTAGCTATCGTACCCGGTTACCAGGATGCAGATAATATGGAGCTGTTACTGCGCTTTCTGGGAGAAGGGCACTTCGAGAATATGGATTTTGCCACCTTTAAAAGCCAGGAATCCGGTGCCAACCTGGGTGATTAATGCCTTCAGGAGACTGTAGAGCGCCATTTTGCCACATTTCCATCGAATATTATCTATCCATTCCTTTCTGTGAGGGAAACCACTACCTTTGCAGCGCTTTTTAGCGACCATCAACATGACAGCATTTAGAAACATCGCCATCATCGCCCACGTCGACCATGGCAAGACTACTCTGGTAGACAAAATTTTACACCATTGCGAAACATTCAGCAAGGAGACCAATGAACTGATTCTGGACAACAATGAACTGGAAAGGGAACGGGGTATTACCATTCTTTCCAAAAACGTTTCGGTACATTATAAGGACACAAAAATCAACATCATCGATACCCCCGGTCACGCCGACTTTGGCGGAGAAGTGGAAAGGGTGTTGAATATGGCAGATGGCGCTCTGGTGCTGGTAGATGCCTTCGAAGGCCCGATGCCACAAACGCGTTATGTACTGCAAAAGGCACTGAATCTCGGATTAAAACCCGTGGTGGTCATTAATAAGGTCGATAAGGAAAACTGTCGCCCGGATGAAGTACACGAAGCCATGTTTGACCTGATGTTCAATCTGGGTGGAACGGAAGACCAGCTGAATTTCCCCACCGCCTACGGTAGTGCCAAGCACGGCTGGATGGGTGGCGACTGGAAAAATCCGGCTACTGATATCAGCTACCTGCTCGACCTGATTCTCGAGTTTGTACCGCCGGCAGTCAACAGAACCGGCACCGTGCAAATGCAGGTGACCAGTATTGACTATTCCAATTACATCGGACGTATTGCCATTGGTCGTGTACACAGAGGCTCCTTGTCGGCCAATCAGCCCATTACACTGATGAAGCGCGATGGTACGGCTGTCCGTACGCGTGTAAAAGAAGTTTTCCTCTTCGTAGGCCTGGGCAAAGTGAAAGCGGAAAGAGTAGAATGCGGAGATATCTGCGCAGTAACAGGCGTGGAAGGCTTTGAGATTGGCGATACCATTGCTGATTTCGAGGCACCTGAGGCATTACCTACCATTCCTATCGATGAGCCTACGCTGAGCATGCTGTTTACAGTGAACGACTCTCCGTTCTTTGGCAAGGAAGGCAAGTTTGTAACCAGCCGCCACTTGCGCGACAGGTTATTCAAGGAAGTAGAGAAGAACCTGGCGTTGAAAGTAGTAGAAACAGACTCTCCCGATTCTTATATGGTCTTTGGTCGTGGTATCATGCACCTTTCCATTCTGGTGGAGACCATGCGGCGCGAAGGCTATGAGTTGCAACTGGGGCAGCCTAAGGTAATCTTAAGAAACATTGATGGGGTGAAATGCGAGCCCATAGAAGAATTGGTAATCGACACCACCGAAAATACTTCCGGTAAAGTAATTGAGCTGGTCAGCCAGCGCAAGGGCGAGATGCTGGTTATGGAACCGAAAGGCGATATGACCCATATTGAGTTCCGCATTCCTTCCCGTGGTATCATGGGACTGCGCACTCAGGTGCTTAACGTTACACAGGGGGAAGCAGTTATGACCCACCGGTTCAGTGCTTATGAGCCCTGGAAAGGCGAAATCCCTTCCCGCATCAACGGTTCGCTTATTGTACACGAAACGGGAACAACCATTCCCTATGCAATGGATAAGCTGCAGGAGAGAGGAATATTCTTCGTAGGGCCCGGCGAGGAAGTATATCTCGGACAGGTAATCGGAGAGCATTCCCGCGACAATGACCTCACCGTAAACGTTACCAAGACCAAGAAACTGACCAACATGCGCGCCAGCGGCAGCGACGACAAGACCAAACTGGCTCCGCCCAGAAGAATGTCGCTGGAAGAAGCCATGGAGTACGTTCAATCGGATGAATACGTGGAAGTCACTCCTAAAAGCATCAGGCTCAGGAAGATACACCTGCTGGAGCACGAGCGGAAAAGAGCTACTGCTGTGGTGGAATAAGCATATTCACAAATGAATGTGGAAATAGATACGCTGCTTAGAACTTGAGTTGTAAATTTGTTGTTACTATCTTATTGACTACAATGAAAGGAAAAGTAAAATTTGTTGAAACACCGAGAACGGATTTCTTCAAAGTACTGCGCGGAAGGGTGAATGCCTACTTCGATCAAAACAATATAGCTCGTACGGGTGATTATCGCATGGTGCTGAAATCAGTGGCCATGTTAACCATGTACCTCGCCCCGTTTGCATTGGTGCTTACCGGCTGGTTGCCGGCATGGGCTACACTGCTTTGCTGGGTAATGATGGGACTGGGTGTTGCCGGCGTTGGTATGTCGGTCATGCACGATGCCAATCACGGCGCGTACAGCAGCAACCCGGTAGTGAATAACATCATGGGTCGCACCATCTATCTACTGGGAGGTAGTCGTTTTACCTGGAAGATTCAGCACAACATTCTACATCATACTTATACCAATATTTACGGTCTGGATGAAGATATCCATGATAAGCCTATTCTGAGGTTGAGTCCGCATGGCAGACTCGGATTCCTGCATCGCTATCAGCACATCTATGGTTTTTTACTGTATGGACTGGCAACTCTGGGGTGGTCGTTGAATAAAGACTTCGTTCAGCTGATTCGTTACAGTAAAAACGGTTTGACACAAGGCAGCGGTGGTGATCCGCGGGTGGAGATGTATAAACTCATCGCCAGCAAAGTGTTCTATTACATGTTGCTCATGGGACTTCCGCTGTTGATTACCGGCTACGGTTTCGGCTGGATTTTCCTGGGTTTCCTGGTAATGCATTTCACCTCCGGACTCGTATTGACTACCATCTTTCAATTGGCCCACCTGGTGGAAGATATGGAACATCCGCAACCCGGTGAAGATGGAATTATTGAAAATGGATGGGCAATCCATCAATTGCAAACCACTTCCAATTTTGCCAAAAAGAACAAAATCCTTTCGTGGTATGTGGGTGGCCTGAACTATCAGGTAGAGCACCATTTATTCCACAATATCTGTCACATCCATTACAGTAAGATTGCACCTATCGTCAAGCAGACAGCTGAAGAATACGGTATAGCCTACCATGAAATGGATACCTTCTGGCAGGCTCTCGCCAGCCACTGGCGGATATTGCGTCAGATTGGTCAGGATAACCTGGTAACCTCCTGATACACCAAGCCGCTTACTGGACCATCCGCATATTGAGCAAGCTCCGCCAGTACAGGCGCGGTAGCAACCGCTAATTGATGGAGTTTGCCGGTTGATTCATAGTTTGCTGCTTAGAACAAGCCGTACAACTCGCTGTTCACCTTATTGATTACTTCGCCCAGATCTTCTTTGCTTTCCGCGAAGTTATTCGACTCAATGTCGATGATCAGTAACTTACCGGTCTTGTATTTGCCAATCCACGCTTCGTAGTACTCATTGAGGCGGCGCAGATAGTCCAACCGAAGGTTGTCTTCATATTCTCTGCCACGCTTCTGGATTTGATTCACCAGCGCAGGAATAGAGGCGCGCAGGTAGATCAATAAATCAGGTGGCTGTATCAAGGAAGTTAACGTATTAAAGATTTCAGTATAATTCTGAAAGTCGCGGGTGCTCATGAGGCCCATAGCATGCAGGTTGGGCGCAAAAATCTGGGCATCTTCATAGATGGTGCGGTCCTGAATAACTGTCTTCTTGCCCTGCTGTATGTCCAGTATTTGCCGGAACCGACTGTTCAGGAAGTAAATCTGCAAATTGAAAGCCCAGCGGGGCATATCGGAATAGAAGTCGTAGAGGTAAGGGTTGTTCTCAACATCTTCGTAATGCGGCTCCCACCCGAAATGTTTCGACAGCAATTCGGTAAGGGTTGTTTTCCCTGCTCCGATGTTACCCGCTATTGCAACGTGCTTAATGTCTTTTCCGGCTACCTTGGGTGCCGTTTTCTTCGCAGTGGATTTGGCCATGCTTAAAAATAATTTAATCCCATGATGTTTCGCACTTCATGGATGGTTTTTTTCGCAGATTCTCTTGCTTTTTCTCCGCCTTCCTGCAATACGCGCTCTAAATAGGCTTCATTGGCAAGGGTTTCATTGATGCGGTGCCGCAGCGGAGCGATAAAAGCTATCATGTCTTCTGCCAGCTGTTTTTTCATGTCGCCGTATCGGATGCTGCAATCGCTGTAAGCTTTCCGGTAATGGGCTACCGCCGAAGTGTCGGACACATGCTCCATGAGTACGAAAATATTTTCAATCTCCTGGGGCGGAGTGGTATTCGGTTCTGTCGGACCGCTGTCGGTTTTCGAACGCATTATTTTTTTTCGGATAACATCATCAGGGTCATCCAGAAAAATGACACTGCTGACGCTGCCCGATTTACTCATCTTGGTACCGCCATCCAGCCCCGGTACCTTTACCAGTTCAGCATCGTAATTAAAGGCTACCGGCTCGGGGAAAAAGTCGACATCATACCTTGAATTGAAGCGCTTGGCAAAGTTGCGGGTCATTTCCAGGTGTTGCTCCTGGTCTTTACCTACGGGTACCTTGTGCGCCCGGTGGATGATGATGTCAGCCGCCATGAGCACCGGGTAGGTGAGCAGTCCTGCGTTGATATTTTCCTTGTGCTGCTTGATTTTCTCTTTGAAGGTAGCCACCTTTTCCAGCTCTCCTTTGTACGCCAGCATATTGAGCAGGAGGTACAATTCCGGAATCTGGGGAACATCGCTTTGCAGGTAGATGGTTACTTTCTCCGGATCCAGACCTGCAGCGAGGTAAGCAGCTGTCGTTTGCTTCACCAGCGATCTTAATTCGTGTGGTTGGTGATGGGTGGTGAGGGAATGATAATCGGCAATAAAGAAATAACCTTCATAGGCTGCATCGTCCTGCATGCGCACGTAATTGCGTACCGCACCCAGATAATTTCCAAGGTGCAGCACACCTGTCGGTCTTGTTCCACTTACTACTACCTGCATGGCCGCAAAGATAGGAAAACTGCCCTTTTTGCGAGAGCCTTCTCCTGAGTTATAAAATGTGTTGTGATGCGTTAAATATCGTGTGGAATTAGGCACGCCCACCATCGAATAAGTATCTTTACGGTCATGAAAACGGATGAAGCACTCATAGACCGGCTGGCTAATTTGGCCAAACTGCATTTTGAGGCAGATGAGAAAAAAGCCATCGCAGAAGACCTGGATACCATCCTTGCATTCGTCGATAAGCTGATGGAAATGGATGTGGATGGGGTAGAGCCGCTGATTCATATGGGCAGCCAGACCAATATCCTTCGACCCGATGTGGCGGAGACCAGCATCACCCATGAGCAGGCTTTGAAGAATGCACCGCTGGCAGATAGCGATTACTTCAAAGTCCCTAAAGTATTGAAAAAATAATATATGAGTCAGCCGCTGATCGTACTGGAGGATATTTGTAAAACCTATGATCTGGGAAAGGTGAAGCTGGATGTATTGAAAGGCGTTACCCTCCACATAGAGCGCAATGAATATGTGGCCATCATGGGGCCTTCCGGTTCCGGCAAGTCTACACTCATGAATATCCTGGGATGTCTCGACAAGCCCAGTAAAGGACGGTATACGCTTAATAATAAGCGCGTAAGCACCATGTCGGAGAACGAGCTGGCAGAGGTGCGGAATAAGGAAATTGGTTTCGTCTTTCAGACCTTCAACCTGATGGCGCGTCTCAGTGCAATTGAAAATGTGGCACTTCCCCTGATTTATGCAGCGCGTAAAAAACACGAGCGCACCAAAGCAGCGGAAGAAATTCTTACAGCCGTCGGACTGGGCAGCAGGATGACGCATAAGCCCAATGAAATGTCGGGAGGAGAGCGGCAAAGGGTGGCCGTTGCACGTGCCCTGGTCAATCACCCTTCCATTATTCTGGCGGATGAGCCTACAGGCAACCTCGATACACGCACCAGTTATGAAATCATGGAACTCTTCGAAGAAATCCATAAACAGGGCAACACCGTCATTATCGTAACCCATGAAGAGGATATTGCCCGCTATGCCAAGCGCATCATTCGCATCAGGGATGGCATGCTGGAAAGCGATACCCTGAATAATGAAAAACTCGACCCTACGGCTTTGAAGAACAAGCTGGAGAATTAAGTGTTACCGTAAAAAAGTTAGTTTGAAAATCTATACCAAGAAAGGCGACGGCGGAATGACCAGCCTCATCGGCGGAACCAAAGTTCCCAAACACCATATTCGGGTGGAGGCTTACGGTACCATCGACGAATTGAATGTTTGTATCGGCTTGCTGGCCGACCATTTGACCAAAGCATCCGATATCAAGGTGCTGCGCGAAGTGCAGGACAGACTGTTTACTATCGGCTCAGCACTGGCAGCCGATCCGGAAGCATCCAAAATGGTACTGCCCGAAATCCGAATATCTGACGAAGCCTTACTGGAGCAGGAGATGGACCGGATGGATGAGCAACTGCCACCTATGCGCCATTTCGTTTTGCCGGGCGGGCACCCTGTTGTTTCCTTTGCCCATCTGGCCAGAGTAACCTGCCGCAGGGCAGAAAGAATGGTGACCTATCTGAACGAACAACATCCTGTTGATCCACTCGTATTGAGTTACCTCAACCGTCTCAGCGATTACTTATTTGTCCTGTCCAGGCAAATTGCTCAAGATTTTAATGCTGCTGAAATTCCCTGGAAACCGCGTCAGAAAGAAGCATAAGCCCGTTTTACATGGTTGTGAAAGAATTGATACGGCAAAATGTAACATTTTGTTGATGCTTTCAGTTGTATAGCATGGGAAAAAGGATATTTTTGCGCAAAATTCAAACCCCGATTTATTTATGTACTGGACACTAGAACTGGCATCTTATCTGGAGGAAGCACCCTGGCCTGCTTCCAAAGACGAACTGATTGATTATGCGATCAGGAGTGGGGCACCTATTGAAGTGGTGGAAAACCTGCAGGATTTGGATGATGAAGGTGAGATGTACGAGGGTATTGAAGATATCTGGTCGGATTACCCTACGCACGAAGACTTTTTCTTCGACGAAGAAGAATATTGATACCTCATCTTACAAAAAAAAAGAGCCTTCACATGAAGGCTCTTTTTTTGTTGCTGGTAAGCGGTGGGTCAGATGATTAACATCGCGTCACCGTAAGAATAAAATCTGTATTTGTCTTTAATGGCTTTCTTATAAGCTTCCATGGTCAGGTCATAGCCGGCAAAAGCTGCTACCATAATGATCAGACTGGTCTTAGGCAGGTGAAAGTTGGTGATCATGGAATTGCAAATGCTGAATTCGTAAGGTGGATGGATGAACAAGTTGGTCCAGCCTTCTTCGGGTTTCAGCAGCTTGTTGGCGCTCACAGAAGTTTCTATGGTGCGCACGGAGGTTGTTCCGATAGCGCAGATGCGCTTATGCGCTTCGATACCCTTGTTAACCGTATCAGCCGCTTTCTTGTCAATCCGAATGAATTCGGCATCCATTTTATGCTTCGATAAATCCTCCACTTCTATAGAACGGAAGGTACCCAGACCGACATGCAGCGTTACTTCTGCAAAGTTGACGCCCTTCAGCTCCAGGCGTTTCATCAGTTCCGGCGTAAAATGCAGACCTGCTGTTGGCGCAGCTACAGCACCTTCGTTTTTGGCGTAGATGGTCTGATAGCGCTCTTTGTCCTCGTCAGTTGGTTTGCGTTTGATATACTTAGGAAGCGGTGTTTCGCCGAGAATATCCAGCATTCTGCGCAATTCTTCTGATGTACCATCGTGGATGAAGCGAATGGTACGGCCGCGGCTGGTGGTATTGTCAACCACTTCAGCTACCAGCATATCATCTTCCCCAAAATAAAGCTTATTGCCCACACGGATTTTTCTGGCTGGATCGACCAATACATCCCACAGGTGCATGTCGCTGTTCAATTCGCGCAGCATGAATACCTCGATACGGGCACCTGTCTTTTCTTTTCTACCGTAGAGACGGGCATTGAAAACCTTGGTATTGTTCAGGACCATTACATCCCCGTCATCGAAGTAATCCAGTATGTCTTTGAATTTCTTATTTTCCAGCTTCCCGGTATCTCGATGCACTACCATCAGTTTACTTTCGTCGCGTTCTTTGGAGGGTGATTGCGCAATTAAACTTTCCGGTAAATCAAAGCTGAATTTAGATAACTTCATGTATGCTGTTTTTAATAGTAAGCCTGCAAAATTAACAATATGAAAACTAATTCATCCTGCTTACCTCCGTATATTTGAAACTGATTTGCTGATATTCTTTAGAATCATACAAGAAACCTTCGCGATTGTTGCCGCAGAGCTGCGGACGAACAGGCTGCGCACCTTCCTGTCGCTGCTGGGAGTAACCATTGGCATACTCTGTATCATCTCTGTTTTATCGGCTGTCGACTCACTTCGCCAGAACATCAATAAGGGCGTGGAGAAGCTGGGAACCGACATGATGTACGTACAGCGCTGGCCCTGGTCGTTCGGAGGGGAGGAATACGCCTGGTGGGAGTACCTGAAAAGGCCGGTAATGACTTACGATGAATACCGTCTGCTGCATGAAAAGCTCGACCTGGCTGAAGGTGTTGCTATTGAAAACTGGTTCAACAGCCGGGAAGTGAAATTCCGCGACCGCTCCGTGCGCAATGTTACAGTGAGCTCCGTGAGCGAAGACTACGATAAGGTATATGCCATGAATTACGAGGAGGGCAGGTATTTTTCTCCTGTGGAGTCTGCCAGCGGTGCCGCAGTTGCCTTGATTGGTTACGAAGTAGCACAGAAGCTATTCCCTTCAGGCGTTACTGCTGTCGGGAAACACATCTGGGTTCTGGGTCAGAAAGTCAAGGTGGTAGGTGTGATTGAGAAGGAGGGCGAGAGTTTAATGGACATCTCCCAAGACAACAATATCCTCATACCCTACAATTATGCCCGGCGCACCATTGATATGAATGGTCCGGGTATAGACCCCGCTGTCGAAATCAAGCCGCTCCCCGGTGTAACAGCAACGGAAATCAAAGACCAGATCATTCCCATTTTGCGCAATAGCCGGAAACTGGATCCAAGAGAGCCCAACGACTTCGCCATCAACGAAGTGACCATGGCCTCTGAAGCATTTGATCAACTGTTTGGCGTGGTGAATATGGTCGGATTCTTTATCGGGTTCTTTAGTTGCCTGGTCGGGGGATTTGGCATTGCCAATATCATGTTCGTTTCTGTCAAGGAACGCACCAATATCATCGGGATAAAAAAATCGCTCGGTGCCAAGAACTATGTTATTTTGCTGGAATTTCTAACCGAGGCAGTGCTGCTGGCACTTATCGGCTGCGCAGTCGGCTTGCTGCTGGTTTTCGTGCTTACTCAGATTGCCAATAGGTATATCAATTTTGAGTTTGTGCTTTCTGCAGATAATATTCTTTTCGGCATTTTGCTTTCTTCTATTCTGGGAATCATTGCGGGAATAGTGCCGGCCATTTCTGCATCGCGGATGGATCCTGTGGAGGCGATACGCTCCAAATAAAGAGGTTACTTCCTGGCTCTGTGATAGGGTAGTACCTCTACTCCTGTAAGGAGACTTAATTGCCCGATAAACTCCTGCAATTTGCGAATATCTTCCATCACCATCTTTATCTCTTCATCATTATCGCCTTCCCGGTATAAGGTGGCCCCGTATTGCTCCAGCTCCAGCTTGCGCTTAATGACTTTCTTCAGCTTGAGGATGGAAATGGCCTTGATGATGTCCTTGTGAATTAATATGGATTTATCCTTAATATGTACCTCGTGCATCTTACTCCAGTTGTCGGAGAGTTCATAGGGAGAGGTGAGTATGTTGGTACACAGCTGGCGGATAGCATCGTCAGGGTGGTTGATGAAGTGTCCCTGAGAAAGGAACTCGTTCTCCGCATAATACTTCTTGTATTCTTCAATGATGCGGTTGTACAGTGGGTGGTCAATCTCTACGTCCTGAAGGTTATCGAGCACAGCTTTAATGGCATTGTCTCCTTCCAGCTCGAAGTTGCTGTTTTCGAGCAGGAGTCGGACAATATCCTTTTCCTGTAATTCATCGAGGTGAAAGACTACATGCTGTTCGCGCTGGGTGAGTAATACAGGAGCTTCCACTACTGTTTCCGCTGCTGCACGGTCGGCCTTATTGAGTTTGTCGGTATTCCGCTTGCGAATGACTTTATTGACTTCCTGAATGAGTATCTGCTCTTCGATACCCATGGTCACTGCCGCCTGGCGGATGTATAAACTGCGTGTGATGGGATCCGGAATAAGTGATATGGATTGTCCCATTTCGCGTATAATTCCGGCCAGTCTTACCGGGTCATCCTGAGCTTCTTCCAGAAAGAGGGAGGTGCGCAGGTGGATGAGGTCTTTCTTTTCCGCTGCTACTTTTTCCAGGAATGCTGCACTGCCAATTTCCTGCACCCAGGTATCCGGGTCCTGTCCTGCCGGCAGTAGCATCACCTTGACGTTCAATCCTTCTTCCAGCGATATGTCGAGCCCCCGAAGTGCAGCCTTGATACCGGCCGGATCGCCGTCATAAAGAATGGTGAGATTGTTCGTATACCTTTTTATCAGTTTTACCTGGTCTGTGGTCAATGATGTACCGGAGGAGGCTACTACATGTTCTATACCTGCCTGATGCAGCGATATGACATCCATATAGCCCTCCACCAGAAAACACTCGTCGTTCTTAGCCACCGCCTGTCTGGCCTGGTACATGCCGTAGAGCACCTTGCTCTTGTTGTAGATGTCGCTCTCGGGAGAATTGACGTACTTCGGTACCTTTTTGTCGGCACTGAGGGTTCTGCCTCCAAAGCCCAGCACCTTTCCGCTGATACTGTGAATCGGAAATATCACCCGCCCCCGGAAAAAATCACTCTTGTAGGTATTGGTGAGTCCGAGTTGCTGCATGAGCTCCAGCTTGTAACCTGCAGCCAGCGCCTCGGTGGTGTAAGTATCACCTGCGGACGGACAGTACCCCAGCTTGAATTTTTCTATGACTTCTTTGAGCAAGCCGCGTTCTTTAAAGTAACTCCAACCCACCTGGGTACCTTCGCCTTCTTTCAGTAAAAACTCGTGGAAGTAATGCTGCGCATGGGTATTGATTATGAAGAGGCTTTCCCTGACAGTGTCCTGCTCAATATCTTCTTCGGTGCGTTTGGTTTCTTCTACCTCAATGTTGTACCGTTTGGCAAGAAACAACAATGCTTCGCGGTAGGTGAGGTGCTCGTGCTCCATAACAAAGCCCACCACATTTCCCGCGCGACCACAGCCAAAACATTTGTAGATGCCCTTGCTGGGCGATACGTTGAAGGAAGGCGTTTTTTCGTTGTGAAAGGGGCAGAGTCCCAGATAATTGGAGCCTCTTTTCTTAATGGTCACAAAGTCGCTGACTACCTCTTCCACACGGGCGGCATCCATAATGCGGTCTATAGTGTCTTTTGCGATCATGTGCGTCAAAAATACGCAGGTTGTGCGAGCCGCGTTATATAGCGGAAACCTAAAATTTTATCTTTGCACCCAATGATACGTTTTTTCCTGATGGTTTTGGTCCTGGCGGCCACCCTTGCTTCCTGCTCCAGACATCAGGCGGTGTACTATAATGGTGCGCTGCACGATGGTCAGACAACCGCAATGCTGATGGAACTACCCACCAAGCCGCTGGAAATGACGAGTCAGCTACCGTTGCTCCCTGACGCAAAGCCAGCTCCCCGCAGCGGCTACCGAAAATACCCTTCTGCTACAACAGACGAGCTGATGTACACCGGAATTGTCTTTCAGCCGGATACCGCTGTTGCTGATTCAGATACGCTGACCATCGAACCTAAACTGCAGCCACTGGTAGTGGCAGGCGCTGGTATTACTGCCGGTGCTGTCGTGTCAGGAGTCCTGCTTTTGCTTTCCGCCGCCGGCATGTTGTACATCCCAATAGCGTTGCTGTTGCTGGGCGTGGGATTGACCACTTTAGGCTACAAGAAGATTAAGCTGGATCCGGAAGTATGGAAAGGAGAGAAGCTGGCACTGCTGGTCTACTACAGTCTGGTACCTATCGGATTGTTCCTGATGCTGTATCCGGTTTGGGTCCTTTTCAATATTTAGACGTTCCGTTACAAGTTAAAAAACAACCAGGCGAAGGTGCCCACTACAATGGCACCCAGGGCAAATTTCAGCCAAAAGTCTTTTCCCGAACTTTTATACAACCACTCGCCCCAGCCTAAGATCTGTATTTGGTTGTCGATTATGATGTAACGCAAGGGCAGATATACCTGCACATCGGTGTAGTTGCTGTCGATGATGGCTGGTGCCCACAGCGGCATCCTGTCCAGTGCCTTGGCGAAGGGTCGGTCCATGAGTAAGTTGTTGGAGTATTCAATACGTCGGTTGGAGATTTGTCCGTAGCGATCGAGATCGAAGGCCAGCACCACAAATTGCTCGTAGTAGGCATTGTTGTCTTCCCTGATACTTACTTCCTGACCGCTGCGCGCAGGCATGGGTGCGAAGACATTGTTCTCAAAAAAACCGAATAACTGAGGTACATCGCCGGGAAATACAGGCGTTTGCTGAAATTCTGTGAGCAGGTCACCCGGACTACCGTCTCCTGTATAAGTTGTAAACACCTGCGACCCTGCGAAAAAAGGCATACAGACTATCATCAAGGCATTTATCAACTTTTTCATGCTACTAAGCTAAGGTACTTTGTGCAAAAAGGACGCTGCAAGCTGCCACATCTTATTTACATTTGAATCGTTATTGTGGTTGATATGCCGTTGTCAATTGGTATATCCTAAGAGGGAATCCGGTGTGAGTCCGGGACAGTCCCCACTGCTGTAATCCTTTCTCTTCGGAGAAGTTTGTTGCCATCTCCAGCCACTGGAACGCTCTATTTCAGACGTTACGGGAAGGCGGTAACAAGAGGAAAGTCAGAAGACCTGCCCTGATAACATGTTCGAAACTTTTGGGGTAAAAGTGTAGGAACAAAGAAGCAACCACTTGTTTTTTTGCGTCCCTCTTTTCTCTCCTGTATTTGTTCATCTTAAACAAAACAACATGAGAAAAATTGTACTGTTTTTTGTCTTCGCCGCTTTCGGCATTGCTGCTTTCACTCAAAATTATGTGCACCGTGTGCTCGTATTGAATGAAGGCTATTTCGATTTCATGACAGGAGAAGTAGTGACTCCTCCCTCCATCGGCGCTTATGATCCGGCAACCGGCGAGTATGCCTTGCTGAACGAACTGGAGGAGGCGCGTTTCATTTCCGGCATTGCCATGGATGAGAGTCATTACTACGTCTCTGCCGACGGACACCTGCTGAAATACGACCGGTACACCGATGAATTGGTAACCAGTACTTCGCTTACAGGCATTCGCAAACTGGCGGTATGGAACGAGCAACTGATAGTCACCAGGGGCGAATTCGGCATAGAGCTGGAAGATTACATTCGCGTACTCGATAAAAATTCACTCGCTACTATCTATACCATTCCGTCGGCTACAATGCCATATACTACAGAGGGAATTGTAGTATACGATAACAATGCATATATAGCTGTCAACAACGGATTTGTATTTGGCGGTGAAGTGGGTATGCTAGCTGTATTGGATCTTGCTGCTGCAGCCATTACTGCAACTATCGATCTGGGTCCCAATGGTATCAATCCCGATAACATAATGCTGGACGGAGATGTGATTTACACGCTTAATAACAAAGACTATTCGGGAAGCTCTGTATCATCTTACCGCGTCAGCAGTGGTGATCTTTCTACGAACGACCTTATTAATGTCACTTCAGGCTGTGGTACCAGTGCACTCTACAACAGTGAAGTCTTTTATCAGGATTTCGCTTCTACTGCCATTACCCGCTACGACCCGGAAACAAATGAGATACTGGAAGAACTGGAACTGGGTAATAATCTTTATGGCCTTACATTCGATGCCATCAACGAGCGTTTTTATGCCGGGGTTACCGACTTTTTCAGTTCGGGAACGCTTTATGCATTTGACCTGGATGGAAATGTACTCGATGCGGTTGAGGTGAGTGTTTCTCCGGGTACGATAGCCCTGGACGTGCGCACCGCTACCGGCATTGAAGATGTAGCAGCGGTTACAGCTATCCAAATTTTCCCCAACCCCGCTGCAGAGCGCATCGTAATCAGCAGTGCAGAAGGCCGCGTAAGGATATTCAATGCAGCCGGTAACCTCGTTGCGGAGCAACTCTCCAATGAAGGCAATAATTTAGAAATGGATATCAGCGATTTCTCTGCAGGCTTGTACCTTGTGCAGGTTACCCGCCTGGATGGAAGCGTCAGTACCGCTAATTTTATTCGTCAATAATGCAACGATTCCTTTTACTGCTGCTGATTTGCCACCTTCTGACAGGATGCAGGGAGCGGCCGGTGAAAGAAGCAACCGTTGCGGAAGAACAGCAAATCCCCTTGAAGTATGCAAGGGGATTTGCCATGTATAAGGGTGAAGGTTATTACCGGGTGTTGATCAGAGATGCTGACGATACACTTTCGATATCAGAAACGTATTATTTTATTTTTGATACATTACAGTACGAAAGCTCCCGGGACAGACTGGAAATAGTGCTACCCCTGCAGCGAATAGCATCCATCTCCACGACCCATATCGGTTTCCTGGCGGCGCTGCAGCACCAACAAAGTCTGGTAGGTATCACCGGAAGTCGCTGGGTGCAGGATGCTACTATTGTTGCTGCACTTGATAATGGAACAGTACAGGATATTGGAGAAGAAGGGACCCTGGATAATGAGCGTTTGATAGCATTGCACCCTCAGGTGTTACTGGCTTACAATAGCGGACTGGATGCGGATGGACAGGCAGCACAGATTCGCCGCCTCGGGATTCCGGTGGTGATGGTGAATGAATACCTGGAAGATCATCCTCTGGGAATGGCAGAATGGGGAAAGCTTTTTGCCTTGCTGTTGGATGTGCCGGAAGCTGGAGAAGCGTGGTTCCGCAATGTGGAAAGTACTTACTTATCTATTCAACAGACTGCCAGAGAGGCCGGCAACAGACCACGGGTGCTGACTGGTTTGCCTTACCGGGGAGAATGGACCGTTTCCGGAGGAAAGTCATTTGCAGCGACTTACTTATTGGATGCCGGTGCTGCCTATCTTTGGGAAGACAACGATTCGCCTGGTAATTTTCCGGTGTCGCTGGAGGAGGTAATGCTCAGAGCTGAAGAGGCGACCATCTGGGTCAATCCGGGTGCAGCAGGAAGTATCAAAAGAATAGGAGAAGCAGATAAACGATTACTCGGCTTGCCACCTGTTCAGAATAATGCAGTATACAACAACAACAAAAGGGTGAATAAATACGGAGGAAACGATTACTGGGAATCAGCAGTTGCGCGACCCGACAGGGTGCTGCTGGACCTGGCATTGATTTTTCATCCTGAATTTTTCCCCAATGATACTTTATATTACTACACACAGCTAAAGTAAGGTGCATAGAAGATATACATGGATATTGCTATTGCCACTATTGGGGTTGCTGTTATTGGCCGATATCTTTTTAGGTTCGGTATGGCTTTCGCCTGCCACTGTTTTTCAAACCTTGTTCGAAGGCTACCATACCGATTCAGCTGCGGGTTTAATAGTCTGGGAGGCGCGCATGCCGCGGGCTGTGACTGCACTGTGCGCGGGCATGGTATTGCCTGTATGCGGACTAATGATGCAGACCTTCTTTCGCAATCCGGTAGCAGGACCTGATATTCTCGGTGTTAGCTCGGGAGCCGGACTGGCGGTTGCCATACTCACTATGGGCGCAGGGCTTACCGGCTGGACAGCAACCCATCAGGTTTCTCTGATATTGGCGGCTATCGCAGGCTCTGTTGCGGTGCTTCTGCTTATGCTGGTTATCGCCGGGAAAACCCGGGATGCAGTAACCTTATTGATCATCGGGTTAATGGTTGGTGCAGGTGTAAGCGCACTGTCGGGCATATTGCAATACTTCAGCAACCGAGATGCGTTGCGTTCTTTTCTGCTCTGGAGCTTTGGAAGCCTGGGTGGAGTTACATGGACGGAGTTGATCATACTGTTGCCTGCAGCCTTGTTCGTGGTGTTGTTATCGTGGCTGATGGCAAAGCCACTTAACTTATTACTGACCGGAGAGCAATATGCTTTTACTATGGGTTTATCTGTGCGACGGGCACGGCTGCTACTGGTATTTGTCACCGGTGCGGGTGCAGGACTGGTGACAGCTTACTGCGGTCCGATTGCATTTGTGGGCATTGCTGTGCCCCATATCGCAAGAATGATTTGGGACACTGCTGACCATAGAACGCTGGTGCCGGCAACTGCTGTCAGCGGGGCAGCGGTAATGTTATTGTGTGATATTATCGCGCAGCTGCCCGGTTACCAGACCATCCTGCCTGTCAATATTATCACCGCTTTGCTGGGAGCTCCTTTTGTAATCTGGTTGCTGGTGCGCAGCCGCAGAATAAATAATTATTTCTGATATGAGTTCAGCACTGTTACAAGCTTCCCGGCTATCTATTGGTTATCCGCCCGCATTAATAGCGAGTGATATCAACTGGATGGTGCAGGAAAAGGAAGTAGTGGCTGTGCTGGGGCTGAATGGAGCCGGAAAAACTACTTTGCTGCGAACATTAGCGGGACTACAGGCACCTGTAGCCGGCGAGGTGCATATCAACGGAAATAATATCGCTCAACTTTCGGCTCAGGAGCTGGCACATAGAAGAAGCTTTGTTATGTCGGGGCGGCAACACGTGGTGGGAGAGGTGAAGGTGAAAGAACTCTTTGCCATGACGCAGGCTGCAACACAAACAAAGTCGGTTATATCATCGGTTCAGCAAGAAGCTTCGGCATTAATGCAGCTGGAAAAATTTTATGAAAGAAAGCTGCATACATTAAGTGATGGGGAGTTCCAGCGGGTGATGATAGCAAGGGCATTGGTACAACAGACTCCATTGATATTGATGGATGAGCCTACCGCGCATTTGGACGTAGTGCATACCATGGAAACGTTCCTGCACATCCGCAGCCTGCCGGAGCTCTTTGGTGTAGGCGTGGTATTTTCTACGCACGATATTGAGAAAGCTTTGCAGATTGCTCAGCGATGCATAGTGCTGGGAAGCAAAGGGGTAGTATACCAGGGAAGCCCTGACGAATTGATACGGCAGCAAGTAATATCTGATGTCTTTTCGAGCGATACGGTACATTTCAATAACCAGACCCGGCGATTTGAATACAGCCGGCCATGATAGCAGCGTAGAATGGTGTTTATTATCCCATCCCTTTAGGTTCGGATGACATAGTATGCCTGCCTGAAAATACCTGCCAGTGTGCGGTAATGTGAGAATTCCAGCGTCGTTTCCATTTTCTGAAACAAGGTTTTCCAACCGGCGTCGGATAGATTGGTGTGCGGACAGGGTGCGTAGCATGCATTGACCAGACTGTCGGCTGCGTAAGTCAAATAGCGTTGTAAGGCATTGGAATAAATATCTTCAATGATCATCACACGCTTCGCAACACGCGCAGCTTCGAGTAATACCGGATCGGGATCATCTATGTGGTGCAGCACCGTGAGCAGCAAAGCAGCATCGAAGCTTTTGTCGTTGAATGGTATCTGCTTACCGTCGTATACCACAGGCGTTACTGTCGCATCGTAAGCACCATCCATGATATCGAGCGGAACTACCTCCATTCCCAACTCTCTTAGAACAGCCACTGCCAATCCTCCGCCGGAGCCAATATCAAGTATACGTGCGCCTTTTGGCAGATGTTGAAGGAAAGGAGCCAGTTTTCGGTGCATATACTTTCTTCCTGCATGCCGAAAGTACCAGGTGCGAAGTGGAGCAATCTTATGAATGAGATAGAGAATCACTCCTCAAATGTAAATCAATTATGCAGCAGCTTGTTCTACCTTTTCTCAAATACAAGTGAAACGGAGTTGATGCAATAGCGCAATCCGGTGGGTTGGCCAATCGCATCGTTGAATACATGTCCGAGGTGACCACCACAGCGCGCGCAATGCACTTCTGTTCTGGCGTAGCCTATGTCGTAGTCGGTATCTTCACCCACATTTTCAGGAGCTATGGGTTGGTAAAAACTGGGCCATCCGGTGCCGCTGTCGAACTTGGTGGTGGCATCGAAAAGTGCCAGACCGCAAGCAGAGCAATAGTAAATACCATCTTTCTTATTGTTGTTGAGCGGCCCGCTGAAAGCGCGTTCCGTACCCTGTTCCCGCATCACATAGTACTGAAAGGGCTCCAGTTCTGCTTTCCATTCTTCATCCGTTTTATTGATGGGTTTGCCATCGTACACGAGCTTTGGATCGGTCTCCACAGCTGCAGTCGGTGGTGTGGACTTGCTTTGATTTTGTGCACATGACTGCATGGCCATACCCATGCTGAGGAGTAGGATGGGGGTGAAAAAGAATG
>DDYY01000052.1:0-11428 GCA_002346225.1 Bacteroidetes bacterium UBA3022
GTTGCGCCATCGCCTTCTATCACTACCCACCAGAAATCAAAGCCACCTCTTGCGGTAGTTGTTTTGTTGCCTGAAACACCGGAATTAGAGGCTCCGGCAAGGAGGGTGCGGTTGCCCGGTAAGGCCAGCATACAGTTAAGATTGTCGTCCTGCAATCCGCCGAAGCTCGCCTGCCAGGTAATGGCTCCCAGACTGTTGAGTCCCAATACCCAAAAATCCATCTGGCCATAATGCAGTGCTGTTTTATCGGCTGATGGAGGTGAATTCGAATAGCCGCCTATTCTGCAGCCGCCATCAGGAGTGGGAATCAGGTCTACGGCATATTCCACCCCGCTCCCGCCGATGGTTCTGTCATATATCGGATTCCCTAAACTATCTAAACGCAGCAACCAGTAATCGGAGCCCCCACGTGAGGGTTCACTTTTATGGCCTGATACGCCGGAAGATGACCTGCCCAATGCCAGGTATCCACCGGCAGGTGCAGGAATAATTTTGCTTAGGTAATCAGGTCCTGTGCCACCGATTACCTGTTGCCAGAGAATGACACCTTCGGTATTGATTTTTACAATCCAGTAATCGAACAGCCCGACCGGAGGAACAGTCTTGTTCCCTGACATGGGAGAGCTGCTGTTCAGGCCTACAATATAACCGCCGTCTTTATCTATTGCAATAGAAGTAATATAATCCCCTTCGGAGCCGCCTAAAGCTATCTGCCATTCTATTAAACCATTGCTGTCTGTCTGTATTATCCAGCTATCGATATCACCGAATGGAGCGGTGGTTTTGTCGCCGGAAACCCCGGAAATGGAAATGCCGCCAATACAAAACCCATTGTCTGCAGTTGCCACCGCGGCTATCACCTTATCGAGTCCATCACCTCCAAAGGTTTGCTGCCATTCGATAGCAGACGACTGAGCAGGTAAGCTAGAGACCTGTAACATCAAGGCTATAACCGAAAGGCATATGTGCTTCATGGTAGGATTGCTGCTTTGCATCAAGTTACTTCAGGAAAGGCAATAATGCAAATAATAATGTGGTGCAATCGCTTACTACGCTGTTATAAAACATCTATCGGAACAACAGCAGATAGCCGAGATAAATGGCATACAAGCTGAGGAACAAGATACCGTGTACGCGCACCAGTTGTCGCTGGCGGTGGTTGTAGATCAATAAGAAAAGCACCAGCGTGATGGCAATCAATACGAGCAGGTCCACCTGGCTTTCAGCTGCAATGGGTAAAGGATGAATGACCCCGGTAACACCTAAAATAAGAAATATATTAAAAATATTACTACCTACTACATTGCCGATGGCTATTTCACTGTTCTTTCTCCGGATGGCAGCAACAGAGGTGGCCAGCTCCGGAATGGAAGTACCCATAGCCACGACGGTCAGACCGATTACCGCTTCCGACATACCCAGAAAGGCCGCGATGGTTACAGCACTGTCTACCATCCATTTGCCGCCCAGTAGCAATAAGGTCAGTCCGCCCACCATGCGCAATAAGCTCATGGGCAGGGAATAGACAGGCGTGGCATCTTCTACCATTTCTTCCCCGGACCGGGCCATATTGAAGGCATAATACATGAATATCGCGAAAAACAGGAGCAAAAGGGCGCTGTCTGTCCTGCTGATGACAGCCGCAGATGCATGATCGAATAGCATGTCGCTGGCGGCAAATCCCATAGCCAGTGCTGCCAGCAAGCTGAAGGGCAATTCCTTGAAGATGGTGGTGCTCTGGACCGTGAGTGGACGAATCAACGCACAGGTTCCTAATATAACTAAAATATTAAATATATTACTTCCTATTACGTTACCTGCAGCAATCGCTGTATTACCGCCGGCGGCCGCAAACAGGTTGACAGATAGTTCGGGGGCTGAAGTACCGAAGGAAACAATGGTGAGACCAATCACCAGATCGGAAATTTTTAATCTCTTGGCGAGGGCAGCAGCACCTGCCACCAGAAAGTCGGCACCCTTACCGACAAGAAAAAGTCCTACCAGAAAGAGCAGCAGTGGCATGCCTGTATATTTCAACCAAAGGTACGCTGTAGGCTATTACCTCGTATAAGTGCTGAACAATAAAATCGCCTGCAGCATGGAGATGTCTTTACAAAGGATGCGCTCCCCTCCTGCCAGCATTTCGCGCTCCGGCAATAGTTCCCAGCTGGCGGGCAACACAGGCACATCGAGCTGATAACTCCCTTCCGTAAATCGCAGTGTTTCGGTCATGCACCGGTAGCAGCCTTTTTGTTCCGTATCGGCAGCTGTCAGTAGCACCAACTCCATTCGATAGACGTAGTTGCCTATGTCTTTGCGCAATTCTATTTTCACGGGGCTACCCAGGTAGTCGGCCGGTACCCGTACATAGAGCAAAGGTGTAGAGGCCACCCTGTTGACGTCGTAGACTAATTCCTCCCACTCAGTGATAATGGTATAACCCATCACCCATTGATCCTGATCCGGGACCAGGAAGCGGGCGCTATCGTTGACCACGGAAAAAACAAAATAGCCGTCTTCCGACTGCGCACCGACCATCAATGCCCAACTGCAGCAGATACCCAATAGTAGTGATTTCACTTCCTAAAGATAAGCATTGCGGTGCAACCCAAAAAAAGAACAGACTACCCGGGGCAGCCTGTTCGAACATAACTATGAGTGATTTATTTTTTGTCTGTACCTGTCAGTTGACCTGCACCTGCGCTGTGGTGGTCTTGCCGTGGTAAGTCACCTGGAGGAGGTAATTGCCCGCAGGCCATTGCGCTACATCCAGTTGGGTTGCATGCACCCCTGCTCCCTGTGTCCACATTAACTTACCCTGTACATCGAGCACTGTGATGGCATCCCAGGCAGCAGCCTCTATCTGCAGCACAGATGTTGCCGGATTGGGGTAAGTGCGGAATTCCGGAAGGAGTGTTGTTGCAACGGCAACAGGAGGTTGAACCACTAAGTCAGCTGTATACCTGGGGAAGATTTGATAACCTTCCAGGTAAGGTACTGAGGGGTCAAACTGACCACCGATACCGGTTACTTCCAGAATAGTATCGGGCAGAGCAACTGCGGCAAGGTCTACCTGAGCGTCTATACGCATCTGCACAGGCGTACCTCCGCAATCGAGGTCTACATTGAAGGATGAGCCATCGCCCAGCCACTGGGCAGGGTCCACTACTGCGCATGTTCCGGAAAAAGTAACGAGGTCGGATTCAGTTGCTTCGCTCAGTACGGTTACCGTTGTAGGTATTTTCAGTGGATTGCCGGTGCTCAGCAATTCCAGTTCCTCCGGTTCAATTTCTGTCAGTCCGTTGAACTGCGTTATGAAACCCGTTAGCCGCACTTCGTCCCCTTCATTCGGCGTATAGCCAAAGCTTTCTGAAAAGCTGAATACTTTGATACCTGCAGTGGCATCAATCAGGGTAAACTCCAGTCCATCGACACGGAGATTATAGCCATAAACAACACCCGTCATGGTTACCAGTTCTCCGTCGGAAATGGCTACACCATCGGCATCTTCACCGGTAACATCTGCGATATCCACTTCTATGGCCACCGGTTCGTCGTTATCAATAATGGTGATTTCCAGTTCATCGGCAGCACCGAGTATACAGGCACCGCTGGCGACAGAAAGCAGGAGTATGATTGATTCATCATCTTCCACTTCCGTATCATCTGTAATAGGAATGCTCAACAGTTCAGAGGTTCCGGAACCCACTGTAAAGCTCAGGGCAGTAGGATCAGCCAGGGTGTAGTCAGCTCCGTTATCTGCGGTCGACCCGGCATCTACCGAAATATTCAGGGTACAATCGGCTTCACCTGTCAGATTGATACTGAAAGAAACGCTGCCGTCGCCTTCGCCGGCAGACAGCGAGGTCGTGCTAAAGCCTGCAGCAATCGCGGGTGCACCTGCATCGGGTGTAAGGGTAATATCATCGAGGGCTATTTCGTCGCGTGAACCGGAACCACCTACATCATCACCTGTCCACCGCAGGTAAAAGAATTCACCGGCACCCCAGGTAAGACCAATGAGCGTTGTTTCGCGGTCTTCTGTTGTAGGGATGGGTGTTGCCGCTTCCGGGGAAGTGTAATCGAGATCGGCCATATCAATCCATGTTTCGTTATCATACGAATAGGAAAAATTATAACTGGAAGAACGTGCCTGGTCGTTGTTGATATACAGGGTATAGAATACTTCCAGCTCACCGATAACGCTTGCGGTATTATTGATGGCACGCAATACAAAAGAGCCGGGTGTAAAATCGTCGGCAGTAGGTTGAATCAATAATGCCTGATTGCCCAGCACATCGGCAGCATAAACACCACCACTGGTAACAAAGCCTGTTGTTGCACCACGTGCAAAGTCTCCGGTGGTACCGGTAGCACCAAAGTCGAGATCACCATCGCTGAGTCCTGTTACGGACCAGGTATCGGAGTCCAGCTGGCCATCGTCCGGAGCAGGACTAAAACCGCCACCTGCAAAACCGGTAAAATCTATGATATAGGTTTCACCCAGCACGTCCATCGACAACTGAGCAAAAGTCGCCATAGTATAACTGGCCAGAACGACCACAAGTAACATCTTTCTCATGCGCATTAATTTGACAATAAAGGTAACCCATCGGTCGGCGGCAGGCAATGAAAAACAAAAATTTAAAATAGGTTTGTTGATAGACAGACAGCCAATGGATGCGCAGAATCCCTTATTTTAGCAGTTATGGCATCCAGTAATATTACACTCCACCCGGGACTCGTCTTATTGTCAGAACCCTTCATGGCCGATCCGCATTTTAAGCGCACTGCTGTGTTGATTTGCGAACACCAGTCGCAGGATGGTACCGTAGGCTTTGTGCTCAACAGACCGCTGGGTATGCGGGTGCAGGACACGCTTATCGATATGGACAATATCACATCAGAATTGTATTACGGTGGTCCGGTGGCACAAGACACCATGCATTACCTGCACCGCTACGGCGATATTATAGAAGATAGTATGCCCATCATGGATGGTGTTTACTGGGGAGGAAATTACGAGCAATTATCTGTGCTGCTGGGCAACGGTGAACTGGATCCTGCCGGTATTCGCTTCTTCCTCGGTTACAGCGGCTGGAGTGCCGGGCAGCTGGAGGAAGAGCTCGCAGAGAACAGCTGGCTGACCACCGAAGGGAAGTCCGCTTACATTTTTGAGTTATCGGATAAGGAACTATGGAAGCGCGCCCTGGAAGACAAGGGTGGCAAGTACAAACAAATCATCCATTATCCGGAAGACCCGAACCTGAACTAGTGAGTGATCCGGAAGTATATATTCAATTATTGCCTCCCCCACAACGGCGCATCATGGAAGTCCTCTATGAGGAGCTGATGCTTCAGCCGGGGGTTACTTGTAAGATGCGATTCAAAATACCTTTCTTTTACAGGAACAGCTGGATTTGCTATATGAATCCGCTGCGTAAAGGTGGAGTAGAATTCGTTTTCCTGAAAGGACAACAGCTAGCAGACCCGGCAGGTTTACTGGATGCCAAAGACAGAAAAATGGTCAGCGGTATTACCATAGAAAACGCGCAAAAGATTCCACATGAAGCGCTGATGGAGCTTGTTCAGGAGGCATTGTTGCTCGATGAACTGGACAAACGACAACGGAAGAGTCGCTGATAATGCTGTCACCTCCCCGCTGCAACTGAAATGCCTTATACTTGTTGTAGTTCTATGAATGTATTAATTTACGTATACCCCCAAAAACCCACGCTTTGAACGTCATTATTCATCACGAAAAGTTCAAGCTGAGCGTGTTAGAAGATAGTCACCTCCAGTTATCCGTCTCCGGAGACCTTCATCAACTTGAAGTGGAATCCATTTTTATCGGACTAGAACAAGGACTGGAACAGTTGCGGCGCGCTGACGGTAAGAAAGTGCTGCTGGCAGATGTCACAAAGTTGGCCGACGTACATGCCAGTGGCAGAAGGGTGGTATTTCTCAGGTTGTACAATTTGGGATTTGATAGAATTGCCTGTTTTGGGAGGACCAGTTACATCAAATACCTGATTCAATTCATCATTATCGGTCTGCGCATGAGCGATCGCATCAGGTACTTTGAATCTGAAGCAGCAGCCCGTGAATGGCTCAACAGTTAAGATATGGAAAAGCGGCTGATATAAGAATTGCGGGAATTATTCGGGCTGGCCGCCGTGGGTGACTTCAGTAAAAAGGTAGACCCTGAAATTTTTGATGAAGAAGAAAGCCGCGAGCTGGCTACCGGCATACAAATCATGCAGGATGTCATCCTTTCGATGATGGACGAATTGCTATAGCGCAACAATGCCAATATGGAGCTGGCGGAACAGCGATACCGAGCATTGATTGAGAGTTCTATAGATTCCGTGGTCATCAGTAATGACAAGGGCGAAATCATCGATGTCAATACTGCTACATGCAATATTTTCGGATATGAAAGAAGTGAATTAATCGGCCAGCGACTGCATGTCCTGATGCCGGAGCAATACCAGGCCGCTCATACTGCCGGCTTTGAGCGGCATCGACGCACCGGAACATCCCGCCTGATGCTGGAACTCATTGAACTGGAGGGCCGGCACAGCAGTGGTAAAATTTTTCCCATTGAACTTACCTTGTCCAACTGGAAAGGTCGGGAAAGTCAGTTTTACGGCGCGGTCATCAGGGATATCAGCACCCGAAAAGAATTGATTCAAAATCTGGAAGAAGAGAAGCACAGTTTAAAACTGGCCGTGCTGGAGCTGGAACATTTTGCTTTTGCCGCATCGCATGACCTGAAGGAACCCATTCGCGGCATCCGCTCCTTTGCCCAGCTCTTACAGCAACGCCACAGTGCAATGCTGGACGCCAGCGGTAAGGAATACCTGGATTTTATCCCTACAGAATCTGGAAAGCTGTATGAGGTTACCAATGGCTTGTTGCAGATTGCCGGCATCCGCAAAGACATCTATCAGCCGGAGCGCAATAACATCATCGCCTTTCTGGGCAATACTTTCCATACATTGCAGGAAAAAGAGCAGCTGGCTTTAATGTTACCGGAACATGATAGCACTATTTCATTCGATAAATCCCTCGTCAAAGAGCTGTTCAAGAACATTGTATCCAATACCGTTCGCTTCAACCCCGACCGTTCCGATCTAAAGATGACAGTAGCAATGGAATCGAGTGCGTCCGGAACAGTGTTGCATTTTGCAGATAATGGGAAGGGCGTTAAAGATGAATATTTAAAGTATATATTTCTTCCCTTCAAACGCTTGCAAAACAAGGAACAATATACTGGCGCAGGGCTGGGATTATCTATTGTAAAGAAAATTGCAGAACTACACGGAGGCAATGCCAGTGCGCATTCCGGTGAAGAGGGAGGTCTGACGATTTCTGTTTCTTTCCCGCATTGATTCAGGCTGGATTTTCTTTTACTTACTGAACCTGCACTACCTGCTGCTCGGCCACGACATACACGCTGTCCGTCTGCTGAGCTTTGATGGATTTACTGCCCGTGAATGCGCCGAAAGCCGGCAGCACACCTATGCGCTCTCCCATCCAGAAACAAGGCAGCCGCAGCGATTGTCGCCCGCGTCCTGTAAGTCGGAAAGCAGGATGCAGGTGACCGCAGAGATAATACCTGTCGGGCAGTGGATTTTCCGGGGGGGCATGCACCAGTTCAAAAGGCGGGAGGTACAGCGATTCGGGCACTACCTGCAATTGTAATGCTTCATAAACGGCGCTGTCCATTATATCGTGGTTGCCACTAATCAACACCAATTTTACGTGGGCATATGTCCGGTACCATTCTTTTAGCAAATCGACCTGGCGGTTGTATTCACTATGGAATAAATCGCCCAGAAAATAAATGGTGGAAGGCTGGCAGCTATCGATAATAGCCGACAGACGGTCTAAGGTAACACGACTCATATTGGCAGGCACTGCAAAACCATTTCTTCTGAAATGCCCGTCTTTAGCCAGGTGCAAATCACTCAGGAACAAGGCACTACCCTGCTTCCAGTAAATGGCCTTTTCCGGCAACAACAATAAGGTCTCCCCTGCTACTTCGATTTCCACCCTGCAAATATACGCTCCCCTCAGGCAGCAGCACCCGCAGCGAGGGGTACAAACACCACCTGGTCGGCCTCCACATCAGCCAGGATGGAATCGTTCAGTGTTACAGTACCTTCGAGAAGGCGTTTCGATAACCGGTTGACGATTTCCTTCTGTATAACTCTTTTGAGTGGTCTGGCACCGAACTGAGGATCAAACCCTTCTTCCGACAACCAATCCACCAGTCCGTCGCTGAATTGTAGGGTAACACCTTTATGCTGTAAGGTCATTGCCAGATGTTGCAGCTGTAATTCCACAATTCCATGGATTTCGCTGCGCAGCAATGGCTTGAACATGATGACCTCGTCGATGCGGTTCAGGAATTCCGGTCGCAGTGTTTTCCGCAACAGCTCCATTACCTCCAGTCGTGTGGTTTCGGTAACCGCCAGCAGCTGGTCTTCCTTTACCCCTTCAAAATGCTCCTGAATGATGTGGGATCCGATATTGGAAGTCATGATGATGATGGTATTGCGAAAATCGACTGTACGACCTTTATTATCGGTTAGCCTTCCATCGTCCAGCACCTGCAGGAGGATATTGAACACATCCGGATGGGCTTTTTCAATTTCATCCAGCAGTACGACACTATAGGGTTTTCTTCGCACCGCCTCGGTGAGCTGTCCGCCTTCGTCATAACCCACATAGCCCGGAGGCGCGCCAATGAGTCTGCTCACACTGTGACGCTCCTGGTATTCACTCATATCGATGCGTGTCATGGCTTGTTCATCATCGAACAGGAATTCACTGATGGCTTTTGCCAGTTCGGTTTTTCCCACACCTGTGGTACCTAAGAAAATAAAGGAACCGATGGGGCGCTTTTCATCCGACAGACCGGCGCGTGAGCGTCTGACTGCATCGGATACTGCTATAATAGCCTCGTCCTGACCTACTACTCTTTTGTGCAATTCAGATTCCAATCGCAACAATTTCTTCTTCTCGCTTTCCAGCATTTTGCTCACCGGAATGCCTGTCCACCTGGAAACGATATCGGCAATATCTTCCGCATCCACTTCTTCCTTCATCAGACGATGGGTGCTGTCGAGTTCATGGATTGTTGCCTGCAAGCTTTCGATGTTCTTTTCGGCTTCTTTTATTTTGCCATACCGCAATTCAGCTACCTTGCCATAGTCGCCTTCCCGTTCAGCCTGCTCTGCCTGCAATTTGAATTGCTCGATATCAACTTTTTTAGCCTGCAATTGATCTACCAGACCTTTTTCTTCCTGCCAGCGTGCTTTTAGGGCGTTCCGCTGTTCGGAAAGAGTAGCAATTTCCTGTCCCAGGTCTTCGAGTTTTTTCTCGTCGTTTTCCCGTTTGATAGCTTCACGCTCAATTTCCAGCTGTCGGATTTTCCTTTCAATCTCGTCCAGCTCTTCCGGCACGCTGTCCATTTCAAGCCGCAGTTTCGCAGCCGCTTCATCCATGAGATCGATGGCTTTGTCGGGTAGTTTACGGTCGGAGATATAGCGATAACTCAACTCTACAGAAGCGATAATGGCTTCATCTTTGATGCGCACCTTGTGGTGGTTCTCGTAGCGCTCTTTGAGTCCGCGCAGAATGGATACTGCGTCTTCCACCGATGGTTCATCTACGAATACTTTCTGGAAGCGGCGTTCCAATGCTTTATCTTTTTCAAAATACTTCTGGTATTCATTGAGGGTGGTAGCACCGATACTCCGCAATTCGCCACGTGCCAGTGCGGGTTTGAGGATATTGGCTGCATCCATGGCACCTTCTCCTCCACCTGCACCCACAAGGGTATGGATTTCATCAATAAAGAGAATGGTTTGCCCTTCGCTTTCTGCCACTTCCTTGATAACAGCTTTCAGGCGCTCTTCGAACTCCCCTTTGTATTTCGCACCTGCGATGAGGGCACCCATATCGAGGGAGAAAATCACTTTTGACTTGAGGTTTTCGGGCACGTCGCCGTTTACGATGCGGTGCGCGATGCCTTCGGCGATAGCGGTTTTACCTACGCCGGGGTCGCCCACCAGGATAGGGTTGTTTTTAGTGCGGCGCGACAAGATATGGAGGACACGCCTTATTTCTTCATCTCTGCCTATCACCGGATCGAGTTTGCCCGATTCGGCCCGTTCATTGAGGTTGATAGCGTAGCGGTTCAGGGCGTTGAACTGATTATCGCCCGATTGGGATTGTACTGTCTGTCCCTTGCGCAGTTCTGTGATGGCAGCCTTGAGGTCTTTTTCGGTTACACCTGCATCCTTGAGGAGTTTGGCCGCGGTATCGTTGGCGGACAGAATGCCCAGCAGGAGGTGTTCGGCAGCAACAAATTCGTCCTTGAACTCCTTCATGTAGTTCTGGGCTTTTGCCATCGCCAGATTCATCTCGCGGGACAGATATTGTCCGCCCTGGCCTTGCACTTTAGGCAGTGCATTTAATTCCTTATCCAGTATAATTTGAATCTGATTGGTATTCGCACCTGTTTTCCGCAGGATGTAGCCTATTACCTCTTCATCATTGCCCATCAAGGCTTTGAGGAGGTGGACATTTGTTATCTGTTGGTGATCATACTGCATGGCCATGGTCTGGGCTGCTTGTATAATCTCCTGCGCTTTTATGGTATAATTATTCAGTTGCATGTTCCATACATTTTGTGTCTTCGATTAATAGTCAACAAATTTTGCTCCCGGGCGGTATATATGACAATTCAGCACATATTTAGCCAACGGGCAGGCAAGGTTGACAGGTTAGGATGGTTAAACAGGACAGAGTGGCAGGAGGCGTGGGGGAAAGGGAGTGGTGAGAAGTGAGTAGTGAGTGGTGAGTTGTGAGAAGTGAATAGTGAGAAGTGAGTAGTGAGGATGTTAGACCTCAGCGAAATAGCTATGGCGAAATGTAAGGTATCATATCACCCCCCTGCCCGCCGAGGGAGGGTTTACCCGCCGCAGGTGGGCCTGCCCCCCGTCCGGGGGGACTGTCGCCAAAGGAAACTCTGTTGAATGACTGAGTGATTGACAGCTGAGAGCCTTCCTACTAACCTCAGGTGAACAGGTAAAAGCATTGTGCTTCAAGAATTAAAGAAACGTGGTTATTACAAAACTGTCTGACCCTGATAATGGAATCTTCATAGAAAGTTCTTTGCAGCAAGCAACAGCGAAGCGTCGTCTCCCGGCTTGACCCGATAACTATCGGGCTAAAGGGAGTACCCGCAGGGGGAGGGGTGATTACATAGATGCTGCCTTTTCTCTGTCCACTTCTTCCTAATCGAAAGTGAAAGAAGCTTTTTTGTAGCTACTAAAGGAGAATGATATCAGGTCTGCTTTGATAAAATTCTTGCTTCCATATCACCCCCCCTGCACCCCCCGTCCGGGGGGAC
>DDYY01000052.1:11757-12111 GCA_002346225.1 Bacteroidetes bacterium UBA3022
GTTGATGAATCATCTACAGCAGTTTACATTTCTAAAAAGAATTAGGGTATGAAAACACCCGTATATCCGCCGTAGGAGGGTCTACCCGCCGAAGGAGGGCCTGCCCCCCCCGTCCGGGGGGACATCTGACTTACAATGATGAGCGATATTGGATTGTACTTTGGTCCCATTTAGCAGCATCAGTTGGAGCGCGCAGTAGGAGTTGATGAATCATCTACAGCAGCCGATATTTCTAAAAAGAATTAGGGTATGAAATCACCCGTATATCCGCCGTAGGAGGGTCTACCCGCCGAAGGAGGGTCTACCCGCCGAAGGAGGGCCTGCCCCCGTCCGGGGGGACAACTAATTTACAAT
>DDYY01000045.1 GCA_002346225.1 Bacteroidetes bacterium UBA3022
TACACCGGAGGATACCAGATATTTCCGCGCTATGCGGCCGACATCGAATTGATAGTGGAAGATACCAGTGGTGTCTCAACCATTGCTTCCATCAGCGCAGAAGATGCCGATGGGGTAGCCCTCTCCCTCGATTCTGTCGTTACCATAAAAGGTATTGTGTACGGTTTCAACCTGCGCCCTACGGGACTGGACTTTACAGTGATTGATTTAACCGGCGGTATCAAAGTATTCAGCTCCAGCGCCGATTTCGGCTATGTACCCAACGAAGGGGATGAAGTGCAGATAAGCGGTACCATCGACCAGTTCAACGGACTGACAGAAATCATTCCCGACACGGTCATTTTCCTGAGTGAAGACAACGTCCTGAAAATCCCTGTACCTGTCAGCACCCTGAGCGAAGCAACTGAATCCGACCTGGTGCAGTTAACAGGTTGCAGCATCGTTGACCCGGCCGACTGGATAGGCGGTGGTGCTTCTTTCAACGTGGAACTGGATTGCGATGGCGAAACCATTACCATGCGCATTGATGACCTGGTAGACCTCTCCACAGCCGTTGCTCCGGAGGGCTCATTTACCCTGCGCGGACTCGGCGGTCAATTCGACTTCAGCTCGCCTTATACCGAAGGTTACCAGATTTTCCCCCGCTATACTGCTGACATTATTCTCGATCCTGTGGCTACCGTTGCAGACATTGCCGATGTAACCGGTGAAGATGCCGATGGGGTAGCCACTTCAGATGGCGAACTGGTAGAACTAACCGGTATTGTGTATGGTGGCAACCTGCGCCCTACCGGTCTTGATTTCACCATCATCGACTTAACCGGCGGCATTAAAGTGTTCAGCAGTTCACTGGATTTCGGATATACTGTAACGGAAGGCGATGAGGTTCGGGTTACCGGAGTTATTGATCAATTCAATGGATTAACGCAGATTATTCCAGAATCAGTAATCTTATTAAGCACCGGCAACACCCTGAAAGTACCAACGGCGGTTACTGCCCTGGGTGAGTCTACCGAATCTGATCTGGTTTCGCTGGAATTCTGCTCCCTCGTAGATCCTGCCCAGTGGCTGGGCGATGGCTCCTCCTTTAATGTCGATATCGTTTGCGAGGGTTCCGGTACACTCGTGATGCGCATTGACGACCTGGTGGACCTTTCCACTGCACTGGCACCGGCAGATACCTTTCACTTAACCGGTATTGGCGGTCAGTTTGATAACAGCTCGCCTTACACAGAGGGCTATCAGATATTCCCCCGTTATACGGCAGATATAGAACTGGTACCGAATGATACTACCGGAAATCCGAATGCGATTCAAAACCCGGAAGCCGGTGGCATTCGGTTATTCCCCAATCCTGTAAGCACCCAGCTGGTCATTCAAAGCCGGGAGTTGCTGCTGGGAATGGTAACCGTTACCGATTTGTCGGGCAGAATCGTTTACCGCAGGGAATTGAATACTTACAGTGAGCAGATAGACCTGACGGGTCTGGCTGCTGGAACCTACTACATTACCCTGCTGGCAGAGGAGCAATTCTTTGGCAGTACGATAGTGAAGCTGTAAGATTACATGGCATACGAACAGGTAGTTGTTTCGGCAACTACCTGTTTTTTTTGGTGCATACAACCAAAGCAGGATCAAAGTCCTCTAATAAATAGAACCTCAAAAAGTACCCGATTATGAAACTCCTTTACACATTGCTGGCTGTATTTCTGGGATCCGCACTACATGGACAGTCTTTGGATTCGCTTCGGCAATATGCTATTGAGTTGAACGATCACACGGACCAGATAGACTTCAACGACCGCATTCATCTGCTGTATTTTATTGACGACTCCGTGGGGGACAAACGAGATTATGTGGTAAAAATTCAAGGGTATTGCAGCAAAGACAACCGACTGAAAAAAGCGGCCTCCTTTGCACAGGAAAGAGCCGATGCTGTGATGGCGACCCTGCTGGACAATGGCTTTTTCGATTATCAGATTCTATCCTGCGATGGTAAGGCCGGTCCCGATGTTGTGGAAGACAAGGTCTGGATAACTTTTTACCCGCGCACCATGAAAAAGGAAGCGATAGCCGCCTGGGAGGAAGAACTGGCGAGAATGGCCAGCTTTGTTTTTGTCAATGATTCACTGCAGCCCGGCGATTTGGTTCCGGGTAAGACCTACATCATGGAGAAGGTGAAGTTTGTAGCCGGCAAAAGGAGCTTCGACCGGAGCGCCCTGCCCTATATTCAAAACCTGGCCGAAGTATTGGCCGCTGATACCACTTTGCAGGTGAAGGTGGTTTGTCATTTGTGTTGTCCCGATATCAATACGCCGGATGGCATGGATATCACCACCAAGAAAAAAGAACTTTCTCAAAACCGCGCCCGTGAAATTTGCGGCTTTCTGGTGAAAAAGGGCGGTATTGAACCCTCGCGTTTAACGCCTGTTGCCAAAGGAGCTACCGAGTTGCTGGTGGAAGAAAAGGACGAAGCCTCTCAACAAAAAAACGAAAGACTGGAGCTGGTGATTACGCGGTAGCTGCGGTTGACCAAGAGCTCCGAATACGGTGTTTTCCCTGCAGGCATCTGCACCATCTCAGTGAAATGGTCATGAACTGCCGTTTCAGTGAACAATAGCCCGACCCTGCACATTATATTAGCGTTACTCACCTACCTTTGCAGTTATGAAGTCAGTTCGTTGGTGGTTATGGACAGGTGTTTTCATGGTGCTCGTGCAAGTCATGATTGGCGGCATAACTCGGCTCACCGGTTCGGGACTTAGTATTACAGAATGGGATGTGGTAATGGGCACATTGCCGCCCATGAACACCGAAGAATGGCAGGAAGCATTTGAACTCTACCAGCAATTCCCGCAATACGAACTGGTGAACAGCGACATGGATTTGCAGGGCTTCAAAAACATCTTCTGGTGGGAATACATCCACCGCAACTGGGCCCGTTTGATAGGCCTCGTTTTCTTGTTTCCCTTTTTGTATTTCCTGTACCGCAAGATGATACCCAAAGGTTTTGTCCGCCCCTTGCTGCTGGTATTCTTACTGGGTGGCTTACAGGGATTTTTCGGCTGGATCATGGTGGCGAGCGGATTGATTGACAAGCCATGGGTAAGTCCCTATAACCTGACCCTGCACCTCAGCATGGCGCTGTTGCTATTCCTCTACCTCATATGGCTGGCGCTGTCGCTGCGCAAAAAGCCCGTAATGGCCGATCACCCCGTAGCCCATAAAGGCATCAAATGGATATTAGGCCTCGTTGTTTTCCAGATTGTACTGGGTGGATTTATGGCCGGAACCAAAGCCGGTTTGCTGTACAATACCTGGCCCCTCATGGATGGACATTTGCTGCCCGCCAAAGTTTTCAGTGGTGGAAGTTTTTTCGCTGCCGTATTGGAAAATACAACCTCCATCAACTTCCTGCACCGCACGGTCGGCATCATCGTGTTCCTGGCAGTCGTGCTCTTCTGGCTGCAAAACCGTCGGTACAGCACTGAGATGGTAGCCCGTCTGGAACACCTGCTACTGGGCATGGTGACGCTGCAGTTCCTCCTGGGAATCGGCACCCTGCTTATGGCAGGTGATGGTATTCCGGTGTTCATGGGTGTAGCGCACCAGGTTGGCGCATTTGTGCTGAGTGGCATTGCAACAGCTCTGTTATTTTACGCCAAGCGCCGCACTTCCTTGCATCAGGAATAGGCTCCTCCCCCTTCATTTGGGTATCTTTGCAGCAAAACCCGAATTGTGAAAGGAATTATTCTCGCCGGTGGCTCCGGCACCCGTTTGCACCCTATTACCCTTGCTATCAGCAAGCAGTTGATGCCCATCTACGACAAGCCGATGATTTACTATCCCTTGTCTACCTTGCTCATGGCAGGTATCAGAGAGGTGCTGATTATCTCGACTCCGCATGACCTGCCCGGTTTCCAGCGTTTGCTGGGCGATGGCAGTCGCATTGGCTGTTCGTTTTCCTACAAAGAACAACCGAGTCCCGATGGGCTGGCCCAGGCATTTACCCTCGGCGCTGATTTTATTGGTAAGGATAAAGTAGCACTCGTTCTGGGCGATAATATCTTTTACGGTGTAGGGCTGGGCGACCTGCTGACACTCAATAACGATCCTGATGGTGGTATCATTTACGCCTATCACGTGCGCGACCCAGAGCGTTACGGTGTAGTGGAATTCGATGCCGCAAAGAACGTGGTGTCCATTGAAGAGAAGCCTGCAGCACCCAAATCGAACTATGCAGTTCCCGGCTTGTATTTCTACGACAACGAAGTTGTAGAGATCGCAAAGAACCTGCAGCCTTCACCCCGTGGGGAATATGAAATAACAGATGTCAATAAAGAATACCTGAAAAGAGGAAAATTGAAAGTAAGCGTATTGCCGCGCGGTACCGCCTGGTTCGATACCGGCACCTTCGATTCGCTGATGCAGGCATCCCAGTTCATTCAGGTCATTGAACAACGACAGGGACTGAACATAGGCTGTATTGAGGAAATCGCCTACCGCAAAGGATTCATCGATGCCGAGGCATTGCTGGCCATTGCAGAGCCATTGAAGAAAAGTGGTTACGGTGAATACCTTATCCGTCAAATCAAAAAATAATATGGCAGCATACAAAGTATTGGTAACCGGTGGCTGCGGATACATTGGGAGCCACACCAGCATTGACTTACTGCAAAAAGGTTTCGAAGTCGTATCGGTCGACAGCCTGGAGCGCTCCAAGGCATTCGTCGCCGACCGTGTGAGTGAAATCAGCGGTAAAGCTTTTCATAATTATGCATTCGATTGCCGCGATTACGCACAACTGCGGCAGGTATTTACAGCGCATCCCGATATCAGAGGCATCATTCACTTTGCTGCGTACAAGGCTGTAGGTGAATCGGTAGAACAACCGCTGATGTATTACGATAATAATATCAACTCGCTGATCAATGTTCTGCGGGTGGCAGAGGAATTCGATGTACAGGATTTTGTTTTTTCTTCCTCCTGTTCAGTATACGGCAATGCTGCTGAGCTACCGGTGAGTGAGGCCACTCCTTTGGCAGAAGCGGAATCTCCTTACGGAAGAACGAAGGTGATATCAGAGAAGATCATCCAGGAGTACAGCATCAATAGTCGTATGCGTTTTATTTTACTGCGATACTTCAATCCGACCGGCGCTCATACCAGTGGACTTCTAGGAGAAATTCCTTTTGGCAGTCCGCAGAATTTAATTCCCGTCATTACCGAAACTGCCATAGGTCGCAGAGCATCTCTCACAGTCTTTGGGGATGATTACGATACCCGCGATGGTTCCTGCATCCGCGACTACATTCATGTTATGGATATAGCGGAAGCGCATACCCTGGGGTTGCAATACCTGCAATCCAACCGCAACACCGATCAGGTGGAAATCCTGAACCTCGGTAGCGGTAACGGCATCAGTGTGCTGGAGATGATTCGCTCTTTCGAATCAGTGACAGGCAGGACACTGAATTACCAGATTGGTCCGCGCAGGGAAGGTGATGTCATTGCCGTTTATGCCGACAATTCCAGAGCGAAAAAATTGCTGGGATGGGAATGTAAACAAGGTGTAGACGATATGATGCGCACCGCCTGGGCATGGGAACAGCGCATGCAGGAAGAAAACATCAGAGAAAAATAATATCGAATATTTTAATGTAAAAGGGGAGGTCTTTTGAACCTCCCCTTTTTTTTGGGTATCACAACAAACAAAGTTAAGTCTGCTTTATTTCTGAATAATCAGTGCAACAGAACGGGTAGCACCGTCGGCAAACTTGACTTTACCCAGTGCAGACAAGATTCTATACAAAGTTCAATCTGAGCCGGATGGGGCGCGATTATCGAGGTCGTCTTTGCTTATCCTACCGTTAGTCGGTAGTGAATGCCCCGCTCCTGGAGGTGCTGCAGTATAAAATGCACATTGGCTTCATCTGCTCCCAGAAATTCAGGAGGAAAAACACCTTTCTCCCGGTACTGACCACCAAGTACCAGTCGGGCGGCAGCGGTACATGTGTAACCGGTGGTACGGGCCATGGAAGATGTTTTTGTTTCGGGATCATATCTGTCCAGCAAGTCGTAGGTATAAGTTTTTGCTTCACCATGCTCCCTGCCTTCAATGATGATGCGCATGACGGTAAACTCTTCCTCTTCTGCACCCAGCTTCCACATAGGGAACAACAGTTGTGTAGTGAGGTCTATGGGGCGAATGGAGTGGCCTTTCACATCCACTGTATCCTTTCTGAAAAAGCCGGTTTCCCGCAGCACCCGCATCAGCTCGATATGTCCCGGAAAGCGCAGGGTTCTTTCAATCATATTGGGGATATCGGGCATAGTTTGAATCAGACTTCTCAGACCATCGCTGTTGAAAGCCTCCAGCGTTCCCACGCCTTCAAAATGCATCAGCTCGGGTTCACTCAGGGCAGGCATTACCACCACTTGCCCATCGCGGACATACCGTGCGGGACGTGTATATTCTTCCAGCACATCTATCGGAGAAAACGGGGCTTTGTATTCGTAGGGCCATTGCCTTTCCCTGGGCAGTCCGCCCACGAGACAAACAAAAGTATCGACCTGCATGCGCTGCTTATGGTAGCCCAACAAAATATTGTCCATACCGGGAGCCACGCCCACATCCATTATGGCTGTGACCCCGTTTTGTTTGGCAAGCGCATCGAGTTGAAAAGGGTCTTCATCAAAAAAGGAAATATCGCATATGTTTTTCCCGGCTTCAATAACCGTTTTCAGTGTTTCGAAACCCATGTACCCGGGGACAGCACCAATCACCAGATCAGCATCCGCAATAACTTCCTTCACCCTGGCTGCATCCGACAAATTCATCTGGACGGTAGCAATACCTTTTGCTTCCAGTATCGCCAACTGAGACGCACTGATATCTGCTGCCAGCACATCTGTATCTTTCGCCATATCTATGGCCATAGCCCGGCCGACCATCCCTGCTCCGAGAACAACTACTTTATTATTTTTCATATGCGTTCAATTTTACCATATAAAAGTAAACCGATGTCCGGATGTAATCCCGAAATGATTACTCCAAATCCGTACTCAGCGTAAACCGGCAAATGCGGCCATTGCCCTTATCAGCCACATACACTACCCTTCTCAAATAAGCCACCCCGCTGGGCTCCCTGAATTGGAAGGGGCCTTCGCCCGTGCCACCGAAACTGGCAATAATTTGCTTAGTGCCGGTACTACCGGGAGGAGGATTAACGCCTTCATATCCCCTGCGGGTGAACTGATACAGTGAGTCGCGTTCGGCATCGACTACGAAAATATAACCTGTAAAGTCAGGTGCAGCATATACATCAGCCGGATTGCTGAACCTGCCGGGTTCATAGAGGAACCTGTCTGCCTTGCTCAGGTCTATACTCGCAAGCAATGCATTTTCGCCATAGGTGATACCGGCTTCTGCATCAAAATTCTGCTGGATCCACAGCACTTTATAGGCAGCATCTTCAGCGGTAAGTGTTACCAGAAAATCGGGCGATGTACTGATTCCTGAAAGCGTTTGAGGTGGTGCAGCAAATGCTACAACGGAAGACATATTCCACACCGAGCGCAGGTTAGATGATACCGGACTCAAGCCATTGGCATAAGAAGTATTGACACCTTCGTCCGTAAAAATCAATACGGCATTATCTGTCCGGGCGATACCTGCCAGGTCGTTGCGCGGTCCTTTTCTAGCGATGTACAAGGTATTATCCGCCAGGGTGGTTACACCGGTAAATTCCACCAGCTCATCATCTGCACCGCGAAAGCTTGTGATGTTTCTGCTCACATCGCAAAATGGATGTATCAGCGTATCTACTATACTGACGTTGCCGGTGGCTGTACCTGTCAATCGGTACACTGCTGCCAGGTTCTCGTCCACTCCGTCGCCATCCACATCTATGTCGATTCTTCCTGCCACATAAGTGTGCAGGCGCCTGTCCTGGCAAACATCAGTTGCTCCCTGAATAAAGATGATGTCTTTCAGATTGCCTGCCTGATCCATTACATTCAATCCGTTGTCATCTATTACGTAAATCATCTCATCGTATCCGCAGTACACATCTACCGGATTGGAAAAACCGGTCCAGAAAGGCAGCACAGGGACATAGCCTACTTCTGCAGGCACCAGTTCAGGGTCGATGGCCCCTTCTTCAAAAATCTCTTTGGTGATATCATCCTCTCTCGTGCCGAAAAGAAAATCGCAGGATGCGCATACAATCGATATAAGAATAATAATATATGTACTTTTCTTCATTACCATCCTATTTGTAACCCGATGCGGTTGACCGGTCCCAGCTGGGGCAGCACCTGAAATCCATAGTCCAATTGTATCCTTCCAAAATAGCGCTGCAATTGCAATCCGAATCCGAATGCCGGCCATGCGCTGAGGTCAGTAGCGAACTGATATCCTGTGCGTACAAACAGCAATTGCTTCCAGCCATATTCTACGCCGAGGGAATAGGTTTCATTATTGTCCGTTGGGTGATTGAGCTGTGCCGCAGCGGTAAGCATATGTATGTCGGTCTTGACGGCATCCCAGGCAAAGCCCAGCCGGAAAACTGTCGGCACACCTACATCTTCAAAGTCCACTTGGGTAGTTGTATCCGTAATACTGAGGTAGGTAATCTCTCCTGCGGGTGTGGTATTAAAACCGAAATTGCTGAGTCCCACCGCGAAGCGTGTATTGGCAATGCCGATATCGTACTGAAAGCCCAGGTCGAGTAATACGTTCTGATTGTGGACAGTCGCCAGGTCTTCGCGCACATATTTGAGTGTGATTCCAAAACTAAATGCATTGGTGAGCACCTGTGCCCAACTGAAAGCTGCTGCCATGTTCACTGGCCGAAAGGTTTGTCCATTTCCGAGCGGCATAAATTCCGTAGTCACCGGCATTTCACCGGCATCGAGGTATTGCAGGGAGGCACCCAGCAAAGTATTCTCATCCAGGCGCCACACCACCCCTCCAAAGTATTGCTGTATATCAGCGGGATAAGCCGTATGTGCTACCATGGTATGCCACCGGTTGCTATCCAGTTGCGTGAGTCCGGCTGCGTTCCAGAACAATGAACCCATGTCATCGGCGACGGCCAGGTAGGTTTCTCCCAATCCGCTGGAACGGGCATCCGGGGCTATCTTTAGAAATTGCCAGCCGGTGGTAGCGGTCCTGGAGTCCCCGTAAGTAGGCAGAAGCTGGGCCTGCAAAGGGAAAGCCGCCAACAGGATGAGGTATATCAAACACCGGTGCATCCTGCAAAGAAACAGCAAATAGGGCGTTTTTATGTAAATTCTGCCTTAACATTTCACCTGTTGCTGTTGCAGGAGCAGATGAGCTACTATGTGCCTACCAACAGGTTCCAATGAAGCATATCCGGGAATAGTCTGAACTTAGCAACTCTAAAAAGTACCTTATGCTGGATGCATCTATCACAGAATATATTGAGCAACACACGAGTCCTGAAGCACCTGTCCTCGCCGAACTGAACCGCATGACCCATCTGAAAGTACTGCAGCCCCGCATGCTGAGCGGACATGTACAGGGAAAATTCCTGGAGTTCCTCAGTGCCATGTCGGGTGCCCAGCGGATTGTAGAAATCGGCACTTACACCGGGTACAGTGCCATATGCCTTGCCAGGGGGATGCGCGGCGGCCGGCTCACCACCATTGATATCGATGAAGAACGCACACCGATGGTGAAAGAATATATCCAAAAGGCAGGACTGGAAGCTGTCATTGAAGTATTGAATGGCCATGCCGCAGACATTCTGCCCGGGCTGGAAGGACCTTTCGATATGGTCTTTATCGATGCCGATAAAAAAAACTACAGCTTGTATTTCGACCTCGTCATTGATAAGATGGCGACTGGAGGATGGATCATTGCCGATAACACCTTGTGGAGCGGAAAGGTGACAGACCCTACACAGAATGATAAGGATACCCTTGCCATCAGGGCTTACAATAAAAAAGTACAAGACGACCCCCGGGTAGAAAATGTGCTGCTTTCTGTGCGCGATGGTCTAATGATTGCCCGAAAAAATGGATAAGCCACATTTTTGGTGGATAATACGCAGCAGCTTCCCTCCGTTTGCAGCCTACATTTGATTGGGCAATAATGCCTTATGCCTATGAGGAGAATACTATTGGTTGTGGTGGCATTTGCTGCGTGGTTCCGAGTTCAGGCCGGTGAACCCAGTAAAGCCATACTGGATTACATTGAGCGCTACCGTTACATCGCTGTGGAAGAGATGATCAACCACGGTATTCCCGCGAGCATCACGCTGGCACAGGGTATTCTGGAATCCGGAGCAGGTCAAAGTGAACTGGCCCGTCAATCCAATAATCATTTTGGCATCAAATGTCACACCGGCTGGACCGGCGACAGGGTATTTTACGACGACGATGCGAAGGGAGAATGTTTTCGCAAATACGATAATGCTGAAGAATCTTTTCACGACCACTCTTATTTCCTGACCTCCAGAACGCGCTATGCAGAACTCTTCACCCTTGACCCTACCGATTACAAAGGCTGGGCGAAAGGGCTGAAGAAAGCAGGCTATGCTACCAATCCGGAATACGCCGAAAGACTCATTAAAATTATTGAAGACTACGACCTCCATATTTACGACAAGCTCACCCCCGACCAGCTGCTGGCCATGGAAGACCACAAGAAGATGGAGACCGACCCCGAACCGGAACCCGGTCCCTATGGAGAAGTGGCTGAGGCAAAAGGATATGGAAAAGGCGTCTTTTACTTCAACCGCATCCCTACCATCATTGTGCAACAAGGCGACACCCCTGAGTCCATTGCAGAAAGGCATCCCGGACGGCTGCAACAATTGTTGAAATACAACGATATCACGGCCAGTACCCGCCTGGAACCCGGTACTAAATTCTACCTGCAACCCAAGCGCAATAAGGGTATTAATAAAGTAGTGACTGTAAAAGAAGGAGCTACCATGTGGACCATTTCCCGCGATGAAGGGGTCAAATTATCCCGCCTCTACAAATACAACAGACTGGAACCGGGACAAGAACCTGCTACAGGTGAGGTCATCTTTTTAAGAAAGAAAAGGGATACAGCTCCTGCATTGCAGAAAAGCAAAAAAGAAACTCCGGCTACCCGCGTTCAAAAAGAAAAGCCATCGACGAAGGTAAAAGAGGAAGCAACGCCCGATCCTAATAAGAACAATATCATCATGGAATTTGAAGGGGAAGACAGCAGTGATGCTGTAGAAGATGAGGGAACTATAAAAGTGCAGATCCCGACTCCGAAAGCCACCCCGGAAAACACGGAGATGACTGCCCCGGTAAAACAGGAACCTCAGCTTTCGCCTGTATTGCATACCGTTGCACCGAAAGAAACCCTGTATGGACTTTCCAAGCAGTATGGTACTACCGTGGAACAACTGCAAAAGTGGAACAACATCAGCGACAATGCCATCAGCATAGGTCAGCAATTAATTGTCGGGTACAAATAGTACTTATCTTTGGGTATGCTACCCGGAATTAAAGAAGTAGTTTTTTCCGCCGAAGTCATCGACGCTGCCGTTGAACAAGTCGCAACTGAACTGACCCAGCGATATGCCGGCAAGGATCCTCTTTTTCTCATTGTGATGAATGGTGCCTATGTATTTGCTGCTGACCTCCTGCGCCGTTTCAACCACCCTTGCTCCATGGTATTTATTCAAATAAAAAGCTACCGTGGCACCAGCAGATATGTGCTGGATGCAGATGAAAGCCATATCCCCGACCTGACCAACAGGCATGTCATTATTATTGAAGACATAGTCGATTCAGGAGCAACACTGGCATGGCTCCAACAGCAGATCACCGGGCAAAACGCTGCCTCTGTCTTTAGCGTTGCACTGCTGAATAAGCTGGTACCGCATGCTGCAGATGCCGATCTATATGCTTTGGAAGTAGATGATCGTTTTATTGTCGGCTACGGACTGGATGTAGACGGCCGCTTCCGCAACCTGCCCTTTATCGGGGTGATGGAAGACTGATACAGGCTACTCGGATTTTTCCTCTTGTGATTCCTCCTTCCACAACTGCTTCCATACCAGCTTTTCCCTGTTTTCATTGGTCTTGTACGACAACATATCGACAGCGGTTTTCATCAATACAAAAAAGGAGGAGAACAGAATGGGTGCTGCCTTTTGCTCCGAGCCAAAAAGCTTTTCGCCTAAGAATGAGGTAGATACAGCTCCCAGCACAATTACAATGTGCATCACAATAGAACGTCCGTCAAAGGGCACTGCCAGTTCAGATGTGGAGGTTTCATGCTCCATGCCCGACAACCGCCAGGTGATAAAGTCAATCAGGTAATAGGCAAATACAACGACTATACTCACCTGCATGAATGTATCCAGAAAAAAGATAATCTCCACCGCAGTGCTATAGCCATCCTGACCTGCGCTGTACATTCCGATAAATACAATTATAAAAACCAAATATATAAAAAGCGTGAAGAAGCGAATAGATATGTAAGTCGCCATCAATTTTGGTTTGTTATTAACATCGGCGACAGTTTGCACTTCATTGTTGATTTTCCAGTTGGGATTAGGTACTCCCGGCTTCTTAGCCCTGCGCATTTTCAGGATATTGAAAATGCTCATGATAACGGTTTCCCACCAGTAGATATAGATAATGGCGAAGAAGCTCCAGTGGAAGAAAAGCACCCCTACCAGGGGGAAGATATTCATCACCAGCAAGGTAGGCAGTACCGGAAACCTGGGGTCGTTAGGAGAGGAAGCTGCCATGCACTTACGGGACTATTGATCGTAAATACTCCAGACCGTCGGCACTGAGCTGACGGGTTTCAATACTTTGCCCGTAATCGTATATCACATGCTGACAATCATCTGTCAAATTGAAATCCATACGGACGGAACCGGCTTCCGTAAAAAACAATATGTATCCATCGTAGCCGCATTCGTAAATAGGAGTGGGTTCATCGGTAATGTAACTCTTAAACTTGCGAATCTGCTTCTTGTCGGTAATATCGGTATAGTCGCCCAGATTCGAATTGAATACCACCTGTATGCGCTCCGTTTGCTTGACCAGTTCGCTCACTTCTGTCACCGGCTCACAGCGCGTCAGCATGGTCACCATAAATAGCAGGTAAGTACCCAGTATGATCCTATACATCGCCTAAAGATAATTCATTTTACAGGCTCGAAAAGCAGGGATAGGGTATTTTGATTATTTTTAAAGTCCCATGAAAGTGTACGTACTTATTCTTCTATGTTTCCTGCTGCCTGCCTGCAGACCGGCACCCGGCAACAGCCAGCAGCAACGTTTGCCGGAACAACACTTTCAACAGGAAGAGGTAGTGCTGGACAACCTGGAGGTGCCATGGGGAATGGATCAACTCCCCGACGGCAGCCTGCTGTTCACCGAACGCAATGGTGCCATCTACCACACCGACAGCAATTTTGCCAACAAACGATTGATTGGCACAAGGGAAATTGACAACCCTGCGGAAGGAGGTTTGCTGGGGCTGGCCGTTGACCCGGATTATGCTACAACAAATTTTATTTTCATATATGAAACAGTCGTAACAGGCAACCGTGTTGTCCGGCTGCGCTTCGACAGCCTGCAACTGACCGACGAAACCATTCTGGTAAGAGGCATTCCCAAAGCCAAATACCACGATGGCGGAGCACTGCGTTTCGGCCCCGATGGTTACCTGTATGTCGGCA
>DDYY01000014.1:0-12798 GCA_002346225.1 Bacteroidetes bacterium UBA3022
CGCCGCCGGAAACCATGGGAGAATCACCAAAGCGAACATAGCTGTACTTGAAGTACTGGTTGTCATTGTAATAGTTGTTGGCAGGCAGGTTGTCGGTATCCGAGTTGATCCAGCTGCCGCCGTAACCCAGTGCGAACCAAAGATCCATGGTGACCACATCGCGGAAGGTCCACTGGTGGCCGAGGCCCATGAGCAGGGAGATGGAAAAATCATTGCCGGGTACTTCAAACTCAGAGAAGTATTCTATACAATTCCCGAAATCGTCGCACTCATAATCATACTGGTAATAGATGTCTGTAAAGCTGAAGTAGTTGAACAGTAATTCAGGTTTAATGTAGAAACCCTTAAAGTCGCTGTAGTTATCTACCCCATCCATTACATCGGTTTTAAAATAGAAGCGGGGACCAATGGATGCATAGCCGCCTATAAACTGGTCGCTATTGAAGTAGTCATCGAGTTTTACACCGATAAACCCGGCGTTGATTTCGAGGGTGGTGCTGTTGCGGTACCAGGTTTCGTAGGATAAGCCGAAACAACCCGCTACCGGACTGAAGAAGTCGTATTTGATTACTGCGGTAGAAGGAGCTTCCTGGCTGAAAGCAGTAGTGCAGGTAGCCAGTAATAATAATATGCCTGTTAATTTGCGCATGGTTGATAATTTATGCGAAGGTAGCTATTAATGGAAAGCGAAAAGGAAAATGAACAGCAGCTATCGTTACCTTAATTCCAGCTCTTTCAGGAGTTTATCCACTCGAATAGTATCGCCTTCCAGATCAGCAGTTACTTCCAGTATTTCCACCCATTTCCCCTTCTTTTTATAAAAGATACGGGTGCCTTCAGCACAGGTGACGCTGCTGTTGGAGAAAGGGGAGAGATTGGGGTTCATCACATTTTCAATCTTAAGGGGAATAGAGGTAGCTGAGCCATTGCGCAATACCACAGATACAGGACCTGATGCAATAGCTGTTGCGAATAGCATGATGCCAGTAAGCAGCCCGATGGATAGTAAGGATGATTTTTTCATATACTATTTTTATTGAATGCCTAATTCTGCTTTCTTTTCCCGGAGCACCTGCGCCATATCAATGACTGCGCCGTTTTGAATGCTGCTATCCACTACCAGTAATACATACTTCTTTGTACCTGATTTATACAGTATTTCCTGACCGATGGCGAGATCGACACCGCTTTCTGAATAGGGAGAAAGGTTGGGGTTCATGACGCTGGGTATGATGAGGGGGATGGATTCGCCGCTGGTATTGGCCAGTGTGAACCGGATGACTTCAGCAGAGGCTTTCTCTGCCTGGGGTTGGGCTTCGGAAGTCCTGAATCGGATTTTTGCCGGCTTGTCGTTGTTATTGGTAATGACCAGATGGCAGTTAGCATCAACCGTAATGGTGGCTTCCCCTTTTGCGTTCAGTCCAAATCCACTTACCTGATGACCATCGGTTTTATTTAGAACAGTGATGTCTACCTCGTTGCCGGAGCGGTTCCACAAGGCAGTCGTAAATCCATCCTGCATATCGTAATCCATTGCTACCCGGTCGTTGGCGGGTACCATGATTTTAGTGGTGCTGCATGCTGAAAGACCAAGCAGGGCAGGGAAAAGGAAATAGGTAAGTCGCATTTGGTTGATGTTGTTTGGGTGTAGAACGCCTTAATCCAACACCATGTTATATGGAATGTTCAACAATTATTTGGAAAAGCGGAAAAGACGATTTAATTTTGACTGACCGTTCAGTCAATATAACTATGGCACCCAGAACTACAGCCCAGTTTGAAGCAATCCGTGAGAAGCGTCGGGAGAAGATTATTCTGGCCGCGATGGAATTGTTTTCCCGGCAAACCTACCATAACACCTCTGTGGCCGATATTTCGAAGCAGGCAGGGGTATCGAAGGGATTGATTTACAATTACTTCACCACCAAGGAAGACATACTCAACGGCATACTGGATTACCTGTTTGCCATTGGCGATCAGATGGTGGCGGAGACGCGGGCAGCAGGAACACCCAAGGAGGAGCTCAGGCACCTCATTGGACAGGTATTCCGGTTTCTGCATCAGCAGGCGCTTATCTCGCGTATGCTGATACCACTGGCGCTGGAAATGGGAAAATTTGACTTTATCAATGAAGTCATTGACCGGAAGATGCGCGATTACCTCGGTTTGCTGGTGCAGATTTTCAGCGACATGGATTACCCCGACCCGGAGATGGAAGCATGGACACTGGGCGTGCTGTTCGATGGTATATCCCTGGATTACAATGTGCTGGGTGACCGCATGCCACTCGACCGGATGGAACAATATCTCTATAAAAAGTATAATTTATGAAATATCTGATGAGTCTTGGGTTACTGTTCACCGGAATGCTGGTGCAGGCACAGACCGCCACTGAGGTGATAGCCAAAGCAGATAAGGTGATGCGTGGAAGTTCCTCCACATCGGAGATCACGATACAGATTATCCGTCCCACCTGGAGCCGCGAAATGAGTATGAAAACCTGGAGCAAGGGCGATGACCATTCTGCAGTGTTGATTACGGCGCCGGCTAAAGATGCGGGAACGGTATTCCTCAAGCGGGATAAGGAAGTGTGGAACTGGGTGCCCGCCATAGAGCGCAACATAAAAATGCCACCCAGCATGATGTCGCAAAGCTGGATGGGAACCGACTTCACCAATGATGACCTGGTGAAGGAGTTTTCGGTGGTGCAGGACTACACGCATAAGTTTGTCGGTGAAGAAACGATTGGCGGTCGCACATGCTGGATCATTGAAATGACACCCCGGCCGGATGCGGCTGTGGTTTGGGGTAAGGTGAAGGTATGGGTGGATCAGCAGGACTTTCTGCAACTGAAAGTGGAGAATTACGATGAATACGGTTACCTGGTGAACAGCATGATTGCTTCGGATATCAAAACCATGGGCGGCCGACTGATACCTACGCGGATGGAAATGCTACCGGCTGATGAACCGGGCAATAAGACCGTGATGATTTATAAAAGCATACAGTTCAATGTGGCGATTGACGATGCTGTTTTTTCTGTAGAACAAATGAAACGACTGAAATGATTTATGTCCGGCTGGCATGGCGCAATCTCTGGCGCAACAAGCGCCGCACCTCGATTACCGTCGGTTCGATGTTCTTTGCGGTGCTGCTGGCAATAGTTATGTATGCCATTCTGGAAGGCGTGTACGGCAATATGATACGCAATATGGCCGGATTCACTACAGGATATTTGCAGGTGCACAGCAAAGGTTACTGGGAGGATAAAAACCTCGACGGAGCCATGCACTACAACGATGCTATGGTGGAGCAGCTTGAAGCTATTAAAGGTATCAGCACTGCCATGCCCCGGGTGGAAAGCTTCGCGCTCGCTTCTACAGGCATCAGCTCCAGCCCTGCCATCTTAATGGGCATTGACGTGGCCCGGGAGGACAGGGTTAATCATCTGGGAGAGCGCACCCTGCAGGGCAACCTATTGGCCGCGGGCGATGCAGCCGTAATGATAGGTGCCGGTCTCGCTGATAAGATGCATTTGCAGATTGGCGATACCCTGTTGCTGCTGGGACAAGGTTATCATGCTGCCAGTGCCTACGGAAAATATCCGGTTGCAGCCATTGTAGAGATAGGTAATCCCGAATTGAGTAAATCCATGGTGTACCTACCCTTACAGGAAATCCAGCGCATGCTATCTATGGACGGAATGGTAAGCAGCATAGCACTGATGTCGGAACCGGGAGCAGACATAGACAAGCTGCGGGAGATGGTAACGAAAGCGGTGGATACCGCCCAATACGATGTCATGGACTGGACAGCCATGATGCCCGAATTGTTGCAGACCATGGAAGGCGATGCAGCAGGTAATAAAATAATGATATTTATTTTATATATGATTATTGGGTTTGGCTTATTCAGTACGGTATTGATGATGCTCACAGAGCGGCAACACGAACTGGGTATCATGGTGGCGGTAGGAACGGGGAAACGACAGCTGGCATGGATGGTATTTCTGGAAGTCATGCTGCTGGCAGTGATTGGCATTGCCCTTGGTACATTGGCCAGTCTGCCCATTCTGCATTACCTCGATAGGAACCCCATCCGCCTGACAGGAGATGTGGCAGAGATATACGCCAGTTACGGATTCGAACCCATCATGCCGGTATTGATTACGCCCGAAATATTCCTTTCGCAGGTGCGTATTGTTGGATTTATCGCGTTGCTGGTAAGCCTGTATCCGACCATAAAGTTGCTGCGTTTTTCAGTCATGAAAGCAATCAGGAGTTGATATGAGGATGATGATTACCATAGCATGGAGAAATATCTGGCGCAACCGCGTCCGCAGTCTGGTGCTCATCCTTTCCATAGTCATGGGTATCTGGGCAGGTGCTTTCATTATGTCGTTCTACTGGGGGATGAGTAAGCAGCAGGTGCGTGATACCATCGAACAGAATATTTCCCATTTGCAGATGCACCATCCGGCATTTAAAGAAAATTACGACGTCCAGTACACTTTGTCTTCCACCAGCGAAATAGCTGATAAGCTGGATGCGCAGCCACAACTGAAAGCCTGGAGCGGACGGGTTATGACCATGGCGATGGCGGCCAGCGCCAACCAATCAACCGGGGTTACCCTATATGGCATTATTCCCGAGCAGGAAGATGCATTGACCGGACTGGCAGGAAAGGTAACGGAGGGCAATTATTTCAGTGGTAAGAAGAATGAAGTGCTCATTGGCAGTAAACTGGCAGAGCAGTTGAAGATAGATGTACGCAAAAAAGTGATTTGCACCTTTCAGGACCGCGATGGGGAGATTGTTTCGGTGGCATTGCGGGTATGCGGCATTTATCAGACACGGAATGCGCGATTGGAAGAGGGCATGTTATTCATGCAGCAATCGGATCTGGCGGCCTTGCTGAAGACAGGTGATGCCGTCCATGAAATGGCTGTATTACTCAACGATGAAACACAGGTAGATACGGTCGTGCATGCATTGCAAACGGCGTTTCCGGCAGCAAGTGTGGAAAGCTGGAAAGAGCTGTCGCCGGAATTACGGATGATGACAGAGTCCTTTAATCAGTATATGTTTATCATTATCGGTATCATCCTGCTGGCATTGCTGTTCGGCATTATCAATACTATGCTCATGGCCATACTGGAACGCACCCGCGAACTGGGCGTGCTCATGGCAGTGGGCCTGACGAAAAGAAAAGTCTTTCTGATGATTATGCTGGAAACCATGTATATCGCGCTCATCGGCGGACCTGTAGGCTTGTTGTTGTCCTGGCTTACCGTACAGTGGACGCATCATGTGGGAATAGATTTATCGATGTACAGCAAGGGACTGGAAGAATATGGCTATGCTTCCATGGTATATCCTGAGCTGGGTATGGCATCCTATGGTATCATCTTATTGATGGTGGTGCTGGCCGCATTCATTGCCTCCCTTTTCCCGGCTGCACGGGCACTGAAGTTGAAACCTGTTGAAGCAATTAGAAAAATTTAAATGATGGCAAACGTAGTAATTGATGCACATAATCTCAGCAAGACCTACAACGAAGGTCCTGTGCCCGTGCATGCTGTAAAGCATGTACATCTGCACATTGAGCAAGGCGAATTTATCGCCCTGGTCGGACCCTCCGGATCCGGGAAGACTACCTTGTTGAATATGATTGGCGGGCTGGATGCACCGACTGAGGGCAGGGTACTGATTGATGGTACCGATATCACCGCCATGAAGGAGAATAAATTGATTGATTTCCGGCTGCACCATATCGGATTTGTATTCCAGGCTTACAACCTGATACCTGTTTTGACAGCTGAAGAAAATATCGATTTCATCATGCTGTTGCAAGGTGCGGGGAAGGCAGAGCGAAAAGCCCGTGTGCAGCAGCTGCTGAAGGAGGTGGGCCTGGAAGGAAAAGAACATTCCAGACCGTCGGAACTGAGCGGAGGACAACAGCAGCGTGTAGCAGTGGCCAGGGCGCTGGCGAGTAAACCCAAGTTCGTTCTGGCCGATGAGCCTACGGCCAATCTCGATAGCGCCACAGCCGGTAATCTGCTTGATATTATGGAAAAACTCAACAAGGAAGAGGGCATGACCTTCGTGTTCTCCACCCACGACCCAAGGGTCATTCAGCGCGCACATCGGGTGGTGACGCTCGAGGATGGAGAGATTGTGGAGTAGGTTGTAGGTGGGAAATGATATATGAAAGGCTTTTATGTTATCGGTGTTCTGTTATGGAGCTTGCTTGCCGGCCTGGGCAGAGTCAGTGCCCAGGATGATAGTGTGCCCTTGCTGCGGTATCACCTGCATGGTTATCTGAAGGCATTACCGTCTCAAACCTTCGATCACATCAATAAAGACAACTATGGGTTGTACATAGTACACAACCGCATCAATCAGGAACTGGAAATAGGCACACGCAGCAGCTGGAGACTGGAAATGCGCAACCGGATATTTACCGGTGATTATATACAAATCCTGCCGGGGTATGCCGATCTGCTGGAGCTGGACAGGGGGCTGGTTGATATGACATTCAACTGGCTGGAATCCGACGATATAATCGGCAATACCACTATTGACCGTCTGCAATTCAACTGGTACAATGGTCCGCTGGAGATTACCTTAGGACGACAGCGCATCAACTGGGGTATGCATACGGTATGGAATCCGAATGACTGGTTCAACAGTTATAATTTCCTCGACTTCGATTATGTGGAACGTCCTGGTTCGGATGCGGCCCGTGTGCAATACGCGCTGGCTAATGGCAGTAAATGGGAACTGGCATATAGTCCGGGAAAGTTCCGAAACGATGATGTGGGTGCCATCAAGTATGCTTTCAATACCCACACGTATGATGTGCAGCTATTAGGAGGCATCTATCGCGATAACGTGGCAGCAGGACTCGGCTTTGCAGGTAACCTGTGGCAGGCAGGATGGAAAGGAGAAATCAGCTGGTTCCATCCTTACCCCCATTTTTCAGATACCGTTGCAAGATGGAGCGCTACCACTGGAATAGATTATGTTTTTCCCAATGGATGGTATACCCAGCTGGCATGGCTGTACAATGAGGTAACAGGTGCGGCTACCTCCGGAGCTGCCTTTGTGTATACGTCAGATGCCCGCCAGCTCATGCCATTTGAGCACAGCCTGTTGTTGCAGGCAGGCTATCCGGTGAGCCCTCTGCTGCAGGTCAACGCCGCTGTCATTTTTGCTCCTGAGAACAACAGCACTATCTTTTTCCCGACAGTTTCCTATAGTCTCGGTGATAATCTGGTAGCCGCCGCCATTCTGCAGGTATATGCAGGCTCCATAGAGGATAACTACCAACTCCAGAGCAGTGCTGTTTTCGTCGATTTGAAATGGAATTTTCAAGTGCGGTAAACTGCTTACTACCTGGGGTAATTGGCTCTTATGGCTGCATGTCCTGCGATTTCCCTGGTTTTCTACCTTCAACAGTAACTTCAAAGATTAGCATATTCAGGCTGTTCAGCCGTCAACTATTCGGTAACTTTACGCCTTCATGAAGGGATACTTTCGCATACTCCGCTACGTAATGCGCTTCAGGCGCCTGGCCATGCTCAACCTGTTGTTCAATATTCTGTATGCCCTTTTCAATCTGTTTTCTATCCTGACCCTCATTCCCTTCCTGCAGGTTATTTTCAACTCCATGCCGGTGGCGGAAGAAGCACCGGAACTGGGTTTGAATATTGGTGATTTGCTGGGGTATGTCAATTATCATTTCGGTACTTATGTCGCGGAAAACGGGCAGACCCAGGGGTTGATGATGGTCTGCATTTTTATCATCATCATATTTATCCTCAAGAATTTTTGCCGCTATATGGCCTTGTTTTTCCTGGCACCGCTGCGCAATGGCGTAGTCAGGGAGCTGCGGCAAAATATCTTTGAGCGCATGCTCATCCTTCCCTTATCGTATTTCAGCGAGAAGCGTAAAGGGGATATCATCGCCCGCATGACAACTGACGTGAATGAGGTGGAGTGGAGTATCATGAACACCCTGGAGAGCACCTTCCGCGATCCATTGACCATCCTGTTCTTTTTAACGGCGATGTTGATGCTCAGTCCGCAACTGACCTTGTTTGTGCTGGTCATGCTGCCGCTTATGGGTATTGTGATAGGCCGTATTGGCAAGACACTCAAGCGCAAATCAGGAAAAGCACAGGAACAACTGGGGCTGCTGTTATCCATTATTGAAGAATCGCTGACCGGCCTGCGCATCATCAAAGCCTTCAATGCAGAGCGCTACCAGAAAGGAAAATTTTCAAGGGAGAACAAAGCACATGCGCAATTGCTGACCAGCGTCTTGAACCGCAGGGAATTATCATCGCCGCTGTCGGAAACGCTCGCCATTTTTGTAGTGGCTGCGGTATTGTGGTACGGGGGAAGTCTGGTCATCAGTGGTGAATCGGTGCTTACCGGCGAAATCTTTATCGGTTACATTGTCATCTTTGCCAACCTCATCAATCCGGCCAAGTCCTTTGCCAATTCCTATTACTACATACAACGGGGTACTGCATCTATTGAAAGAATAGAAGGTATACTTGATGCGCCCATCGATATCAAGGAAGATTTAAATGCGGTCAGCTTGAAAGGGTTTGAACATACGATTGAATACAGGGATGTAAGCTTCAACTACAGCGAAGATACCCGCGTACTGCATAATATCAACCTCAAAATCGAAAAGGGAAAAATGGTGGCGGTGGTCGGTCCCTCTGGCTCGGGTAAGTCTACCATGGCCGACCTGCTGGCACGCTTTTACGATGTAACGGAAGGAGCTATTCTCATAGACGGACATAACCTGAAGAGCCTGCGCACCACCAGTCTGCGCAATCAGCTGGGTATTGTAAGTCAGGATCCCATACTTTTCAATGACAGTGTTTTCAACAACATTGCCTTCGGGGTGGATCATCCCGACAGAGATCAGGTGATACAGGCTGCCAAGGTGGCCAATGCGCATGAGTTCATCATGAAACTGGAACACGGCTATGATACCTTCATTGGCGATCGCGGCAGCAAGCTCAGTGGTGGTGAAAGGCAGCGGCTCACTATCGCCCGCGCTATTTACAAGAATCCGCCCATTCTGATTTTGGATGAAGCGACTTCTTCCCTGGATACAGAATCGGAAAAACTGGTGCAGGATGCGCTGTTCAAGCTCATGCAGAACCGCACCTCAGTAGTCATTGCCCACCGCCTTTCCACGATACAGTTTGCCGATGAAATTATCGTGATGCAGGACGGTCACATCGTGGAACGCGGTAACCACACAGCATTGATATCCAGAAAAGGATTATATGCCAAGCTGGTAGAGATGCAGGCATTCTGAATCGCTACCCGTTGGAGGGGAATCAGTATTCCCCTTCATCTTCGTAACCCCAGCCCATATTGATTTCCCGAAGCGTTTCCTGGATATACTCCATCCCGGCTTTCCAAGCTGCCTGTGTGTCGGCATCCTGCTCACTCATAGATTCATTGTAGTATTCGTATAAGCCGCTCAGAAAGCTGTTGGCAAAGAAGGTTATCCAGTCGCCTGATTCATCCAGCGCTACCGCTTTGAATTGATTGGCTCCTTTCTGAATGATGTCCAGGTCGGACTGGTGTTTCAGGAACTCCTGATAATATACCAGCAGGTAGTACACCTGCCATCCGCTGATCTTCTCAAACTGATACAGGAAATAATCATTGTCTTTTGGATTGCCGTTGAGGGCCAGAATCTCCCAAACCGGAATAATGATATTCAGGTTTTTCTCCATCATATACTGACGGGCCACCTGTTCAGCAGCTTCCGGGTTAATCTCGTTCCACAGCATCAATGCTTGTCCGGTCACCATGTAGGAGGAGTCCTGCGTAGCAGCTTGCAGTAGTGCTTCCAGTTCCGACTGAGGCATATCGAGATCGGTCAGCCTGCCTACTGCCGCAGCCCGTACTTTGCTGTTGGGGTCAGTGGTTGCCAGACGGATAATTGCATCAGCCATTTGCGCATCTCCGGAGCTGACCATGAGCGCACCTACTGCCGCCTCTCTGATTGACCAGAAGGGGTCTTGTAATGCTTCCATCAGCACGCTTGTTGCTGCTTCCGAATATTCCTGTTTTGACTCAAGGGCATAAATGGCTTTGAGCCGATCAAGGTAACCGCTGTTTTGGCGATAAATGAAGGATGCCTGTTCTGCTTCCTGCTCATACGTTACCGCTGCCAGCAACATATTCTCTCCATCTATATCTACCCAGTCAGGCTGGCTGCTCACGGGGAAAGTGAAATCCTGGTAACGGTTGTCAAGTGTTATGCGATGGCGTTCTTTGCTGCCATTGACATAAATATCGATATCCAGTGGCAACACATAAATCGGTGTTGGTGCCGATTGCAATTGCTCCATACTAAGCGTCAGCATTTGGGCGTCAGCATCGTAGTCGGTGCTGACATAGAGTTCAGGATGACCGCTGTTCAGGAACCACTGATTAAAGAACCAGTTCAGGTCTTCTCCGGTAACTTCCTCGAATGCCAGCCGGAGGTTGTGAATTTCAACAGAGCTGAATCGATTGTCTTCCAGGTATAATTGCAGCGCATTAAAGAAGGCATCATCGCCCACATACTTGCGCAGCATGTGCAGGATACATCCTCCTTTGGCATAGCTGTGCGAATCGAACATATCTTCTTTATTGGTATATTCGAAGCGAATCATATCCACCTGTTTGTCGGTAGCTTCCGCCATGTAGGCATCGTAGTCGCCCTTGAGGTGTTCATCGGCATCTTCCCGTCCGTATTTATATTCTCTCCACAGGTACTCACCATAAGTGGCGAACGATTCATTCAAAGGCAGGTTGCTCCACGATTCAGTGGTAACCAGATCGCCAAACCATTGGTGAAACAGCTCGTGGGAAATGACATCTTCCCATGTTTCATCGAGTAATTCGCGATCGGTCTGTTGCAGGAATTCGCCGTGAATGGTGGCGGTGGTGTTTTCCATAGCGCCTGATACGTAGTCGCGCACTACCACCTGGTTGTACTTATCCCAGGGATATTCCACGCCCAGCAATTCGCTGTAGAAGGTCATCATTTCGGGCGTGTTGCCGAAAATCTGACGCGCGTACGGTTCGTATTCAGGTTCTACATAATAATGAACGTCTTTTCCTTTCCAGCTGTCTTTCACCACGCTGAATTCGCCTACTGCCATCATAAACAGATAAGGTGCATGGGGTTGTTGCATGACCCACTGGTCGGTGCGGGTACCGTCGTTGTTGAGGTAAGAATTGATCATTACACCGTTGGACAAGGTCTTGTATTTTCTGTCGACGGTGATATAGATTTCCTGGGTACAGCGTTCGTTCGGTTTGTCGATGGTGGGGAACCAGCAGGAGGAGGCCTCCGTCTCACCCTGGGTCCATATTTGTTGTGGCTTATTGGCCTCTGTGCCATTGGGATTGATAAAGTACAAGCCTTTGGCGGAGGTGATGGCAGCGCTGCCACCTTCGGGAAGATCGTTCGGGCGGGCGGTGTAGTCGATGTAAATCACCACACTGTCGTTGCGGGTGTAATCTCTGCCCAGGTCGATGGTCAGCTGCAGGCTATCGTAGGTAAAGGATAAATCGCGTTTGCTGTTGCCTTCTACTGCTGCAATGCGGTGAATGTCCATGCCTTTGGCATCGAGCACCAGCTCGCTGGTGGTATAGAAGTAGGGGCGTAGAATAAGGGAAGCCTTGCCATTCATCTGTGCTTTCTCCCAGTTAAAGGAAACGGACAGGCTCGTGTGCAGCAGGTCAAAACTGCGGGTAGCTGTCGCCCGGTAGCGGTCTTTACTCCAGGGACTGATATCGCTTTCCGGTTCTTCTATATAATCGTCTTCATAGGTATATTCATAGTCGTCAGTGGTCTCGTCGTAGTAATCGTAGTCGTAGGCATACGATGTATCGATGTCGCCACTGTAGGCGTCGCTTTGGTTTATTTTCTTGGTGGGGTCGCAGTTAGAGAGCAACAGAACGGCTACTAGAGAGCCGAAGAGGAGATTCAGTTTCATAAGAATACTTTACTTTTACAATGGATGTGTAAAATTAAGTTTTTACCAATGGCAGTATTGTGATTTAACACAGTTTAAGAAGAAATTAATAATATGAGACGAGTAACAGTCAATCAGTCGGCGTCATTTGCAGTTTCAGGCTTTGAAGTTGACGGTGTGGAAGAGGCAGTAGACATGCAACAAACCGGAGCGCGCTTCTGGCATATACTTCATAAGGGGCGCTCTTATTCGGTAGAATTGATACGCCGCAATGCGGAAGATAAGACTATGACCCTTCGTGTCAACAATCAGGTATATACCGTTTCGGTGAAAGACAAGATGGACCAGCTCCTGGAACAGATGGGACTGGGGGCTGCCGGCGCCGGTAAACTGAAAAACCTTAAGGCTCCCATGCCCGGACTGGTGCTCGATATCCGCGTGGAGCCGGGAGCCACTGTGGCCAAGGGCGACCCGCTCATTGTATTAGAGGCGATGAAGATGGAGAATGTGCTGAAAGCTGAAGGTGAAGGCGTGGTTAAAACCATAGAGGTAAAGAAAAGCCAGAACGTGGAGAAGGGTCTGGTGATGATTACGTTTGAGTGATGTTATCCCGATAGTTCTCGGGTTTAACCATCTGCATTGGCTGATAACCGCATCTCTTTTGTGGATTCATAGCGGTTGTTGAATAATAATTACAATGTGTTAAAGGAAGCTTTAATTTATTTATTAAACTATTCGTATTTATTATATACTTTTAAGGTTTAGCAGGCTTAATGAGTTATAATCAG
>DDYY01000014.1:13063-13439 GCA_002346225.1 Bacteroidetes bacterium UBA3022
ACGGGAGATTTTAGTTCAGAAACAGTTTTTATTGAAATATTTACCCTTACCGGTCAATTGATTTACACTAAAACATTTTCCAACACCACTGTTATTGAAATTAATTTGGGGGAAAATATAAGCGGTTTAGCTTTGGTTACTTTAAAAACAAACAGCGGTATTTGGCGGGGTGTGGTGCTGTGAGGTGTAAAGTTTGAAACATTCAGTTTTTTACAATAACTTGATTTGGATTTTTTTTATACTACTTAAAATTATTCCCGATGAAACATGTAAGTGTAGAACTCATTATCTCAAGCCATGCAGTCATGCTTAATGCCTACCGCACTTTTTTTAATCATTTCTTAAATCCTTTCATTATGAAAACAGCTTTACTATT
>DDYY01000014.1:13717-13964 GCA_002346225.1 Bacteroidetes bacterium UBA3022
TTATGAAAACAGCTTTACTATTTACATGCCTATGGTTGAGTTTCTATGTAACAGGGCAGGTAACTTCAGTAAATGTTGTTACTAATACACCTACTTCAAATGTGATAGAAACATCTGGAGGTCCTATAACCTCAACTGGTAATATAGAAATAACTCTTCAAGCAGCGGATGATAAAAAATTTCTAGCCTCACCTGCAGATGGTTCATTAGGTATACTTGAACTCCGCCAAATAACCGGTGATGATGT
>DDYY01000001.1 GCA_002346225.1 Bacteroidetes bacterium UBA3022
GGCAAATGGACTTACGATCAGTTTGCGGAAACCTTGTGGACAGGAATTACTCCTGAAGGGAAGGAGCTGGATCCGAAATTTATGCCATGGGATGCGCTGCGACTGATGTCGGAAACAGAGAAAAAGGCACTGTTCAATTACCTGCATTCAGTACCTCCTAAAGCAGATGCAGAGGTGCTTGCGAAGTATAAGAAAAAAATGAATAAATAGCAGTTGCGTTCGTTTTCTTGCATTGGTTCAAGGGTACTGCGGTAGTGGTAGTATCCGGACAAAATCATGAAGAATAGTACGTGCATGTCCGGCGGGAACTTTCTATTTTTACCGGATGCTACCACGCATCATCTTTTTCAATCCACGCGCTGCGCAACATAAACCAAGGATTCCGAATTCTATCCTTGCCATTGCAGCGAGCATACATGGAAAATATGAGTATGTGATCGTGGATGGAAATCTGGAAGATGACCCTTATCCTATCCTGGAAAAGCACGTGCGTCAGGGTTATGATGTGCTGGCTGTGACGGTGATGCCGGGGCCGCAGTTGAAACAGGCCATTCCATTTACAAAAGCCTTGAAGGAAAAATTTCCCGCACTGGTTACCGTTTGGGGCGGCTACTTTGCCTCCAACCAGTGGCAGGTCTGCATGGCTTCGGGTTTTGTGGACTATGTAGTCTACGGGCCGGGCGATCATGCTTTTCCTGCATTGATGCGCTTGCTGCACCACGGTGGAGATTTATCGGCTATCCCCAATCTGATCTGGAAGCTTTTTGGCATGGTACAGAAGAACAACAAAGACGAGCTCTACGATCAGGATAGCCTGCCGCCATTGCCCTATGAGAAGCTACACCAGTTTTACCCGATGCAGCGTTACCTGGGAAAGACCTGGTTGGGGAGGGAGACTATTGCCTATCACAGCAGTGTGGGCTGTCCCTTCAAATGTGCATTTTGCGGCATAGTTCCTATTTACAATGCCCGGTGGAAAGGCAGAAGCGCCGGGGCAATCTACAGGGATATTAAACGCATTAAAGACCAATTCGGAGGGACCGCCATTGAATTTCACGATAATAACTTCTTTGTTTCCGAGAAACGTACGGTTGCGTTTTCCCGACTCATCAAGAGTGAAAACATGGTATGGTGGGGGGAAGGAAGAATAGATACCATTGATAAGTACAGCGACCAGAGCCTGGCGCTTATGCGCGATGCCGGTTGCAGGATGATATTCTTCGGTGCCGAAACAGGGAATGATGCCATCCTTGCCATGATGGACAAGGGGGGCACACAGACAGGTGAACAGATAAAAAAGTTTGCGGCGCGCATGCAGCGTTTTGATATCATTCCCGAATATTCATTTGTGTTGGGAACGCCTGGAGCATCGGAGGAAGAGGTGAACCGGCAAATCGATCAGGATATAGCCTTTATCAGGGAAATCAAAGAAATCAACCCGCGTACTGAAATCATAATTTACGTCTACAGTCCGGTGCCAACAGAAGGCTCGGAACTGTATGAGGCCTGCAAGAAGAATGGCTTTGCCTTTCCGGAAAAACTGGAAGATTGGGTGCATCCTTCGTGGGAGCATTTTGATTTGCGCAAGAACCCACTGACCCCCTGGTTAAAGCCGTATATGATCGATAAGATTCGCAATTTTGAAACAGTTTTAAATGGCTATGCCCCCACAGTTTCCGACATACGACTGCAACCTGCACAGCGTAAATGGATGCACAGAATAAGTGCATGGCGTTACCACAACCAATGGTATAGGATGCCTTATGAAATCAAAGCTTACCAAAAGCTGACCGCCTACCGGCAGCCGGAAACGGAAGGGTTCTGATGCGCTGGTTATATAGAAAATATGCTCATTTTATCCTGCGGCCCTATTTGCAGTGGAAGCTCAGTAGAAAGGTCGTATACCGGGCACATGGACTTTACATGGAGGTTCCTCCCGGCGTATTCCATCCGGGATATTTTTTCAGTACAGAGTACCTCCTGGCTTTTCTGCTGCGACAGGACTGGAAGGATAAAGGTTTTCTGGAGCTGGGATGCGGTAGCGGCTTGATAAGCTTGGTACTGGCCGGTCGGGGAGCCCGGGTAACAGCAGTGGATATTAACCCTGCTGCAGTGATAGCCCTCCAACAAAATGCCAGTGTCCATCAGCTGGAGCTGGAAGTCCGGGAGAGCGATCTTTTTAGTGCGCTGAATGATCGACGTTTTTCTGCTATAGCTATCAATCCACCGTATTATCGAAAGGATCCTGCAGATATGGCACAGCGCGCCTGGTATGCCGGGGGGCAGTTCGAATATTTTAAGGCGCTGTTCGCCACACTCCGCCCTCATCTTCTGGCGACATCACAGGTATGGATGGTGTTATCGGAGGATTGCGCATTGCGGGAAATTGAAACCATTGCGCATCAACATCATTTCGAACTAAAGTTACTGGATTCGCGTACTTTCCGTTTTGAAGCCCAAAACATTTATGGCATCATTGACAGGAAGCTGACAAGCCACCCGGATGGATTTGTATCTTAGTATTCCATGCAGGTCGCTTATTCCCAGTCAGATTTACCCCGGCCATTGAACAGAGAGGAAGCCGCTCTGCTCAAAGCATTGGTTTATTTTGACATCTTTCGGTATCCGCTCACCTTATCTGAGATGGTGCAGTTTGCACCTGAAAAGTTTCATTCTCCGGAAGCAGCTGAGCTGGCAGCCAGGGGGCTGGAGACCTCGTTTATCATAAAGCGGGTAGGGGAGTTCTGGTCGTTGCACCATGATTACGCCATGGTTACCAGACGATTGAAGGGCAACAGTATGGCTGAAGATGTGAATGGCAAAGCACAGCGGATGTCTGCCTTTATGCATAAGTTTCCCTTTGTGCGCAGTGTCAACATTTCAGGATCTCTTTCCAAGAATTACTTTGATGCGGGTACAGACATAGATTATTTTATAATAACTGCGCCCGATCGCATCTGGCTTTGCAGAACTTTGCTGGCGCTGTACAAGAAGATATTTCTGCTCAACCGCCGCAAGTACTTTTGCATCAATTACTTCATCAGTTCAGAAGAGCTGGATATTCCGGATAAAAACCTCTTTGCCGCAACGGAAATACTTACCCTGAGAAATATGACGGGAAGCGACATCTATGCCCGCTTCCTGGAGCATAACCAATGGGCTTTTTTACATTTTCCCAATGCAGAAAAAGGCAGTATCACTATAGCTGAAAAAAAGGATGGCTGGTTGAAGCGCCGGTTAGAAACCATGCTGTCCGGAAAAATGGGACAGCGTCTGGACGATGCCTGTTTCCGTCTCACTTTTGCCTTCTGGCAACGCAAGTTCAGTTATATGCGACAGTCTGAATTCAAGGTCAATCTGCGATCCAAGAAGCAGGTGAGCAAGCATCATCCCCAGGGTTTTCAGTTCAAGGTAATGCAGGCTTTTGAAGAGCGCTGCCGCCGGCTGGAACAACAATATAATATCCTTTTCCCCCATGAGTGATATCTTGCTGGTCAACACGTATTTCTTGCAACTCGATCCCAAGCAGGACCGCAACATGATGCCCTATCCACCATTGGGTGCTTTGTATGCGGCTGCCAAGCTGCGCGAAGACGGACACCACGTTGCTTTTTTCGATACCCAGTTTGCAGATGGTGCGGCAGATGTATATCCTGCGATAGATGCACATGCAGGGAAATGGTTGATTATTTACGACGATGGCTTCAATTACCTCACCAAGATGTGCCTGGTCAATATGCGGGAGGCCTGCTTCGACATGATCAGATATGCGCACTCCAAAGGATGCAGGATAGCCATTTCTTCATCAGATGCTACAGATCACTGGAAAGAATACCTAGATCAGGGTGCTGACTACATCATGATAGGAGAAGCTGAACAAACGGTCAGTGAATTGACAGCTGGTGGCGAAAGTGTCAGCGACGTGGCAAATATTCCCGGACTTGCCTATCAGGATAAGGGCGCATTTTTAAGAACTGCTCCGCGCAGTGTTCTACGGAATCTGGATGAGCTGCCTGCCCCTGCCTGGGATTTGGTAGATACCGCAGCTTACCGCCGCAGATGGATGGAAAGGCACGGATATTTTTCCCTTAATGTCGCTACTACCAGAGGTTGTCCGTTTAAATGTAACTGGTGTGCCAAGCCTATTTACGGTAATCGTTACAATGCCCATTCACCGGCTTATGTAGCAGATCAGATTGCAGATATGGTGCAACATATGAAGGCTTATCATATTTGGTTTTGTGATGATATATTTGGCTTGAAGCCGGGTTGGATAAAGGCGTTCAGACAGGAAGTGGAGCAACGCCAATTGCGTTTTCGATTCAAGATTCAGTCCCGGGCCGATTTGTTGTTAGAGGAATCCAATATTGCAGATCTCGCTGCATCGGGTTGTGAGGAAGTCTGGATAGGCGCGGAGAGCGGTTCCCAGATGATACTCGATGCCATGGATAAGGGAACTACCATCGCCCAGATAAAGGAAAGTACGCACCTGATGAAGCGTTATGGCATAAGGCCATGTTTCTTTTTGCAGTTTGGTTATCCCGGTGAAACTGCTGCTGAAATTCGGGAGACTATTGCCTTGATGCAGGAGCTAATGCCGTATGATATCGGCATTTCTGTTTCCTATCCGTTACCGGGTACCGTTTTTTACGAACGGGTCAAGTCGCAGATGGAAGGTAAAACCAACTGGAGTGACAGCGATGAACTGGCCATGATGTTTACTGGTACCTATCCACCAGCTTTCTATAAAGTGTTACACCGGTATGTACACCACTTGTTCAGGAAGGCACAGGGCAAAGCACAATGGAGCAATTTGCTCGCCGGAAAACGCCCGGATAATTTCAGAAGATTAGCACTGTATCCCTATCACCTGGTGGCAGCTATTCAGCACAAAAGGCAATTGCGTCCTATCGCAGCAGTGTAACATTGCCGATTTCAATGCGTGTGTCGCCTTCGATGAATTCCAGTTCCATCACGTAGCTGTAAACACCACTGGCACCTGCTGTTCCACGAACGCTGCCATCCCATCCTGCAGTGATATCTGCAGCCGGAATATTGGTTCTTTCAAATACGATATTTCCCCATCTGTCGTACACGCGCATAGAGCGAATGGTAACCAGATTTAATCCAAAAGCCGTGAAGTAATCATTCACCAAATCGCCGTTGGGCGTGAACGAATTTGGAATGAATGCATAATCCTCAGGGTCAGGTAAAACCGTGATATAGATTTCATCGTAGGCTACGCAACCGTTTTCGTTGTAGCTGGTCAGCAAGATCGTTCCGGATTCAGGCGGACTGGCTGTAGTACTGTCGCATTGTACACAGGCTACCCATGCTGCCGGCGACCAGTTGTAGTCACCACCGGTATTCCCCCATATGGGTGTTCCGTAACCTATGATCATCTCTGCAGAACCGTAAGCCTCTGCGTTGTTGGCATCTACTTCAATGAACATGGTAGTGTCGGAGCTACAGCCATTGCCATCAGTAAAAGTGTACTGTATAGCATAGGGACCGCCAACTCCGGCAGTCTGCACATCAAATACAGCACCTGCTACGTTGGTGCCGGAGAATGTGCCGCCCGCAGGACTAGCTATAAGCGTAATGGAACCCTCTTCAAAACAGGTAACCGAAGGCAGGTCGAAAACTAATACGGGATTGGGATGTACTGTCAGGTTGGTGGTTATCACCGAATCGCATCCGAATACGGTAGTATATGCATTGACATAAGTGCCGCTCTCTGTGGCGATGGTGCCATCGGGCAACAGGTATTCTTCGTTGTCGCAAATTTCCGCATCCACTGTTGCGTAAGTAACGCTCAACTCTTCCACTGTCGTGTAAATAATGGAATCACATCCATTAATGGTGCTAAGGGTGGTGCTGTAAAAACCTGCACCGACACTGCTGCCATCGGGCAGGGTGTAGGTAGCGCCCTCGCAGATGCCTGCATCGACATTCACTGCGTACACCGGCCAGAGTTCAAGGGTGGTAAACACCAGCGAATCACAGCCAGAGGCAGCGGTAAGCACGGAAGTGTAGGTACCGGCACTGGAGGTAACGGTTCCATCGGGTAAGGTGTAAAAGTCACCGTCGCAGATGAATGCATCCTGGCTGGTTTCCGGTATGGGTAGAATTTCGAGGGTGGTTTGCACTACTGAATCACAGCCACTTACACTACTCAAGGTACTGGAGTAAATACCACCTGCAGTAACAGCTACGCCATCCGGTAAAATATAAGTATCTCCATCGCAGATGCTGGCGTCTACACTAACATCGAATACCGGCAGAATCGAGAGATTGGTGGTAATGGAAGAATCGCAATCGGCTGCTGCTGTCGGCAATACCACTGTATAGGAACCGGCATCGGCAACGGTAGTGCCATCCGGTAAAGTATAGCTGTCGCCATCACAAATGGCAGCATCTATAGAGATATCATATAAGGGTGCAATAGTAATAGAGGTGCTGTAAGAAATGGGCGGGCAACCCCCACCGGAGGGCAGCGTATTGGTAACTGTGTACGTACCGGGACTGGAAGCCACGGTATTAATGGTACCTGAACTTACGGAGAAAGACAGTCCGCCCGGCGAAGCACTGAACGTTCCGGATTCAGCATCTGCTCCCAAAATAATGGGCACAGAACCTAAGTCATTGCAAAATGGAGAACCTGCATAGCTGAAATCAGCAATGGAAGGTTCGTTGATTTCAATTACGCTGAAAGCTACCAGCGTATCAATAGCACACCCATCGGCGATGACGGTATTATAGACCGTGTAGGTGCCGGGCACAGATGCACTCAGGTCGATGGAACCGGTGGCGGGGTCCAGCACCAATCCGTCGGGTGTTGCTGAAAACACCCCGGGAACGCCATCTGCACCAAATTCAGGTTCAGGGTCGGTGCCGGTGGTACAGAAAAGACTACCGGTGCCAAATCCTGTTTCAGGAAAGGTAAATGATGCCGAAACGGTGGTGGAAAGACTATTGGCCCTTAGAAATACGCCTGAGTCATAAATATGGTCGGCTTCGTCGCCAATAGCGAGTTTCAAGTGATAGGTTTCACCCGGAATTACGGCGCTGATGGCCGTGAGTACAGTGGTGAATCCGTCGTATTGAATGTAGTAAGGATCTCCGGCAGGCACTCCCGTATTGTTGTTGTAAAACATGGAGTAGCTGGTGAGGTTGACATTGTCGATGGTTACCGGCAACGTTGTTCCGGGGATGAGGGCAATGTTGACCGCACCAACTATGCCGGGACCGCTGATCCAGAAGGCAAAAGCGTCGTTGATGGAACCCACAAATTCATTGTATTCTTCACTGCCAAAGGCATAGTCGAATGAAACGGTATCGCATTCGGGAATAATATCTATTTCCAGCACACAGGCATCGTAGGTGGTACCGACGCCGGGTAGGGCGTTGAGGTCAGGGTCACCACTTGTGCCGTTATTGTAGCCCAGGCTTCCGGAGTTATTCGGGCCTTCTGCATTGGTGGCACGTCCGGTTGTTAAAACAAATCCACTATCAATCCCCAGGTTGCAATCGATACAATCGAAAAGTCCGGATGCCAAAGTGGGACAATCCAGTTCGGCACCCACAATTTCAATTCCTGTTCCTACCAGTTCCTCAGCAAGCTGCATTGCCGTATAGCCTGTTGTTACGTCCAGCTGGGCGTGGGCAATGTTGATGCATCCTAAGAGGAGAACGGTGAGGAAAAAATGTTTCATGGATGAATGGAATTAATCAATAAAAGTAGAAAATACCCTGCATTCAGACAAAAATGGCTGCTTCGCGCTTTCAAGGGCAGTTTTGTGGCAGCCATTCTGTTCCTTACCTTCATAGCTTAAAGTTTGTGCAATGAAAAAAGCTATTTTGACGCAGCAGGCACCGGCCCCAATCGGCCCCTATAGCCAGGCTATTGCTGCCAATGGTTGGGTGTTTGTTTCCGGCCAGATTGCCATTGATCCTGCCGTTGGTCAGTTGCTGGTTACCGATGATGTAAAGGAAGAAACCAGAATGGTGATGGAGAACCTGAAAGCTGTTTTAAAGGCAGCAGGTTGTACAATGGATCATGTGGTGAAATGCAGTATTTTTCTGCACGACATGAACGACTTTGCACAGGTCAATGAGGTGTACGGACAATATTTTCAAATGGACCCTCCGGCTCGCGAAACGGTGCAGGTGAGCAGGTTGCCCAAAGATGTGCGGGTGGAAATCAGCGCTGTGGCTTCCAGGTAAACAGTTGAAAGGGCTTTTTGGCATTGATCATATAAATGCCGGCAAGTATAAATGCCATGCCCATCACATGGTAGAAAGTAATGCTTTCACCATCCCAGACGCCAATAATCAGCGCAATTACCGGAATGAAATATGCCACCAGAGAACCAAAAAGAGAATCGGTCATCTGGATGAGTTTGAAATACACAATGCTGGCGATCACGGTGCCAAAAACCGACAGAGCCACAATGCTCCAGAGGCTCATATAGTAGGTGGGTTTTTCGCTCAGCAGATAGAATTCTGTGGAGAACAAATAGATAATGGCCGGTACGCCTATGAACATGAAGCCGGTGGCTCCCAGTGCAATAGGATGGGCATCCTGTAAAAATGCTTTCACCAGGTTCGCGCTGGTGGCGTAGGAGAGGGTGGCGACAAATACCGGGATGGCATACCACAACTGGCTGTCGCTGCCAATACCATCGGAACTAACGAGTACGATTGCTCCCACTAAGGCCGTCATCAACCCGGCGAGTTTCCATTTATGAAAGGGCATGGCAAAGAACAACACCCCCAGGGCAAATGTAAATGCCGGTGTCAGTGAATTCAAAACGCCTGCAATACCGCTGTCGATATGGGTTTGAGCGAAAGCAAAACAAAAAGCCGGAATCCCACTGCCAAATAAGGCAGTAAGGGCGTAAAACTTAAGTTGCTGCCGCTTTACATGCCGCAGAAAAATCAGGAAAGTGGGTATGCTGCAAATGAGGGAAACCGAGATGCGCATGGCTGCCATCTGGTCCCAGCTGAAAGTTTTTAGTCCGTTCTTAATCAGAAAAAAGGAGGTACCCCAAACAACCGAAAGTCCGAGAAGGATGAACCAGTGTTTCGGTTTGTATTGCATGGCAGCAAAGATGAGAAAAAACAGCATATAGATATCTGTTGGACGGAATAAGTTGTGGCTGACTGTGACTATGACTTTGACATTAATATTGACATTAACATTGACGTTGATATTGACGTTGACGTTGGCATTGATGGTGATGTGATTGTAGCAACCAGGGAAGGAGTTCTGTCGGTATGCATGCGCTCGCACGGTTGTGCGGAAAACTACGGACAGGGAATCGGATGCCAAAAAAGGTAAGTGCTATAGCTGCAGATGGCAGTACAGGTGGTCATAACGAGCTTATAAGGGAATACAGCAAATGCTCTTTGCCATACGTTGTGCAACGGTATTTATTTTAGAAGTCCTGGCTGCTCAACTCCTTCCATATCATGTCCTTTAAAACATCGATGTTTTTCAGCGTATGGGAGGAGATGAAAACGTGTGGGATATTGGGTAGGTCGCGGCTCAGCATTCCTTCCAGCTCCTCGTCTATGAGGTCGGCCTTGGTGATGGCCAGCAGCCTGTTTTTATCCAGCAGCTCCGGGTTGTGCTGTTGCAATTCATTCAGCAAAATATCATATTCTTTTCGAATATCTTTAGCTTCCGCCGACACCATAAACAGCAATACACTGTTGCGCTCAATATGTCTTAAAAAGCGCGCTCCCAGACCTTTGCCCTCGCTGGCTCCTTCAATAATACCGGGGATATCGGCCATGACGAAACTTTTATTGTCGCGATAGGCTACGATACCCAGTTTGGGTGTCAGTGTGGTGAAGGCATAATCGGCAATTTCCGGTTTGGCAGCGCTCACAACGGAGAGCAGCGTTGATTTTCCGGCATTGGGGAAGCCCACCAGTCCGATATCTGCAAGGATTTTAAGTTCGAGAATCACCCATGCTTCAATACCTTCCTCTCCCGGTTGCGCGTAGCGCGGAGCCTGGTTGGTAGAGGTCTTGAAATGGTCGTTGCCTTTGCCGCCCCTTCCACCGGGGAAAAGTACAATTTCCTGTCCGTCTTCCATCAGCTCACCCAGCTGTTCGCCGGTTTCAGGATCGCGGGCTATGGTACCGACAGGCACTTCTACAATCTGATCTTCGCCCTGCTTACCGGTCATGTTTTTGGCCGAGCCTTTACCACCGTCGCCGGCAAAAATATGTTTGCGGTATTTGAGGTGCAGCAAAGTCCACAACTGGGCATTGGCGCGCAGGATAATATGTCCGCCCCGACCACCATCGCCGCCATCGGGCCCGCCTTTTGGGATGTATTTACCGCGGTAGAAATGCACAGAACCTGCTCCTCCTTTACCGGAGCGAAACATTATTTTGACGTAGTCAACGAAGTTCTGTCCATCCAAGATAATCGTATTTAATAGCGATAATTAGTCAAGTGCCTCAATAGCTTCCAGCAGTGCCGCGTTGATATCCGCAATGCTTCCTACTCCTTCTATGGTTCTTACCTTTCCGTATTCGGCATAATAGGCCGCTACAGGTTCAGTTTTCAAGCGGTACTCCTGTACTCTTTTGCGGATGGTAGCCTCATCGGAATCATCGCTTCTGCCGCTGGTAAGGCCGCGTTTCAGAATACGCTGGGTCAATTCCTCCTCGTCCACCGCCAGCGAAAGCACACCAGCGATAGCCGTTCCCCTGGATTCCAGGAGACTATCCAAGGCTGCAGCCTGCGCCACCGTACGGGGAAAGCCGTCGAAAATGATTCCGTTCTTATCCTGACTTTCGGCCTGGTCTACAGCGCCACCAATCATCCCAATGACTACTTCATCCGGTACCAGTTCGCCTTTGTCCATAAAGGACTTGGCTTCCAGCCCCAGGGCGGTAGACTGCCGGATTTCTTCCCTGAGCAAATCGCCTGTAGACAGATGAAGGAGGTTAAAATGTTCTTTCAACATGGCCGCCTGTGTTCCTTTTCCACTACCCGGAGGGCCGAATAATATGATGTTTTTCATTCGTTCCAATTGAGTTGGCAAAGGTACTCAATCGCGCAATATGGATGGCAGGCAATCGTCCTTTCATTGAAGTTAGTGCAAACTGAGCACCGTTGTTTAAATTCAGCTTAGCTTTATAGACAAGAAAACCACGCTTATGCAAACAATCATAGGAGCCGGCGGGACCATCGGTAACCCATTAGCAAAGGAACTGAAGAATTATACTACTTCGATACGGCTGGTAAACAGGCATCCCGTTCAGGTGAATGGCGATGACGAGCTGGTAGCAGCCGATGTGACGGACAACGAGGCGCTGCGTGCGGCTGTTCAAGGCAGCGAAATTGTCTATTGTACCATCGGCTTTACCTACAGCACCAAGGTCTGGCAGGCCGTCTGGCCATCTTTCATGCGCAACCTTACGGCGGCTTGCCTCGAGTTTGGGGCAAAGCTTGTCTTCTTTGATAATGTCTACATGTATGCTCCTTCGGCCATCCCCCACATGACAGAATCATCGCCCATTGGTCCGGAGAGTCGAAAAGGGAAGGTACGTAAGGAGGTCGTGGACATTATTGAGGCTGCAGGGAAAGCAGGAATGCCCTGGATCATTGCCCGCAGCGCCGATTTTTATGGTCCGGGTAACCGCCAGAGTGTGCTGGTAGAAACGGTATGGAAGAATATGCAGGCAGGTAAAACTGCGCAATGGCTGGGTAGTGCCGATAAGCTGCATACTTACACCTACACACCCGATGCTGCCAAAGCAACGGCCATGCTGGGCAACGCTGCCGATACCTGGAACCGCGTATGGCATCTACCTACCAGTCAGGAGGCAATGACGGGAAGGGACTGGGTTCGACTGTTTGCCGAAACCTCCGGGAATAAGAATAAGATAATGGTAGCTCCGGTTTGGATGGTGGGAATCATGGGTCTGTTTATACCCATCCTGCGGGAAGTTAAAGAGATGTTGTACCAGAATACGCAAGACTACATTTTCACCAGCGATGCCTTTATGCAAAGGTTTCCTGATTTCCGCATCACGCCGCCCGCAGAAGGGGTTCGCGCGGTGGTGAACTACACAGATTCCTGAAAAAACCCAGGTTACTGCACGATAAAGGTGGCGGTCTCCTGCGTTGTACCGTACAATACCTGCACAAAATACAAACCGGGATGGGTGCCTGTCATTTGAATATTCCGGTTGAAGGTGCTGTAATGATCCAGTTGTTCTGAATAGACCAGCGTGCCTTTTTCGTCCATGATTCTTATGATGGCACCGGAGGCATCTTTGCGCAGCCTCAGGCTGAAGGTTCCGTTATTGGGTGAAGGATAAATCAATGGTCCAGCGCTCTCCGACACAGGAGGGAACTGACCCGATGCATATCTCGGCGATGGATCACAGTTCGTCCATTTGTTGGCACTTCGGAACCATTTCTTCGAGGAGGCATCATTGTACAGAAACTGAATCAGCATATTGGACTCCTTTTCCTTACCCTCATTCGACAAGTGAAAACCACCACCGTAGGGAGAGTAATCACTGCACTCCCAGACCAGTCCGTCGGTTGTCCTTGGGGTTGTACCGTCTGCCCAGTAGTAAGGTGCCCAGGCCATCCAGGGAGCCTCAGCGCCGGGATTGGTGAATTTCAGGGTAGGGCTGCCTTCTATCTGATCTTCAATGAGCCATTTTACGGCAAAGCCACCGTAGTAGGCTGCCGGTTCGCCCGCAATTTCAACGTTATTGGAGGAATCACCAGCATATCCGCCATAGGCGTGGCTGGTTAGATATAGAATTTTCAGATTGGGGAAGCTGTCTTTCATGCGCACCACAGCGCGCACATATTTTTGGTAAATAGAATCAGGCTGCATGGGGAATTCCACTATAGAATCGTCTTTGGAGCCACTTTTCATCCAGGCGATCTGCACCTGGGCTGGAGTAAATCCCGCCGGCGCAAGCACGCTGTCTTTCATAGCATACCAGTACCAGTGCTGACCGGGAGGCTGCATGGTTTCCAGTCCTTTACCACCGAATGTAAGGTCTACAAACGCCAGACAAGGGTTGTATTTGCCGGTAGTATCTTGTTTCACCAGTTTTTTAAATGTACCGAAAGTGTTGCCTGCTGTAGAAGCACCGAAAGCGGCAAAAATTACTACGCCGTTTTCCCAGTCCACTTCGCCATCGGCATTGAGTGGTTTTATGCTCTTACCAATCTGGCTACCTGCTGCCCGGTGGTCGTAAGGCATTACGTTGGCGCCACCCGGGTACAGTCCACCCTGTTAGCCCATGAAAGTGTCTGTGCCTAAATCATTCAGCGGTATGTTGCCGGTAGATGTATTGGAGCAGTCTGTTTGCGCCAATAGTGCAGTGGAGCAAAAAGCTAGAATGGCTGTCAGTAGCAGTTGGCTCTTCATGAGGTTGGGCTTTTAAGTATGCTAAATTACAGCATTATTCTATGTAAGGGGGCTGTTTACCTTTTTTATACGCCTAGATGACAAAAAATATCTTCCGGGTGGTCTGTTTATCCGCCATTATGTTGAGCAGGTAGGTGCCGGGCGGAAGGTCTGTTGTCAGGAGCAATGGCTGCGTCAGATCTGCAGACCTATAGCTGTAACTGCGCAGCAAGGTTCCGTTGACTGCATATATCAGGATGTCGGTTGGAAGTGGTTGTAAACCTTCGAGCAGGAAAGTGCCATTATTGGGTGAAGGGTACAACTGTACATCCTTGTCTGCATCTGATTCCGTAACCGATACAGGGCTAAAGGTGCAGCCGGAGGTGGAACGGAACCAGCTGGAAGAGCTTTCGTGGTTGTACAGGAAATCGAATAGCATGTCCGTTTCTTTCAGCTTGCCGCTTTCGGAATGGTGGAACCCTCCGCCGTCTTCCTCATAATCGGAGCATTCCCAGATTAAGCCGTCGCTCCTTGGTTGTATGCCATCAGCCCAGTAGTAAGGTGCCCATGCCAGCCAGGGGGCAGGCGCATTCGCACCTTCATAGCGCAACCGCGGGTCGCCGTTTATTTGTGATTCTATGAGCCATTTTACCGAGAAGCCGCCGTAGTAGGCTGCCGGTTCACCCACCAGTTTCACATTATCAGACAGTTCACCGGCGTAGCCGCCGTAGGCATGACTGGTTACATATAAGATTTTAAGATTGGGGAATACTACCTTGAGGCGCTGTACTGCGCGGATGTATTTGGAATAAATACTATCGGCCTGTAGTGGGAATTCGTTGATGGAGTCGTCTTTGGAAGCTGATTTTATCCACCCTATCTGCACCTGCTCCGGACTGAAGCCTGTAGGTTCGAGGATGCTGTCAGTCAGCAGGTTCCAATAGGTGAAACTGCCTCCGGGCACCATAGATTCCAGCCCTTTACCGCCAAAGGTCAGACCTATCAACTCCAGACATTCGCTGACACTGTCGGAGTTATTGACCACACTGGTAAGGGTATTGAATGTACTTCCGGCAGTTGAAGCACCAAAGCCTGCCATTACGATAACGCCATCGGTCCAGTCGATTTTTCCGTCTATGTCCAGTGGGCGGATGCTATTGCCAATAATGCTTCCCTTGATAAGGTGGGACAGGGGCATTTCATTGCTGCCATCCGGATACAGACCACCCTGGTAGCCCATGAATTCATCTGTACCTAAATCATTGATGGGGATGTAGCCGACTGTGTTGTGCGAGCAATCCAGCTGCGCCTCAGACCCCAGGGCTGCGCAAGATAAAAGAGCGATTATTAGGAGCCTTTGCCACATTCGATTTCAAAGTTATGCAAAGTAGAAATGCTACAGCAAGTGGAGAGCTGAATTCTTACAGGAAAATTGCTAAGGCTGTTGTGTGGCTGCAGGAATGCGGATGATCCTGTCATCCATTTTATCGGGGAAGGCCTCTCTGCCATCCCGGTT
>DDYY01000085.1:0-21265 GCA_002346225.1 Bacteroidetes bacterium UBA3022
GCGGAAGACGGCGGAGTTGTATCGGACGGTGTGCCATCGCTGTCGTATACAAGACTGCTCAGTTCTATAACATCGTTGTAATCATACAGACATTGTGCGCCGAGCACTTCCAGGTATACGCTCATCAGCGTCTGCTCGTACAGCACACTGTCGTACAATGTCTTTTGCAGAAAATCCATTAACGGCCTATAGTCGCTGATAGCTGCCAAGTTATTCCACTCTTCGGGGTCTGTTTCGCGGTTATAGCCAATATCATACAATTCCCATTCGTAAATGGCAGTATCATTATCACAGTCGTTCTGTGGTTCGCTACCATCGTTATTGGCCTGATAGCGTATCATATGCCAGCGGTTATCCCGAACAGAGATTTGCGGGAAACAACTGGCCAGTCCGCTTTGGTTGCGGATATAACTCAGCACCGGTCGGTTCAGGTGCAATGCAGGGTTGTTTAGCACCGGCAGAAAACTGGCGCCATCGAGGTACCGACTGCCATCGGGGAATACCGGCTCATCTACACCTGTGATTTCCAGCAGTGTCGGGTAAATATCGAGCAGCGATACGGGGCTATGGACTACCTCGCCTTGCGGAATGCCGGGGCCTGCCATCATCATCGGAATGCGGTTAACCGTTTCCCAAAGCGTCCACTTGGCTACATGTCTTTTCTCACCAATGGTATAACCGTGGTCGCTCACCAACAGGATAATCGTATTATCTGCCAGTTCGGGGTGCGCTTCCAAACCATCCAGCACACGGCCAATCTGATGGTCGATGTACTGCACCGCAGCCATGTAGTTCATGGCGTAATGCGCAAAAAAGGTGCGTGTGATGATTTCATTCAGTTCCGTTCCGCTGTAGAGTGCCGCCAGGCCGGGTATTACCTGTGCCAAATCTAACCATGCTATCGATGAAACTGTTGAGTTCACCTTTGTCTGCCAGGTTTTGTGCAATGCTTCCCTCCGGCAGGGCATAATAATCGGCAAACTCTCCTTCCGGTGGCTGAGGGGGCATGATGAAACCGTTGACCGGGTAGCGATCGGCGGGATAATTGTAAGGCTTGCTACCCATGATTTCGTTCAGGTTTTCCTGCCACCACTGTGGATAATATTTTTCGGGAATAAAGCGATCGGAATGGGGTTGTTTAAATCCGAGCGCCAGGAAGAAAGGCCTTCCGCATGCTGACTCTGTCCCCGATGCATAATTGTCCATGAACAGCAAGGCACTGTCGGCAATGCGATAATCTCTGAGCTGGCTTTCCAGTTCATTCGGAATGGCACCGAACGAAAAAATGCCGAGGTATTTGTAGGCCTCGAATTCGGCTGTTACGCTGCCTGTCTCCCCGAAGTTGATCATCCGGTTCCAGGATTGACCTCTTGCACAATCATTGCCGCCGGCAGCGTCGTAATCGTTATTGCTGGGATTGTGGAACACCTTATTGATGGCATAGGTGAAATACTCCCCGCTGTCTTTCAATATTTCAGGCAGGGTGTACACCAGCGCATTATCCTGTACTTCGTTGAAATTGTTGCGAAACTCAGTTATGTAATCTGTGTTATCGAATACTTGCGTATAATTTACATCTTTCCCGGACAGCATACTGGCTCTCGAAGGAGCGCAACCCGGGCTGGTAGCAAAGGCGTTGTTGAACAGTAAACCTTCCGCAGCCAGGCGATCCAGATTAGGCGTTTGTATTTGCGGATGACCACTCATCGAAAACTGGTAATCGTTGAGGTCATCTACGATAATGAAGAGGATATTCGGCTGTTCAGGCAATTGAGCACGCAATGAACAGGCAGTAAGCAAGAACAATATGACCCAGAAAAGTCTCATGACGGGAGGCTAAAATACTATAATTCAAAGCCTTTCCCTAATGGTGGCGCTCAGGGGCTGACACGTTCAATACGAACGCCAACATCCAGTACGTGGGGCAACGGATCTATGCGCATATCCTGCGTTAGGCTGAATGTGTGGTAACCGGCTTTGGGAAAGTGCACGTTCGTGCGTATGAGTACGGTGGTATAGCAGATGCCGTCGAGGCAGTTGCCGTGCCAGGTGCCACTGGGGTCGGCAAGGCTGAGTTCCACTTTATCGGTGAGCCGGGTGCTATCGGGAAGCAGGGTTTGCAACTTGAGCCAGAGGTTGCTGTAATCGAAATCGGTGGTATGCCGAATGTTCACAAAGACATTATAAGCTGCACTGGTATCGGGTATTTGTACGGTAAACTCTCTGGTATCGGCGTAGAACCATCCATCTACGGACACCGGCTCATTTTTTTCGTACACCCTACCGGGGTCGCAGGAGGCCAGCATCAGTATGCTGCCCGACCAAAATAAAAGGTGCAGGAGGTGTTTATTCCTCATTTCCCTTGTTGCGGTTTTGATTGCGGTTATTGCCTCTGTTGCGGTTGTTGCGTCTGCGCCGGTTTTGACCCTCTCCCTCCGGTTTCTGGTCTCTGGGAGGCCTGTTGTTATCTCCGGATTTTGCTTCTGCTTGCTGACCGGCGGGCTTGTTGCGGTTACCCCTGTTGCGGTTACCTGTTTTCTTGCCCGATGGACGACCTTTTTTACCAGCTTTTTCAATGGTCTTCAAGGTAACATGTCCTGTAAGGTCTTCGTATTTCTCTTCTTCCTTCGGCACTTCGTACACGATAAACGCGTCGAGGCTATCGGGCATTTCTCCCTTTTTGATCTGGCTTCTAATTTCGTGAATCCGATCAACGGGAATGATGGCGGGCTTGGTACTTCCTTCCAGCTCGTATACCATCTTCATGTGGAAGATATCGGTCTTCACGAGTCGGGCTACGCCATTTTTGGTGCGGATGGTATCCATGTCCTTGGGGAAGGAAGCCAGTGCATCCATATAAGTATCGAGCTCATAGTTCAGGCAGCATTTCAGGCGGCCACACTGACCGGAAAGCTTAGCCTGGTTGATAGACAGGTTTTGATAGCGGGCCGCTGAGGTGGATACCGATTTAAAATCGGTGAGCCAGGTAGAGCAGCACAGCTCCCGTCCACAGGAGCCTATTCCGCCGATTTTTCCCGCTTCCTGCCGGGCACCAATCTGGCGCATTTCCACTTTCACCTTGAATTCGCGGGCGTAAATCTTGATCAGTTCGCGGAAGTCGACACGGTCATCGGCAATGTAGTAGAAGGTTGCTTTTTTGCCGTCTCCCTGGTATTCCACTTCGCCCACTTTCATGTCAAGGCCCAGTTCTCTGGCAGCCGTGCGTGCCCGTATCATGGTAGCACCTTCCTTCGCGCGGCTTTCGGTGAGGCGCTCCAGCTCGCGTTCGTCTGCTATTCGAAGAATGGCCGGCAGCTTGGACTGCAGGGAAACCTTGCGTTTTTTCATTTGCAGGCGCACCAGTTCCCCCGAGAGGCTGATCCTGCCAATATCGTATCCTGTATCGGCTTCCACCACCACCATATCGCCGGTCATCACATCCAGCTGGGAGGGGTTGGCAAAGAACCCTTTGCGCAATCCGTTCTTAAAGCTGACTTCGTATATCTGAAAACGCAGTTCGAAAGGTATAGGCAGGTTGGCCAGCCAGTTATGTGTGTTTAATTTGTTGCATCCGCCGGTCATACAATTCCCGTTGCTTCCACATCCTGCAGGCACACCGCCCGCTGTCGCTACTGAACATCCACTACAACTCATATCAACAAAGTTACATATCCGCGTCGTTAAAAACAGCAGGAAGCGGAGATGCGGGTACTCCGCGGAACAAACGCATCAGAGTGACTGACATTTGTGTCATCATGATTTTGCTGTTGGCATTGCGCTCTATCAGGTAAGTATATCGGTCGAACAGCTGAATAAGCTGGCTGGTCGCTTCGGGTGTCAGTACCTTGGCCAGGCCTGTTACCAGCTGGATTTCACCCTCCGTGAGCCGGTTGAGTTGCTGGGCACCGCTTTGTATCAGCATGACTTCTCTTCCTACGTGCATGCCGTAGTTGAAGAAGGCTTTTTGCTGTTCTTTGGGTTGCTTGACAAAATCATTGATCCAGTTGAATATTTCCTGTCTGCCGGGGCGATTGCACCATCGCAGCCATTGCTGCAGTTCGCGTGTCATTCCCGAATCGGCTACGTGCAATAACTCCATGGCCCGACTGAAATTGCCGTTGCTGAGAATGGCAATCTGCTGTGCACTGGCAGCTGTAAGACCTTCTTTTTCCTCCAGCGCGCTTGCCAGGTCCTTGTCGGAAAGCCGGGCAAACCGCACTGTTTGCAGGCGGGAAAGGATGGTGTTCAGAATGCGGTCGGGGTTGTGGCCCACCATCAGAAAAACGGTGTTGTCGGGTGGTTCCTCAATCAGCTTTAACAAACGGTTGCCTTCTTTTTCCAGAAACTCCGGCAGCCATAGTATCAATATTTTGTAGGTCGATTCAAATGTTTTGAAAGAAAGCCGGTGAATGATTTCATGGCATTCTTTTGCATTGATATTGCCCTGCTTGCTTTCATTTCCACTGTATCGAATCCAGGACTGGTAGTTACCGTAAGGATTTTCGCTCAGGAACTGCCGCCATTCGGGCAGCCAGTCGGCGCATTTTTCTCTTCGGTCTTCCTTTTTATCGCCTGCGACTATAAACGGGAACGTGAAATGGATGTCGGGGTGAATGAACTTTTGCGCTTTCTGGCAGGATGCACAGGTTCCGCAGGCATCTTCGGGTGTTCGATTTTCACAATTGAGGTATTGCGCGTAGGCCAGCGCCATGGGCAGGTTACCGCAACCTTCGGGACCCAGGAACAACTGGGCATGGCTGATGCGGCCCTCCTGTATGCTGGACAGCAAGCGCTTCTTCAAATCCTCGTTTCCAATAACCTCTCTGAACAACATAGGTGGCCACTAAGATACAAAAGGACCTTCCGCATTGGACAAATAAGCTTTAGTTTTGAAACAAATGTTTCCGCCAGCTTGTTAAACCATTATGCGCACAGCAGTATACAGAAGAGCCACATTCAATGCAGCCCACAGGCTGAACAACCCGGCCTGGGATGCCGAAAAAAACAAAGCGGTATTTGGGTTGTGCAACAACGATAACTACCACGGCCACAATTACACCCTCATTGTGAAGCTGGTAGGAGATGTCGATCCTGAAACAGGATACGTGATTGACCTGAAGGTGCTCAATGACCTGATAAAAGAAGAGGTAACAGGACCCTTGGACCACAGCAATCTCAACCTCGACCGTCCCGAATTTGCCACCCTCAATCCATCGGCAGAAAACATAGCAAGGGTGATCTGGGAGAAGCTGCGCAAACGCCTCGACGACAGCATGGATTTGCAGGTCCGTTTGTACGAGACCGACAACAATTTTGTAGAATACCCCGCCTGATTACTGGTAGCGAAATGTATTGCCATGGTGCAGCAACTTATGCACCGGACATTTACCTGCAATGACCTGCAAGCGGTCTACCATTTCCTGCGACAAAGGCTTGCTGTAGGATAGTCCAATGGTAAAGACAGGTGTTGTTCCGCTCCGGTCGAGTTCCACCTCTACTGCAATATCACCTGTGTCCCATTCCTTGCGGTTGGCATACATGCGCAAGGTAATACCGATGCACGATGCCAGCGCGGCACACAATGTTTGCGAAGGGGTTGCTCCGAGATCTTTTCCGCCGGAAGTGGCGGGCTCATCCAGCACCAGTTGGTGGTTGGCTGCTGTTACCCGGGTGGCGTATGGTTCTGTTCCCGTTACGGCACTTACCTTAATGATTTGTTCCACGATACTTTTTTTTCAAAGTAGCCATTTTCGGTCCGTATTAACAACTCTTAACCCAATAAATGTAATAATACCTTGACTTTGGCACTCTTAGAATGTTAAATTTGCCGTCACTCTAATAGCATTAAAAAAGTAACCACTTATGACAGAGACAACAATCGCCTCGGATATTCAGGCGCTGAATGAGCGGATACACACGGAAAGTGCCTTTATCGATTTGCTTCGGATGGAGACTTCCAAGGCTATTATCGGACAAAAATACATGCTCGACCGCCTCTTGCTGGGCCTGCTGGCACAAGGGCATATCTTACTGGAAGGTGTACCCGGACTGGCAAAGACCCTGGCCATCAAAACACTTTCATCGGCGGTAGATGCGCGCTTTTCGCGTATTCAGTTCACGCCCGACCTGCTGCCTGCAGATCTGGTAGGTACCATGGTGTACAACCAGAAGGAAAATAACTTCCTGGTAAAAAAAGGACCTGTTTTTGCCAACTTCATTCTGGCAGATGAGATCAACAGGGCACCCGCCAAAGTGCAAAGTGCGTTGCTTGAAGCCATGCAGGAGCGCCAGGTAACCATTGGTGAAAACATCTATAAGCTGGAAGAGCCCTTTTTGGTGCTGGCCACCCAGAACCCCATAGAGCAGGAAGGTACCTATCCGCTGCCCGAAGCACAGGTAGATCGCTTCATGCTCAAGGTGGTGATTACCTATCCATCTAAAGAAGAAGAACAGCAAATCATCCGCCAGCAGGTGGGAGGAGCACTGGCAGGCATCAATAAGGTGGTGAGCACGCAGGAAATTTTGCGCGCCCGCCAGAGTGTCCGCGAGGTATACATGGATGAAAAGATAGAGCAATACATTCTCGATATTGTTTTCGCATCGCGCGATCCGAAAGCTTACCGCCTGAAAGACATCGCTCATCTGATTGCCTACGGCGGTTCGCCCAGGGCTTCCATTAATCTCGCACTGGCCAGCAAGGCATATGCCTTCATTAAACGGCGCGGATATGTCATACCGGAAGATGTGCGTGCGGTTTGTCACGATGTGATGCGCCACCGCATAGGACTGACCTATGAAGCCGAAGCGGAAAATATTACTGCTGATGAAATCATTGCACAAATACTCAATGTGGTAGAAGTGCCCTGATGTGCAGAACGCCAAAAAAGAAAGCTACGCATGGATAAGGCTACCTTACTCAGGAAGGTTAGACTGATCGAAATCAAGACGAAGGGATTGTCGCAGCAACTCTTTTCCGGAGAGTACCACTCCGCGTTTAAGGGAAGGGGTATGTCTTTTAGTGAGGTGCGCGAATACCAGTACGGCGATGATGTGCGCAATATCGACTGGAATGTTACCGCGCGCATGGACCATCCCTATATCAAGGTGTTTGAAGAGGAAAGAGAGCTTACCGTCATGTTGCTCATCGATATCAGCCGGTCTGCTTTTTATGGTACCCGCCAGCAAATGAAGAATACCCTCATTACCGAAATAGCAGCAGTGCTGGCTTTTTCCGCCGCCAACAACAACGACAAGGTGGGGGTGATTCTCTTCAGCGACAGGATAGAGCGTTTCATACCGCCTAAAAAAGGACGCTCGCATATTCTGCGTATTATCAGCGAGCTGCTCGATACAGAGCCGGAAGGCAGGGGAACTGACATCGCCATGGCACTGGAATACTTCAGCAATGTGGTACGCAAAAGAAGCATTGCATTTTTATTCAGCGATTTCATGGCACCCGATTACAGCCGGCCCCTGCGCATAGCGGCGCGCAAACACGACCTGGTGGGACTGCGTATTTACGATGCCACGGAAGCAGAAATGCCTTCGGTTGGTCTGCTGCGGGTTGAAGATGCAGAGACCGGGCTGTGGACCTGGATGGATACTTCCGATAAAAAAATTCAGAATACATATATAAAAAATTACAGAGATAAGGTGCGGGATTTCGAGCAGCGGTTTACAGCCGCCGGTGCCGATACGTTGAGTATTGCAACCGACCAGCCGTACTTCACCGCCTTGCATCAGTTTTTCAGAAAACGCATTAACAGGAGATGATTCAAAAAGGCTTCATATGGATATGCCTACTTTCGCTGACGCTTGCCGCGCAGGGACAGTCTGCCGTATCTGTGCAGCTGCCGGACAAGGAATACCTTATCGGCGACTATCTCCGTCTATCCGTAACAGCCACAACAGATACCCTGCACAGCATCAGCTGGCCTGCTCCGGAAAGTTTTTCCGATAATCTGGAGGTGATATCTGCCGCGCCGCTTGATACCCTGCAGGAAGCAGGCAGCATTACCTACTCCACTGAAATCATTTTCAGTGCCTACGACTCCGGTAATTATCTGATTCGCCGGGTACCGTTTCTCATCACCGACAAGCAGGGCACAGATACTTTATATACCGATAGTATAGCGGTCCGTATAGAGACGCTGCCGGTAGATACCACGCAAGCGTTTAAGCCCATTAAGGAGAATCTGCAGGTAGACTATAAAGACCGCAGATGGATGTACTACACAGCCGGTGGTCTTGTGTTGCTCGCATTGCTTCTGCTCGCCCTGCGCTGGTGGAAGCGACGCAGGAAACAGGTGGCTGCCGCTCCGGTGATGGCGAAAACCAGTCTATCGCAATGGGCACTCGGACAGTTACAGCAAATTGAACAGCAACAATACTGGCAGCAGGGTCAGGTTAAAGAATACTATACGGCGCTCACCAACGTATTGCGGATGTACCTGGAGCAGAGATTCGACATCCGCGCCATGGAGGCTACAAGCGATGAGGTAGTAGAACAAATGAGCCAATTACAAATAGAAACAAATACTATTCAACAGATTTTGCAATTGGCAGATATGGCAAAGTTTGCCAAGTCCAGACCTGTAGGGGAACAAAATTCAAGGGCCATGGAACTGGCTACAGCATTCGTTCACCAGACAACACCCGATAACGACCCCGAAGTGGAAATAACATGGCATGTTGACTGATTGGACACATATAATCTTTCGCGACCCCTGGTACCTGCTCCTGTTGCTGGCTCCGGTAGTTCTGTACCTCTTGTACCGACTCACAGGCAGAAGAACGAGTGTGCCTTTCCGCATTTCCGAGGCGTCGGGGATTCAGGGAAAGACCTGGCGGGTGCGCCTGCTGCAGGTGCTGCCTGTTCTGAGATGGCTGGCATTTGCTGCGGCTGTTGTGGCACTGGCAAGACCTCAGAGTGGTTACAGCCTCAAAAATATTACTACCGAGGGTATCGATATCATCATGGCGCTCGATATTTCAAGCAGTATGTATGCCATTGATTTTAATCCGAACCGCATTACAGCCGCCAAGGAAGCAGCGAAGGAATTTATCGACAACCGGCCCAATGACCGCATGGGACTGGTGGTTTTTGCCGGCGAGGCATTCACGCAATGTCCCATCACCCTCGATCATTTACTGCTTAAAAGTTTGATCGACCAGGCTGATACCTGGCAGCTGGAAGATGGCACCGCACTCGGCGACGGACTCTTCATGTCGGTGGGTCGCCTGCTCGATACTACCCAGCTGAATACTAAAGTTATCATCCTACTTACCGACGGAGTGCGGACAGCAGGTGAATTTTCAGTAATGGATGCAGCAGAAGCAGCAGCTCAATACAATATTCGCGTGTATACCATAGGTGTGGGCAGTCGTACGCAACAGCCCATTCCTGTTATCGATAAGAACGGAAGGAATATCTATGACCTTGATCCCCGCATTTCATTTGATGAAGCGACGCTGGAAGACATTGCCACTACTACCGGTGGTTTGTATTTCCGGGCCGATTCCAGACAAAAACTGCAACAGATTTACAAACAGATAGATACCATTGAAAAACAGAAGGTGGAAGTGAAAGTGACGGAACGCTACCGCGAAATGTATTATCCATTTGCATGGCTGGCGCTGCTTTGCCTGGGGCTGGAATTACTGCTGCGATTCACCATTTTAAAAACCATGAACTGATGCAGTGGGAGACACCGACATATCTCTGGTTGCTGAGCCTTGTTCCTGCGCTCCTGTTGTTGTTCTGGCTGGGTATGTGGCAACGGCGCCGAAAGCTCCCTCAGCTGGGCGATGAGAGTCTGCTGCAGGAATTGATGGGCGGGTATTCTACAACGCGCCGCTGGATTAAAGCATTGTTAGGACTGTTTGCCCTGGCTTGTTTTGTGCTGGCACTCGCCAATCTGCGCATGGGCTCCAAGCGCGAAAAAGCCATTGCGAAATCCAGCGAAGTCATCATTTGTTTTGATGTGTCCAGCAGCATGCAGGCTACAGATGTGAATCCAGACCGCCTTACGCGGGCCAGGATACTGGCTGCAGATATCATTCAGTCGCTCGCGGGCAATAAAGTGGGATTGGTGGTTTTTGCCGGTAACTCCTACGTGCAAATGCCGCTTACGGTAGACACCAAGGCAGCCATGATGTACCTCAATACATTGAGTACCGACATGATGAACAACCAGGGAACAGCCATCGGCGATGCACTGGAGACAGCCCGCATAGCCTTTGAACAAGGAGGTGAACTGGAGGGCAAAAGCAGGGCGGTGGTTATTATTACTGATGGAGAAACACATGATGACGCTGCCCGCAATGCAGCCGAAGAACTGGCAGCTCAAAACATTAAAATAATTACCATTGGTGTTGGAACTCCCAAGGGCGCGCCGATACCTGTGGTCAGTCGCCGGGGTTTTTCCGACTACAAGAAAGACCAGGCAGGCAATATCGTATTGAGCAAGCTGAATGAATCGATGCTGAAAGAGCTGGCGGATGTAGGCAACGGACGCTACATGAATCTCAACGAAGGGAAATCAGTAGTGAGAAAAGTGAAGGAAGATGTGGAGGGGCTGGACAAAACCAGCGGACAGGAGTATACCTATGCAGAGTATAAAAATCATTTTCAGATTTTTCTGTTGCTGGGAATTGTTCTGCTCTTGCTGGAACAGCTGCTCAGTGACAAGGGCTCTCAATGGTTGCGAAAATTAATAGCAGGATAAAAAAATGCATATGAAAAATGGTATAGTCATACTGTTGCTGCTGGTGAGCGGATATGTTGCTGCTCAGCAGGAGCTGCGCGATATCCAGGAAGGAAATCAGCTTTACGAACAGGGACAGTACGATCAGGCTGCAGCTGCTTATCGCTCGGCGCTGGAGAAAAACAGTCTCTCCGCTCCGGGAAAATACAATCTCGGTAATGCCTTGTATCAGCAGGAAGAGATGGAGGAAAGCCTCCAACAATATGCCGATGTGGCAGGTAACAGCACCGATCCTGCTGTAAGGGCGAAGGCGTTCCACAACATGGGCAACGCCTACCTGAAAGGGCAAGAGTACGAGAAAAGCATTGAAGCCTATAAGCGCGCACTGAGAGAGAATCCCGATGACATGGATACCAAGTACAACCTGGCCTATGCGCAGTCGAAATTGAAACAGCAACAGCAGCAACAAAATCAGGACCAGCAGGACAAGGATCAGGAGAATAAAGACCAGAAAGATCAACAACAAAATCAGGATCAACAGAACAAAGACCAGCAGCAAAAAGACGGACAGCAGCCAAAGGAAAAACCTTATAGCAAGGAAGAAATGGAGCGCATCATGCAGCGCCTGAACAACGACGATAAAAAGGTGCAGGATAAAGTCAACAAACAGAAAACAACCGCAACACCTTCCCGTTCCGATAAAGACTGGTAACCATGAGCCGACTATTGACAGCCCTGATGATTTGTAGCATCGCCTGGAACACACAGGCGCAGACGGAGTTTACCGCCAGCGTCTCCTCCAGCACGGTGACTACTGCCGACAGGATTGAACTGGTATTCGAACTCAGCAATGCTTCCAGTGCTTCCGGTTTCCGGGCGCCGTCTATGTCCGACTTTAAAATTCTGGGCGGTCCCATGCAGAGCAGCAACATGTCCATCATCAACGGCAAGACCTCTCAGCGTTTTTCCATAAAATATGTGCTGCAGGCGAGGAAGGCAGGCAAGCTCACCATCGGACCCGCTTCTGTGCGTGTAGGCAGCAACACCTATGTATCAGAACCCATTACCATTTCGGTGACAGAGCAGACAGCGAACACACAGGAGGAGCGTTCTGCCGAGCAGCAAATCAATGATTTTCTGCGCAATAACTTTTATATAAAAGCTGAAGTGAGCGACCGGAACATCTATACGGGAGATGACACCTATATCACTTACAAGCTGTATGTGAATGCCCGCTCGGAGATTTACGACTACCGGGTAAATGGTGCCACCAAGGTGCCCGATTACAACGGATTCTATGCGCAGGATCTGGATGTAACAGATAACAAGGGAGAATACGTCAATATCAACGGGCAGCAATTTCTGGTGCAGACAGTCAAAAAAGTGAAGCTCACACCGCAGCGTTCGGGCAAACTGACAGCCGATCCGTTGTCTATCGACGCAACCCTTACCCTAAGGGTGAAATCGCAGCGCAAGAGCAATAGTGTTTTTGAAGAGTTTTTTGGCAACTCCTTCTCTTCTTCCTATGAGCGATACAACTATGTGGCAACTGCCCCGGCTATAGAAATCAATGTAAAAGAACTGCCCGCCAATGCGCCGGCATCTTTTCATGGTGCAGTTGGTTCTTTTACCATGGAGACGGGAATATCCGGAGAGGCTATCACTACCGATGACCCGCTAACCTACAGGATTACCATCAAAGGCAGCGGCAACTTCGAACTCTTTGAAGCACCCGAGTTAACATTGCCACCGGGATGGGAAACCTACGAGCCCAATATTCAACAATCAGGTGGCGCCCGGACATTTGAGTATCTGCTTATTCCGCGCAATCCGGGTACCTACGAAATACCGGCCTATGAATGGACCTATTTCAGTCCCGACTTGGGGAAATACCAAACGCTGACAGCACCGGCCTATACGGTGGATGTTGCTGCGGGTAAATCATATACTGTACAGGGTAATACCGGAGATGCCATTGAACAACTGGATACCGACATTCGCTTTATCAGCCGAAATGCACCGCGCTTCCGACGTGGTGCCGGTGAAACCATCTCTACCAACCTCCTGCTGGCGGGCGCCGGTCTACCGCTATTGGCACTGGCACTTCTGCTGCTGGTAGATTACGGCAGAAGAAAAGGAGCAGATCCGGCAGCAGCCAAAAACAGAAGAGCCGGAGCGGTTGCAAGGAAGCGACTCAAAAAAGCAAAAGAACTGGCTGCATCCGATGACCGCCGCTTTTACGACGAAGCTATCCGGGTAATCTGGGGATACCTCGGAGACAAGTTCCAGATTCCTGCAGGCAGTCTGAACAAGGAAAACATAGAAGCGGCACTGACAGCCAGAGCGGTGGATCCTTCGGTCATTGCAGCCACACTCGACCTCTTACAACAAATGGAAATGGCATTGTTCAGTCCTGTTGGTCAGGATAGGCCCATGCAGGACGCACATCAACAGCTGGAAAACTGGATGCTGCAAATGGAGAAAGGGAGGAAAGGATCATGAAGCAACTGTTATATCTGTTCCTGATAGCCGGCACTTTGCTTCCTGTACAAGCTGCCGATACCTACAGCAATGCCAATAGCGCATATGAAAAAGGGCAATATGATGAAGCGGTAACACTGTACCATCAATTGCTGGAGGAGGAAGGTGAAGCTGCTGTTGTGCACTACAATCTGGGTAACGCCTATTTCAAACAATCACAATACGGCAAGGCTATTCTCCACTATGAGAAGGCACTGCAACTGGATCGCAAGATGAACGATGCCAAGTTCAATCTGGACATTGCCAATAGCCGCATACGGGATAAGATGGAGCCCATTCAGCAACCGATTTTATATATATTCTGGTACAATATAACGCGTTTGCTGTATCCCCATCAATGGGCTTTACTGGCACTCATTGGCGGATGGGTGGCTTTAGGTGGTGGAATACTGTTTGTGCTCAAGCGCCATACCCCACTGCGCAGAACGGCCGTCTACACCATCTTGTATGCCGGCATCCTCACGGTTATGCTGGCTGCAATTGCCTGGTCGGCGGAAGCCATGGAACAACAGCAGGCGGCTGGTATCATCATGGAACCGACTGTCATTCTCAAGAGTGAGCCCAGCGAGAACAGCACCAATCTCTTTATTCTGCACGAAGGCTTAAAACTCCGCATTCTGGATACCGACAACGACTGGCTGTATGTAGCCATGCCCGATGGTAACCTGGGTTGGGTAAGGAGTGCCACCATAGCCCGGATTTAAACGGTAGTACGTCACGCGCCGGTCACATCTGATGTTGGCCCCATTTCGCTGCAATATCCCGGCGGCTTTATTGTTTTCTAATTAAATCGCTGTTTATGGAATTCTGACAACTACGCATCTTACAGGTAACACTTTAAAACCAGATGTTATGAAAGTCAGCAAAGCATTTAACCCTTTCGAACACACCCGTCTTTTCTTTATGGGTGGATTGGCCTTCTCCATGAGCGTAGTGTATCTCATGTTTCAATGGAATGGTCCGGAACTTCCCAGGAAGTCTTTTCTGATTCCCGAAGTGGACTTTTCAGAGTTTACGGAGATTATGATTCACACCGAGGAACCGGAACTGGAAACCATCAACGAAGAAGCTGTCAAGGAGCCCGAAGTACAGATTGTTACTCCCGGTCAGGAAGTGATAGTGGTGGACAACAAGAAGGAACTGTCGAAGCAAATCGTACTGGCGAAGAAAAAAACCACTGATGTGAAATTTCGCCAGCCTGTAATAGAAGCGCCTGAGCCTAAAACTACCGAGCGCAAGGTGTACGACTTCGTAGAGGTGGAACCTGCTTTTCCCGGTGGCGTGCAAGCTTTGTACAGTTACCTGAGCAAGGAAGTGCAATATCCTGCATTTGCCAGGGAGTCAAATGTGGAAGGTACTGTCTGGGTGAGCTTTGTAGTGGATCAGTACGGTAATATTTCTGATATTGATATTCTGAAAAGTGTAGGCTTTGGTTGTGATGAAGAGGTGATAGATGCCATTCGCAACATGCCAAAATGGACACCCGGTAAACAAGGTGGAGTAGCGGTTGACGTGCGGTATAAGCTCCCCTTCAAATTCTTGAAGAAATAAACGTCAGGGTTTTTAATGGTTGTTGAGTAGCCCGGCAGTGATGCCGGGTTTTTTTTTAGAAGTGGAAGATGTTGAACGCCAGCATGAAGCTGAAGAATCCGGTAAGGTAACCGTAAAACACCTCCCGCGGAGTATGAGCATCCAGCGCCAGCCGCGCCGAACCCACTGCTCCGGCAATGACAATGGCAATCAGCAGGGGCCACATGGAGTTGAACTGACTGTAAGGGGTGAGCAGCAGGAACATCGCCACCATACCACCGGCTCCTGTTGTATGCATGCTCACTTTCAATACCAGAATATTGATGAGAAAAGCTAGGAAAATAGAAATGCAGGCGGCCAGTATGAGAAACGTGACAATGCTGTTGAAGCCTTCCTTGTAGAAAACATAGAAGGCCCAGATATACATGGCCAGGGTGGCAATATAGGGTATGACCCTTTCTTCCCGGTTGCGCAGCGAAATGGTAGTAACGAATTTCAGTGCAGCCATCAGACCGACCGCCAGTGCCGGAAAGAAGAAAGTGAGTAAACCCACCCGGAGCAGCAGCATATAATTTTCGTAGGGATCCGGATAGCTGAACGGATTGGTATAGATAACGTAGAAGGTGCCCAGCAGGGGCATCAGCAATGGCTGAAAAACAATAGAAACAAAATGGCCGAAAAAAGCTTTCATTAGAGTTCTTTGCGCAAGCGGGCAACCGGTATGTCCAGCTGCTCGCGGTATTTTGCCACTGTGCGACGGGCAATGTTATATCCCTTTTCCTTCATCATATCGGTCAGTTCCTGGTCGCTCAGCGGATTCTTCTTGTCTTCCGCATTGATCATTTCGTCCAGCAACTTCTTCACCTCACGGGTTGAAACCTCTTCTCCGCTATCGGTGGTAAGTGATTCACTGAAAAAGAATTTCAATGGAAATGTACCAAACTCAGTAGATACGAATTTGCTGTTGGCCACGCGCGAAATCGTGGAAATATCCAGACCGGTCAGTTCCGCAATATCCTTCAGAATCATGGGCTTCATGTTCATCTCATCGCCGGTAAGGAAAAACTCGTACTGGTGCTGCATGATGTGCAGCATGGTATTGTATAAGGTATGTTGCCGCTGTCGAATCGCATCAATGAACCATTTAGCGGAGTCCAGCTTCTGCTTGATGAACACCATGGCTTCCTTCTGCTTCTTATCTTTCTTATCGCCCGCCTTATAATGCTGCATCATTTCGCGGAACTCATGGCTGATGTGCAATTCAGGTGCGTTGCGCGAATTCAGCTTCAACTCCAGCTCGCCATTGTTATTGACAATGGTAAAATCGGGAATGATGTAGCGGTTGAACAGAGAGGAATCGCTCTTACCGGTATTTCCGGGCTTTGGGTTACATTTTAAAATTTCGTCTATAACAACCTTCAGCTTATCATCTTCCAGCTTTAAATGCTTACCCAGTTTTTCGTAGTGCTTCTTCGTAAACTCATCGAAGTATTCTTCCACAACAGTGATGGCCAGGTTCACCGTCTTGGTGTGCATCTTGCGCTCCAGCTGCAGCAGCAGACATTCCTTCAGGTCGCGCGCACCCACGCCGGGTGGATCGAAACCCTGCACCACATCGAGTAACTCCATCACCTCTTCTTCTTCAGCTATGATATTCTGAGAGAAGGCGAGGTCGTCGATAATGGCGGGAATTTCCCTGCGCAGGTATCCGTCGTCGTCAATGCTGCCGATGATCTGTTTGGCAATGGCGCGGCGGTTTTCATCGAGATGCACCATGCCCAGTTGCCGCAGCAGGTTTTCGTGGAATGATTCGGAAACTGCTACCGGAATGGTGCGGTTGTCTTCTTCGTCATCTGGGTTGTAACTGTCGCCCTGAGTTTTGTAATCGGGATAGTCGTCGTCGAGGTATTCACTCAGGTCCAGCTCTTCACCGTTATCGCTGAGTTCGTCCTCTTCTGAATTGTTGTCTTCATTGCTGAACAAATCATCTTCAGGCGCCTCGAATTCGGCAGCTTCTTCCAGTGCCGGATTGGCTTCCAGTTCTTCCTTAATGCGTTGTTCCAGCTGGTCGGTAGGAATCTGTAACAGCTTCATCAGCTGTATCTGCTGAGGAGACAGTTTCTGAAGTAATTTTTGACTGAGGCGTTGGTTCAGCATGATGCACCGTAAAGGTACATCGGTTCAGCGGAATGCGGAAGTGCCCGGATGGAAGGATGGAGCAATGTGGACATTTTGCAAAGTAGCGGACTTTTTGGAATAGTATGCCCTACCGGTCGCAGACACAACGACTGAACTCCTGTTTAATCAGTAATTTTGCAGTCCCAAAAGGGTGACTATGAAAAAATTAGAACCGTTTCAATACATACGTGAACTAAAAGACTTTGAAGGAAAACAGGCTGAGCTGCGCGGGTGGGTGAGCAACCGCCGCGATAGCAAGGGGCTGGTTTTCATTATTTTGCGCGATGGCACCGGACAGGCGCAGTGCGTGGTCAATGAGGAGCGGGTAGGCAGCGAGCAATTCGAGGCAGCGAAAAGACTGGGCCTGGAAAGTTCTGTAATCCTTACCGGCGACATTGTAAAAGATGAGCGCCAGGTGGGTGGATATGAAATGCAGGTGAGCCGCGTGCAGGTGATTCAGCAGGCTGCCGACTATCCCATTTCCAAAAAAGAACACGGCGTTGATTTTCTGATTGAGAACCGCCATCTGTGGTTGCGTTCGAACCGGCAATGGGCCATCATGCGTGTGCGCAACAGGGTTATTTATGCCATCCACAACTTTTTTCAGGAGCAGGGCTTTCTGCAGATGGATGCACCCATCTTTACAGGCAATGCCGTAGAGGGCACTACCACTTTGTTCGAAACAGATTTCTTCGGCGATCCGGCTTACCTCTCTCAATCGGGACAGCTCTACGGAGAGGCGCTGGCCATGGCGCACGGTAAGATATATACTTTCGGTCCTACCTTCCGCGCAGAAAAATCCAAGACCAGAAGACACCTCAGTGAGTTCTGGATGATAGAACCGGAGATGGCGTTCTATGACCTGGATATGGACATGGATTTAATAGAGCAATTTATTAAATATGTAGTGGCTGATATCCTGCAACATTGCGATGCAGAACTCAAGCTGCTGGAGCGCGATACTACCTTCCTGCAAAATGCAGCAACCCTGCCCTTTCCGCGCGTGCATTACGATGATGCCGTCCGTATTATCAAGGGAGAGCAGGATGTAAATGGTCGCAACAGCATAAAAACCCTGGAAGATGACCTGGAGCAACTTCGTACCGCAAGAGCAGCCTGCGAACAGGATATTACCACCCGTGAAGCGAAAATAGCCGCCGGTGGAATGAAGAAGGGCGAGGTGAATTTCAATCAGAACAAGATTGATACGCTGAAAAACGAAATCAAGGAACTGGACGAAAAGCTCAACAACATACCGCAATGGCTGGAAAGTGCCCGCAACTTCCAGTGGGGTGGTGATCTTGGCGGAAGCGACGAAACCGTGCTGACCCGTTTATTCGATTGCCCCGTGATGGTGTACAACTGGCCGGCTGAGATCAAGGCCTTCTACATGAAGCGCGACCCGAACGACGAGAAATACGTAAAAGGTGTAGATGTGCTGGCGCCCGAAGGTTATGGTGAAATTGTAGGTGGAGCAGAGCGCGAAGACAATATTGATTATCTGATTGAGCGGATTAAGCACGAAAACCTGCCCATGGAAGCCTTTCAGTGGTACCTCGACCTCCGCCGTTTCGGCACGGTGCCGCATGCGGGTTTCGGATTAGGACTGGAGCGTTTCGTGATGTGGTTCACCGGCATTCAGCACATCCGCGAGGCGATACCATTCCCCAGGTTCTATGGCAGACTGAAGCCCTGATACAGGCTTACTTTTTCATAAACATTTTTACCACCGACTGACCATCTTCGGTAAGGATGCTGATGAAGTACATGCCCACAGGTAGGTTGCCTACGGGAACCTGATTGAACTGCAGGTGGCCCGATTGTATCGATTGCCCGGAATAGTTGCTGATGTTGTAAGCTACCGGTGTAAAATGATCATGATGCACATACAGTAAATCATGCACCGGGTCGGGGTAGAGATTCCAGGATGTAGCAGGGTCCTCAATACTCAATGGTGGTTCCGGTTCTGTCCATTCGGCAATATATCCCTGACCGAATGCACCACCTCCGAAAAGGTATCCTTCCCCGTAAGGTGCCATAGCCTCCAGGTCCTTATCGCCTACGCCACCATCAAAAGTATAAATGCTGTCGCCGTCCCAGGCTATGACGGAACCGCATGGAATAATCGTTCCATCATCCAGTATCACCTCATCGAATCCCGGACTTTCCCAGCTGCTTCCGTTCCAGCGCGCAAAGCACTTTACAGGTGTTCCTCCTGCATCGGCAAACTGACCGCCTGCATACAGGATGCCGGCATAGGAACCGACACAATAAGCTGCCTGGTCGAAGCCGGCATCCATTTCCCACCATTCAGTACCATCCCAGCGGGCTATCCTGTTGACAGTCTTGCCTCCTGCCATGCCGAAGTTGCCTGCTACATATAAGTCACCGTCGAATACATGCATATTATGCGCATATATGATGGGTGGTGCACCGGGCAGACTGCCACTAAGACCGCCGCCCAGAGAGTCCCAGGTGGTGCCTGTCCATCGCATAATACCGGAGATGTCTTTATCGCCCACACGGTTGAAATCACCGGAGGCTACAATCTGCCCATCGTATTCAATAATATCATATATGGAAGGAGTGGCTGCAGGATCCAGTCCGGAGCAAAACACACCTGCACCCAGTGATGATGTGATGCTGCCGTTATAGCGGAAGACGTAATTGCTGTCGGAAGCAAACTGATAGGTAGCCACGTGCAGTACATCGTCAATGACCTCCAGTGCATGTCCGTCGCGTGGAATGGCACCGGCTCCGGTCCACTCATCACCTTCCTGCACAGCCAGGGGTCCTGTATTGGCACCGCAAAGCCGTGTAAATAACCCTGTGGCATAAAGACTGTCCTGATAGTATTCAAAATCTACCACGAAACCGTTGTTGCCGGAAGTGCCGCTGCACAGAGGTGTCCATTGCGCATGTGAGAGGTACCCAGACATCATGATGGCTGTAAGCATAAGTATACTTCGCATAGAAAGTGTTTTACTCAAATTTACACAGAAAGTACAAAGCACATTTCTGTACATCTGTTTTTGAAACTTCCCTGACAATGCGTTCACGCTGTATGCTACAGCGTTTATCTCTGTCAGTGCTGTATCATCAGCTGTTCCATGAACACCTGTTCACCGGAGGTAAGGCGCAGGAAGTAACTGCCCTCCGGCAGATGATTCAGGTCCAGGGTAGCTGCTACGACACCGTCACTGGTCGAATACTGTACGGAATGCACCATAGCGCCCGTCAGGTTGAACACATCAGCTTGTACCATTTCATTATTCAGTCCGCTCAGCTGCAGGTTAAACTGGCCATTGCCGGGGTTGGGGTAGATTTTCCAATCGTTATTTATACCAGCAATACGCAGTGGTGTGGTAAAATAATACAAGGGAGACCATTCTGTTGTGCTGCCGTCATTGCAAGTAGCTCGTAGACGAAATCCATACTCGGTACCGGGGGTCAGAGACGGAGCGGATATATTCCGGGAGGTCGTTCCTGCGGGGAGCCATTTGCTGTAAACGGAACCGGTAGCAATGTTATGGAGCTGGAGTTTGTACCCGTCAGCATCCAGCCCGGATGCTGTCCAGTTGAGTGTAACCGAAGTGGGTGTCAGATCGGATACATACAAATCAGCTGGCGGAACACATAGCACAAGAGGTCCATCCAGTTTGACCACCCAGTAATCCCAGGACCCCATATTTGCTTCGGTTTTGTCAGCCCAGATACCGGATAAAGAATACCCCCCCCAGCAGGTAGCCGCCATCATCCGTTTGGATGATGCTGTTAAGGTAATCAGCATGACCTCCTGCAATGGTATTCTGCCACTCTATGTTGCCGGCTTCATCCAGCTTGAGCACCCAATAGTCGCTTAACCAGCTGACTTCAGTCTTGTCTCCGCTAATACCGGAGTTAGAATACCCACCTAGCATGTACCCGCCATCTGTGGTTTGGATGACGCAATTGAGAAAATCATTAGTGGCTGCCCCGATGGTATTTTCCCATAGGATATTGCCGGCTTCATCCAGCTTGACCACCCAGTAATCACTTAAGGAGAAGGAGGAGTCTTCCGTCTTGTCACCGCTGATATCGGATTCGGAATACCCCCCTAACAAGTAGCCCCCATCAGAGCTCTGAATGATGCTTTTAAGAAAATCATTATAATTTCCCCCGATGGTATTCTGCCATTGAATGTTGCCGAAAGGATCCAGCTTAACAACCCAATAATCTTGGCCCCCCAGGTTGGCTTCGGTCTTGTCTCCGTTCATATTGGAACCGGAATGCCCCCCCCAGCAGGTAGCCGCCATCTGTGGTTTGGATGA
>DDYY01000085.1:21543-66978 GCA_002346225.1 Bacteroidetes bacterium UBA3022
CCATCTGTGGTTTGGATGACGCTATTGAGCACATCATGACTATTTCCACCGATGGTATTTTGCCATTCGATTTCGGGTGCCTGTGCGTTCAATATCAGTCCGGCAGCAAGCATGCCCGTCAGGAATATTGTTTTTTTCATAGCCGTAGTTATAGTATCTATAAATATACAATTATTTAGGAGAGAAACGCGTAATCTACTGGATATAAAGCAATGCTGTTTGAACGGCATCGCCTGCAACGGTGCACAACATATAAGTTCCGCTTGGCAACTGATCCAGCAACAGGGTGGTGGTAAGACTGCCATCTTGCAAAGAATACACAGCACTATATACTTTTTCACCGGTGAGGGCATAAACTTCCGCCTGGATGTTATTGCCGGAGCATCCGCTTTGTTGCAGTGTAAACAGACCGCTCCCGGGGTTGGGAAATACGTTAAATACGGCTATAGAATCGGCTCTTCTCAGCGGGGTGCTGAAAGGGTACAAATCCGACCAGTCTGATTGAGAGCCATCACTGCAATAGGTCTTTACACCGAAGCGATAACTGTTGTCCGGTGTAATAGCAGGTGATCCCAGGGTGACGGACGTAGTACCGGCAGGCAGTTTGCGTTGTCGGGTTACACCAGTGGCCATATCCCGGAATTGCAGTTTGTACCCGAGAATGTCGCCATCAACGGCGTCCCATTGCAGGGTTGCGGAAGTCGCGCTTAGTCCGCTAACTGCAAGGCCGGTGGGTACACTGCAGGGCAGCGCAGGTCCCTCGAGACGCACAATCCAGTAATCGTTACTGCCCAGGCTCTCTTCTGTTTTATCGCCCGAAATGCCGGAGGAGGAATAGCCACCCAGCAAGTAGCCGCCGTCAGTTGTTGCTGTTGCCGAGCGAAGGTTTTCCGCCATGCTACCACCAATGGTTGTTTGCCATGCAATCGAGCCGGAAGCATCTACCTCTACTGCCCAGTAATCAAAATCACCCCTCGAAGCATCTGTTTTATCGCCGGAAATGCCCGACTGGGAATGTCCGCCCAATAGGTAGCTGCCATCAGTGGAAGGTGCAATGGAAAAAAGGTAATCATCGAGACTACCACCGATAGTATTTTGCCACACCTCATTGCCTGAAGCGTCCAGTTTTAAAATCCAGTAGTCAAAGCCGCCGGGCCCCGTTTCCACCTTGTCGCCCGATAGCTCTGAGTCAGAATAGCCGCCCAGCAGAAAGCCGCCATCGCCGGAGGGCGCCAGTGAAAACAGGTAATCGTTCGAGCTCCCTCCCAGGGTGCGCTGCCATTCCTGTGCACCCAGTGCATTGACTTTCACCACCCAGTAATCGTAGCCACCACGACCGTCCTCCGTTTTATCACCTGAAAGGTCAGAGTCGGAATACCCACCCAACAGAAAGCCACCATCATCGGTTGCTTCCACATCGAATAGCAAGTCATTGCCACTGCCACCGATGGTGTTCTGCCACAACAGGTTGCCGTTGGAATCAATTTTAATTATCCAGTAATCATAACCCATGCTGGCTTCCGTTTTATCGCCGGAAATGCCGGATAAGGAGTAGCCGCCCAGCAGAAAACCGCCATCATCGGTTTCCACCACCGAGCGCAAATAATCCAATGAAGAGCCACCGATGGTCTGTTGCCATTCAATGCCGCCGGTATCATCCACCTTCAAAATCCAGTAATCAAAGCTGCCCATGCTGGCTTCGGTTTTGTCGCCGGATACGCCCGAAGGAGAATAGCCGCCCAGCAAATACCCTCCACTGCCGACGGCTATCAGGGAAGTGAAATTATCATTCAGGTTACCTCCGATGGTGTTTTCCCATTCAATGACTCCATCCGAACCGGTCTTAACCAACCAGTAGTCGGAGCCACCCCAGCCGGCTTCCGTTTTATCGCCGGATACGCCCGACTGCGACTCTCCGCCGAGCAGGAAGCCTCCATCGCCGGTGGTAATAACCTGCCGGAGGTTATCACTGGAACTGCCCCCTATGGTATTTTGCCAGACTATGGCAGGGGCCTGTGCGCTTAAGACAATGGAGCAACTGACCAAAAGTATCAGACAAGGTAATTTTCGCATGATTCGCTTGTTTGCTGCTATAATGTTAGGAAAACAGTCCTGAAATAAAACATTTGATTTCTGTTAACCTGTTATTGGCACCGGCTGCAGAAGCTACAGAACAAGTGGCACTGCGTACCAACATATGTAAGACTTTGTAACTTTAGGGAAAATTATACGCATGAATACCATACCTACGGTAGATCTGTCTGAATACCTCTCCGGTGATGCCGGCAGGATGCATCAGTTTGCGCAGGCCCTCGGCAAAGCTTATCAGGAAGTGGGGTTTGTCGCTGTTCGCAATCACGGCGTTCCGCAGTCGCTGGTGGATGATTTTTATCGCTCCGTGCAGGCATTTTTTGCACAGCCGGAAGCCATGAAGAAAAAGTATGAAATTGAAGGACTGGCCGGGCAACGGGGATACACTTCTTTTGGAAAGGAACATGCGAAGGGCAGCAAGGCGGCAGACCTGAAGGAGTTCTGGCAATTCGGTCAGACGGTGACGGACAATGACCCTATTCAGCATGAATATCCCTCGAATGTAGAGGTGGCAGAAATGCCGGAATTCAATGCTACCGGGGTAGCGCTGTACAAGAGTTTTGAACAGTCGGGTCGTTATTTGCTGCGGGCCATTGCCGATTTCCTGGAACTGCCCAACGATTATTTCGATGCGCACATACACAATGGCAACAGCATACTGCGCGCCATACACTATCCTCCTATTACAGAAGAACCGGCATCGGCAGTGCGGGCAGAACAACACGAAGACATCAACCTCATTACCCTGTTGGTGGGTGCCAGTGCCGATGGTCTGGAAGTGATGAGTACCGATGGCAATTGGGTGGCTGTAAAAACCGCTCCCGATGAAATTGTAGTGAACGTAGGCGATATGCTGCAACGCCTCACCAATAATGTGTTGCGGAGTACCACTCACCGGGTTGTCAACCCACCGCGGGAGAAATGGCATACCAGCCGCTTCAGTATTCCCTTCTTCCTGCACCCGCGTTCAGAAATGGACCTGACTTGTCTGGAGAGCTGTGTAAGTGCCGACAATCCCCTGCACTATGAACCGATTACAGCGGGAGGTTACCTCGACGAACGATTGAGAGAAATTGGGTTGAAGAAATAGTTGAATGATACCTACAAAAGACTATACTTTCTTCAATGCCAGAAAAGAAAGTATAGTAACACCACATCTGAAAGTGCTGATTGTAATATTTATTATCGGTGCAGTGTTCAGCAATGAAGTAACCTTTTTTTCTGTGGCATTCATCGTCATTCTTTTGGGTTTACTATCTCTGCAAACAGGAGTTCAAACAGATCTTTCCCACTCGAGGTATAGAGATTATACACGTGTTTTTTTTATTTATACCGGTAAGTGGAAACCTTTAGCCGAGCCCGAATCCATTCTTATTTCCAAACGACCCGTCAGAGCCTGGGGAGCACTTCCCGGCATGAATGTCAGCATTAAAAATAATAGTATTAAGTATATGATTGATCTGATTACGAATGGCGATCGGGATGTACTTATTGCAACGTCTTTTAACAGGGAAGAGACCTACCAAATGGCAAAAGATATTGCGGCAATGTTGAATGTACGGCTTTTCGAAAATGGTGCAGCAGGCACTATAGAATTGAAATAAACAAAACCGGGAGCCTGGCTTCGTTGTCAGACTCCCGGGTAATCTTGTTGATGAGCGTTTATTGTGCGCCTGCGGTTTCTTCAGCAGGATTGAAACAGGCATCTTTTACTATTGGCGTGATACCAATTTCACCTCTTTTGCCTTTTATGGTGGCCTGCGCCGCCACAAGACGGGCAACGGGCACGCGATAAGGGGAACAACTCACGTAATCGAGTCCGGTTCTGTAGAAGAACTCGATGGATTTAGGATCGCCGCCATGCTCTCCGCATACACCCACTTTCAATTCGGGTTTTACACTACGCCCTTTTTGGGTTCCCATTTCTACTAGTTGCCCCACTCCACTTTGGTCTATGGTCTGGAAGACATCTTTTTCCAATATTCCTTTTTCCATATATATAGGAAGGAACTTACCGACATCATCCCGGCTGAACCCAAAGGTCATCTGCGTGAGGTCGTTGGTTCCGAAACTGAAGAAGTCTGCACAGAGCGCGATTTTGTCGGCGATAAGTGCTGCCCTTGGTATCTCTATCATGGTTCCAACTTTGTAGGGCACAGTCATCTTGTGTTCCCGGAACACGGTTAAGGCAGTAGCCCTGATGATGTCTATCTGCATCCCGAGTTCGCGACCTATACTGGTTAAAGGAATCATGATTTCAGGTTCAATCTCCTGTCCCTTTTTCTTCAGACTGATAGCGGCTTCCAGGATGGCCCGGGTCTGCATTTCTGTAATCTCCGGATAGGTGTTGGCCAGACGGCAACCCCTGTGTCCCAGCATTGGATTCAATTCCTGGAGGCTATCGATCTTTTCCTGCACGGCAGCATAGGAGATGCCCATGTTCTTCGCCATGATCTGCTTGCTGTGTTCATCATGGGGCAGGAATTCATGCAAGGGTGGATCGAGCAGGCGGATGGTCACCGGCAGGCTTTCCATGGATTTGAAAATGCCTTTGAAGTCTTCCTTCTGGAAGGGAAGTAATTTGGCCAGTGCCTTTCTTCTTCCTTCTTCGTCATTGGCAAGGATCATTTCCCTGACTGCGTTGATACGGTCGCCTTCAAAGAACATGTGTTCAGTCCGGCAAAGACCGATACCCTTGGCTCCGAAGTCGCGTGCAACAGCGGCATCATGAGGGGTATCTGCATTGGTGCGCACCTTCATGGTAGCGTATGTATCGGCAAGGTCCATGACCCTTCTGAAGGCGCCACTTATAGCAGCCGGTTTGGTTGGAATCTTTCCTTCGAACACCTGACCGGTAGTTCCATTGATCGATAACCAGTCTCCTTCCCGGTAGGTATGGTCACCTACGTACATCTTGCGCTGCTTGTAATCGATATGCAATTCACCGGCTCCGGATACACAGCACTTACCCATTCCCCTGGCTACCACAGCGGCATGCGAGGTCATTCCTCCCCGTCCCGTCAGGATGCCTTCGGCAACTGTCATTCCATGTATGTCCTCCGGGGAGGTTTCCAGTCGCACCAGGATCACTTTTCTTCCCTGTCCTGCCCATTCTTCGGCATCGTCTGCGCTGAATACAATCTGGCCTGTGGCAGCACCGGGCGATGCAGGCAGTCCTTTGGTGATCTGAGGATGCTCGTCCTCATGTCCCTCTTCGAATGCGGGATGGAGCAGTTCATCTACCTTTTCCGGATCGACGCGCATCAGGGCGTTCTCTTCATCAATCACACCCTGGTCTACCATATCGATGGCAATCTGTACCATCGCCTGACCAGTGCGTTTTCCGTTCCGGGTCTGCAGCAGCCATAGCTTACCTTCCTGAATTGTGAACTCCAGGTCCTGCATATCCTTATAATGGTCTTCCAGTTGTTGCTGGAATTTATCCAGCTCAGCATACAGTTCCGGCATGGCCTCTTCCAGGCTCGGGTATTGGGTACGGCGTTCCTCTTCAGATATATCGGCGCGTTCTGCCCATCGCCTGCTGCCGGTGAGTGTGATCTGCTGAGGAGTCCGTATACCGGCAACCACATCCTCACCCTGTGCATTGATAAGGTACTCCCCTGTGAACAGGTCCTCTCCTGTGGCAGGGTCGCGGGTGAACGCTACTCCGGTGGCTGAGGTCTGCCCCATATTGCCGAACACCATGGCCTGTACATTGACGGCAGTTCCCCACGATTCAGGTATGTTGTAGAGTTTCCGATAACTGATGGCGCGTTTGTTCATCCAGCTATTGAATACGGCCAGGATAGCGCCCCACAGTTGTTCAGACGGATCGGTGGGAAAGTCTTTTCCGGTCTGTTTCTTTATAAGCGCCCGGTATTGCTGTGTGAGTTGCCTGAGGTCATCTACCGTAAGGTCGGTATCGAGATGGATGCCCCGTTGCTCCTTTACTTCTTCTATGATGGCCTCAAACGGATCGATATCGTCTTTGTTTTCGGGCTTCAGGTCCATGACCACATCACCGTACATCTGAATGAAGCGACGGTAGGAATCCCATGCGGCCCATTCGTTGCCGGTTTGTCTGGCAAAACCCTCTACAATCTCATCGTTCATACCAAGGTTGAGTACAGTGTCCATCATACCCGGCATGGATGCTCTTGCTCCTGAACGTGCGGAAAGTAATAGCGCGTTGTCCGGATCGCCAAAGGTGCGACCCATGGCTTTTTCTATGGCCTTGAGGCCTTCTTCTACCTGCTCGGTCAGGCGTTCTATGGTTGTATCCTTGCCTACCTCATAATAGTCATTACAGGCTTTGGTAGTGATGGTGAATCCCGGAGGAACCGGAATGCCCATATTACTCATTTCCGCCAGGTTGGCACCTTTGCCGCCCAGGAGGTTTTTCATTTGGGCGTTTCCTTCGCCCTTACCGGGCTCGAAGGTAAAAACGTATTTCCGCGTATCTGTTGCTGTTTCCATTGTTGTAAATTTCGATAGGGTGTAAAATTGGACAGGAAACAGGGGCTAAAGAATGACAATAGTTACCTGAAAAGGAAGCAGGTATCAGGGGTATTGTATGCACCGGGGCACTGTGGCCGGCAGGTGGCGCTGAAGACAGGAATGGCTGGCATGTCAGGCAATGAATCAGGCCCTCAGTCTTTCATTTCTATAATGAGGAACACCGCTGTGCTGTCGCCTATGTTCAGCACCTGATGCCAGGGGATGTAGGCGTTGTCGAAGCTGCTGCCGGTGGGTACATTTACTTCGCGTACACCCGAAGCATCTTCTATACGGAAGGTACTCCCTGCGATGGTATAGCCAATATGGGGTGCGTGAAAGTGTCGCTCGTGGCCAACGCCGGGAGGGAAAGTGCATCGCAACACCCGAAGCTTATCGTTTTCCTGTACCACCTCGCAAACTGATTTCCCCTCCCATCCCGCCTGCTGGGGATCGGGTAAGGTGGTTCTGTGGCTGCAGGCTGCAAAGCCCATAATGACCATGGCGCAGGAGAGGAGAAATGCAGATGGGAAACCGGATAAAGAAGGCATGGGCGAAAGCGTTTGCTGTGCTGCAAATGTTATAAAAAAAGGCCGGTAAAACTACCGGCCCTTTGCTATGTGTTACATTAAATTTATTCTACTATAATTTGTCGGGCAACCGCTTTGCCTTCACTTACCAGCGAAACTATATAAATACCGGCAGGTTGTTCCTGCAGGTCAATAGGGAACACGGTGTTTCCGGCAACCTGTCCTTCGTTGCTGCTGTAAACGGTCTGTCCGGTCAGGTTGCGCACCTGAATGGTTAGCTCGGTAGTGTTGGGGAAATCGGCGCTGATGTGAAAGGTTCCATCATTCGGATTCGGGAAGATTTCCAGGTCTTTGATACCGGCTACTTCGCTGATACCGCTGCATACCTCCACCTTCACTTCCGCTGCTACCAATTCGCTGGTGCACAATTTATTGGCGTTGTATTCCCAGTCGTAGAAATAGTAGTAATAGCCGTCGGCACTTGCACCGGTTATGGTGGCAATGCCTGTACCCACAATGTAGGGATATGCAACATCACCGGCATTGCGGCGCAGTTGCGGGCTTTGATAACCGAAGGAGGCATTGTTCTGTTCGCCATTGGTACCCAGCAGGTAATTACTGCCCGGTTCAATTTCAAATCCTAAGTCTATCCTTGATTCTCCTACCGGAATATCAACCGTAATGGATTGCAGCACAGTACCGCCACTGGTACGCAGCTCCACTGTTCTTTCACCCGGTGTATCGGTGTATACTTTCACCGACTGCAGCACAAAGTCCTGTTCGGCATCAAAAATCAGGTAACCGTTGTAGGTGCTGCCGTTGTATAAGTCCGCGCCGGTATGTTCCTCTTTTCCACCATTGCCTTCATCTATGAAGTAGGCAGTATTATTAGCGTAGAAGGTAGTGTTCTCGTACAACTCAGTTGTTTCGTAAGTCATGCCGGCACCCAGCACATTGCCGTCGGCATCGAACCAGGTAACGTCTTCTCCGGCTGTAGCTGTCAGCAACACGGTTGTGCCCTCACATACCGTTCCGGGGTCGGCGAGCACAGGCTCTTCGATGTCTGCTACCGTAACTTCAATGGTATCGGTATACAGCAAGCCGCAGGTGCGCTCTACTGTGCAATAGTATAATCCGGGTTCACTGGCTTCAATAGTAGAAGTGGTGGCACCATTCGACCAGAGGTAGGAGGTACCAACTAACGGGGCCGAAAGTTCTACGGATTCCGTTTCACAAATGAATTTGCTGCCGTTCACAGCGATATAACCAAAGTCGTTTTCGGGCTGATCGGTAATGGTGATATCTGCTACCATCACGTTGTTGTCATCACTTTCTTCCAGAAAGTAATGGTTGGGATCCACTTCTGTTACAATTTTATAGTCGCCGTTGCACATATTGTCGGGCAGGGCGATGGACATTCCTTCGAGGTAATAGTAGTAAATGTCGAGGTAACCGGCACTGATACCCTGGTTATTAACGCCACAACTGTAACCACCGCCACCCAGGCCGTAATTAGGGGCATCGGTTGTAATCACGACGCCATCATCGTTCACACAATATCCATCGTACCAGTTGCAGGAGCCGTAGTCCATCAGGCAAAAGCCGAGTTTGGCCCCGGAACCTATAATGGGCCATTCGGTAGGTGACAGTCCCGGAACTTCCTGCCTTAAGGTATATACGCCCCAGTCGTCTACGTGAAAGTGACCGTGACCGGGGTGGTAGGTCATGGTACCTGCATTGCGCTCCCAGTAGGTCATATCGCTGCCATCTTTGCTGTAGATGCGCTGCTTAATGATTTGCCGGGCGTTGGTACCGTCCGGACAAGCATCCATGCCGCCTGCATCGTAAATCGTATCACCACCACAAACGTAGTAGTCGGTGGCGAACACGCGAAGGGGGCCATGTCCGATGTTAGGTGTAGAAACGGAAACGCCTAATTCACCATCGTATTCCGGTTGGTAGGTGGGATTGGCCAATAAATCATAAGAGACAGTAATATCTGGTAGTAAATCACAGGCATCGCTGCCATCCAGACAGTCGCAGTCGGTGGCGTTGCTGAGGTTACACTGTGCCCACACAGAAGCGGGTAGCACCAGGAGGAGTAGCAGGTAGCATTTTTTCATTGCAAATGGATTGATAAATGGGTTTGGAAGACGAAAATTAACAAAATATGCACACTTCCAAACTTTGTCAACCCCGGAGAGGGTCTTTTTTACAAGCTCAGGAGATTCCTTCGGTGCGTACCGAATAGACCAATGGCATGCTATGGAGCATAAAACAGGGTAGGAAAGCTTACCGGATGGACTTATGCTTCAATTTCCCAGGTTTCGCTGCCGCGCAATAAAAGGTCGAGATTACCGACGCCCCGGCTGGCAATAGCCTGTTCCACCTGAGCATTCAGCATGTCTTCGTAGGTAGCGCGCTCGGCGGCATAAAAAACACCAAACGGACGCGGCAGGTGGCCTTCCATGGATTGTTCGTCGAAAATACGGGTCAGTATCTGTGCTTTGAAGATGTTTTTTTCATCGTGGATCCAGAGGTCGTCTTTGCTGTATTCTTCGCCTAACTGCACGGCCATGGGCTGGAAGCCATCGAGGCGGATGCCGTATTCATTGTTCTCGCCAAACACCAGCGGCTGTCCGTCCTGAACATACATACCGGCGGTGAGTTTGCTGCCTTTGTCGGTAAATACTTCAAAGGCACCGTCGTTGAAAATATTGCAGTTCTGGTAAATCTCCAGAAAAGCAGCACCCACATGCTGATGCGAGCGCAACAACATCTGTTGCAGATGGGCCGGATCGCGGTCCATACTGCGCGCAACAAAGGTTGCATCAGCTCCCAGGGCCAGCGCAGCGGGATTAAAGGGATGGTCGATGGAGCCCATTGGGGTGGACTTGGCCACTTTACCCAAAGGAGATGTGGGTGAATACTGGCCTTTGGTCAGTCCGTAAATTTCGTTGTTGAACAACAATATCTGCACGTTGAAATTGCGGCGCAGCAAATGGATGAGGTGGTTGCCACCGATGGAGAGGCCGTCGCCGTCGCCGGTAACAATCCATACACTCAGTTCGGGGCGGGTAGCTTTCAGTCCGGATGCAATGGCGGTAGCTCTGCCGTGAATGCTGTGCATGCCGAATGTATTGGTATAGTAGGGGAAGCGCGAAGAGCAGCCGATACCTGATATCACTACAATATCTTCCCGCTTTAGGCCTATCTGTGGTAAAACAGTATGTACCTGTTTGAGGATGGAATAGTCACCGCAACCGGGGCACCAGCGTACCTCCTGGTCGGTTTGAAAATCCTTAGCCTTCAGCACATCATTCATACGTATATATTTAATCTTTATTTTTTATTCGCCAGCAGATCAATGACGGCATTCACCAGCTCCCGCGAGGTGATGGGTACGCCTTTGATCTTATTAAAAGCTACTGCCGGCACCATGTATTTGTCGCGCAGCACCTTCACCAGCTGACCGTTATTGATTTCGGGCACCATCACATGGTCGAATTGCTGCATCAGTTGACCCAGGTTGCGGGGGAAGGGTTTGATATAGCGCAGGTGGGCATGAGCAACGGCATATCCTTCCGACAGCAACTGCTGGGTGGCACCCTGCATGGCACCGTAGGTAGAACCCCATCCGAGCAGCAACACCTGACCTTTCTCAGGGCCGAGGGCGATTGCCTGCTCGGGGATATAATCGGCAATGATTTCTACGCGTGCCTCTCGCATTTTTACCATGTGTTCGTGGTTATCGGGGTCGTAGCTGATATTGCCCGTAACCGCTTGTTTTTCCAGACCACCAATGCGGTGCTCCAGTCCTTTCGTGCCCGGAATAGCCCAGGGACGAACCAGTTTTTCGTTCCGCTCGTAGGGATGAAATACGGTGTCTTCTTGCTGTTCGGGTGCAAAGGCGGTATGGATTTCAGGCAGGTCTTTCTCCTGCGGGAAACGCCAGGGCTCAGCACCGTTGGCGATATAGCCATCGCTCAGCAGGATTACCGGCGTCATGTGTTCCACAGCAATGCGCGCAGCTTCCAGGGTTGCATGAAAAGCATCGCTGGGCGTAGAAGCCGCGATTACCGGCATGGGACATTCGCCATTCCTACCGTACAAGGCCTGCAAAAGGTCGGCTTGTTCGGTTTTGGTGGGTAAGCCTGTTGAAGGACCTGCGCGCTGGATATTGCAGATAAGCAGGGGAATTTCCAGCATCACCGCCAGTCCCATGGCTTCGGCTTTCAGTGCCATACCCGGACCGGAGGTAGTAGTCACGGCCAGGCTGCCACCAAAGGCGGCGCCAATGGATGCAGAAATGGCCGCTATTTCATCTTCCGCCTGAAAGGTGCGGACGCCAAAATTCTTGTATTTGGAGAGGTAGTGCAGGATATCGGATGCGGGTGTGATGGGGTAAGACCCAAGGAACAAAGGCAGGCCCGAGCGCCGTGATGCCGCTACCAATGCCATGGCTACCGCTTCGTTGCCCACAATGCTGCGGTACACGCCGGGAGCCAGACTGGCGGGCTCAACTGTGTACCTGGAGGTGAACACCTCGGTGGTATCGGCAAAGCTGTAACCGGTGTTGAGGGATATGCGGTTGGCTTCCAGCACCTCCGGCATTTTATGGAATTTCTGTTCCAGGAAACGCAGGGTGGAGTCGAGCTGGCGGTTGTACATGTAGTAGAGGAAACCCAGTACAAACATGTTCTTGCAGCGATCTTTTTCCTTGGTACTGAGGGTGAGGTCCTTGAGTGCTTCGCGCGTCATCTTGGTGACGTCAATGCGGATGACCTGAAAATGGTCGAGGCTGTGATCGTCGAGGGGATTGGTTTCGTAATGCGCCAGGCGCAGGTTTTTGCTGTCGAAACCATCGGTGTTGACGATGATGATGGCACCCGGGTTCAGGTTTTTGATGTTCACCTTCAGGGCAGCGGCATTCATGGCCACCAGCACATCGCAGTTATCGCCCGGCGTAAATATTTTATGGCTGCCGAAATGCAACTGAAAGCCCGAAACACCTGCCAGCGTACCAGCCGGGGCGCGGATTTCTGCCGGGAAATCGGGAAAGGTTTGTAAATCGGCACCTAACAGTGCGGTATTATTGGTGAATTGCCCGCCGGTGAGTTGCATACCGTCACCGCTGTCGCCGGCAAATTTGATGACCACATGGTCAATGGGTTTAATCTCCATTTTATTCGTTCTCGCTCTTACAGAATACAATGCAAAGGTAAGCCCTAAAGTTTCATGTAAGCAGGAAGAAAGAGACCCAATAGCCTTAAATCTTTAACTATACGCCCTTTCGTCTCTGCCTTCCATGTAGTTGACAAAAGCTTTATTAGCCACCTTGTTGCCACCTGGTGTGGGGTAGTCGCCGGTAAAATACCAGTCACCGAGGTTGTGCGGGCATGCTGCATGCAGGTTGTCTACCGTTTGGTAAATCACCTCTACTTCCGCCCTTATCTGTGGTGCCTTTACAATTTTACTTACCTGGGCCGCGAGCTCCTCATCTGTAAATTGTTCGTATATTTTCTTTACAGCATTGTGTACCTTATCGGAAGGCAGGTGTTCCATCTCTTTGCATTCGCGGTATACTGTATCCAGTAAAGCGGCATTGCCTCGTGCATGGGTGAGTTCTATGGCCGCTTTGAAGGCTACAAAATCGCCCATCTTGCTCATGTCAATACCATAACAGTCAGGGTAGCAGATGGGTGGAGCAGATGATACTATGATGATTTTCTTCGGCAAGAGGCGATCCAGAATGGCGATGATGCTTTGTCTCAGTGTAGTTCCCCGTACGATGGAGTCATCTATGAGCACAATGGTATCAACGCCCGATGCCACCTGTCCGTAGGTTACGTCGTATACGTGACTCACCATGTTGCTGCGGTCACTGTCGTTGGTGATAAAGGTACGTAGCTTGACATCCTTGATGGCCAGTTTTTCAACCCGCGGCCGCAAACTGAGAATGCGCTCGAGCTCCACATCGTCGATGGCTCCCTTGAACGATTTAATATGTTCGGTTTTCAGGTGGTTCAGGTGGTCTTCCAGGCCCTTCATCATGCCGTAAAAAGCTACCTCTGCCGTGTTGGGAATAAACGAAAATATGGTGTGCTCGTAATCGTAGTGGACCGCTTCCAGCACTTTGGGTGTAATGAGTTTTCCCAGTTTTTTCCGCTCCTCGTAAATCTCCTTATCACCACCACGCGAGAAATAGATGCGTTCGAAACTGCAAGAGCGTTTTTCGAGCGGTGCCCGGCAAAGTTGTTCTTTGGTTTTGCCGTTCTTTTTAATAATCAGCGCATGACCGGGCGTCAGTTCCCGCACCTCCTCAAAGGGTACATCAAAAGCCGTCATGATTGCAGGCCGCTCGCTGGCAGCTACGACTACTTCATCGTCCTGGTAATAATAGGCCGGACGAATACCGCTGGGATCGCGGAGTACAAAGGCATCGCCGTGACCCAGCATGCCCAGAATGGTGTAGCCGCCCTCAAAATCGCGGGCTGCCCGCGCCAGTATGTTCTGCACATTCAGGTCGCTGGCTACAAGATCGCTGATGGTACGGTTGTCGTGGTAATCTTTATACTGGTCGAAAAGCATTTGCACCTCGCGATCCAGGAAATGCCCCAGTTTCTCCAGTACAGTAACTGTATCGGTTTTTTCTTTTGGATGCTGGCCCAGGGCCACCAGCTGATGAAACAGCTCTTCGTTGTTCACCATGTTGAAGTTGCCCGCAATGACCAGGTTGCGGGTGAGCCAGTTGTTTTCCCTGATAAAGGGATGCACGCTGAATACATTGTTGCGGCCGTGTGTACCATAGCGCAGGTGACCCATCATCACTTCACCGGTAAAACGGTGCTGCAGTTTCAGTTGATCGGCTGTTTCGGGTGCGTTTTCCAGCGAGGAAAACACGGTTTCAAAAATATCTTTGATGGCGTTTACCCGCGTGCTCTTCTGAATATCGATAACCTTATGGCCTACCGGCATGTCGAGCTTGATGGTGGCAATACCGGCGCCGTCCTGGCCCCGGTTGTGCTGTTTCTCCATCAGCAGATACAGTTTGTCTAAGCCATAATGGTGGGTGCCGTATTTTTCCCGGTAATAATCCAGCGGTTTCAGTAACCGAATCATGGCTACTCCGCATTCGTGGTGGATGGTATCGCTCACTTGTGCATTTACAATTCAGGGTGGACAGGAATGGTTCCATAAAGGTAAGGAGAAAGGAGGAGAGCTAGGCGATGCGCATGACGATAACCACGCTGTTCGGCAAACAATCGCTGAACAGGGATGCATTGGGTTAACCGGTTTGGTTATTGATAATACCAGTGAAACGCAGCGACCACCGCGTTAAAACATGAATGCGATAGACTCCTCTTCGCCGGCGTTCCTCTGTGATTAGGAGTCGTTAATGAATTGCGCAAACTTAAGCGGTAACACCGGCGGGACGATAGATAGGTTGTAAGTTGCAGGTTATAGGTTATAAGTATTAGGTAGTAAGGTGAATGCCAACTGCTATCAACCAACTACTAACTACTAACAATTAAAAACCTACGGCTAAAACTGCTAATAGCTAACAGCAAATCCCCTTAACCATCGGGGCAAGTACATCATAACGCAGCGACCGCCGCGCATCCGCCGATACCGCTGCGTTAAAACACGTATGCGATAGACTTTTACAAGAGGATGAACAACAATTGGAACAAGAATCATTAGAGTCATCGTCAAAGTCAATGATGCTTCCATATCTGGTAATACAGGCGGGACGATAGATAGGTTGTAAGTTGAAGGTTATAGGTAGTAGGTTGTAAGTTGCAGGTTATAGGTAGTAAGGTGAATGCCAAAGACTATTAACCAACAACTAAAAACTAACAACCAATAACTAACCTACATCATCCTTTCAATGATGGTCTCTACGCTGATGCCTTCTGCTTCTGCCTTGTAGTTCTTGAGAATGCGATGGCGGAGAACGGGCAATGCCACGGCGCGCACGTCTTCCATATCGGGGGAGTACTTGCCATGGATAGCGGCATGTGTCTTGGCGCCCAGCACAAGGTATTGAGAGGCTCTTGGTCCGGCTCCCCATGCCAGGTACTGCGTGGCTTCTGCCTTCGCTCCGGAAGTGCCGGGACGGGTGCTGCCGGCTAAGCGTACCGCATATTCCAATACATTATCAGCGATGGGAATGCGGCGGATAAGGTGCTGGTATTGCAGGATTTGTTCGGCATTGATGATTTTGCTTAGCTGGGGCTTGTTATCGGTGGTGGTGCCTTTCACCACATTGACCTCTTCTGCAAAAGAAGGATAATCGAGGGTGATATTGAACATGAAACGGTCCAGCTGTGCTTCCGGCAGCGGATAGGTACCTTCCTGCTCTATGGGGTTCTGGGTAGCCAGCACAAAGAAGGGCAGTGGCAACGGATGGATGTCTCCGCCCATGGTGACATTGCGTTCCTGCATGGCTTCCAGCAGGGCAGCCTGGGTTTTAGGCGGAGTACGGTTGATTTCATCCGCCAGAATGATATTCGCAAATATGGGTCCTTTCAGGAATTTGAAGTTGCGGTGTTCATCCAGAATTTCGGTACCGGTGATGTCGCTGGGCATGAGGTCGGGAGTGAACTGTACGCGCTTGAAGCTGAGCTCCAGCACATCGGAAATGGTTTTGATCAACAGTGTTTTGGCAAGACCGGGAACACCTACCAGCAGGGAATGTCCATCGCTGAAAATAGACATCAGCACCAGCTTCACCACTTCTTCCTGCCCTACTATTACCTTTCCGATTTCCGCCTTGAGTCGGTTGTAATCTGCTGCCAGCCGGTCAATGGCTGCTACATCGTTGGTGTGTTCGTTCATCTTGCTGATTGCTTGTGTTTTTTCCAATTACTTCCTGCCCACATCATTGGCAACGCGCATCAGTTCCTGAATGTTTTCGCAGCCGTCGTAAATAGGGTCAATTTTAAGATAAGCCGATTTGAGTTTTCGCTCTACCCAATCGCTCAGTATCTGCATCTGCTTTTCGTTCTTTGCGGCTGCCTGCATGCGGTAATAGTCGTCTTCCAGGTTAGCGCGGTGGGGATCCGACTGGCTTTTCAGCTGAACGATGCGCAGCCCTCTTTTTCCATCGTAGCTCGTGTAGCTGATGATTTCAGATACTTCACCCGGATCGAGTTTTTCGATGGCATAATACACTTCGGGGTCCAGCTCATCGATGGCGAACATGGAGCCGCCATTCTGGAAGTTGGTGACATCACCACCTACCAGATTCGATCCCTCGTCATCGGAATACTTGGCTGCCGCTTCCCGGAAACTCAGGGTACCACTGATGATGGCGGCACGTATGCTGTCGAGCTTCTTAGTGGCCAGCTGGATATTGGAATTGGTTACAGGAGGTGTGATGAGGATATGTTTCAGGCAGGCAGTATTGCCCTGGCGGCTTTCGAGGCGGATAATATGGTAGCCGAATTGGGTGGCTACAACTTCCGAAATTTCACCGGGCTGAAGTTTAAAAGCGGCTGCATCAAATTCAGTAACGAATGTTCCCCTGGTCTGACAACCGAGGTCGCCACCGATTTCTTTTGAGCCGGGGTCTTCAGAATAAATGGATGCCAGCAGTTCAAAATCGTCGCCATCCAGAATCCGCTGCCGAATGCCCACGGCTTTTTCCCGCGCGTAAGCCTTTTGTTCAGCGGTGGGTTGCGGCACAATGGCTATCTGCGCATATTCCACCTCAGCATCGAAATACGGTAAGGAGTCGGTGGGAATTTTATTGAAGAAGGCACGTACCTCGGAGGGAGAGATGGTAATATCGCCGGCAATCTGGCCTTTCATTCGGTCGCTCAGCAGGATATCACGGATATCTTCCCGGAATTCTTCTTTCATTTCCTGGAAGGTTTTACCGTAGAACTCCTCCATTTTCTCCTTGGAGCCAAACAGCGATTCATAATACCGCAGTCTTCGTTCCAGTTCGTATTCTACCTGCTCATCGGTTACTTCCACGCTGTCTTTTTGTGCCTGAATGAGCAGCAGTTTCTGGGTTATCAGCTGTTCCATGATGAGGCAGCGGAGGTCGGCTGACACCGTTCCGTTCGACGCCTCCTGATAATAAATGGTTTCTATTTCGCTCTGCAGAATGATGTTCTCTCCTACCTGCGCCACTATCTTGTCGATGGTTTTAGGTTGCGCCCAGGCCACGGTAGCCAGCAGCATCAGTAGGGTTGCAGATAATATATTTTTCACTTTCATTTGTATAGTTGGGCATTGTTCCGTTGCATGGCATCGCTGTACATGCTGTTATAATTCTTTTTCAGCAGGTCAATCTTGTTGCGGTTGATGATAATGCGCCGGATGTCTTCCTGCACATAATCGAAAGGCGCATAGTTGCCCTGTAAAATGTATTCCTGCACTTTCACAATATAACGGTTATTGTCGTCTGCATATTCTACCACTCCTGTGGTGCGCAGGCGGCCATTGCCGTACAAATCGAGTGGCAGCATTTTGAAGAGACTGTTATTATCGAGCCACACAGGACTTTCAAACACGTAGTTGCTGCAGTGATTCAGACAGAAAAGCTCCATTTCATTACGGAACTTGCCAATATCTTTCACAAACCAGTTGCGCAGCGTATCATAACCGGTGATATCGGCGGGCATCACAGCATAAGACAGCCGGTAAATATCACTCTGCAGGCGGAACTCTTCGCGGTTCGCAGTAAAATATGCCTGCAGGCTGTCCATGCTGATAATGGTATCGAGGTTTTCGGCCAGCCATTGTCGCTCGTAGGCATAAATGAGCAGCGACTCCTTGTAGTCGCGGGCTTGTTTTTCAATGGCGGCGGCTTCCCTTTGCATGTTGGTAGCCGCCACTTTGAGCACCAGCTGGTGCCGTACCCAGTTATCTACGAACTCACTTACGATGGCAGCGCTGTCTTCCGGACTGGTTTCCTGGTTGACAAGTCCGGCCAGATCAGACGGGTACAAATAGCTATCGTACACCCTTGCCAGCGGCTCCTCTTCAGGAACATCCTGTTGTCTTTTGCAGGCGGTCAGTAAAAGACCGACCATAACAGCCGACAGCACCGCTGACGAGGACCATTTCAATTATTGTACCATTGAGTTAAATACCAATTCGTTCACCTGAACAGGATATTTCTTCCGGAGGGAGGCAATCCAGTTCTTTTCCAGTTGATCCTGATAGTCGGAAATAACATACCCGCGGGCCTCCGCCAGTGTTTTGGGCTGTGCAGGAACAACATTGTGCAATTTCACGAAGGTGATATTTCCACTGGCATTCAGGATATCATCGCTGGTGCCGGGTTTTTTGTTCATGTTATCTACGTTGGTGTTCTGACCCGGCAGGAATTTACCCGACTGGATGGTAACGCGCTGCACGCTGTCGGTATTGATTTTTGCCAGAATCAGGGAGTCGGCAGTATTCTTTTTCACCAGTTTACGAACGGACTTGGCAGTAGCTGCATCAGCACAATTGTAGATGGTGGCCGCCACGCGCTCTTCCCACATGTAATCGGTTTTATGCGCTTCGTAGAAGGCTTCCAGACCTGCAGTATCCTTGGCAGCGGCTGTCCATACTTTTTCTTCCAGCAGGGCGAACAGGGGAATGCCATCGCGGTATTCCTGCATCAACCGGCTGAAGTCTATGTTGCGTTGCGACATATCATACTCAATCAGCATATTTTCAAACGCCTGCTGGTAGATTTTATTCGCTTTGTTTTCAATGTTCTTGTCTCTGAAAGCTCTTTGCTTAACCTGCAAGGTGATAGCGAAATCGTCCTGTGTGAAGGTTTTATCGCCGATGGCGAATATAGGTTGGTCCATGCCTTTCGCCATATCGGCATTCCAGCTGTTGTTGATGAAGTTGGAATCGAGCACGGCTATCACCGCATTTTTGTTTTCGGGGTATTCGCTGAATTTGTAACGCTCGCGCACCTGATTCACGTAGTCGTTGCGCAGGTCGGTGTATTGAGAAGAGCGCTCGATGCGGTTCTTAATATCAGGACTTACTTCTTCAAAAGAACCGAGACCTTGTTTTTCTTCCAGGCGGATGATGTGCCAGCCGTAGCTGGTGCGCACGGGTTCTGAAATATCACCGGGGTTTTTCAGGGCGAAGGCGGCGGCTTCAAACGGAGCTACCATTTTACCTACGCCAAACCAGTCAAGGTGTCCTCCGCGCTGTGCGGTGGTTTGATCGTCAGAAAGTTCTACCAGTGCGTCGAATGTTTGTGCACCTGAACGGAGCAGGTTGTAAATGCTGTCGGCGCGCATTTTGGCTTTTGCTTCCGCTTCCGGATTGGCGGCCTGCGGTACTTTTACCAGAATGTGCTGCACTTTCACTTTGCCGCTGGAAGGTCTTTCCTCTTTAACCGTAAGATAGTGATAGCCGTATTTGGTTTCGAAAATCGGAGATACTTTACCGATGGGCGTTTCGAAGGTCATGTCTTCAAAATGCATATCGGGAATGCTGAAGCCGGTCACCCAGCCAACCCTGCCACCTGATTTTTCGGCGTTGGGGTCGGTGGAATAATTCGTGGCTACTGTTTCGAAAGCGGTTCCGTCTTGTACGGCCTGCCAGGCTTCGGATATCTGCATCAATGCCTTGGCGGAATCTTCTGCTGTGCTGCTGGCGCCCAGTCCCTGCATCACATGGTACACCATGCGTTCGGTCTTCATGCGCTCATAGTGCTTGCGGATGGCCGGTTCCAGCACTTCCTTGTCGAAGTTGGACTTGATCAGCTGATCGCCGTATTTGTCCAGTTCTTCGCGCACCTTGCGGGTAGTATCGATGTGCAGGGCATGTGCTTCTGCTACTTTCAGTTTGAAATTGATGTAGAGATCCAGGTATTCCTGTAAGCTCTCGCGACTCATGTCGTTTTTCTTGGAGGGATTATTCTTCTGGTACACATAAAGGAATTCACCTTTGGTGACCGGTGTACCATCTACGGTAAAAAGTACTTCATCACTGCTTTTCTGTGCATGAATGACGGATGCAGACATGCTCATAGCCAGCAACAGAACGAGAGAGGTAACTATCTTTTTCATCTTAGTTAAGGGTTTTAAAAGCGCTTGCAAAGCTACTGTATTTTAAGGGGATGTAACAGATAATAGCGCTTAAAACATGGCCTGAACGCCATTTACTGCGGCCAAAAAACGAAAGGGCATCCTGATTTATTGCCTACCTTTGCCTCTTAACACTTTTTTATATGATTATTGAGAAAAACAGGGTGGTCTCCCTGGCGTATAAGCTGCAGCGCAATGATGCCGCAGGCGAAACGATCGAACAGGTAAATAACGAGCAACCTTTTGTGTTCCTCTACGGAGTGGGCTCCCTGCTTCCTGATTTTGAATCAAACCTGGAAGGTAAAACCATTGGCGACAAAGTAAGCTTCGGTATTGCTGCGGCAGATGCATATGGTCTGCCCGACGATAAGGCGCTGGAATACGTACCGAAAGATATTTTCATCATTGACGGAAAGCTGGCAGAAGACCTGCTGGAAATTGACAATATTGTAAACCTCCGCGACCAGCAGGGTAACCTGGTAAGGGCAAGAGTGGCAGAAGTGAACGAAGCAGAAGTGCTGCTCGACTTCAACCATCCCCTGGCAGGTCAGGACCTCTTTTTCAGCGTAGAAGTGCTGGAAGTTCGGGAAGCGACCCAGGAGGAAATGGACCACGGACATGTGCATGGTCCGGGCGGTCACCAGCATTAACAGTACTTACAGCGAAGGGGTACGACCGCCGTCTACCGGCAGGTTGATACCGTTGATATAGGCTGCGGCAGGGCTGGCGAGGAAGGCGATGGCATTGGCCACTTCTTCCGGTGCTGCAAAGCGGCGCAGGGGAATCTCTGCCTGCATGTCCGCCGCTGCGGCTGCTTCATCCTGTTGTGATTTTTTAGCCTTGTTAGCTATAATGCTCGACAGGCGCTCTGTGGAAGTTGCTCCGGGCAATACGTTATTGACGGTAATCTGATAGCGGCCTACTTCTGTAGCCAAGGTTTTGGCCCAGTTGGCAACAGCGCCGCGGATGGTATTGCTCACACCTAAATTCGGTAAAGGAGCCTTCACTGAGGTGGAGATCACATTGATGATACGGCCGTATCCGCTTTCCTGCATGCCCGGTAGCACCAGACTGGCGAGAATGTGGTTGTTGATGAGGTGGGCATCGAAAGCCGCCATAAAGGCTGCTACGGTGGCATCCTTCACGGGTCCCGCTGCCGGTCCGCCGGTATTATTGACCAGAATATGGATGGGCTGAGCGAATGCTTTCAGGAATTGTTCTACCGCCACCCGCACCAGTTCGGGCTGGGTGAAATCGGCAACGATGAACTGGTGTTGCTGGCCCTCGTTTGCTGGCAGCTCCTGCACCACCGCTTCCAGTTTTTCTTTATTGCGCGCCAGCAGTACCACGGTGGCACCCATCCCCGCCAGCTCCATGGCAGCGGCTTTTCCTATTCCCTGCGTGCTGCCGCATACCAATGCGTTGTAATTTGTAAGTGAAAGTTCCATGAATTGGCTATTCTGTGGGTAATCTTCTAAATTTACTGCAACTAAAGCTTCAAAGATATGCCAATAGCAGCACCTTTCAACCTCCGACAGTGGATAGACGATAACCGCGACAAGCTGAAACCCCCTGTGGGCAACCAACAGGTGTACAAAGCCAACGACGATTATATTGTTATGGTGGTGGGTGGTCCCAATGCCAGAAACGACTATCACTGGGAGGAAGGAGAGGAATTGTTCCTGCAGATTGAAGGCGATATTACCGTGCGCATTCAGGAAGATGGCAAGCCCAGAGATATCCTTATCAAGGAGGGAGAGATGTTTTTGCTGCCACCGCGGGTACCCCATTCTCCCCGCCGACCTGCCAACACGGTAGGATTGGTGATTGAGCGTTACCGGAAACCGGACGAAAAAGATGGCTTCCACTGGTATTGTGAAAACTGCAATAACCTGCTGTATGAACACTATTTTGAGCTGACCGATATCGTAGCCCAGCTGCCGAAGGTGATGGAGACTTTTTATAACAGCGAAGACCTGCGCACCTGTAAAAAATGCGGAACGGTCATGTCGAGGCCCTGAGTGCCAACTGGTATCCCGGAACTTTCTTGCGGCAACAAAAGGGCGTTGCTGTCGATTGGTTGAATAAATAATAGCATGTTAAAAATTGACATACATACGCATATCATTCCGGAACATCTGCCCCGGTGGAGTGAAAAGTTTTTCGATAAGCGCTACATACACCTCGACCATTACTGTCCGGGCTGTGCGCGCATGATGCAGGGCGATAAATTTTTCCGCGAAGTGACCAGCAACTGCTGGGATCCCAAAACCCGCCTTCAGGATTGTCGCGAACATGGAGTGAATGTGCAGGTGCTCAGCGTCATTCCGGTGATGTTTCATTATTGGGCCCCGGCAGAGCATGCCATGGAAACAAGTCGTTTCCAGAATGACTACATCGCTGAAATGGTAAGCAGGCACCCCGACAGATTTGTCGGCCTGGGCACCGTTCCCTTGCAGGACCCGCAACTTGCCATTGAAGAAATGCGCCGATGCATGGAAGTACTCGGATTGCGCGGCATAGAGATTGGTTCGCATGTCAACGACTGGAACCTCAACGCGCCGGAGCTGCTGCCTTTCTTTGAAGCAGCTGCTGAAATGGGCGCCGCCCTGTTTGTCCATCCATGGGATATGATGGGCAAGGAAGAGATGAAGCAATACTGGCTGCCATGGCTGGTGGGAATGCCGGCGGAAACATCGCGCGCTATCTGCTCCATGATTTTTGGGGGTGTTTTTGAAAAAGTGCCCGGGCTCAAGGTGGCTTTTGCCCACGGTGGTGGTTCTTTTCCCTCTACCATCGGCAGGATAGAACACGGTTTTCGCGTACGCCCCGATCTGGTAGCTGTCGACAATCCTGTCAATCCGCGCAAATACCTGAATCGGTTTTATCTGGATACCCTGGTACACGATTCCGACATGCTCGACTACCTCGTGCAGCTGTTTGGTGCCGATAAACTGGCACTGGGTACCGACTATCCTTTCCCCTTGGGTGAACTCGAACCCGGCAGGCTTATTGAAGGCATGTCGTACGATGCGGAAGTGAAAGAGCGCCTGCTGAATGGTACTGCCCTGGAGTGGCTGGGAGTGAGCAAGGATTTATTTATCTGACAAGGCCAGATGGCTTTGTACCGTTCTGATATCACCAAAGGAAATATCATCGCTTAATTTTCTTTTCAGGTCTGTAAGACTGAGCTGCGGTTCCGACCTTATAGCAGCAGTTATCACATTTATTTTTTCTTCATTCAACACTTCTGTCACCAGCAGTTTGCCTTCGCCTACCAGCCGTGCCAGGTGCGATTCGATGGTGGTAGGTGCCAGGTTGCGTTCTGCGGCAATGACCTCCGGACTTTTTCCGGCGCGGAACATTTCATAGGTAAGGATGTAGGTGGCTCCCTTGGGTGCTTTTTCTCCCTTGCTCTTCCGCGCTTTGGCTGTCGGGGGATGTTGTTGGGGAAGATAAGTGTCCAGCTCTCCCTCTTTGATAAACCGATGTCCGTGGTAATCCAGATGGCTGAGTTGCTGCATGTACTGGAGCAGGATGGCATATATCCGTTTGATTTCCTTGAGATATCCTTTGATGCGTTTCGCTCCCTGCATGACATCCAGGTGCTCGGCCATGGGTTGCAGTATCTTCTGCCCGTATTGCGCGGCCAGCCAGTGCGTAGCCTTGCTCACCCGGTCCTGCAGTTGTACCATGTCGGGGGAATCTGCTTCCAGTAGTTCCTGCAGTTGCAGGCGAAAGCGCGCAACAACAGCATCCATCTCCAGCGCAGCTGCAAGCATCTGCTGTGCCTGCTGATAGGTCGCTTGTTTTTGCGGAACGTCCTTGCTCATCAGCAGTTCAGGAAACAATTTGAGTGGCTCCATGACAGCCTGCAACTCGAAAGCGCGTAGCAGGCGATCATTCATATATGTTTTTTTCTCTTTTTTCAGCACTTCTTCCATCATGGGCAATGGTGTGGTGCGTGCAGAGAATTCTACTATGCGCGGTTCGGTACTGATGCTGCCGCTGTGAATGGGCGACAGCAGTACCAGGCCATCCAGGGTAGTGCAACGGCTGAGGGCCACATAAACTTGTCCTGCGGCAAAACTCTGCCCGGCATCGATAACTACCTTATCGAAAGTAAGACCCTGGCTTTTGTGAATGGTGATGGCCCACGCCAGACGGACCGGATACTGCCGGAAGCTGCCGAGCTCCTCTTCTTCCATGGTATCTGTTTCCTTGTTGAAGGTATAGCGTATGTTTTTCCACTCTTCCTGCTGCAGCACCAGCTCCGTGCCGTCGTCTTTCATGCAAACCGTGATTTCATTGCCATGGATGCGCTGCACAATGGCCAGCTTGCCATTGTAGTAGCGGCGCTGTTCTCCTACATCGTTTTTCACAAACATCACCTGAGCACCCGTTTTGAGTACCAGTTCTTTGTCGGTGGGGAAGTTCTTTTCACCGAAGTCACCGCTTAACTCCCCCGTGAATACATGGCGCTCTCCTTCCAGCAATTGCAGCTCGCGCTGGTTGATGGCATCGGCTTTGTAATTATGCGAAGTAATGGTAATGTAGGTGTCATTACTGTCGGGGCGGAAGTGGGGCGCGTAACGTTCGCGCAGCAGTGCCACGTCATCAGCATCGAGGGTATTGTGGCGTACTTTATTCAGCAGATCTACAAAGCGCTGTTCCTGTTGGCGGTATACCGTGTCGAGTTCTACGTGCAATAAGGGTGTCGTTTGCAGTGCTTTGGCTTCAAAGAAAAACGGACTGGCATAGTGATCGTCCAGTATCTGCTTGTCGCTGTCGGTCACAACAGGAGGCAACTGATAAAGGTCACCGATGAGCAGGAGTTGCACACCTCCGAAGGGTCGCTGGTTCCTACGAACGCCTTTCAGTATGGTATCTATGCAATCGAGCTGATCGCTGCGCAGCATACTCACCTCATCGATAATCAGCAATTCCAGTTCTTCCAGTACCTCCCGCTTCACAGCACTCAGCCGTATCTTTTTGAACAGGTTATTGATGTTGGCTACGGACGTATGTTCCGGAGCAAAACCGCGCGCAGGAACAAAGGGTTCGAAGGGCAACTGAAAAAACGAATGCATGGTTACACCGCCGGCATTGATAGCGGCCACTCCGGTAGGGGCTACTACAGCTGTTTTTTTGGACGACTCCCGCTGGATTTTTCGCAGGAAGGTAGTCTTACCTGTGCCCGCTTTTCCCGTAAGGAAGAGGTGGCTGTTGGTATAGAGCACCAGCTCGGAGGCAATATCAAAAAGGTGATTGGTCTGGTTCATCCTGAAAGATTGGCAAGTTAATTAAAAAGCCTTTGGCAGGATGTGTGGTACTGCAAGTATAATTAAAAATCAATTCCTGATGCAAACCGAAGTAAAAATACCTGATTCAGTAACGGCTTCCAGCAAATAGGTGCCTGGGGCTAACGCGGGAGCAATTGAAATATCGGCAGCTCCAACTTGTTGTGTAAAGACTAATCGCCCCATCAAATCATATATAAATAGTTCACGTATAATCTCAGGACTGCGGAGGGTGATTGTTGATGAAAACGGTTGAGGGAAACATTGTATTTGTAAGTTTGTTTGTGTCTTAATTGGAAGAGTAGTTGCTGCCAGCGGACCGGCTGGTTGTTGTTGGGTAACACAATGCACCATTCCTCCCCAAGAGAACATGTTTCGGCAATCGATGCCAATAACTTCTTTGTCGGGCATTAGAGTTTGCAATATATCTAATGCTATGCTGTCATTATCGTCGTTGTAAATTGGCACGAGTACCACGGCATTGGCCACATAGTAATTCACATAAGAGCCTTTAGAGCCGGTATTGGCTCCATCCTCTGTTTTCACATTTTTGTCGGTCAGCGGCAGAAAAACATAGTTGTAAGGTAAACCATCTTTATTGGTGGCATTGGATATTTTGTCTCGGTCGGAGGCATTGACAAACCAATAGTTAAGATCAGCATCATTCATTGTGACGATGGTTTGGCTGTCGTGCAGTTTAAGGAAACCATCAATGTGAGAATCGGTAATATCAAAACTGCCGCCGAGGGCACCTTCCAGCCAAATAAAATGCTCAAAACCCAGATAGGTATTTAGATAGGTTTCAATATCTGCTTCGGTTAACCCGGGATTCCTGCCGTCGCCGAGAATAGAACTGACTGTTCCGAAGAATGTACCGTTGCCATCATGTTCTACCGCTCCGCCTTCCAGCACTACAACGTTCACATCCAGCACCGTTGCTCCTAAATCACTCCCAATAAGATGGGGTATTTCATTACACAAGGCGTAGGGTGCATCATTGCCCCATCCGTCAAAGCCCCAATCGGTGATTTGTACAATACCTTCGGCGTTATAGACAAAAATGGGTCCGTTATCGCGCACCCAATAGTCGTTACTTGGGTGGATGAAGAAGTCTACACTATCCAGTGCTATACCTGCCAAATCCAGCGCCTCTGCAATATGTAATTGCTCGTCGGTATCGTATGCTATAATATGGACCTTCTCGCCTTTAATAAGATGCCTTGTCATTTCTATCCAGGCCGATTCAAAGTAATCGCGTGTGCCGGCGCCATAGGTATTATCGTGTGGCCATTGTAGCCAGGTACCCTCGTGCTTTTCCCATTCTGCTGGCATATATGTTTGTGCCGATAATTGCAACTGGCCTATTACCAACAGTCCTGTAACGAAGTAAATATATAATTTATACAGATACAATACTATTGTTTATTAAATCACTTAAAATGCAGCACTAATACATTGGTCATTAACATCAGGCAATTACAAATATATTGCTCTTTGCCTCAACCTGCCTCGGGTAAGACGTTGGTTTACCTACTAGTCTATAGAGGCTAAATCCCCGGGTAGGAGGGAATCACGCCAGTTCGGGTTGAATGTTTACCTCTATTTGCCGTATGCCGCCATTGCGTTCGAATACCAGCCGGCTTTCTGCGGCCGGAATGGTAGCTCCCGCAATCTTCAGCATATCGCCGGCTCCATGATGGATGGTAATACCTGTATCGGCTTTACTCAATTTGTAAACGACAGGCACTGCACAGAAGGTAAACGTAAGCGTGGCGCTGCCGTCTTCCTGTGGAATAAATTCCGATTGGCGCAATAGTCTACCGGAGAAAGAGATACAACCCTTTTCTATCGATACGCCCAGTTCCCCGAAGCGGGTGATGATATCTTCCTTCACCTGTCCGGTCATTCCGGGTTGTTGTGCACCCTTGTTGCCGGGGGTATGAGAATACGGATCAGTGGGGAATGCACCGTATAACTCCGGTGTCTTGTTCAAACCGATACCCGCTCTGATTTCGTAATAGTGTTCTACCAGCCGGTCGAGATAACTTGATGGCTCCTTTTTCTCATGGGCAGCAATAATCTGTTCCTGCACCGCGAGCAGTAGCTTGGAAACCATATGCCAGTAGATACAGTTGAGTCCCTCATAGCCATAAAAGGTACCAGACCTTCCGGTGAATTTTTCATGCTGGAATACCATTTCAAAGAGGTATAACAGTTCTATGTGCGCCTTGGGATCGAGTGTTTTCCCAAATTTTATTTCAAAGTGTTCAATAGCCCCTTTCAGGTCATCAGCATTACTGAGGTTTTTGTAGAAATGATAGTTACCATGGATATCGCGCTGCACAATTCCGTTGAGCGGAACATCAGCAAGTACCGGAATGATGGATGTGGGTTTGATTTGCTCCGCGGGAATATTGTTTCTTTCCAGGAAAGGTTTCAGCTGCCTGTCAGGGTATAACAGGTAACTGTAGTGATCATCCCGGTACAGCGCACTTTCCTTGAGCGCGTCGAGCAGGGCCACTGCTTCTGCGGTACTCAGGGTGCCGGAGCTGAGTGCTGCCACCTGGCCTTCCAGCATCAGGTACATGTGTTGCACAGATGCCGAAGTATTTCCATTCAGAGAAAGGAGGTTGTAGGCATGGAACAGCTTGTCCTGGCGTTTATTGACCGCAATGGTATAGTCGATGAAGGTAAGTGTCAAATCGAAGAAGCCTGTTATGGTAGCTCCGGAAAGGTGAGCGATATAGCCCGACAGTCCGGCGTACACTTGCTGGTTGTAATGTTGTGCTGCATGACCGAGTCTGTTGATCATTTCCATGCGCACATCGTTGTCCATTCCCATGGGCTTGCGGCCGGAGAATTCTTCAAAGATGCTGCGGAGTTCCTGCAGCCATCCTTTTACTTCCGATGCTACATTGAGTTCTTTGATGTCTCTGAACACCGGCTGAAGGAACTCGATGTACCTGCGCAGGTAGTTGAGTGTTACCATCGATACGCCGTTACCAACCAGCGCGTTGTTGGCATCATTCCATTCAGGTCGCTGGGTATTCAACCAGATACCTCCTTCATGGATATAGTTACTGAGTTTGGCCAGCAATGGAATCAGTAATTTTTCACCCAGTGTGGTATGGATGATAATGCCTTCGCAGTTCCAGAGGAGTTTTCCATCGGCACCTGCGGCTTCTACTCTTCCGTCGATAATGAATTGTTCGGCATCGTCGAATACAATGGTGTCCTGCGGGTCGCGGAGAATGGCCTCGAAAGGTTGTATGCGATAGGGGACATTCGCAAAACAGTATGCAGCTTCCCCTATTGCACCTGCCAGTTGCCCGGGATAATATTTTTCGGATAGTTCGAGCAGCTTGAGCAGGTAAATAATCTGATGGTCGCCCCAGTATCCTATAAACGACCAGGGGTCATGTGGTTCTATGATTTCCCAGTCAATGCCATTGCGGGTTATTCTGTAAGGATTGTAGCCATCTGCTGTGGAGGCATTCAGGAAACGCGCAATCATCGCATCAATAAAACCGGGGAAAGATACTGCCAGTGCTTCCCAGTTCTGGAAGATATCGCGCCAGTTGCCTTCATAGTCCAGAATGCGACTGCCGTCCTCACCTCTGGTATTGATGTTGAACACATTCCAGGGTCTGCTGGGATCACCGTGTCTTCTGCTGAAAAATAACGGCAGGTATTCTTTGGTGAGCCGATAAAGGGCAACATCGCCGGTGGCTTCGCAATACTGCAGCAGTGCTTTCCTGTTCAGGGAATCTCCCTGTTGCAAAAGGCCTTCTACATGTGCTTCCGCGACGAGTTTATTGTGATGGTGCAAATAATTGCAAAAATCTTTAATATCTATAGTGTAACCATTGGGGAATAATCCGCCCCGCATGCTGTTGAACAACACATTGCTGAGATGGCGGGCACTGCTGAGGTGGTCGTTGGACTCCTGGATACCATCTGCCGACAGCAGGTATTCATGTAGCTGGTTGTTGCCTTTATGAATATCTTCATGCACTTTAGAAAACAGGTCGCTGTGGCTGGCCAGTTCATCCTGTAAGCGGATAATATCTTCTACCCCCTGGTCTGTCTCCAGTACAATCAGCCATTTTTTATTTTTACCGGCGCCTAAGGTGCATTCCTTGTGCAGCAGGTAACCGCCTGGTTCTGCGCGCATATCATTTTCCTGCACCGGATTGATGCCGTTGATGAACGAGCGCACCTGTTGGGTGCTGAGCAGAATGGTAGGATTTTCCCACCCTACTGACCACGCTGTGGTGGCCCGCAGCGATTCACTGGGTTCCGGCTTGTCGATGATGCGGGCACTCAAAGAGTAAATACCCACATTCGAATGATTCGCTAACTCACTTTTGCGATAGGCATTCACCAGATTACTTCTCCAGTTTTGCAATTGTTCCGTTACGCCTGCAGGCAGGATATTCTGCACGCCGTCGAGCATGTTTATCGATATCTCAGTATCGGATTCATTGACGAGTTCGGCTTCCCTTACCAGTCCGAAATGATCGGAGAAGTACCACCCGTACCGAAAACGCAAATTGTATAACAGGTGTCGCTCCTCGAAAATGACTTTATTATTGTAAATAGATTTATATATGTTTCTTTCTACATGTTTGTTAGTACCAAATCCATCCAGAAAGGGCCGCCACATATAGGACTCACCATTACCGCGTTGCAGTTTGAACCACGACAGGCTGCCGGTTACTTCCGATAAATCTGTAATCTTATCATCTGTATAGTAGGGAAAGATGGCGTGATCAGCATTGATTCTGCCGGCACTTAATCCTCCCTTGCTGGAAATGAACATCCACAAATCCGTATCGCTGACGATATTCATGAAAAACGGCCGCATCCTGTCGTATCCGCGGATGCAGTAGAAGACCTCGCCGTTAATTATTGTTCTTTGCAGTTCGTCCATTGTACCATTCCTTGAGGCATTAAGGTAATCATTTGTGCCTTGTTGGCCATTATTGGAATCGGTATTTATTGACTTTATTGTATCGAGCATTACTTCAGTAGTGTAGGTCCATTATTGAGCAAAAAAGGGGATGTTGGCATGAGCGGCATTACCCTGACCATCGTAAGCGTACATGAATAAACGATAGGCTCCCGTTTCTTCCGGTACGCGCATTTCAACAGCAGCTTGTTGAGCTGTCGTAATATAGCCTTCCAGCACCTCCGGAACAGATTCGAGGTCGCCGCCATCTCCCAGGTCGGTACTTTCTTTCATGATGTACCATTTATAGGTGATGGCATCATTATCCGGGTCAGTGGTCCAGGCCGCTGCCGGATAACTGCTGCCTGCTTTCAGGTAAATATTCTCGCCGGGACGTTGTCCGTTCAGTCGCACAGAGTCGATAGCCGGGCTCTGGTTTTCGGGCCAGCTGCCATTCCACAGGTAATGCATCACATCTACAGATGCTGTGGAGGAGCCATCTTCCAGGTATACACCATACCAGGTAGGAGTTCTTTCCTGCTTTTGTCCCCAAAGAAATACAAAGGAGCCTACGCATTGTTCCCGCTGGCTGTCGATAGCAGTCAGGAAGCGTTCCTTGTAAAAGCGGGCTTTATCTGTGCTGTTATTTTCCACCGGCGCACCCCATTCGGTAAGCGGCACTTCCCAATGACCGGTTGCACCCCATTCTGTTACGAGGTAGGCGCCGTCCCAGCCGCAACTGTCGATGTAAGCAGGCAGATTAACGATATCGGCATACATCTGTACGCTGAGTAAATCCAGGTCCGGAGCTCTTTCCTTGATATCGTCCACCAGTTCCTTGCTGATACCTGCAAGCGAGGTAGTGGTAAGGTGGTTGGTGTCGATACTGTGTATCATTTTAGAAATTTCGTTGACGGCATCCCAAACTTTCGGATTGGTGGCGCGCAGGTTCAGTTCGTTGCCAATGCCCCAGATAATCAGCGCCGGATGGTCTTTCAATTCCATCACCTGCTGCCGGATATCTTCCAGTTGCCGGCGCACTGCGGCTGTATCGTTGTAGTCGAAACCATGCCGCTCCCGGGCAACTTCTATGCCCATCATTACTTTCAAACCGTGCGCTTGTGCTTCATCCAGTACGGCTTTTCCTGAGCGTTGTCCATTATCGGTACGCCAGGTGCGGAAGGCATTGCCACCGTGTTTGGCTAATTCCGGAATGCTTCCGAATTCCAGTCCGGCGCCATGTATATAAAAGGAAGCACCGTCCACCAGCAACTGATATCCGTCGCTACCATGTTGCAACTCCACCTTGCTGGTGACAGGTTCGGTGGCTTTTTCTTTTTCCTGTTTACACGACGCAGTGGCGAACAGTAATAAGATAATGGGAAGGAAATATTTCATTATATATTAATCTTTTACTAATTGTTTTTCCAGTTCTTCCAGGGTTTTTCCCTTTGTTTCGGGAACGTAACGTAAAATAAACAGGAAGCCTGCTACGGCAAATAAGCCGTAAATAAGGAAGGTAGTAGCACTGCCCAGGGTATTCAGCTCCCAGGGGAATATCAGTTGAATGAGAAAGCTTACTGCCGAGTTGATCAGACCGACGAAAGATATGGCAAGACCGCGAATCCTGTTGGGAAAGAGCTCAGAGAAGAGCACCCACATAACAGGCCCGATGGAGATGGCAAAGGATGCTACAAAACCGAGGATACCAAATAATATGAGCCCGGGGTTCATGCTGATGGCAGCAGTAAGCAATGCCGATTCCTGCTCTTTGGCAGTGGTTATACCCAGGGTACTTTCCAATGCGCGCTTATAGTCCACATCGCTGGTGAAGGTAGAACCGATCATAGGTGCCAGTTGCTCTTTCACGCCGGCATCTTCCAGCATTTCGATGGACTCACTTGTGAGGGAATAAGTAGCGCTCTTGAATCCGTAGGAAAGAACAAACATGGAGAGGGCGATACCGGCTACACCGAAAATGAGCAGCGGCTTACGACCCAGTTTGTCGATAAACAATATTGCGAGTACAGTGAATACCAGATTGATGAGTCCGACTAGGATGGCCTGCACAAAGGAAGCATCTGTACCAATACCCGATTGCTCAAAAATCATCGGAGCGTAAAAGAAAACAGAGTTAATACCGGTTATTTGTTGCAGTACAGCAACAACGATACCGATGGTGAGCACGAGTCGCATGGCCGGCTGGAACAAATCTCTCACCGTTACCTTCTCGTGTTTTTTTACGTCTTCCTCCAGGCTCTTCCTAATGGCTTCCAGTTCTTGTGTAGCTATTTCTTCTGAAGTAAACCGGGTCATGATAACCTTCGCTTCATCAAAGCGACCTTTGAGTATCAGCCAGCGCGGACTTTTCGGAACGAAGAACAGGCCAAAGAAGTACAGAATAGCAGGCAGGGTTTCCAGTCCCAGCATCCACCGCCAGGTGTATTCATCAAATTTCAATTGCCTTGCCCAGCTGCTGTCTGACTGGCTCCATTGCAGGATAAGATAATTGGTAAAAAAGGCCAGCGATATACCGATAACGATATTCAACTGGTTAAAGGATACCATTCTTCCCCGCAGGTGCGGGGGAGCAATTTCGGCAATGTACATAGGGGCAATAATGAGCGATGCACCCACACCGAAACCACCAATCATCCGGAAAATGACCAGACTTACGAAGTCGGGTGAGAGGGCGGAACCAATAGCGGATATGGCATACAGGATGGCAGCATATGTCAGCACTTTTCTGCGCCCGATTTTATTGCTCAATGGTCCGGAAACCAACATGGCAAGGGTCGCTGTCAATGTCAGGGAACTCACTGACCACCCAATCTGGAGTTTGGTCAGTTCAAAGTCCACTTCGATAAAACGGATAACGCCCGAGATGACCGATGCGTCAAACCCCATGAGCAGCCCACCCAGCGCTACGATAAGCGCGATAAGCATGGTTTGGTATCCTTTGTTGTTCATTGCTTTACAGGTTTAAGGTTTATCAATTTATAATGAGTTCACAGACTGTGTGCTAATACTTTTTGTAAATGTAACAATAAGTATAGAAACCTAACATAGTAGCAAAAAAAATACAGGGAAAGCAATAGTACAAAAATACTACAACACTAGGCTCTGCATGGCGCGCGCGGGGATAACCAGGTCGGTCATCACGCCACCAATGTACAGCTGATAATTAACCGGCTGGTCGGTAGCATTCATCACTACAGTGACAATGCTGCCATCGGTGTTGCGGAAAGAGGTAGCCATCAGGTGGCTCCTGCTGCTGGAGCTGCCCAATCTGGTAGCCCCTGGTCGGATGAATTTGGAAAAATGGCCGATGTAGTAGTAGGAAGGTGTATAGATAATGCTGTCTCCGGCAAGGTCGGCATGAATAGGGGCAAAGCAAAAATTACCTACATGGTTGGGACCTCCGTTTTCATCCAGCAAAATATTCCAGTCTGTCCAGGCCGAAGTACCTTCATTGAAATCGTTGATCATGGATCGCCCGTATCTTTCTGCATTGGGCCAGTACTGGAGTTTTTCTCTGTCGAAACGTTCCACACATCCCTCTGTAAATATGAGTTCCTTATCAGGAAAAGCCTCTTTAACTCTGCGGAGGTTGCCGAACATTGGTTCGCCGCCTGCCCATGTTTCGTACCAGTGGAAGCCAATTCCCCAGGCATACGCCGCCGCTATGGGATCATTGAAAATGATGCCTGCCCGCTGAAAAATCAGGTCGCGGTTATGGTCCCAGACAATGATTTTTTTATCGGCATAGCCAGCCTTATGCATGGCCGGTCCTAGGTGGTATTTCAGAAAATCCCTTTCTTCGGCAGCGGTGTAAATACAGGACTCCCACCTTTGCACTGCCATGGGTTCATTTTGGATGGTAATGCCCCATACAGGAAAGCCTTCTTGCTCATATTCCTGAATGAAACGCACGTAGTATTGCGCCCAGCTTTCGGCAAATTCGGGCAACAGAGAACCGCCTTGCAGCATGCTGCCATTGCTTTTCATGAAAGGAGGAGGACTCCAGGGACTGGCATACAGCAACATCCCTTTACCTACCTTTTCTTGCACACGCTGTAGCATCGGCAACCGATACCGGCGGTCATGTGCAATGTTGAAGGTGGAGAGATCAGCATCGCCTTCTTCCACATAGGTAAAACTTTCACTGGAGAAATCACTGCTGTGGATGGGAACGCGCACGAGGTTATAGCCAATGCCATCTTCAGTATCGAAATAAGCGTTGATGAGTTGTTCCTGAACCGGTGCCGACAGCTTGGCAAATACCTCTGCGCTGGCATCGGTAACTGCTCCACCAATTCCGTGTAATTGTTGAAAGGTGAGCTCCGGATAAACGAAAATGGAAACATCAGATTCCAGCGCCTGATCTGCCGGTCGCATAGCTGCTGTGCCGGTTAAACTCAAACGCAAATCGGTTCCTTTGGCGGTTGTAAATATTTGTACGGTAGCTTGTTGGGCTGTTACCTGTGTACTGGACAAAGCTGCCAAGCTACTGCCGGCTATCAGCATCCATGCACGACTCCAAAGGAATAATTGCTTCATCTATGGGTTTAGAGGGGCGTATAGGTAAATGAGCGTATTACAATTTCGTGCTCAGAATTATCTGTCGGTGCCGGACTGATCCATGGCATGATCCAGAAATTGATGCGTGCATTGGTGGTAGCACCCGGACTCGGAATAATAACCGGATCAGATGATAAACCATTTTCATTTTTTACGCGAGCCGGATTATCGAGGGTGAAGGTCCACTCCGCAATCTGGTTGGCGGGGTCAATGCCTTCGCCCGTGTAGCTTTTCCATTCAATGATGGAATCTGTCCACAGGAAGGAATGGGTACTCACACCAATCAGGCTGCCTGCCGGTGTTTCTGGTGCAAAACTCCTTTCGGGGTACACCGGACCAAAGCTTACAGGTTGCACAGAATAGTGCAATGTTTTGTTGGTAGTGGCATCTCCCCATTTGGCAAATTCAATGTCCACTTCACTGTTGGCTTCTTCCTGGAAAGTATTGTTATCCCAGCTGAAGAGTCCCAGCACGATATTCTCAGGAATGTTCTCCAGGTCGCCCTGTACTACCCAGGTGTAGGTGCCAAATCCGATATTATCACGCCCTACTATTTCGGACGCCCACCATCTGCCATCCCGATTCGAGATACGCATATGCAGGTATCCTTTCTCGTCTACCCAGACATCTTCATAATGCCCGGAGAACCAGTTCGGACCGGGACCTTGCTGGGTGTTCTCATAAATCTTGACATCCCATTCATACCCCGAAAAATAGACTACATCTCCAATCCTTCCCAGAACATCTTCCGGGTCAGATTGCTCGCACCCTAAAAAACCTGTTGTTGTAATAGAAACAAGTAATAATATTATATATCTTTTCATGGTCATCAATATTATCTGGCAGATAAACCAGGTCCAATTGTCATGTTGCCCCACATACCAGGGGTTTGGTGGAACCCTTCGTTGCCCGGGTTATTCCAACGGTACTGTTCCAGTCGCTCTTCTCCGTTGTCGCTATTGTCAATGGCTACTTCCAGACCATAGGTCTCGCCGGGAATAAGCGGCAGTACATCGAGTTCATTGTAAGGAATTTCAGCCGTGATTACGTATCCGGTCGCAGTTTCAGTGACATTGACTTTCCCGTTCAACGCTTTCTTGCGTTGCACATCCCAGATCATGGGCTCACTGCTTGCACGAATAATGACATGCCTGTCGGTGAGGTAGTAAGATTTGCGCTGGGTATACACATCGGGATTGGTTGAGAAGGCAAGTTCAATCGCATCACCGTTCCATATTTCACCATCCTTGCGCTTATTCATGAGAGGCGTTGCATCCTCTACTTCTGCTACCATCAGTAGATGTCCATCGGTGGCTGATAGCCAAACCTTACCATGCTCCATCTCCAGTGGACTATTGTTCTCCTGAACGGATAGCGTTGTTGCGGGCATAGTTGGCAGGTACGGTACTTCAGCATGTTTGATAAAACCACCTTCAATTGGAACAACTTTTAAGTCGTTGATATATACGGAACCATCAGATTCGAATTGTATCAGCAATTGTTTGACGGTAGAAATATCCGCATTGAACTGATTGATATCGAAGGCAGTTAGTGGAACCTGTACGCGCGTCCACTCTTCTGTCACTGTATTGTTTTCTATAAAACTGCTAAAAACCCCTGCCCATGCTTGTCCGCCGCTGTAATCTTCCAGCGCCATGGCCCAGGGTAAGCTGTTTAAATTGCCACTGGGGCTTTTAACCATAAACTGTATGGCTGCCTTATCATAGATTTCTCTTAGGTTCTTGCTGGCCCATCCATCCCATCCTATACCGAGTCCCAGCCAGGTACAACCTGCTTGTTTATTCCAGGTAATAAGAAGCGCACCTTCACTACCAGCCTTTTCATCGAACACATTGGTTACCTGCAGGCATTCTACAGTGTCTTCCGGTGAGTACCAGACTTCTGAATTGATTTTATCTTCCCAGATATGGAGTCCGTAGAAGCTGCCTATGTGGTCCAGCGTATCGGTGCTGCTGGGTTGGTCATAAAGTGCTACTTGCTGTACGGTGCAGGCCTGGAAGCCTACAGCCATCATGGTCATGACAAAAAGCAATCGGTATTGGGCAGGTTTTCTCATGGCTCAAGTGGCGCGTTTTCGGTGAAAATCAGGTAATCCATCAAGGCTTGAGAATAACCGGTTGCCGGATTAGCCAGCATGAGTATAGACACTTGAAAGAGCTTATCAGGTTCATTGATGCCGTTTCCGATAGCAGCTGCAGGGGCACCATTTACCAGGGTGACAAGGTCAGCATATTTCTTGGAAACCAGTTGCCATCCATTTTCGCCATTCAGCAAGAGTTCCAGAGAGAACATATCTTCTTCTCCTTCAGTATATACCCCATCGCCATTGTCATCTTCCCGGAACTGGAACAACACGATTGCATTATTCAAACCGGGCTGCTTAGCCAAAAGCACATTGAAGAATACATTATCAGGGTTAGCGGAGAGATCGAAAGTAGGAGCGCCATAGGCAGAGCCCGGGATATCGATAAGTCCGATCAGGTAGTCCCATCCAACTTCGCCGCCCATATCATAGTATTGGCTTCCCTGAGCAGCCTGTCCATCATCCTTGATCACAAAGCTCATATCAGCACCAGACTGCACAAAAGAACCCCATCCCGGATTCCAGGCTCCTTCAAAATCCTCCAGCAAGAGGCCGGTATTCACTTTAGGGGAGACCACCGACAGGGACAGAGAATAGGTCTCTTCTTCGTTCTCGAAGAAGAGCTCAACAGAACAATCTTCGGCCCTGAACATGGGCAGACTGGTAGTGGAGCCGTTCCAGGTGGCATTATCAGCAGACAGGATATTGGAGAAGCCTGATATCTCCTTTACTGCTCCCGATTCGTTCCCGGTAATCCGGATGGTCCAGTTCACATTCTTGGAGAAGCTGGCAGTGAACACCGCCAATTCTCCGGCAGCGAAATCGATGGCATCATCGGTCACTTCGAGAGGTTGCAGCAAACTGAATTCGCCGTAAATGTCATTCAATGAAGGACCGTCAAAAATATCGGTCTCCTTCTGACAGGCTGACAGCAACGCAAATGCTGACAGCATCATAAATAATCTTGTTCTTTTCATTAGAAATACATTGAGAAAATCATGGAAATTGTATTGATGTCGTAATCGGGGAGAATCTCGTTCAGTGTATCAACGGTGCTGAATGATGACCATTGTCCGGTAAGATAAGCTTTGTCTGAGAACCTGAACCGGAGTCCTGCACCTAGCATCTGCTGACTGCCATCCACTTCCAGTTCACGGAAATTGATAATCTGACCGAAATTGTCGGTCACATTGCTGAATTCAAATCCTGAGTAGGTATGACTTTGGAAACCCACCACAATATCTAGTTGCGAGATAATCTCTGCTTCAATGCCCACGCCCAATACCTGGGTGGAGAGGTCTACTACCGGAATACCATCAATCTCTGCTGCCCTGCTGGTGGCATCTGAGCGCGAATTGAAGGAAATATCCAGTAGTCTTTCATTCGCAAAGAACTTTTCTCCTGCATGTATAACAGCTTCAGCCTCGATTCTGTTGAAAGATCTCAAATTGGTGGTACCCTGACCCCTTACTTCGGTCAATGCATGCATGGTTGCTCCCAGCTCCATCCAGTCGCCGGGGATCACATAACCCAGGCCTACATGGAAGCCTTGTCGGTTCGGAGTTGCAGCCCCGTAAGGAGTAATATTATCATAGCGCGGGTCATAAGCCATCAGGCCATTCTGCAGTTGCAGGTTGAACAATGAAGTCTCTCTGACAATGTCCAGCATGGTCAGTGGCCGCAGCACCTGGTCGTTGGTGATACGGTCGAAGGCTGCCGGAAGTGCGCCAAAATTGATGCGTTTGGTTTGGGCGCCCGGACTTCTGAATTCGGGTCCCACACTTTTGAATCCGGCGGTGAGGGTCACATTCACCGGGTCGTAAGTGACGTGGATGCGTCCATCGAAGAAGCCATCGCTCCACTCAGGTGCATCGGTTGCCTCGATATAGGTGGTGGAGGATGTACCAGTTTCCAGTTCACCCCGAAGAGTAATGGAACCGATATTGTAATTTACATTGGCTGTTCCGGTGATTACGGGGTTATTCAAAAGAATGTCATTTCTGGAAGTACCTGCCAGGTCGTAGAGGTTGGCATAGTTGAAACCCAGGGTTACATTCTTGCTCTGCACCACCTGCATATTGAAGGTGGAGAACAGCCTGTCGCTCACCGTAGAAGCATTCGAAGGGAGCACCCTGCTGGTGAACAGGTTGAAGTCTACCGATTCTACGATGGACTTGAAGTTCAGACCGAAGTCTACTGCTGCACCCTGTTGCCTCCAGGAGTTGCCTATGTTATAGAAGTTGTCGTAGTTCACTGCATCGCTCAGATGACTGAACAGGACCGGAGCAGTGGCATATAGCTCCTGGTCATTGTTGTAGAAAGTGTAGGGGGTAAGCTGGTAATTGATATCACCCAGCTGGTAACGGACAATATCTTTTACAACGCCTTTCACATAGAGTTGTCTGACATCGAATGTGACACCGGCTCCCCAGAACCCGCCAAAGTCATTTCTAATCCGCACCATGCCCTGTACTTCCAGGTTATCGGCTGGACGCACATTGATGCCTACATCCACCATGGCATGAGCTGAATTCTGTTTTGGACCCGTAATGGTATCCGGTTCGGCAAGGTCTTGTTGCAGATCGTCTAAGAAGAAGATAGACCTCGCGGCGCCATTCACACTGAATTTGGGTGGCGTATTCTGTGCCATAGCCGGTTCAAAGGCAATGAACAGCACAGAGATGATCATGTATATAGTAGTTCTTTTCACTAGAAAAATATTTTTAGTTCAACCAATGTTTCCTGTCCTTTGAATTTATCGAGAGGGAAACTTTCATCTTCAAAAGCGAACCAGCGGTTCCTCACATACAATTGGGCATTGCGTCCCAGATCCACATCAACTCCGACACCATATCCGGTACCGGTCTGGTTCCTGGGTCGCCTTGTTTCTTCATTGATATCGGTAAGGTAATTACCAAGGGTTCTTTCATAACCAAAGTAGCCACTCAGTACAATGATATCGGAAACGGTAAGATAGGCTTCGAACTCAGAGGCATACTGTCTGATGTAGGCTTCTTCATTGGTAACCAAAAAGGCAGACCATGCACGTTGTACGCTACTGTAGTATCCCAGGTAGTACACATAGAGGTCTTTATTAAATATTTTTGTATTGTATTTGATCTGTGGTTCGAATATGTTGAAATGCTTTTTATTCACTACTACCCCTGAGCTGTCATCTGCCAGGTTGACCACTTCATACACATCGCGGAAGATTACATTGTATCGCTGGTAGGGTCCTACTTCTGTAGGAAAGACCCAGCGCCATAAGCGGGACCTTGTCAATTGATTGACCGGGTGTCCGAAGGTAATGGTGGATGCTATGGGTTCGAGTTCAGATTGGCTGGAGAAACCAACATTGAAGCGGAAATCGCCCAATGCATGTTCAATATTCATATCGATTCCCTGCCTGTTATTCGTCATCTGTCCGATGCGCAGCATGGAACTACCGAATGGCTGTAGTACCGAAGTACTTCCTATGGTTCCGGCCGGAAGGTTGGTGGGGTTGTATTCAACAATAGAGGTATTCAGGAAGATCGAGTTGTTGTTGATCACCTTCGGGCTGATATAGAAATAGTGCAGGCTGACTTGCGGAATGGTCTTGTGTTTTGGCGTAGTGACCGTGGCAGAGACGAGTCCGCCCCAACCGTCATTGACATTCGGACTCACATATTGACCGGTACCGCCTTCCACATGCAGGTTGAAACCCATGATGTTCTGGCTGATCTCAGCGGTAACCATATCAAAGCCGACTCTTTCCAGTGCAAGGCTATCGGCCCATGCATTGGAATTGATGGTGTTGATGCCCACATATCCAGCGCTGGTCGTCTTATGCAATTTACCACCATACGTATAACTCGGCCAGGGGGCAAAGCCTCCGTTGAATTCCGTTTTACCTACCATGGCGGTGAACGACAGGTCGCCCGGCAGCGAGGCGCCTTCAAGCACTACACCCTGAAAGGCGCGGTTCCCCCAGCGTGTATCCTGGTTGATGCCGCCGTCGTTGAAAAAAGTTTCATACCTGCTGTCTACAGCTGCTCCGACCGGATCCCAGGGGTTCCTTTCAAAGACCGTGAAACGGTTATAACCTCTGAAGCCTGCCATGGTCAGATCAGACAATCTGACCCACTGTATACCACCAGCCTTCAGCGTAAATATTCCCACATCCGTTTCGTGGGATCCGGTGAAATTGATACCCAGGTTGAGGTTCATACTCCCGCCCAGTCTCGCTCCGGACAAAGGGTCCTGAAAAGAAGGGCGAAGACTGTCAGGTATTTGTTGTCCATAAGTAGTTCCCAGGGCTCCTTGCAAGAACTGAAAGGCAAACACATCGAATGACCAGGAGGTCTTATTGGATGGTCTGCCGGCAATATTCAGCTGGAAATTCGGCAGCTGGCTATCATCACCAATGAACAACTGGCGGCTAAGCACAGTGTCATTGATTACCGGGTTGAGGAGGTAGGGCTCTTCGTGCTGGGTAAGCGTGCCAAAGAACCTGTAGAAACCAGATACCGTAATCTTTCTCAACGGACTGGGTTCTTCCTTCGGCATGATTCCCAGCTTCTGCAGGGTGGTGTCAGGCACTTGTGCCTTTACCTGTAGGCCGCTCAGCACCAAAAGGAGCAAGAAACCATACAGAATAGGGTTTTTGAGTGAGGTCATATAGGTCGGATGATCGTTCGGTCTAAAGAATTGCTGGTAAGCGGTTACTAAAGTAATACATTTTGTAAAAAATACAATAACCTAAATAATTATCTTATTTTTTATTTACAGGCTCCGTTTTTTAAAGGTGACGGGTCTTCCTTCCTGATCATCATCGGAAGCAGGCATCACATAGAATGGTATATTGGTATAGGCATAATGCTCATTGCCATCATAGGCGAAAAAGAATAGGCGGTAGGGTCCTTCATCTACAGGCGCTCTGAACTTCACTGTATTTCCCTTTTTCTTCACACCGAGACCTTTCACAGAAGGGGGTCTTGTTTCTGCATCACCACCGGCTTTGATGTCCTGGCTTTCTTTCACCACTTCCCAGATGTACTTCATGTCGTCCCCGTCGGGATCATTGATGAACACCTCAGCTTCATACATATGGTCTGCAGTTAGTAGGATACTGTCTCCCTTTACCATTCCGTTCAGCATTACTTTTTCAATACCCGGAGCACGGTTATCGGGTATTTTTCCTGTCCATAACTCTTCCAGTACGTTGATTGCTTCGGAAGAGTAGCCTTCGTTGGAAAACATACCATACCAGGTAGAGGTTGTTTCCTGTTTCTGGCCCCAAAGGAACACGTAAGATCCTATGCACATCTCCTTATCACTCGCAATATAATCTTTATATCTGTTCCGGTAAGATACTGCTTTTTCCGAGCTGCTTTGCTCTACGGGTGCTCCCCACATGGTCTTGGCTACCTCCCAGTGGCCGGTGGGTCCCCACTCACTGATGATATAAGGGCCTTTCCATCCTGCAGCGCGTATAGTATCCTTTACAATCCCAATATCTCCATAAGTATTAATACCATATATATCGATACTTGGCGCTTTCTCCATAATGAGCTTTACCTCTCTTGAGTCAAGACCGGCGGTGACGGTTGTTGTCGGATGATTGGGGTCAAGGCGTTTTACCATGGCAGCGATGTCCTCAATGGCATCCCACACCTTGGTATTGCTGTAAAACAAATCGACCTCGTTTCCGATACCCCATAAAAGAATGTTCGGATGGTCTTTGTACTTCTCCACTACGGAGGTAAAGTACTCCAACTGGGCTTGCACCTTGGCTTCATTGTTGTAATCGAAGCCATGCCTTTCATGGCCTACCCAAAGGCCCATCATCACGGTCAAATCCAATTCTTCGGCAAGTGCCAGCACCTCATCGGCATCATCAGGACTCCAGGTCCGGAATGAATTGGCTCCAATTTCAATTGCCACATCAAGGTGTTCCTTACCCCCCACTCCTTTGATATAGTAGGGTTCGCCATTGCGCATGAGCTGCCATTCGCCATCGGCATTCTTTTCTATGGTTACGGGAATTGCCTGTGCGGAGACTGCATCGGAAAACCATCCAATGCTCGCCAGCAGTAATACTGAGATGAATTTAGTACGCATATTTTTCATGTGTTTTTCTATCGTATTTAAATAGCCTTGCCGGCCGGTGAGATACATCTGTCTGGAAAATTTCGGTTTCTATGAGATAGGGCATTTCATTCAGCTTTTTGCGGAAGTTACCCTTGTCGAACTTCCTGTCGAGCACCACTTCATAGAAATGCTGCAGCTCCGATAAGGTGAAATGTTCAGGGAGAACCGATTCCCACAATGGGGTGCGTCGGTTACTGTGTCGTAACCTGTTCCGCAGTTTCTGCAGCGCATAGGTGATGATGGCATTGTGGTCGAAGGTGAGCTGTGGAATGTTGTTGACATCGAACCAGCTGGCGGCATCTGCCCATTTGGAAGGTGTTGGCCGCACATCCATCTTATTGATAATAGTATAGAAACCTATAGTTACTACACGCTTTCCCGGAACCCTGTCGGCATCACCAAATGTATGAGCCTGCTGCAGGGGAATGTTTTCCAGACCTGTCAGTTCCTTTAATACCCTTACAGCAGCCTGATCCAGATCTTCGTCTACATATACACGGTCGCCGGGCAATGCCCATTTACCTTTAAGTTCAGAAGCGCCGATTTCAATCAGCATAACCTTCAACCCGTCTATTCCATATCCAAAAACAACGCAGTCGGTAGATACTTCCATTAAGCGGGGCGCATCGTCTTTTTCCCCTATCGCACTATAATCTTTCATGTTTGTTTAATCTTTTGCGCTACAATTCTAAAATTATTTTGCCCTTTTTCGATATAAATTTATAACCTTTTTGTAAATAATACCAAAAGTACTATTTTTACTATCCGATACTTAACTAAATTACTCATCAAATTTGAAGAAATGAAACTGATTTACACCCTTTTTGCGATGATGCTGACTACGTCAGTAGCATTTGCGCAATCCTTCAACGTGACGTTTTCCGTTGACATGAATGAAGTAACCGACCCTTTTACTACTCCTGAAGTGAATGGTAGCTGGGATGGCTGGTGCGGTGGCTGTACGCCATTGTCTGACCCTGATGGCGATGGCATCTGGACTGCTACCAAAACACTGGCTGCCGGTTATTATGAATACAAATTTGCCTATGACTCCTGGACTGGTCAGGATACACTGGTAGAAGGTTCTTCGTGCACCGTATCTGCGTTTGGATTTACCAACCGCTTCATCAATGTGGCTGCTGATACAACACTGGCCGATGTATGTTTCGGTGCTTGTACCAGCTGTGCGGAAGCTGTAACTTATGAAGTTACTTTTCAGGTAAACATGAACGATGTAACAGATCCTTATACCACTCCTGAAGTAAACGGTCAGTGGGATGGCTGGTGTGGTGGCTGTACTCCATTGTCTGACCCCGATGGCGATGGTATCTGGACAGGTACCAAGACCCTTGCTGCAGGAAGCTGGCAGTACAAATTTGCTTACGATGGATGGACCGGATCTGAAAACCTGATTCCGGGTGCTCCTTGTACAGTAACTATCGACGGTTTCACTAACCGTATTTCCAATATATCCAGCGATACTGTTCTGCCGGTAGTTTGCTACGGCAGTTGTGTGGATTGTGAGGATGTAGCAGTATACGACATTACTTTCCAGGTGAACATGAATGAAGTGACTGATCCTTATACTACGCCTGAAGTGAACGGTACGTTCAACGTCTGGTGCGGTGGTTGTAACCCACTGGAAGATCCGGATGGCGATGGCATATGGACCACAACGCTCTCATTGGCTGCTGGTTTTTATGAATTCAGATATGTAGCTGACGGCTGGACCATTCATGAATCTCTTACTGAGGGCGATCCTTGTACCATTACTACTGATGGATTCACCAACAGGTTTGTAGACCTTAACGATAACATCGTAATGGATGTAGTTTGCTGGGGTAGCTGCGACAACTGTGTGGTAGAGCCTGTTTGTGCTCCACCTACTGATATTGCAGTGGAACTTTCTGCTCCTATAGGTATGAAAATTGGCTGGACAGCTGCACCGGGTGCTACCCAATATGGAGTGCAATACCGCGTAGCCGGTCCTGGTCCCTGGACATTGAAAAAAACCAGCGTAACAAGTGCTAAAATCTTAGGTTTAACACCTGGCGCAACTTACGAGTACCGTGTGGCTTCCCGTTGCGATGGCGTACTGAGCGAATTCTCTGCCATCCAGACTACCACCCTGCCCACCAGAGCGGGTGAAATGGATCTCATAGATCTGAATCTGTATCCTAACCCTTCCAATGGA
>DDYY01000085.1:67234-67479 GCA_002346225.1 Bacteroidetes bacterium UBA3022
GTATCCTAACCCTTCCAATGGACAAATCATTATTTCCGGTTTCTCCATGGAAAGTGAAAACACAATTATCCGCGTATTTGACCTTACCGGTCGCATTGTCTACGAATCAACTTCTATCAACGAAGGCAACAACGTAGCACTTGACCTGACTAATCTCAGCAATGGATTATATCAGGTATCGGTACTGAAAGGTCTTTCTGCCAAGACTTTTAATATTTCCATTAATAATTAGTACAGATCGGAAG
>DDYY01000048.1 GCA_002346225.1 Bacteroidetes bacterium UBA3022
CCCGGAATCCGCAGACAGGTTTGCTGATCGAAGGATTTAGGGCATAAAAATAAGGCGCAACAGTCGCCTGTAATCATTGGGATGCAACCTCCCATTTTAGGGATAACCGCAGGTCTTGGAGACGCTTTTTTCATCGGGAATTGATTTGAATATCCGTAAATTGCCCGCCAAAATAGCGACTATGTTCAGGTTTATTATCGTCATAAGTGCATTGTACAGCATGCCTTTGTTCGCCCAGCAAGGTAGCAGCAAGTCCTCTGCTGATGTGCCCGCTGCGGTGCAGGAGGCTGCCACTTTCAGAGAAATTGGGCCGTGGAGGGGAGGTCGTTCTACGGCTGTGACGGGACATCCCCAGCGCAGGGAGACATTCTACTTCGGCAGCACCGGGGGAGGAATATGGAAAACCGATGACGGCGGCAGCAACTGGAAAAATATTTCGGATGGCAGCTTTGGCGGTTCTATTGGATCCATTTCTCTGGCACCATCAGACCCTGACATTATCTATGTTGGAGCAGGTGAAAACAGCTTAAGGGGCAATGTGTCCTCTGGCTTTGGTGTCTGGAAAAGTGAGAATGGTGGTCGGACATGGGAGCAAAAAGGGTTGAAAGATACGCGGCATATCCTGCGCATGGTTGTCCATCCTAAGAACCCCGACGTGGTGTACTGCGCGGCATTAGGACATCTTTACGGTCCGAATACACAGCTTGGTATCTATAAGTCTACCAATGGCGGTGACTCCTGGACCCGCATTTTATATGTCAATGACTCTGTGGGTGCCTGTGACCTGGTGCTGGATCCCGGAGATCCGAATATATTGCTGGCCTCCTTCTGGAATGTAAAGCGCACGCCCTACAGCCTTGAAAGCGGCGGACCGGGCTCAGGTATATGGAAAACAAGCGATGCAGGAGCCACCTGGACAGACATTTCACGCAACGAGGGCTTACCGAAAGATACCCTGGGTATCATTGGCGTCAGCATCAGTGCTGCTGATCCAAACCGTTATTTTGCCATTGTGGAGGCCAAAAATGGCGGCGTATTTCGCAGTGATGATGCAGGTATTACCTGGCAGAAGATGAATACGGAAAGCGACCTTCGCCAACGGGCCTGGTATTATTCCAAGATTTTTACAGATCCATCGGATAAGAATATTGTATATGTTTTAAATGTACAATTCTGGAAGAGCAGTGATGGCGGCAAAACCTTTCAGTCCATCAATACACCACATGGCGATCACCACGATTTATGGATAGATTCGAATGACCCCAAAAGAATGATTATCGGGGACGATGGCGGAGCACAGGTGAGTTTTAACGGAGGCGCTACCTGGAGCACCTATTACAATCAGCCGACCGCTCAGTTTTACCGGGTGAGCACCGATAACCATGTGCCCTACAGGATACTCGGCGCACAGCAGGATAACACCTCCATCCGCATTTTTCATCGCAGCAAGTCCGGACAGATTGACCGCGACGACTGGGAGCCGACGGCAGGGTTTGAAAGTGGTTATATCGTAGCAGACCCGCTCGATGCCGACATCGTTTATGGAGGTAATTACAGCGGCTTCATCGGATGCCTCAACCATCGGACCGGAGACAGAAGGAATATTACTGTTTGGCCCGACGACCCGATAGGACAGGGCGCGGATGCACAACGGTATCGCTTCCAGTGGAACTTCCCTTTGTTCTTTTCTCCCCATAACCCTAAAAAACTCTATGCAGCCGGCAATGAGCTGTTCTATACGGTAGATGGCGGAACCACATGGACGTCCATTTCTCCGGACCTTACTACCAACGATAAATCGCGGCAGCAACCTTCCGGCGGCATCATAACCAAAGACAACACAGGTGTGGAAGTGTACTGTACCATCTTTGCCGCCATGGAATTGCCGAGTGAAGAAGGTGTTATTCTAGCGGGCACCGACGACGGTCTGGTGCACATTACCCGCGACGGCGGCATGTCGTGGAAGAACATCACACCCAAAGATTTACCGGCCTGGACCCAAATCAACAGCATAGAATTTGATCCACATGTCAAGGGTGGAATCTTCTTTGCCGGAACCAGGTATAAATCGGATGACTACGCGCCTTATATCTACTACTCGAATGATTACGGTGCTACCTGGTCGAAACGCATCAAAGGCATTGCACCGGAACATTTTTGTCGCGTGGTAAGAGCCGATGCACAAGTAAAAGGATTGCTGTATGCAGGAACGGAATACGGCCTGTATGTTTCTACTGATTACGGTAATAACTGGGCCAGGTTGCAGGCTAATCTGCCGGAGGTTCCGATAACGGACATGACAATCAAAGAAAATGATTTAATCGTTGCCACCCAGGGTAGGGGATTTTGGGTACTCGACAATCTGGCAGTGCTGCAGGAATGGGCCACCGACTGGGATGGAAAGAGTGCCCGCGTCTTCCAGCCTGAGAATGCCTGGTTGATTGATGGCTGGCAAAATACCCAGCCGGTGAACGCCGGCATGAACCCAGCGCAAGGAGCCTTATTGTATTACTATTTACCGGCAACTGACGACAGCCTCACCATACAGGTAGACGTGCTGGATGCGGAAGGATCGGTTATCCGAACGTACAAGAGCAATGCAGAGAAGGAAGCCGAAAAAATCACCAGAAAGAAAGGACTGAATGTATGTGCCTGGAATATGCAGTATCCTCCTTCTCCAAAGGCAGAAGGTATGTTTTTGTGGAATGGCGTTCCGGGTGGACCTGAAGCTCCTCCGGGTGACTATGCTTTCCGCTGGATAAGCCAGGGCGACACCCTGTTGCAAACCTTCAGCCTGCAGGCAGATCCGGGTTCAGCAGCCACGCCGGAAGCAATGCAGGAACGCTTCGAATTCATGTTGCAGGTACAGCAAAAATTTGATACCACGCAGAAGGCACTGAAAGACATTCAAAAAGCCCGTCAGCAAATGAATGATTATCTCGAAAGGCTGGGGGATCAGGCCAAGCCTGACTTGAAGGATACTGCCAAAGCCATCATCGACAGGATGACTGTTATTGAAAACGTGTTGTATGAAACACGCAATAAGAGCAGTCAGGATATGCTGAATTACGGTATCAAACTCAACGATAAACTGGCCGGCGTATACAACACAGCTGCGCATGGTAATTTCAAACCTTCAGCACAATCCAGAGAAGTGTATCAAGTGCTGGCAGGCTTGATCGATGAGCAACTGGCATTGCTGCAAACCATATTGAGTGAGGATATTGACCGCTTCAATCAGATGATTCACAGCCAAGCATTGCCGGTAATTGTCATCAATTTATAGTGCATGTATTTGAATTGCGATGCATTTACCTTACATTCGTATGACAATTACCCCATTCTAAAATTGCTTTAACCGTGGCGGGGGTAGCTAAGGCGCAGGATGTTAGCATCCTGTGCCCGTGGCTGCCTTTTGAAAGCACAAGTTTTTTTAGGTTTGTGCCCAATGTGTTACAGGTTGTTCCCTTCCTTAATTTCCTTGTTATTGTTGCTGCTATGCTGTGGTAATCAGTCATCCATGGCACAGATTGTAAATGTGGAAGAGTACCGCATACGTTCGGATTCTTCCGGTTGGGCGGGGAGCGCGGATGCATCCGTTTTCCTGAACAAAAACAATGATTTTATTCTTTCCATCCTCACCAATACCCAGCTGCAACATAAACGGCCAAAGACATTGTGGCTCATGGTTACAGATCTATCTCTGGTGCAGGCCGACCAGCAGGATGCCTTTGTCAATGCCGGTTTCCTGCACTTCAGAATGAATTACAAACTCTCCGAACGGTGGACGATGGAAGCGTTTGCGCAGGGACAGTTCAACGGACCATTGGGGGTAGAGTGGAAAATCTTATCCGGTGGCGGACCCCGTTACAGGGTATTGCGGAATGAAAAACTCCGCGTGTATGCAGCAGCGCTGTACATGCAGGAGACAGAACGCAATACGGGTGCCGAAGAGAATATCTATTTCAACCGCATGAGCAGTTATGTTTCCTTTAACTGGGAGCCTTACAAACAAAGCAGGATTTCGAACACCACCTATTTCCAGCCGGTATTGAATGCCTGGGACGATTATCGCATATCCTCCAACACCAGCCTGAAAGCTTTTCTCACAAAATACGTGTACCTCGAACTGGAGTACAATATCTTTTTTGACACCCGTCCGCCAACAGGCATTCCCACTACCGTGTACACCTTGAAAAGCGGTATTGGGCTGGAGTTCTAAGCAAAAAAAAAGGCTGCCCGAAAGGACAGCCTTATTTCGTTGTATCAATGATTATTCAACAACAATCTGGTGAGTTGTGATGTCGGCACCACCTACCAGGCGCAGGGTATAAGTACCCGGAGCCATTTTGCTCAGATTCACATTGTAAACAATAGAACCCTGATCAACAGGAATGATGTCGGCATATACTACCTGACCTAAAGTATTGTATACCATCAGGTCAACAGTTGAGCAGTCACAACCGTCTACCTGTACCCTGAAGTTTCCGTCAGAAGGGTTAGGATAGATTTGCACGCCTTCCTGGAACAGACCGGAGCGCAATGGTGTAGTGAAGTCAACAGCAGTAGAAGGTTCAGAGATACCATCGGGGAAGCACACTGCTTTCACCCTGAAAGTGTAGTTATGTCCGGGAGTCAATGAAGGGAAAGTGATTTCCGTAACATTGAACTGACGGGTTTCGCGTACACCGGTAGTATTGTTTCTGATAGCCAGCACATACTTGGAAGCACCGTCAACAGGATCCCATGATAAGGTAGCTGTGGTAGATGTCAGCACGTCCAGTGTAGGAGTGGATGGAGCAGGACAAACAGGAGCACAAGCAGGCTCTGTAGATGGCATGAAGGAAATACATTCTTCAAATGCAGACCAGTTGGTGCTGTTGCGTCCTTCCACAGGTTGAGCAATAGTGCCATCCAGGTTCAGACCCATGGTATGGTTACCGCCGTCGCTGTTCATTTCGGTAGTAACAATTTTGATTTCACCGGTTGCTTCAAACAATTGTACTTGTGTGCTTACCGGGAAGGTTCCTTCCGGACCAGGATAATGTGGTACATCGGTGAAGTCGGCAATGAAAGTTCTGTTACCGGGATCGCCTATGGTCCAGTAAGAAATGGTTCCGTCTGCGCAGCTGGCAGGATCAAGATCTTCCTGTGCAAAGAAAATACTGGCAGGATAGCTGGCGTTGGGCAGAATCTGTCCGGAGCAGCATGCACTCAAGGTAGTACCGCTGAAGTTCAGGTATCCGTTGGAACCGATGTATACGTTATCGTAGCATTCGCCATAGAAAGAGAAAGTAAAGCCGATGGGAAGTGCAGCCGAAACCGCATCATCACCCAGGCATATTTCTGTTCCGGGACCGGGAATGTAAGAATCCACATAGCTGCACTCGCTGATGGTATAGCCATAGAAGCAACTTCCGTCGTCTTCATTGGCTTCATCAAAGTAGTTCAAGGCGGCAGGATCGGTACAACCGGGACAAACGTTATCTACAAATACAGCGTCTGATAATGTTGATTCACCGGAAGCAGAGCAGGAAACCAGACATTGGAAATAGGTCGGGTCAACGATGGAGGTACTGTAAGATGAGCCGGTAGCACCTACGATATCAGAGTAGGTAACTCCATCGAGAGAGCTTTGCCATTGGTAGGAAATACCAACTGCAGACTCCACATCCACAGAAACAGAGAACACATCGGAAGCACAGGTAGTGGTTGCGCTGGCAAAAGCACCGCCTACTTCAGGAGTGCCTGCACAGTCGTCGTAGCCACCTACATAGGTATCTACCAATGCATCTTCGAGGTCTATTTCACGGAAAACATGCGCGAAAGCAAATGTTTCAGAAGCACCAGCTGCCAGTGAAGGCACGATAAAGGAGATCTGAATGGCCTGGTCAGCAGTTGCTGTACCGCTCAGGTTATAACCTCCGATGCCATCGTAGGTATCCGATACCGTTCCGGTGTTGGTACTGAAGTTACCATGCGATACACGTGCATTAGGGTTTCTAGCAACAATACCCAGATAACAGCCGTAAGTTTCACCTACTGCTGTAACCACTGCATCCAGGTCACCGGCAAATGGTGAAGATTCAACAGTGTTGATGGTAACAAAGCTTCCGGTAAGCAGTTGCTCATTGTCCGGGTCGATATTACGCTTGTAGTAGATGTCAGAAAGTGCACTGCCGGTTGTATTGGTCAGTGTAATCCAGGTAAGGAAATAATACTGGTTGGTATACAACACAGAACGCTGCTGGATGTCTACACCGGCAACACTTCCTTCCCATATAACCACAACTGAATCTCCTTCAGCAGCGTAGGAAGTAATTTCGCCGTCTACATCGCTAATGCCACAAGTTCTGTCGGTGTTGAAGTAGGAGATACCGCTAATTTCAATACCCCAACCTTCTACAGGAGAACCGGGCACTGCATAGTCGCCACAGTATTCCGCTTCACCCACGTCCCAGCCGTCTCCATCCACATCGCAGATGAAATTCAAACCAGTCAGTCCGGTAACCACGTAGCCCGCAGGAGGTGCGGAATTCGATGCATAAGCACCGCATGTGTTGACGCCGATTTCAACGACGTCGCCTTGCATAAAGGCATCGCTACCGACAATCTGGCCGGAAGCAACAAGCCCTGAAGCGGAAAGAACCAGCGTTAGGGCTAACCTTTTTAGTAAATGTTTTTTCATAATCGGTTTTTTAGTAATCCAACCAAATTTACACTATTTTGACAATTCTAAGAGCGGAATGGTAAACTTTTCAAGAATTGATTAAGTCCTGCAATTCTTTCAGTAGCAGCAGGGCTTCAATGGGGGAGAGGGCGTTGATATCGGTTTCGGAGAGTTTCTTACGGATAGACTGCATGATAGGGTCTTCCATACCGAATATATTCAGCTGGTAGGTCTGGTCTTTGATTTGCTTCACCTGCTTTTGCAAGTCCTTGCCTATCTGCTGTTGCTCCAGCTCCTGCAGGATGCGGTCGGCGCGCTGCACTACCTCTTTGGGCATTCCTGCCATGCGGGCCACGTGAATTCCAAAGCTGTGGAGACTGCCGCCTTTCTTGAGGGTGCGCAGGAAAATTACTTTCTGACCCGACTGTTTAGTTGATATATGAAAGTTTTTAATCCTTTCAAACCGCTCTTCCAGCTCATTCAATTCATGGTAATGCGTGGCGAACAAGGTTTTTGCCGTAGCATGCTGATGGATGTATTCACATAAACTCCATGCGATGGAAATACCGTCGTAGGTGCTGGTACCGCGGCCTATCTCATCGAGTATCACCAGGCTGCGCGGCGACAGGTTGTTCATGATGCTGGCGGTCTCGGTCATTTCCACCATAAAGGTCGATTCGCCGGAAGAGATATTATCACTGGCACCCACCCGCGTAAAAACCTTGTCCACCAGCCCGATGGTGGCCGCTTCCGCAGGAACAAAACTTCCCATCTGCGCCATTAATACATTGAGAGCAGTCTGGCGCAACAGGGCAGACTTTCCCGACATGTTAGGACCGGTGAGTATGATCAGCTGCTGGTCGTCAGGGTCGAGCAGGATATCATTCGGGACGAACTTTTCCCCTAAGGGAAGCTGCTGTTCTATCACAGGATGCCTGCTGCCTGTCAACTGCAATGCATAACCATCGTTCAATACCGGCTTATGGTAATTGAACTGAATGGCGATTTCGGCAAAATTGAGCAGACAATCCAGCTCGGCGACCACAGAAGCATTGATAAGCACGGGCGCCACATATTCCTGCAGGTCGTTGATCAGGGTATCGTATAAGCGCTGTTCTATGGCCAGGATTTTTTCTTCGGCTCCCAGAATCTTGGCTTCGTATTCTTTCAGTACCGGAGTAATGTACCGCTCGGCATTGGTAAGCGTTTGTTTTCTTATCCAGTCATCCGGAACCTTGTCCTTGTGTTTGTTGGTCACCTCCAGGTAATAGCCAAACACATTATTAAAACCAATCTTTAAGGAGGATATGCCCGTCCGTTCCGTTTCTTCCTGTTGTATGCCTGCGAGGTAATCCTTTCCCTGTCGACTGATGGCGCGCAAATCATCGAGCTCGGCGTCAATGCCTGTGCGTATCAGTCCGCCTTTGCTCACATGCACCGGCGCTTCCTCTTCCAGCTCCCTGAAAATGCGTTCGCGCACCTTTTCGCAGGGATGGATGCGGTCGGACAATGACTGAAAATCACTGAGTCCGCTTGCTTCCAGCAATGCCCTTATCTGACCTGCAGCTTCCAGCGAGCGCGCTAATTGCAATACTTCCCTGGGGTTGATTTTCAGCATGGAAACTTTGCCTATCAGTCGCTCGAGATCGCCTACCAGTTTCAATTGCGCACCCAGTTCAATAGCTGTCTCCCTGTTTTTGATGAATTGCTCCGTGCGATTCAGTCGTGCCTGTATGCGGCTGATTTCCTTGAGCGGCATCAATATCCACCGCTTCAGCAGGCGCGTACCCATGGGGGTAGTGGTATGGTCGAGTACATCCAGCAGGCTTCTGCCACCTTCCATGGTGGGATGCACCAGTTCGAGATTTCTTATTGTAAATCGATCCAGCCATACATATTGCTCTTCCGTGATGCGCGCAATGGAGCGGATATGCGCCAGGTTGCTGTGCTCGGTATCCGCCAGATAGTGGATACATGCACCGCCTGCAATAATCCCGCTCTCCATCTCTTCAATGCCGAACCCTTTCAGTGTGGCCGTTCCAAAGTGGTTGAGCAATAGCTGCCGGGTATGGTCGGAAGTGAATACCCAGTCGTCCATGGCAAACAGATTAAACCGGTCGCCAAAGTAGGTTTTGAATGCCTTTTGCTGGGGTTTGGCCAGCAGTATCTCTGAGGGCTGAAAACTGTGCAGCAGCTTCTCTGCCAGTTCGCGGTTCCCTTCTGCCACAGCAAATTCGCCCGTCGACAGGTCCAGGAAACTCAGTCCGATAACCTCCTTGTTGATATGACAGGCTGCTAGATAGTTGTTGCTCTTGGCATCCAGCATCTTATCGCCAGTGGCCAGACCGGGACTGACGAGCTCCGTAACCCCGCGCTGAACAATGGTCTTGGCTTTCTTGGGGTCTTCCAGCTGCTCACAAATCGCCACCCGGTGTCCCGAGCGCACCAGCTTGGGCAGGTAGGTATCGAGGGCGTGGTAGGGGAAGCCCGCCAGCTCCACATGCGATGCCGAACCATTGGCTCTTCGGGTCAGCACGATGCCCAATACCTGTGAAGTGATAATGGCATCCTGTGCAAAGGTTTCATAGAAATCGCCAACGCGGAACAACAGGATGGCATCGGGGTACTTCCCTTTAATACTGTTGTACTGCTGCATCAACGGCGTTTCCTTCCTTCCCTTCATAGCAGCAAATATAGGGAATGCCCGCGGGCTTCAGGAGACCGGCTCAGACCATGAAGTTCTCTTTGAAAATCTTCACCGCAATAGCAATCAGTATCACGCCGAAAAATTTCTTGATGGTTTCCAGACCTCCGTTTCCCAATGTCCGCTCAATGATATTGGTGGAGCGCAGCACGATGAAAATCAGTATCAGGTTGACGAAAATGGCCAGCAGAATTTCCAGCGAATTGTACACAGCCCGCAGGGATATCAAACTGGTGAGTGTTCCGGAACCTGCCAGCAGGGGAAAGCCAATAGGCACAAAGCTGCCCGATTTCCCATTGTCGGGATTGGTGCGGAAGATGTTTATGCCCAGAATCATTTCCATACCGATGATAAAAATGACAATCGAACCTGCCACGGCGAAGGACTGCACATCCAGCCCTATGAGGCGGAGGAAGCTCTCTCCCAAGAAGAGGAATACAATCATCAGTGCACCCGCAAAAAGGGTGGTGTACAAGGGGCGGAAATCAGGTAATTTTTTCTTGATGGTGATGATGGCAGGAACACTGCCCACTACGTCTATAATGGCAAACAGCGTGAGCGAAACGGTCACGATATTATTGAAGCTAATCGTCCACATATGAATAAATTGAAAGGGTGAGGAATACAAAAATGAGTAGCGCGTGCAGATGGGGAGCGACTACCGGTGCCAGGGATATTCATGAATACCGCTGGCGTGATGGATCATATCAATGGTGAGTAAAATCACGGTGCAAAATTAATCAATCCTGCGCCATAAATAGCCTGTTTTCAGTAGTTTACAATTAATTAATAGCAACTGCTGCACCGGCTTTCAGCGCCTTGATAAGGGCCGCATCATGGCCATATACATCGCTGCTCCAGTACAGGGTGCCGGAGCTGTCGGCGCGACAGGTAAAGTAGGTGATGAAAACAGGTACGGGAGTGGATAACTGCACATAGGTGGATTGCTGCAAATACATGGCACTGTCAATAGCTGCGCGGTTCCAGGTGCTGTCGTTGCGCAGCAGGTATTTGGCGAGTCGTGCCGGTTCACTCAGACGGATACATCCATGACTAAAGGTGCGCTGGGTGCGTGAAAACAAGTCGCGGGTGGGAGTATCATGAAAATAAATATAATATTGGTTGGGGAACAGAAATTTCACTCTGCCCAGTGCATTACCGGCGCCGGGCCGCTGGCGGATACCATAGGGGAAGCCGCTCTTCGCCCATTGGCTCCAGTCCCAGCCTGCATGTGCAATGGTTTGTCGGTTCTGCAGATGGTACACCTCCATATTGTTGCGCTGCAGGTAGCTCTTGTCTTTGATCATGGCGGGAATAATCTCGTTCCGGATAATGCTCGATGGCACTATCCAGTAAGGACTGAATACCACCTGCTCCAGCTCGTCGTTGAAAATAATGGTGCCGGTAGATGCCTTACCGACAATGATATTCATGTCCCAGGCAAGTGTATCTTCCTCTATTACATATAACTTAAATTCAGGTATGTTCGCCAGCAAGTAACTGCCCTGCATGCTGTTACCCAGCCAGCGGTAGCGCTCCATATTGGCGTATAGCTGTTGTAGTCGCGTAGCCGGACTGATATTCAACTCCCGAAAGAAGAAAGGTCCCGCATGTCCGTCTACCGATAATCCGTGTCGTTGCTGAAAATGCCGGACAGCAAGGGCGGTCACCGTATCGAATACACCGAGTTGTACTATACTGTCCTGATCGCCGAGCAGATGCAGGCGGTACTGCACAGCTGCCACCAGTTCGGAGCTGTCGCCGGCCTGGAGATAGCGGACATCCTCCGGTAGCGAAAGTACGGGCCATTCGGCATCCTGTATGCGCAGGAGCTGAGAGGAGGCTTCTTTCAGGAGGTGGTACTGCGGATGGAGGGGTAGCACCGAAACGAAGGCTTCCGGACCTTGCTCCAGCAGGGTATCCAGTAGTTCCGACAATGTCAAATGCTTACGTCGTATGTACCAGGCCAGGGAGCGCGAGGTGTTTTCATTCAGCCCGGAGTATACCCGGTCGGAATAAGCGAAAAACTGACTGGTCAGCAGTAATTCGAGTTCTGCTGTCTGAGCATCTCCACCGGAATAGGAATAGCCGGCACCTGCAATAATCTGTAACAATGAATCGCTGCGCCGGCTGTAGGCCAGGGTGTCGTCGATGCCTTCCGTGGAGAGATTGCGCAACAGATTGAGGAAAAATCCCGCTTGTTCTTTCACACCGGTCGTGTTGAACCAGACATACTTTCCATCGCCTGCTGCATAATAATCGGCAACAGCTCCGGCAAAGGGCAGGAGGGTAGCATGGGTCTCAAAAAATGCGTTAATCTCCGAAGTGTCCAGGGTGGGAACAGGGAAGGTGGCAATGATGGTGTCGGCGGTAACGGCTATAGGTGCTTCCGGGCGGGGAGCTTCCGATTCCTCCTGACAGGCAGCCAGTAAAAAGCTGCAGACAGCAGTGAATACAACACTTTGGAATCGGGGCATGGACAGGGTTTGTAACTTAAAATTACAAGCATTGTGCCAATAAGTATATTTGCAACATGGCTAACGAGGTAAAACACGGTGTTTCGCTTTTCAGCGATTATGACATCCACCTTTTTAAAGAAGGCAAACATTTCAAACTCTGGAAAAAGTTAGGAGCGCATACCATCGTCCACGAGAAGGAAGATGGCGTGTTGTTCGCAGTGTGGGCACCCAACGCAGCTACGGTAGCGGTCATGGGAGAGTTCAACGGCTGGAACAGAAGCAGCCATCAGCTGGCGGTACGCTGGGATGAAAGCGGTATCTGGGAAGGCTTTATCCCCGGACTTACCTCCGGAGAGCTCTACAAATACGTGATACAACCCCGCAACACCGATACTTTTCTGGAGAAGGCAGATCCCTTCGCCCGTTTCCAGGAGGCGCCACCTAAAACCACTTCCATGGTGTACGACAGTGCCTATGAGTGGAAAGACACTGAATGGGTGAAGCAGCGCAACAACCACAGCCTGGCCACGCCCATGTCTATTTACGAACTGCACATCGGTTCCTGGCAGCGCGACGGTGACGGCAATTCCTATAGCTACAGCGCCCTCATACCGCGACTTGTGCCTTATCTGAAAGAAATGGGTTACACACATGTGGAGCTGATGCCTATCATGGACCACCCTTTCTTCGGCTCCTGGGGTTATCAGGTGACTGGATATTTTTCACCATCGGCCATGTACGGAAACCCCGATGAACTGCGGGCACTCATCGATGCCCTCCATGCAGAGAACATCGGCGTTATCCTCGACTGGGTGCCTTCGCATTTCCCCGGAGATGCACATGCACTGAAGGAATACGATGGTTCTCATCTATATGAACACGAAGACATCCGCCGGGGCTATCATCCCGACTGGAGCAGTTACATATTTAATTATGGTAGATATGAAGTCCGCAGCTTCCTCATCAGCAGCGCGCTGTACTGGCTGGAAGAATACCATGCCGATGGTTTGCGTGTGGATGCGGTAGCGAGCATGCTTTACCTCGACTATTCAAGGAATGAAGGCGAATGGCTGCCCAACGACTATGGCGGCAACGAAAACCTCGAAGCCATTGCACTGCTTAAAATGATGAACGATGCCGTGCACGAGCAGGCGCCCGGTTGCGTCACCATCGCTGAGGAAAGCACCGCCTGGCCGCAGGTTACAGGCGCCACCAACGAAGGTGGACTGGGCTTTGACTACAAGTGGATGATGGGATGGATGCACGATACCTTGCGCTACTTCGGGCGGGAACCTATTTACCGCAAGTTCCATCAAAATGAATTGACATTCTCCATCTGGTACTACTACACCGAACGGTTTCAGCTGGCATTATCACACGATGAAGTGGTGTACGGCAAAGGCTCTCTGTTCAATAAAATGAGTGGCGACGATTGGCATAAGTTTGCCAACCTGCGGCTGATGCTGGGGTATATGTACACCCATCCGGGTAGCAAGCTGAACTTCATGGGCGGAGAAATGGCGCAGCGTGAAGAATGGAACCACGATGCGCAGCTGAACTGGGATGTGCTGAAAGACGAACGCAACCTGAAACTGCAGAATATGGTGACAAAGCTGAATAATTTGTACACCGGACAAAAGAGTCTGCACGAAATGGATTTTGAAGAGGCGGGATTTGAATGGACCCAGCTCGATCGCCAGGACGATTGCATTCTTTGTTATGAGCGCATTGCGAAAGACAAAGATGATTTTCTGCTGGTGGTGATGAATGCCGACCAGCAGACACATTACGATTATCCCGTACATGTTCGACCCAACCTGAGCTACCGCGAGATTTTCAGTACCGATAGTGAAGAGTGGGGTGGAAGTGGCATTCATAACGCAGAACCCATTGCTGCTGTGACTGCCGATGACGATATTTCTGAAATCCGCATCATGATACCGCCGCTCAGCCTGCTGATTTTTAAACCGGAAAAGAAATAATGTGAATAAAATAGTATATGTTTTTGCAATGGTGGTGTCTGCCTTATTGATGGCCTGCAACAGCAGTGCAGAGGAAGCAGACAACCACACAACTGCACCGGAAGAGCAGGAGCACCATGACGCAGGTGGGGAAGGATTGATGCTGAACCACGGCGCCAGATGGGTGGCCAATCCGGAAACCACTGCAGGCATCAGTTCTATGCAGCAGGCTATTCAGGATTCCACCCAGGCTGAAAGTCCCGCCGGCTGCGCGCAACTGGCAGCAAGATTGACAGCCAGCTTCGATGGTATCATCCGGCAATGCACCATGACTGGAGAAGCCCACGAGCAACTGCACCATTACATCCTGCCGTTAAAACGCGACATTGCAACGCTCTCCACAGCAGAGGGAACCGATTGTGCCGAGCAGGTGGTAAAAATGGCAACTTACCTGTCTACCTACGCCGATTATTTCGAGTAACTTTTTATCGGTAAGGCACCGGCGAAGCGTGGAACATTTCCTTGACAATAATTTCACAATTCATTGAGATAGCAGGACATAGGACCTGCTATCTTTTCGTTAACTTCGTATGTGCGCTGGCTGTTGCTTCCCCTGTCCTGGCTATACCGTGCCGTAGTGGCCGTCAGGAATTTTATGTACGACCAGAAGTGGCTGCGCAGTTTTGAGTTCGATTTCCCTGTCATTTTAGTCGGCAATCTCAGCACCGGTGGCACCGGTAAAACACCGCATGTTTTGCATATTGCGCAGCAGTTAGGCAAACACTACCGCGTGGCAGTCCTCAGCAGAGGCTACAAGCGGAAGACCAGTGGTTATATCGTTGCTACCATGCAATCGACGGTGGCAGACATCGGGGATGAACCCGTGTTGCTGAAACAGCGCGTTCCGGGTCTCGAGGTGGCGGTGGCCGAAAACAGGCTCGAAGGCATTGCGCAGTTGCTGCTGGAAGAACCTGCCCCTGAAATCATCATCATGGACGACGGCTTCCAGCACAGGAAAGTAAAAGCCGGTTACAACATCATTCTCACATCTTACAACAAAACTTTTATAGAGGATACACTCCTTCCCGCAGGCAGGTTGCGCGAACCGGTGAGTTCACTTAGGCGGGCAGATATGATCATTGTGAGCAAATGTCCGCCCGATATGAGCAAGCGCGAAGCCGCAGAGATGCGCACTTCCCTGCAGCTCATGCCGCTGCACCAGCTCTTCTTTACCAGCTACGTATATGCGCCCATGATGCCCTTGTTGCAAGACCAGGCCGTCACAGCAGTGCCCGATTACCCCCATTGTCTGGTAGTATCCGGGTTGGCTTCCAACGATTATCTGGCAGATTACCTGAAAACAAAATACGCCCGTGTAGATACCATCGCTTTCAGGGACCATCACGATTACCGCATAGCTGACTTGAAAAACATTCAGGCCGCCCTCAAGGAGAACACCGTGCTGGTTACTACGGAGAAAGATGCCGTGAAGCTGCGCGCCTTCGCCACCACACTGAAAGAGCTGGGACTTTCCTTCTTCGTGCTGCCTGTAGATGTCCGCTTTTTATTTGACGGTGAGGAGAAATTTGAGGAACATATCCACCGTTATGTCCGCGATGCCCGTTATATCATCTGACGGTTGGCAGGGGTTCACTATTTTTGCGAAAATTATAATTTATGGAAGGATTGATGTCGCGATTGAATGATGCTGTTAATTTCTTACAGCAACGCACCGGATTTGAACCGGAATATGGAATCATACTGGGTACCGGTTTGGGCAACCTGGTAGCGCATATCGATATAGCCCATGAGGTCAACTACTCTGTGATTCCGCATTTTCAGATATCCACGGTAGAAAGCCACTCCGGCAAACTCATCTTCGGTACCATCGGCAATAAGAAGGTGGTGGCCATGCAGGGACGTTTCCACTATTACGAAGGTTACACCATGGAAGAAGTGGTTTTCCCGGTGCGGGTGATGAAATTGCTCGGCATTCGGCGCATCTTCATCTCCAACGCCGCCGGCAGTCTGAATCCGGCCATCAACAAGGGCGACCTGATGATCATCAACGACCACATCAACCTCCAGCCTTCCAATCCCTTACTCGGCCCCAACGACTTTGAACTGGGTCCGCGTTTCCCCGACCCTTATCACACCTACGATCAGGAGCTCATCGAGAAGGCCATCGTCATTGCCCGCGAAAACAACATCAACTGCCACAAGGGTGTATACGTCAGCGTTCCCGGTCCCATGCTCGAAACGAGAGCAGAGTACCGCTACCTGCACATCATTGGCGGCGATGCAGTGGGCATGAGCACCGTGCCGGAAGTATTGGCTTGCCTCCACATGGGTCTGCCGGTATTTGCCATATCCGTCATTACCGACAAGGGATATCCCGCTGAGGAGGTGGAACCGGTCACCGTGGAAGATGTGATTGCCGTTGCCAAGGCTGCCGAGCCGCATATGACCCATATTCTCCAGGAGCTGATCACCTCGTTATAAAAAATTATCATATATATCTGCTGCTGTTGTCGCTATTGCCGGCATCTTTTGCGCATGCGCAGCTGACAACAGATACTCTCTCCACCGACAGCACGGTAGCGGGCGACTACCTCGATGCGCCGGTATATACCGAAACGGCTTTTGATGATGGGCTGCAGTTTTTTACTCCGGTAGATACAACCCTGGATTTCCTGCAGCGCTACAATCCCGCCCGACGTGCCTGGTTCCCCAAAGCCTATCTGAGCAATCAGGGGGCTCCCGCCACCAGCCGATGGTACCGCGATCAGTCGAGACCGGGATTGCGCACCGGAAGGGAGCAGTTCGATTATTTCCTCTACCAGCCCGATAGCCTTCCATTTTACCGCACGACCGCGCCTTTTACCGATATCTATTACCTGCTGGGTCAGTATACGGAGCAGCTTTTTCACATCAAGCATACCCAGAACTTCGGCCGCGACCTGAACCTCGCCGTCGATTTCCAGCGTATGGTATCGCAGGGTTACTACCAGCAGGAACGGCATACCTTCAGCAACCTGGCACTTACCGGTTGGTGGCAAACTAAAAACCAACGCTACAAGATTTATGGCGCTTTCCTGTTCCACGATATTGTGAATGAAGAAAGCGGAGGCCTGCGACCCGATATGCTCTTTACCACCTTCGAAAGTCCGACCTCACTGGCGGAACCCTGGCTGGAGAATGCCCTTACCGACTGGAAGCACCTGCACGGCCGTATTACCCAAACTTTTGATTTTGGGGTCCACCGCGAAGTAGTGACAGAAGAAGATTCCACCTATACCGTCTTTGTACCCAAGGTGCGGATCCGCAACAGCACAGGTGCCTACAACAAACGCTACCTGTTTGCCGATGCCAGTCTGGACCGCAGCTTTTACAACGATGCCAGTTTAACCGCCGACACGCTAAAGGCCATCAGCGATATCGACGGATGGTACAACCAGTTCGAAATATTCAGTGTCCCCACTTTCGATTCCACTGGAGTGAACCCCTTCAACTGGCGCGCGGGTGCCCGTTATGAAGCCGCCGAGCTGTCGGATACGAGGGGGGTGGTCAACCAGGAGCACCTCATTTTGTCTGCCCGCACCCAGCTCATGCTGCCGGTGGTGGTGCCGCTTGCATTGCAGGCGCAGGGCGATTACGACCTCATCCAGCAGGATGTATTGCTGGCGGCGCAGTTGAACTACGGCGACAGTACCCTCCGTTTGGGGCTGGATGCCCGGGTGAGCAGTCTGTTGCCTACTTTATTGCAACGCACCTACAGCGATTTTCGCAGCACCTGGAACAATTCCTATAACGACCAGCGCAACCTGAGCTTCGGCGTTCGTGCACAATCGCAGCAATGGCGCACGGAACTGACCTTACACCGCCACCAGCTTAACAACTATGTGTTTTTTACTGCTTTCAGCGATCAACCCAGGGCTGAACCTGTCGCACCGCGCAATATAGCCCTGTGGCAGGTGCAGCTGACCAAACACCTGCAACTGGGCAACTTTCATTTCCGGCAAAGTATTGGCTGGCAAAGTGTGGAGCAGCCTACTTTAGGTCCCAACGCATTGAACCTTCCCACCTGGCTGGTAGACCTGAGCTGGTATTATGAAAAGCAACTGTTCCAGAACGCACTCGGTTTGCAGGCCGGCTTCGACACCTGGTGGGTGAGCGACTATACCGCTGATGCCTACGATCCGGTGGTGGGTGTGTTCTATGTGCAGAACAGCGAAGTGCTGCGATTCTATCCAGTGACAGATGTATTCATCAATTTCGATATACGTTCCTTTCGGTTTTTCGTGAAGGCCGACAACATTACCCAGGGCTTATTCGCCAACGGTTATTTCGAAGCACCTGATTACCCGATGCAGAACCGCTCCATCAAGCTGGGCATGAACTGGTATGTTTTCTATTGATGTTTCAAAGGAACAGCAACCATGCAGACCATCATTCACTACTTCCTGCACTTCGGATTTCCTTTCTTTATCGCTTACCTCGGGTTTCGGAAAGATTGGAAAAAAGTATATCTGATTTTGTTGGCCACCATGCTGGTAGATATAGATCACTTGCTGGCTAGTCCGATTTTCGAAGCCCACCGATGCAGCATTCAGTTCCATCCCTTGCATACCTGGTACGCCATGGTGGGGTATGTGGTGCTGCTCTTTTTCAAAAGGCCTTATAACATCATTGGTATCGGACTGCTCTTCCACATGCTCACCGATTTAACCGATTGCATGATGACGTATGCAGGATGTCCTGTATGTCTGGAAGATGCCCTTGCCATAGGATTGCTGCGCTTACTGGCAGGTGCATTGGGCATACATTGATGCCGCAGGTGGAGCCTTAGGTTTTTTGTTTTTTCTTTTTGGCTGCCGGGAACAATACGTTATTCAGAATCAGCCTGTAGCCTGCCGAGTTGGGGTGCAGGTTCAATTCAGTAGGTGGATCACCCACGTAGTGTTTGTAGTCGGCAGGGTCGTGGCCACCGTAAAAGGTCCAGGTGCCGTTGCCGTATTCGCCGTGGATATAGCGCGCTTCATTGGCGGGTTTGTTTTCGCCTAAAATCAGCACATTCGATTTGATGAGGTCCTTGCGGTAAGCGGTGGTCTGTCCGTAAAATCCGGGGATGGTGCGCGTATGACATTGCGTGAGCATGGTAGGCACCGGATCCCACTTCGCAGAAAATTCGAAGAGGGTGAAGAAGTCCAGCTCCTTGGGCACATTGCGCGTTTTCGAAACATCGATATTGGAGATGGAGTATTCGTAAGGATTGCGGGAAATAACAAAGTTCTCGAAGGCAAAGGTCTTGGAGAAGTCCAGCTTTTGCTGTGCCTGCGGGTCCATGCCATCACCATCGAACATGGTTTCGCAGATGTCCACGCCTTCTGCCGCCAGGGCGATATCGTAGGAGTCGGTAGCTGAGCACATGGCAAAGAGAAATCCACCGCCGGTAACGAAGTCGCGGAACTTGGTCACCACCGCCAGTTTCAGTTCCGATACCTTATCGAAGCCGAATTCCAGTGCAATCTGTTTGTTCTCCTTTTCCTGTTCCTGGTACCAGGCCTGATTGCGGTAGGCCGCCCAGAACTTGCCGTACTGTCCGGTGAAATCCTCATGGTGGAGGTGGAGCCAGTCGTATTTGGGCAGCTCACCGCGCAGCACCTCTTCATCGTAAATGACGGTGTAGGGGATTTCCGCATAGGTCAGTACCAGCGTAACGGCATCATCCCATGGCTGTTTGGTCTTGGGCGAATAGACGGCAATTTTCGGTGCTGTCTCCAGCTTCATCACATCCATGTTCGCCTCGGGGTCCATGATGCTGCGCACCATATTGTTGTAGGCCGCATCCGGTATCACTTCATACCCCACACCCCGAATGAGGCATTCCTTTTCGAAGGTTTGGTTGTACTCGAAGCAGAAGCTGCCACCTCGGTAGTTCAGCAACCAGTCGGCCTTACCGCCTTGTTCCAGCACCCAGTAGGTGATGCCATAGGCTTTGAGGTGGTCTGTCTGGCTTTCGTCCATGGGAACCAGCAAATAGGCTGCCCGCAGAGGCAGGACAGCACAAACAATCAGGAGCAGAAGTAAAGTAGCGCGGCGCATGGCATGAAATTACTCAATTAACGCAAAAAGGAGGTGGTTGGTGTGGGGGCAGCAAATGTAAGAAGGGAACTGCACACAACTACTAGTCAGCCGCTCTTCCAATTGTGAAAGAT
>DDYY01000034.1:0-3617 GCA_002346225.1 Bacteroidetes bacterium UBA3022
AATAACAATTGATGATGCATTTCAGCACGCCGTTGAAAAGATATTGGCACATCAGGGTAATACCATTATCTGTGGCATTGGAAAATCGGGTGCCATTGCCCAGAAATTAACAGCGACACTTTGCAGCACAGGCACCCGGGCAGTGTTCTTACATGCTGCTGAGGCTGTGCATGGAGATTTGGGTGTGTATACGCCCGGCGATCCGGTGATACTAATATCAAAAAGTGGCGCTACCCCTGAAATGGTGCGGCTCATTCCCTGGTTTAAGGAAAATAATTCTGTAGTTATCGCCATCATCGGCAACCTCAATTCACCCATTGCAGAACAAGCCGATTATGTGTTGAATGCATCCGTAGAAAGGGAAGCCGACCCGCTTAATCTGGCACCCACTGCCTCCAGTACTGTAGCCCTCGCATTAGGTGATGCACTGGCGGTTGCATTGATGGAAGCACGGAAATTTACCGCGGAGGATTTTGCCCGCAATCATCCGGGCGGACAGTTAGGACGAAACTTGCTACTAAAAGTAAGAGATGTGATGCATCCGTTAGAAACAGTTGCGGTGCTCCCGAAAGATGCCGGCTTCAGGGATCTTATTCTTGCATTGTCATCGCACAACCTTGGTGCTGCCTGTATCATAGAAAACCGGCAATTACTTGGTATTGTAACGGATGGTGATATACGCCGCTCTTTACTGCATGCATCTTCAACAGATGCTATAAAGGTTGCTGATATAATGACAGAAAAACCTGTATTTACCACACCCGATGCTACCTTAAGGGAGGCAATTGAAATCATGGAAAACCGCCCATCGCAAATATCGGTATTGCCGGTATTGGAAAATACCATTTGTGTGGGCCTGGTGCGGATACATGATATTTACCATAGGTAGAGGCGTGACGTTGATGGAGACGTTGACTATGACTTTGACGTTGGCATGGATTTAAAGGCAGTAAAGAAAACAGCCAGGTCAACAATGTACAATGCTTGCTGCCTGGCTGTGTGCCATCTATGAAGAAGCTTAATTCAGTATATCTTCCAGGCTTTCTTCCATCATACCATGGTTCTTCTTATTGAACAAACGGTAGGAGTAAACAAAGGATATCAGATAGTCAGCAAATGCTGCATCGCCATGACGTGGCTCTTCCGGTGCAAATTCAATATTGTACTGTTGGTCAGCTACGCTCATAGGTCTGTTCCTGTATAAGGCAATAGGTACATTAAGGGAAAAGATATGATTGTTTCTTTCATAACTAACGCCGGGTTCTACAGAGACTGTTTTTCCCGGACGGCGGAAACCATTGCTTTCGCCTATGGCATCTTCAACGGGGATACCTTCAAAGCGCAGTCCTGTATTGAATGCAAATCCCGGCAGGTCAGGTGAAACATAAGTCAAACCGAAGCGCACGAGAAACTGGTCGGGAATAGATTGAAAGGCTTCATAAGGATTGCTCCTGTAGGTGGCTGCATCGTTGGTATCCATCGGGCTGAACATGTAGAATACATTGAAATAACCGAACAGGGCATCGCTGAAAGCGGTGAAGCCCTGTGCTTCCAGACTGAATCCCCAGCCACCGTCGCCCAGCTGAATCGACTGGTCTACTTCTCTGTAGACATTTTGTCCGTCGCTGCCCTTATAGTAAAAAGTATCCATGGCCGCATAATCGCCTGTAGGTGCTTTAATACCAAAACCAATATTCATGTTGCCTTTGGCATCTTCCCTGTAGGTGTCGAATAACCAGCGGTTAACGGTCAGGCGTACATCGTTGATGCCGTTGGTATTGGTAGACCTTCTGATGTCAGTTCCATCGGGATCGTTGTCAGGGTAGTTGCCGTGTTCGTATAAAGATGAGCGCCAGTTGAAAGAGTAAGGCAGGTCGGCAGTAATATTCCATTGCTTGTTAATGCCATAGGTAATGAGCAAATCGAAAGCATTGACTTCATTGAGTACGTTGTTGCCTAGGTCTTCCCGAATAATTTCATGTTCAGTGCCTCTGAAATGTTTGTAAGAATGGAAAAAGCGATAGCCCATTCCGAATTGAAGGTCACCTTTATCCAGTAGGGCACTTCCCTGCACACTATTGTTGGTGGTGATGGAGCGCAATCCTACACATCCCTGTGCATGCACCTGCTGATAACTGAGCAGCGTACACAGTATCATCAACAATGCAGATCGATAAAAAATGTAGTCAATTTTCATATGTATAGTATTTTGTTTAACAAAAGTCTATACATAATCGTAGCGTAGCAATAATAGTAGCCGAAAGGATAGTCAATGAACATCAACCAGCCTCAACAAAGCGTAAAAGAATTGTAAACTACAACGACGGTTTTTCCTGCTGACTGCTGGCATTGGTGCCCAGCTTGAAGCCAATGGTCGTTCTCTCGGGCGTTACCACCTCTTCTGTCTGGAAGTGTTCTACATCCTCCAGAAGTATGGTATGAATCATCTGTTCCTGACGCTGATCAGGCTGCAGAGATGCCATGCGCAGGTGCTGGTGGTGTACCGTATCCACAACAATTTTTCGAATGGTTCGGGCGTTGCCAAAATATTTGTTGCGCCCTTTTACCAGTTGTTCAATGTAGCCCTTCAGATGCTCAGCTGCTGCTGCTTCCAATACGAGGTCTTCCTTATGGAATAGGCCTTCAGCAATGGTAAACAATTCATCGGCGGTGTAATCACCAAAGTGGATGAATTTATCAAACCTTGATTTCAAACCGGGGTTTGATTCAAGGAAGCGATGCATTTCTTCAGTATAGCCGGCCACGATGACGACAAACTCTCCGCGGTGGTCCTCCATGCGCTTAAGCAAGGTTTCTACTGCTTCCTTGCCATAACTATCCTGTCCATCGGTAAGTGCATAGGCTTCATCAATGAAGAGACCTCCGCCCATGGCCGTCTGTATCAGCGCGTCTGTTTGAATGGCTGTCTGACCTACAAAGCCTGCTACCAGTCCCTTGCGGTCGGTTTCCACCAGCTGGCCTTTTTCCAGTATGCCCAGCGCCTTATAAATTTTAATCAGTATGCGTGCTACTGTCGTTTTACCTGTACCCGGATTTCCCGTAAAAACGGTATGCAGTGAAAAAGAACGACGGATGTCCTTACCGATTTCCTTATAGTAGCGTACCAGTTTTACAAGCTCCTCTATTTCTCTTTTTACCGATTCCAGACCGGTCAGCTGCCTGAGTTGTTCCATGGCATCCTGCAGCAGCGCTTCGTCTACCGGAAACTCTACATTACCGCCGGCCATGATACCGAATATGGGTTGCACATCCAGCAGGGTTATGGTCGATAGGTCTTCATTGGATAATTGTTCTGGCTGCTCATGTTGCATGATCCGCAATGCCATATTTTGTTTTCCTTCATCTATAACGGCGTTCATCAGGCGTGCATTCCCAAACTTTTCATCGCGGTTGCGGTACTGCTCTACAATCTGCATGTAGATGAACTGTATAGCATCGGGATGCAGCTGTACGCCTCTTTTGTGGCTATGGTAATCGGCAATCTGCATCAGTTCATCCGGAGTGTAGTCGGGGAAGTGGATGATATTGCCGATGCGGCTTGACAAACCCGGATTGGATTCAAGAAACTTACGCATTTCCTTGGGATAACCTGCAAA
>DDYY01000034.1:3918-5045 GCA_002346225.1 Bacteroidetes bacterium UBA3022
ACTTCTTTGCCAAAATCTTTATTGTCGTCCCCTCTGTCAGTAAGCGCATACGCTTCATCAATAAAGAGGATACCGCCACGTGCCTGTTCAATGGCAGCCCTTGTTTTGGGTGCAGTCTGTCCGATGAATTCCGCCACAAGATCTACACGCCCCACTTCATGTACGATGTCTTTGGTGAGCAGACCCATGGCGCGGTAAATCTTTCCCAGCATGCGGGCAACCGTGGTTTTACCGGTGCCCGGATTACCGGTGAATACCATGTTCAGGTTGAATTTGGAAGAGGCTTCATCAAATCCTTTTTGCTCGCGCAGACTCAGGAATTTAAGGTAGGTGGTAAGTTCGTTGATTTCCTTTTTTACAGATGTAAGTCCTATCAGTGCATCGAGTTCTTTGCGGGCATCTTCTAAACTAATCGTATCTGCAACGGGTGCAGCCTGGGCGGTATCTTCCTCTTCTGTGGCTTCCAGACTCAGCCAGACAGGTTCCCCTTCCAGTAGCACATCGCTTTTGCCCACCCGGAATGGCACTACTGCTATAATATTATCCATGAAGGTTATCTCACAGGTGTATTGGTCTTCGAACCAGAAGCCTGCGGTTTCCGCACCATAGCCCACATCCAGTACTATTCTTTTGCGTTGATCACTGATGTGTTCAAACCAATAGGATGTACCCTTTTTTTGGCCGGCATCATTGAAAAAGTTGACAATAAGTTCGAGCGGAAAGTACTGCTCACTGGTCATCTTGCTGAGCAAGTCCAGTTCTACAGATATATAGCGGGTTGTGTCTTTGTTGAATTGAACCAGGTACTTGCGGTCTGCCCGCGGCACATTTCCCTGCGGACTTTCATACAATCGGATGGACTGAATAGTAAAATACGGATTTTGGGTAGGTGTTACAGGGCCATTATTGGTGATATAGAAGTAATTGCTTCCCACCAGTTCATCGTCGATAAAGACTTCCCACTTATACGTTCCTTTTTTCCACCAGCCTGTCTGGGGTGTTCCCCATCCTTCTCTTATATAGATAATATTCTGATCTGTTTCTGCTTTTAGTTCCTTCTCCACCAGACACATTTCCTTGTCTGTATAATAATCAGATGCCCGCACCTTGTATTTTGCTTCCCAGGG
>DDYY01000089.1 GCA_002346225.1 Bacteroidetes bacterium UBA3022
ATCATGTAGAAAGAGGTGGTTTTCCCGGCGCCATTCGGACCCAGCAATCCGACAATCTCTCCCTGATTCACTTCAACGCTCACGTCATTCACCACCACGCGTTGCTTGTATTTCTTAATCAGATTTTCAGCTCGTAATTGCATTATTGGGCAGCTCTTATATCTTTAACATTCAGTTGCAAAGATACTTGTCCGTTGAAATGATTTTCTTCAATATAATAGGCCAGATCAAATGGATAGCCGGAATGGACATAGGGGAAATGCGTGGCCTGCTGGAAAGCAATGCCATTGGCCCTGTTGCGACTCTTATCTCTGATATCCAGTTTCAGGTGGCCATTGCCTACTACCTTACTGCGGCCATTGCAGGTCAGCTGGCCGGTAAAGAAAAGGGGTGGCATATTCTCCGGTCCGAAGGGTGCGAACTGCCTTAATATATTGTAAAATTTATTATTGATATCCGATAGCTGCAGTTCCGCATCAATATCAATCTCCGGTATCAGTTGTTCGGGCAGAATGGTAGCCTTCACTACTTCTTCGAATTTATTTCTGAAAGGTTGTACCTGTTCGGGTGCCATGGTGAGTCCTGCAGCATACATATGACCCCCAAACTGTTCCAGGTATTCGCTGCAGGCACTGATGGCCTCATACACGTCAAACCCTTTAACCGAGCGGGCAGAACCCGCCACTACCCCATTGGAGCGGGTGAGCATGACCGTAGGCTTGTAGTACTGGTCCATCACTCTGGAGGCCACGATACCAATGACACCTTTATGCCATTCGGGATTAAAAAGTACGTTGGTTACCCGTTCGGGTGTCAGCGGGTCGAGCTCCAGCATTTCCAGTGCTTCACTGGTAATCTGCTTATCAATTTCCTTGCGGTCGAGGTTATGGGTCTGCAATACATCGGCATTGTCCTTTGCAAAAGCATCGGTACTGGATATCAGCATCCTTACTGCCTTGCGGGCATCGTCGAGGCGTCCGGCCGCATTGATGCGGGGACCCAGACCAAATACAATTTTTGATATGCTCATCGGAGCCTGCAGGTTACTGACTTCCATCAGCGCTTTAAGACCCAGAATCGGATTGGTATCTATTTTCTTTAAGCCGTAATAGGCCAGCACCCGGTTCTCGCCTGTAATGGGAACAATATCGGAGGCGATGCTCACCGTTACCAGATCGAGCAGGTTATATACATGTTCCATATCCCAACCCTGGTGGAGGGTAAGGGCCTGAGCGAGTTTGAAACCCAGCCCGCAACCGCTGAGGTATTTGTACGGGTAGGCGCATCCCGGCTGATGCGGATCCAGCAATGCCACCACTTCAGGCAATTCCTCTCCGGGAAGGTGGTGGTCGCAGATAATCATATCGATAGATTTTTCTGCCGCATACCTGGCCTGCTCTATAGCTTTTACTCCGCAATCGAGCGCAATAATGAGGCTGCAATTGTTATCGGAAGCATAATCAATTCCCTGCATGGAAATGCCATAACCTTCCTTGTAGCGATTAGGAATGTAGTAGTCGATATTGGGATAAACAGGATTCAGGTAAAGGAACATCAAGGCCACTGAGGTGGTGCCATCTACATCGTAATCGCCATAAATCAGTATGCGTTCTCCTGCCGACATGGCTGCCACAATTCTGTCGACAGCCTTATCCATGTCCTTCATCAGGAAAGGGTCATGCAGGTGTTCCAGTTCCGGTCTGAAAAAATATCTGGCTTTATCGTATGTATCAATTCCTCTGTCGACCAGCAGCTTACACAGTACGGGATGAATACCCAGTGCTTCCTGTAGCTGCATAACGGCATTGTTATCCGTTTCCTTAATCACCCATCTTCTCTCCATTACATTTGTTCTCTATTGCTCTACTATAATCTTCTCTGTCCATACCAATTGACCAACAGGATTGCTGATTTGCAATAAATACAGTCCTGCTGGTACTGTTTCCAGGGAGATACTTCCGGTGGATTGTGTGGGTTGTGTAAGGGTGCCTGAGATAACAGGACGCCCCAGTACATCTGCTAAGCTATAAAAATATTTGGTTTGTGCCGGCAGGGGTCCAATGGTAATGTGGGTAGTTGCCGGATTGGGATATACAGCAATGAATTCGGTAGCATTCCCGTCCGGGATATCCAATGCCGAACAATAGTTTTCCAGGGTGAGCATAGCCTGATAGACGTTCAGTCTGCCACCTGTAACCGTGATGGTATCGAGGTCTTCCACAGGGTCTACGCTTTCGAACAGGAACTCGCGCAGCAATAATGCAGCTGCTCCAGGGTCTTCCCGATAGTCGTCGATGAAACCCTCGCATGCCGATGATAACATCAATGCTACTGCACCGGCCACATGCGGAGCCGCAAAGGATGTTCCGCTCTTATACGAATAAGTATTATCAATATCTGTAGAATATACCAGGGCACCCGGAGCACCCATATCAATATTTTCTATACCATATGCCGAGTTCGACTTATTGTCATTCTTATTGAGGTTATTGACGGCGATAAGAAAATCGCTCGGACAAGTAGTAGGCATATCACCTGCTACATCCACGTTGATATTGGTATTGGCTGTAGCCCCCACATTGATAATGCCCTGCTGCCCTAAAGAGTCGTACATGGCACACCACAGCGGGAAATCATCGGGCATGGCAAAATCAACTCCAAAAGAGGCATTGGTAGCAACAATAAAACTTCCTTCTGCACCATCGGTATCGTTGTACAGTTTTCTTTCCGTCCAGATATACCCATAGGCTTCCACCACATTGCTTTCGAAAATAGGTCCAATCCCAATGGAAACCGGCAGTACTTCCATATACCAGTTCATGCCGGCAATGCCCAGGAAGTTATCTCCTTTGGCACCAATAATACCCGTAATAAATGTTCCGTGCGGAGAGAGTGGTATGTTATCACTGTCTTCATCACTGTTCCAACCATCGTAATCGTCGATATAACCGTTGTTGTCATCGTCGAGACCGTTGCCGGGAATTTCGTCCCAGTTTTTCCGGTACCTCAAATCATTGTGTCCCAGAAAAAATCCGTCGTCTACAACTGCTACCACGATGGTATCACCGTCTACGGTCCAGCCTCCGGTACTGATATCCCATGCCAGCTCCATGTCGACATCTGCATCCTCCACACCGCCGGTAGAACCATCGTTATAGAAGTTCCACTGCAGGTTGAAGAAGGGGTCATCGGGGAAAAATTCGCGCAGCTGCACTTCATGGTCTATCTGGGCAATGGCTACCGCGGGATGTTGTTGCAGTTGGGAAAGCAGCATCTCCGCCGATCCTTCTACCACCGTGCTATGCAGGCGCCAGATATGGAACGGGGTAAAAACAGTTGAAATACTATCCAATTCAGGGAAATCCTGCAGAAGACGTTCCGGCGCATGACCCGGGTGCAACTGCACCATTAACTGCACCGGGGTCGACTCTTGTCCCCTGGCCGACATCCCACTTGCAATCAGCAAACAAGCCATCCATATCCATCTCTGCCACATAAACATAAATTTACATAATAATACGCCGGGTTGGGGGGCTTATTGCTTGACCCAGATGCTGGTGCAGGCATCTGTACTGGAACCGGCGGTAATAACATATTGCCAGTACAATGTGTCGGCTGCAGGGCTTAGGTTACCAAACCCCAGAAAATCCACACCACTTTTAGTGGTATCGAGCACTACCAGTTCGCTGAAGGTGCCTTCGAGCGGAAGGGTGAAAAGCGCCGAAAGCCCGAAATTGCTGATATTTCCAACTGTAATAGCCGCATCGGGGCAATCGCAATCCTGTATCAGACCTGTATAAGTAAACACACCACTATCGCAGGAGTCCGTGGCGGCATAGCTCAGGCCGTAATAATCGTCCGGACGTAAAACGATATCGACATTGCGAAGCGCTTCAGCCCGATTACCTGCAGCATCTGTAGCTACGTATTCTACTGTGTAGGAGCCATAACGCCAGATATCGACGTTGTTCACTATGGTAATGAGGTCTTCGTCGTTGCATTCGTGGTTGTCAATAACGTCGTACCCCGGTTCCTGCCAGGGAAAAGTGCGATAGTGCACGGAAGTGGTATCCTCTGTAAGCAGGATTCGGGGAGGTATATCATCTTGCTTTTGGCAAGCACTGAAGATCATCAGAAGAACCGGTAGGAGTATCCTTCGCTGCATGCAGTAAAGATAAGCAGCCCGGGCTAAAAAAAACTGCCCGGACCATATGGCCCGGGCAAGTTTGTTACATGTTTCAATAGCTTAGTTCTGATCGATGTCAACATCAGAGCAGGTAAAGCTGCTTGATCCGTCATCGAAAGTGTAAGACATGTTCATAGACATGCTTCCGTCAATACCACTTACCAGTTCACCTGATGCAGTACAAGAGAGGGAAGGATCTGTAGCATCTGTTCCGTTGATGGTAACTACGTCGTTAAGGTCGCCGGAAACTTCCATATCGAATACAGTTTCTCCTGCAGAGAAATCGCCCAGGTTGGTTACACGCAGTGTAGTCGCGTTGATTCTTTCAATCTGGATTTCGTAAGCCGGAATAGAACCTGCGCAGTTTTCAACTACTGTGAAGAAACCTACATAGTTTTCTGTGGTTGCACGTACCCATACATCGCGTTCTTCCACAGCAGTGTTACCTGCTTTGTCAGTTACGGTATAAGTAACAGTGTATTTTCCAACTACGCCGGTATTCACACCACTTGCATCGGTAGAGATATCTGCAGAGATATCGCCATCTTCGTTGTCAGTGGCAGTTGCGCCTGCTTCTGTGTAGGCATCACCCAGATCAATGATTTGAGGATTGTCGCCTTCCAATACGATACTGGGAGCTGACAGGTCGTCGTCACCACAACCAGTTACCATGAACAAGCCTGCGCCGATAAAAAGGGCAGGAATTAATAATTTGAATCTTTTCATTACTTTAAATTTAAAATTAGAGTGTAAAATTAGCGTTCGCTATTGAGTTATTCGTACTTTTGTTTCCAAATATTGTTCCAACTCTAAAACAATGACAATGAAAATCAGGAATCTAGCTATTATTTTTTCTTTAGGTCTGTTTGCAGCATCCTGTACAGATAAAGCCGCTCAGGAGGAGATTACCAAAATGAAGGCTGATATGGCAGCTGCTGACAGTTTATGTCAGGCAGACAAGGCTATGCTGATGGATTCCATCGCCAAAATTCAGATGATGATGGATTCTATTATGAACCCACCTAACAGAACTTCATCCGGAACTGGCAAAGCTACCACAGGTGGCACTACCGGCGGAACTACCACTACCACAACCGACAAAAACGTTAACGATCGCGGCAAAGTGAACGTCGTTGACAAAGACGTGAATGAGCGCGGTGGTGATGATGGAAAGACCGTGAAAAAAGACATTAACAAACGCGGCGGCAACTAATAGTTGTTGCTTTCTAACAAAAACCCGCTACTCATGGTAGCGGGTTTTTTTATAGGTTGAACAGCCGTTCAGCTATTTGTGGGAGGTATTCCGTTGCCCATTTTTCCTCAATTCCGGGCATTTTGAGTACATCTGTCAACACTTCATCCTGCCTTGTGTACTCTTTTAGGGCTTCTGCATAAGGATGGTGGCTGAAACTCACCATGCTGTACACCGGAATAAACCGGTCGGGATAGACCTCACTGACCTTGGCAGCGATTTTTCTCTTGAACAGAAATTCGGGATCGGCCACCAGGTCGCGCATTTCCACAAAATTCAGCAGCGCCAGATCAGCAATTCCATCTGCATTGGGTTTCCTGCTTTGCTGATAAGCCGGCAAAATAGCCGACCAGTCGTGGTTATGCGCCTCTATCAGCTCGTCCAGCACCGAACAGTCTTCAAATCCGCAATTCATACCCTGTCCGTAGAAAGGCACGATAGCATGTGCCGCATCTCCGATGAGCATATTATTCCCCACTACCCAGGGGAAACACTTCACCGTCACCAGAGAGCCTGTCGGGTTGTTGAAGAAATCGTAAGCCAGAGTGGGCATAATAGGCAGGACGTCGGGGAAATAGGTTTTAAAGTATGTTATCAATTCCGCTTCGCCGGTAATACTATCCAGCCCGCCTTCTCCTTTATAGGGAGCAAACAGGGTAACAGTAAAGCTGCCGTCCAGATTGGGTAGGGCAATCAGCATAAAGTTCTTGCGCGGCCAGATATGCAGGGCGTTCTTTTCAATGAGAAAGCTACCGTTCACTTCATCAGGAGGGATGGTGAGTTCCTTGTAACCGTGCGTTTCATATGACTGGCTGTAATTGAACTGGTCGGTTTTCATCATACTGTTGCGCACCATGCTGAAAGCGCCATCGGCCCCAATCACCAAATCAGCGTCCAGCGGATAAATTTCATCCTCTTTCAGATTGAGCATCATGGCAGGTCCGTTTCCTGTATCCACGCTTTCTACTTTCTGCTCGAAATAAAAGGGCACTCCCAGTTTTTCGGCGGCTTGCAGCAGCTCCATATTGAGTTGTCCCCTGGAAACAGAATTGATCGCCTGCCCTTCCTTGCCGTAGGCCTGGTAGGTGAGTTGTCCGTCGACGCTGTGCATCATCCTGCCGTTCATGGGAATAGCCAGTTGGCGCACGGTAGCTTCCATGCCTATTTTCTGCAATGCCTTCCAGCCTCTTTCACTTAGTGCCAGATTGATGGAACGACCACCAACAGCACCCGTTTTCCGCATATCCGGACGGCGTTCGTACACTTCAACTTCGTATCCTTTTTGCTTGAGATAAATACTGAGCATAGACCCTACCAGTCCTGCTCCCATGATGGCAATTCTTTTCACCTGCATCTTACAAATGTAAACAATGGCAATTGTTATTGCTTAAAAATACCATTTGCAAACCCTAACTTTCGGAGGAAAATTATGGCTTTGACAGAAGGAAACCCTGGAACAGATTCAGCGCCGGTAAGCTTCCTTCAAAAGGTTGACAAAATTCCATACATCTTCAAACGTATTGTACATCGGCACAGGTGCAACGCGTATCACATTGGGTTCCCGCCAGTCGGCAATAACACCATTGGCTGTGATAGCATCAAATAGCGCTTTACCTCCATTGTCAGTCAACAGGCTCACCTGACATCCGCGTGCAGCGGGATCTTCGGGTGTTATCACAGTAAAGGGCTGCCCCTCCATATCCTGCAGCAAGGTCAGTAAGTAGGCGCTTAGCTGTTCGCTCTTTGCACGCAAAGCATCCATACCTGCCGCATCGAACAGTTCCAATGCCGCACGGTGGGCTGCCATGGGAAGGATTTGTGCATTGCTTTGTTGCCAGCCTGCCGCACCCGGTTGCGGATGAAATCCTTTTTTCATTTGAAAGCGGGTGGCTTCTTCATTGCCCCACCATCCGGCAAACCGCGGAAGTTGGTCATTATGGGCATGGCGCTCATGGATAAAAATTCCACTGACACCACCCGGTCCTGAATTGAGGTACTTGTAAGTGCACCAGCAGGCAAAATCCACATTCCAGTCGTGTAGATGCAATGGTACATTTCCAGCTGCGTGTGCCAGGTCAAACCCGGCAATAGCGCCTGCCTTGTGCGCCGCTGCTGTAATGGCAGGGATATCGAAAAACTGACCGGTATAATAATTCACACCGCCGAGCAATACCAGCGCGAGTTCGTCTTTGTGCGCATCTATCAATGCCACTATATCTTCAGTACGCAGGTGGTACTCTCCTTCGCGCGGAACGGCTTCCACAATGGCCTGCTCTGGATCAAAACCATGGAACCTTACCTGCATTTCGGCCGCATACTGATCGCTGGGAAATGCCATGTGCTCCATGATAATTTTAAAGCGCTTGGTTGTAGGTCTGTAAAAGCTCACCATCAGCAGGTTCAGGTTGACCGTAAGTGTATTCATAACTACCACCTCCAGCGGCGATGCTCCTGCCATTCGGGCAACAGGTTGCTCGAGAAAATGATGGTAATAAAACCACGGATGCTTACCGTGTAAGTGGCCTTCTACACCCAGTGTTTCCCAATCCTTGAGATCTTCCTCTATGTATTCCCGTGTTTTTTTGGGTTGAAGTCCGAGGGAATTGCCACACAAATAGATGGCATCTTTTCCCTGGTGTTGCGGTAGGTGAAACGCTGATCGCAGGTGCGAAAGCTTGTCGGCCGCATCCAGCTGTATCGCCTGTTCTCTGGTAGGAGCAAAAGTAGCTTGCATGGTGTAAAGGTAGCAACAAAGCTACTTTACACCACGCAAGCCTTTCCTTTAAAAGGTATTTTGCATGTGCTTATTGAAATACTACTTCCTGCTGATAGGTTTGTTCATTCCATTCGATGGAAACTGCGTAGACACCGGCATCCAGGTCTCCCCTATCAATGCGGTAAGTATGGGCTCCGGACGACAATCCTTGCAGGGTAACCTCTGACACTATCCTTCCTCTGATATCGGTAAGCCTGACAACCACGTTTCCGGAAGCCGGGAGATTCCAGCTGATTTCTGTTGTGGAAGCCGCCGGATTGGGATATACACTAAATCCGTCTGTGCTGATGTCGCCGATGGCATTCGGATTGATGGTAGAGAATACAGCATTGTCGGAATACGCTGAAGTGATTTCCGGGTCGGCAAGGCATACAGTTTTCACAGACCATTCATAATCGGTGAAAGGTGTCAGACCCGCGATGTCGACGCTGTTGGTAAGCGAAGTAGTGCCTGTCCATGAGCCACCCACCGGGCGGTACCTGATTTCATAGGATACTGCACAGTACACGGCATTCCAGCTGAGTGTGGCGGTGGAAGTCCCCACCTCTGACAGCGATAATCCATCGGGGGTGCCACAATCTATCGTGATGTTGAATCCGTTATCGAGACCGGTTACTGCAGGTAAGGAACTGCTCACGCGAATGCGATAATTGGCAGCCGGTTCTGTGTCTGTAGGAATGGCACTGGGGATGCTGCCCGATGCAGCTGTGGCATCCAGTGTGCCAATTACAACAGGGGCAGCGAAGCTACCGGTCGCATCCGACAGTTCAGCCGTAAGTATATTTCCCGATTCAAATGGAACAGTGCTGGCATAGTCAACTATCATATCCTCGCCATTGCAATAGGTACTGGCGCTCACAAGTGTATTGATGACCGGCGCCTCTGCCAGATCGCTCTGCCAGATTCCCATGCCGTAGGTGGCCGCTACCAGTTTTTGCGAGGTATAGTTGATCTCCAGTTCATGGATCATGACCAGAGGCAGGCCTGTCTGATAGGGTACCCAATCGGCCAGAGATGCATCCCGGTAAAAAACACCTATATCGGTACCAACATATATCCTGTTGTCGCTGCCGTTTTCAAATACAACTGTATTGACAGGCACATTGGGTAAGGTGCCTGAAACATTCACCCATGTGCTTCCTCCATCATCGGAGCGGAATACTTTTTCACCATCCTCGTAACCACTCAGCGCCACCCACAAGACATCTTCATTTATATCAGAAACTGCAATATAATTGATATCTATACTCCCTACCGGCAAGTCACTGGTTACGTTGGTCCAGGTATCGCCCATATTGGAGGAGCGCACAATCTTATTCAGAGCAGCAGCATATACTACGTTGGAGTTGGAAGGAGCCACCGCCAGCGCAAATGCGTAACTGCCCAGCGATGCATTTTTATAGACCCAGGTGTTTCCTCCATTAGTGGTGCGATAGATTCCTCCATTGCCACCATAATACAATACCTGATGATCATTGGGATCCATGACGTAAGGGGTTACCCAGTTGCCACCGGAGGGACTCATATAGGTCCAGGATGCTCCTCCGTTGGTAGTGCGGTAGAGGGCTCCATACTGGTGGGTAAGGAACATGATATCGCTGTCGGTAAAATCGATAATAGCCTCCATACCATCCCAGGTAGAAACATCTATTTCTTCCCAACTGCTTCCATCCCACAGGTTGGTACCATTGTCCTGCCAGCCGCTCAGCACCCTTTCCGGATCGGTGGCAGACGTTCCCAGCCGGTACACCTGCGCAATACGCAAGCCATCGCTGATGTCTGTCCATGTATCTCCCTTATCCTCTGAGCGAAACAGTCCGCCGTCATTGGCGCTGTACACAATATTTTCATCCGAAGGATGGCAGGCAAATCCGTGGTTGTCAGCGTGGACGTAGCCGCTGCTGCCCGGACTATCCCAGTTGGATTTTTTCTGCCATGCGGAAGCGCCGTTGACTGATCTCACCACTTCCAGACCTCCGGCGAAAATGATATTTCCATTTACATTCGATACATCAAATGCATTGTCGTAGTAACCAAAAAAGTAGGTCTGGCTCCCCGGAGAATTCGTGGTGGTCCAGGTGGTGCCACCATCTGTAGATTTAAAAAAGCTGGTTGAAAAATAGCCGCTCAGCACATATATAAGCTGAGGGTCATCGGCGGTAGTTTCTATGGACATTCTGTCACCGGCTGCCCCGAGATTATTCTTGAGGATACTCCAGGTCAGGCCGGCATCCTCACTCACGAAAACATCGCGGTCGCCGACAGCATAGACGGTGTTGGGGTCGTCAGTATTGAAGTCCATATCATGGCAGTGGGTGACTTCTACCATGGTCCAGGAATCTCCACTGTCGGTACTCCTGTATATTCCCGACCGGGTAGCTGCAAGCAGAATGTTAGTATTCTCGGGATGTATTAACAAGCGTTGAACGATTTGTAATTCGTCCTGCTCATAAGAAAGTCCTGTGGGGTTCCAGGTAAGGCCGCCATCGGTTGTTTTCATTATGCCAGCGCTGTATACACCGCCCCAAAAATCGTTGTCCGATTGCCAGGTCGCTTCATATCCATATCCATCTCCTGTTACTGCATAAATAATATCCGGATCAACGGGGTCGATAGCCAGATCTGCAATACTGGTGACGGGAAAGTCAGCTGAGAGGTGTATCCAGGTGGAACCTGCATCGGGCGATTTCCATACACCACCACCGGCAGCACCCACAAAGAGTATATTCGGATCATCGGGGTGCAAGACAACCACATTCAGGCGACCCGCGCCACCACCATTAGCAGGCACGTCAGCGGTTCCTACAGGTTCCCATCCGGCCGCCCTGGTGCTGTAAGCTCCGGGATGCATTTCTTTGTATTGCTTCCAGGCTCGCGCCGCTGAAGCGGGATGTGGCAAATGGCCTTCGGCATCGGTGCGTGTCTGCATCAGATAATGCCAGCGCATAAACTTCGTATGCAAACCATCCAGTTCATTCTCTACATGGTCATCCGGGTAGTCCGGCGTACCCATCTCCTCCAGCCAGCTTTCAAATTGTTGAGTTATGGTTGACAGGGTGGGTTGTTCTGTCATGTAAGTCTGACCGTTTGTGGCCAAAGTCGAGCATACAACGCCCAGGATAATCAGGTACTTGCGCATTTTCATGTGAATTAGCTCATGAAAATACGATTTTTCGGTATTTGTGGAAATGCCGCGCTATTAAACTGACAATGCCGTGATGCACGAACAAAAAAGGGACGGCCTAAGCCGTCCCTTTGCATTTGATATTACCAAATATCACTACTACTCAATAATGATTCCCCTTGAAGTAGCGTTGCCTTCGTTGCTGATAACAGATACGATATAAGCACCCGCAGGGATGGAAGCGATATCGATTGTATTCAGGTTAGGAGTAACCACTCCTGCATACATGATAGCTCCATTAATACTTACAATTTGTACAGTGGCGTTGGCATTGCCGTCCAGCATCAGGAACAATTGTTCGCTGGCAGGAACAGGCCATACATTCAATGCCGCATTTCCGGCATCTTCAATGCTGTTAGGAAGTGATTCACACTCATCACAGCTCGCCCAGCAAACAGGATCCATAGTAATAGGACCTGTTACATCCAGGAAGCGGTTGGTGAAACCTTCAGCAGTAACAGTACAAGGATCGCCTTCTGTCAGTGCTTCGTCGCCTGCCCAGCTATCGTATGCAAACTTGTATTCGTAAGTTCCTTCAGGAAGGGTGATGGTCAGTTCCCAGATATCATCACCATCGTCGTCGCTCATTGGAGCACAACCACCGCACCATCCGTTGAACGTACCGTTCACTTCAGGAGTGGTGTAAGATTCTGTTACCTGGCTCATATCTACTTTAAAAAGCACATCATGAGAAGGCACTACCTCTTCACAACTGGAGCAGCTTGCCCAGCAAACAGTGTCCATCACCATATCTTCAGCTACAGTAAAAATGCGGTTGGTGAAGATATCTACTGTAATAGTACAAGGGTCTCCTACAGTGAGTGACTCTTGAATTGTCCAGGTATCAGCTGCGAATTTGAATTCATAAGTACCTGCATCCAGAGGGATGGTGATTTCCCAGATATTATCACCGTTACCGTCTTCCATGGGGGCGCAACCGCCGCACCAGCCATTGAAATTACCATTAACCTCAGGAGTGGTAAATGCATCTGTTACTTCATTCATGTCAACAATGAAGGTAACATCGTAAGGTTGTGCTTCTGCTCTCGCAAAGAAGGCAAACACAACAAAAAGGGTGGCGTAAATTCTTTTCATGTTTTTGTTTTTAAATTAAAAAAAGGAGTCCGACACCATGTAGTGTCGGACTCCATAAGTTTTATTTCGCTAATGAAATATTAAAGGTTTCTACTTTTTCCTCATCGGCAATGGTAATCATATATAAACCATTGGCCAGGTGAGATAAGTCAAGCGTTGAAATAGCATCACTTATTTGTTGCTGGTACATCATTTGTCCTGACAGTGATACAACAGTAAGCATAGCTGCTCCCTGATATCCGGAGGATTGAATAGTAATGTTTCCGGAAGTTGGGTTAGGATATACGGTAGTAACCGTTGCGTCACCTGCAAGCCTTAATGGAGCAGTGGTGAAGAAGATGGTTTCTGTATTTTCAGAACGCAAACCTTCATCATAACAAACAGTTTTAACGCGGGCGCCATATTCAGTAGACGGAGCGAGCGCATCTGAGATAGTCAGTGAACTTTCTGTTGGGCGAAACTTTCTGCTGGCGCCGGATGCGGCGTTGAAAATTGTTACCACATATTGATCAGACAAAGCAACATCTGACCAGTTGAAAGAAGCACCGCTGGATGTGATATCTGTAACTTCAAAATCAGAAGGTATATCACATACAGGTTCTCCAAGATAAAATTCCAGATCATCGAAATAGTAGGTCGCTTCACCTGCAACTGCTCCTTCCACTCCGAAGTTGAAGAATACAACCGGCTTGTTGTAGTTGGCATCCAGGTCAAGTGCCGGAGTAAAAGGCACCTCATCGGAAAAGTCGAATATGAGGGTTTCCCATTCACCAGCCACAGTAGTAAGCTGATCTGTTTCAACAGAAATGGAACCCACCAGGTAGTCTTCCACTTTCAGTCTCACAACGATACCTGCTTCGGGGCTCCACACGCGTAATGACATCTTGGTGTCATCGGCAGTGAAAGGAATGGGGTTAGCCAAACCATCACCGGCAGGGTTAGTAATAACGGTACCGGCAAAAACTGCTGCAGAAGATGAACGAACCACCTGAGCAACCGTATTGGCAGGATCAGTTGGATCGGTTACAATGGTAGAAGCTTCTGCACCGGCAAAACCGATAAGTCCATATTCTACCATTGGATCTTCGAAGGTAACAGGTAAATCCATTTGGAGGAGGTCAGAACCACCACCGGTATAGAATTCCAGGTCGTCAAAGTAATAAGTCTGCTCACCTGCAGTAGCGCCATCTACTCCGAAATTGAAGAAGATAGAAGCTTTGTTATAGTAATAAGATAAATCTAAAGGCGCAGTTAATGTAGATTCATTAGAAAAATCGAAAATCAGTGTAGTCCATTCTTCAGCTACCATCAACATGGTTTCAGTTTCAACTGATTTTGTAGGATCACTGAAATCTTCCACTTTCAATTTAATATTGATAGGGGCATGGGGACTCCAAACGCGTACTGACATAGATGTCTCGTCTTCGGTAAAAGGAATTTGCGTAGCAAAACCTTCTTCCGCAGCGTTGGTAACAGTTGTTCCGGCATAGAATGCTGCAGTTGCAGACTTGGTTGCCTGTACAACTGTGTTGGAAGGATCTGTAGGATCAGCGACAATAAAGGAAGCTTCTGCACCTTCGAAACCGATTACACCATAGTCAACACCTGGTTCATCGAAAGTAACGGGAAGGTCCATTTGTTCCAGTTCAATACCTGGGCAAATTTCACAAGTGGCCCAACATACTGTTTCGAGTACAACATCTTCTGTTGCCTCGATAAAGCGATTGGTGAAACCGTCAGTAGTCACAGTACAAGGATCGCCTTCTGTCAGTGACTCATCACCTGACCAGCTGTCGTAAGCAAATTTGTACTCGTAATAACCGGGAGGAAGCATTTTGGTAGCTTTCCAAACGCCATCGCCATCAGGGTCAGACAATGGAGTACAGCCACCGCACCAGCCATCCCAGCTACCATTCACTTCAGGAGTAGTAAAGGGTGCTGCAACATCATTCATGTTCACGGAGAAAGTAACAGCTACTGTAACTGCCTCTGCACAAGTAGTACAAGCGGCATAACAAACCTCATCAAGAACAACATCTTCTGAAACGGTAATGAACCTGTTGGTGAATCCAAAGGCCGTTACTGTGCAAGAAGAACCCGGGGTCAGCGACTCATCGCCAGACCAGGCATCGTAAGCGAATTTGTACTCATAGTAACCTGCTTCCAGAGTTTTAGTTGTAGTCCATACGCCGTCGCCATCCGGGTCGGACAGGGGCGTACAACCACCACACCATCCATCCCAGCTGCCGTTGACTTCAGGAGTGGTAAATGAAGCGTCCACTTCATTCATGTCAACCGAGAAGGTGACATTATAGCTCTGCGCGTACAGCCCGAAGCTGAGCGAAGTGAGAGCTATAAAAAGCATTAAAAGTTTTTTCATGTTTTTGAGTATAAAAATGAGGGGCATGATATATTTCATGCCCCTCATTTTTATACT
>DDYY01000044.1 GCA_002346225.1 Bacteroidetes bacterium UBA3022
AGTAAGTCTTTACTTCCAGTAAGGGGTGGTGCAGTGGCCCGGCGTAGATGTCGTTGCTGTGGTACAGCATACGGGCACCGGAAGCCTCCACCGATTCCAGGGTAAATTCGTAAAGAGTAGGGTCATCGGTTTTTAAATGAACCACGGCATCTTTGGCGCAGCACGCACGGTAGATATTTATAAACCGTTCACTGGTCAGCCGCTGCTGGCTTTTGCTCGGACGAAGATGCGGGTCAGGGAAAGTAACCCATATTTCATGTACCTCTCCGGGCGCAAAAAAGTAGGGGAGAAAAAATATTTCTGTCCGCAGAAAAGCTGCGTTATGCCGACCCTCTTCCAGCGCCTGAGCTGCTCCGTTGTGCAAGCGGTTGCCCTTAATATCAATGCCGATAAAATTCTTTTCGGGATATGCAGCGGCCATGGCATTGGTATATTCGCCTTTGCCGCAAGCCAGTTCCAGCACTATCGGTTGATCATTGCCAAACATGAGTTCGCCCCATTTGCCTTTTATCGCTACAGCTTTTCCATCCTTGTCCATGGCAGTGGGCTGAGCATGCGACCAGTTTTGCAATACATTGGGGAATGTGCCAATGGCTGCAAACTTCTCCATTTTACTCTTGCTCATTCCGCAAAAATACCAACCTGTTGACAATCTAAGGTCAATACGCAGGAAACCTGTATTTTGGCAGACCGAAAACGAAAGCTACATGGAAGACAAAATACATCCGGATGCGAAGGAGCCCTCACTCTTGCAGGCTTTGTTTCCCATCTTAGTGTTGATAGTATTACTGGTGCTGAATGTGATGTTCTTTGGGGATATGGCTACTTCCGGGGCCAACCAAATCGCCCTTTTGTTGTCTGCAGCTGTAGCCAGTGTAATAGGTATTATGCTGAAAGTTCCCATGAAACATATGTTGGACAGCATGGTATACAGTATTCTTTCGGCTATGAGCGCCATACTCATACTCTTGCTGATAGGCGCGTTGGCGGGTACCTGGATGCTGAGCGGTGTCATTCCCGCTATGATTTACTACGGCTTGCAAATCCTTGACCCTTCCATATTTCTGGTCGCAAGTTGCGTGGTATGTGCGGTGGTTTCGCTGGCAACAGGTAGCTCCTGGGGTACAGTCGCTACCGTAGGCATAGCGCTGCTGGGCATAGGACAGGCAATGGGCTTGCACGATGGACTGATAGCCGGAGCCATTATCTCCGGGGCTTATTTTGGCGATAAAATGTCGCCGATGAGCGATACCACCAATCTGGCACCAGCAATGGCCGGCACAGATTTGTTCACGCATATACGCTATATGGTGTGGACTACAGTTCCTTCCATGCTCATTACTTTAGTTATATTTTTATGTATTGGTTTTTTCCGGGTGCCTGCTGTCTCTCCTGAAAAGATGCAGCAACTCGGCGACTCCATCCACGCTAGTTTTAACATCAATATTTTGTTATTCATTGCGCCGGCACTGGTCATCTTTATGATTATCCGGAAATACGATGCTATCGCAGCCTTGCTGGCAGGTGCAGTTGTTGGTGGCGTATTGGCTGTTATCTTTCAACCGGATATTGTGGCTGTTGTCGCCGGTGGAGAGGGGAATTATGCGCAATTATCGTACATGGCAGTTGTCAAGGCAATGTCTACTTCCATCTCCATTCCAAACGAGGACCCGGTAGCTGCCGACTTGCTTTCTGCAAGGGGTATGGAAGGAATGCTGAATACCATCTGGCTGATTATCTGTGCCATGAGCTTCGGAGGTGTGATGGAAAGTGTAGGTCTGCTTCAGCGCATTACCCAGCCACTGGTGAAAAAGGCAAAAACAACCGGCTCGCTGATTGCCACCACCGCAGCCAGCAGCATATTTATCAACGTTACAGCCGCCGATCAATACCTGGCCATTGTGGTACCCGGAAGAATGTATGCTTCCACCTTTAAGAAGAGGGGACTGGCACCACAGAACCTGAGCAGGACCCTGGAAGATGCCGGTACCGTGACTTCTGTTCTTATTCCCTGGAATACCTGCGGAGCCACCCAAGCGGGCGTGCTGGGGGTAGCCACCGGCGTTTACCTTCCTTTTTGTTTTTTTAATATTATCAGTCCGATGATGACGGTGCTGTACGGTTATCTCAATATTAAGATAGCCCGAATACCCATAGCAACAGAGGGTGTTCCGGAGACCATCAATAAGTAGGAGATTATATAATAATTATTTTAACATAAAAAATGCAACGCTATGTCAGAAATTAAGCAAGCCAGTCATCCTAAGGGATTGTACGTGCTGTTCTTCACTGAGATGTGGGAGCGCTTCGGATATTACCTGATGCTGGGAATTTTTTCCCTCTATATGCTCGATAGTCTCGAGAATGGAGGAATGGGATTTTCAGGGCAGAAGAAGTCGGATATCTACGGTACTTACATCGGGCTGGTCTACCTCACACCTTTTATCGGGGGCTTGCTGGCCGACAGAATTTTAGGATACAGGAGGTCCATTTTTATGGGTGGAGCCCTGATGGCTGCCGGTTATCTGGGATTGTCCATACACAATGAAACAGCCTTTTATGTTTCGCTGTTGCTGGTAATCCTGGGAAATGGCTTCTTCAAACCGAATATCTCCACATTAGTAGGTAACTTATACAATAATCCTAAATACATAGCCAATAAGGATGCGGGGTATAATATCTTCTACATGGGTATCAACGTCGGTGCCTTTGTCTGTAATTTTGTTGCCGCCTACATGCGCATCAATTACGGATGGGGATACGCTTTCGCCGCAGCGGGAATAGGTATGATCATCGGTCTCATCGTTTTTGCAGCCGGAACAAGGCATGTGAGGGAAGCCGATGTGCTGAAACCTGTCAAACCGGGCGACATGGGTACAGGACGTATTCTGGGTGTTACCATACTTCCCATGTTTATTTTCGGCCTTATAGGCTATTTCCTGAAAGGTGTGACAGGTGTTGATAATCCGCATGGCAACATTCTGGGAACCGATACCAATGATGCCTTCATTTTCGGGTGCGTGCCCATCATAGCGTTTTTCCTGTACCTCATGGTGAAATCTGACAAGGAGGACAGAGCACCTATTGCAGCATTGTTGTCGGTATATGGTTGTATCGTCATTTTCTGGGCGGTATTCCACCAGAATGGAGATGCACTTACGGTGTGGGCGGAAGAATACAGCGATCGTGAAATGCCTGCAGTGGTCGCCAAACCGGCAGATGCTATAGGCATGGCTCAGACGGTCACCAATTATGAAGAACTGAGCTGGTCGGAAGAGGAATTCACAGTGTATATCGACAGCCTCAAAGGGGAAGCTGCATTGCTGGAATCCGGTTCCGATGCCTCCAAAGAATTGAATGGTAAAATTGGCAACCTCGAAACCTCCAGAAAATATTTCGAAAACTTACCCGCCACCGATCAACCGGCACAAGGTAAAGACCTCAAACTGGTATCTACGGAAATTTACCAGAGCATCAATCCATTTTGGGTTATTGTTCTTACTCCACTGGTGGTAGGTGTCTTTGGCTTTTTACGTCGCCGGAAACGCGAGCCCACCACACCGGCCAAAATTGCCATCGGTTTGGTCATCACCGCCCTTTCTGCCCTGGTTATGGTGATGGCAGTGAAATCTACCAATATTGAAAGTGATAAAGCCAGCAGCCTGTGGCTCATTGCTACCTACGGCGTAATTACCATTGGGGAGCTCTGTCTGAGCCCCATGGGACTATCGCTGGTTTCCAAGCTGTCTCCCCCAAGGCTGACCGCTTTGATGATGGGTGGATTTTTCCTTTCCACTTCGGTAGGTAATAAACTGGCAGGGATTCTGTCCAGTAACTTTGAAGCAACAGAGAATAAAGGGGGCTTCTTCCTCACCAACTTCGCACTTGTAATGATTGCCGCAGTCATGATGTTTCTGCTGCTGCGCTGGCTGAACAGAGTGATGCGGGAAAAAGGCGTGGTCTGAGAGCCCTGAAGCTTTAGTATACCATTGACTGGCCGGCATGAAATTGTGCCGGCCATTTTTTTACTCCTGACAGCTGGAGTTACTGCCATTTTGATAAGCGGATAGCTTTCGAAAATCCTTTTATCTTTAGCGGTGCCTTTGCAGAAGGCAGTATTGGTTTTTCACTGTAAAACAAACCTTATATGAGCAATCCGCACACCCTGGAGGAACTTCAGGATTTTAAAGGAAAGTATCCCAAGCAGATATGGTATCTGTTCTTCAGCGAGATGTGGGAACGTTTCAGTTTCTACGGCATGAGAGGTATGCTTACCTACTTCATGATCACACAGCTGATGATGGACGATGCAGTAGCCAACCTGCAGTACGGTGCTACCCAGGCATTCGTGTATGCCTTCACTTTCATCGGCGGGTTATTTGCAGATAAAATCCTCGGCTTCCGCAAGTCGCTATTCTGGGGTGGACTGCTGATGATTATTGGCAGTATGATTCTGGCTGCAGATCCGCATAGGTTCTTTTTCCTCGGTATCAGCTTCAACATCATAGGTACCGGTTTCTTCAAACCCAATATCTCTACCATGGTGGGAGCCTTGTACAAAGACGGTGACTATCGCAGAGATGCGGGTTTCTCCCTCTTCTACTCCGGTATTAATATCGGTGCCCTGTTGGGTGGCTATTTCTGTATCTCTATCGGAAAAGGCACCATGCTCGGTAATGTGGTTCCCGAAGCGCTTACCTGGAACGTAGCCTTCGGACTGGTAGCCGTAGTGATGACCATCAGCTTGCTCACATTTGTATATACAAGGAATACAATGGCCACCATCGGCCTTTCGCCATTGCGCGATATTACCAAGCCGGGCAATACCATTATCGCATCTAAAAAATGGTATGAGTATGCTGTATATGCCGGTGGTTTGATTTCCATCCCAATTATTATGAAAATGGTGGCTACGCCCCGCTACGTCGATTATTTCATGTACATCGTTGGTCCTGCCAGTTTGCTGTACCTGTTCTACGAAATGACGAAACATTCGGCAGCAGAGGTGAAGCGATTGTTTGCAGCACTTTTATTCATTGTATTCTCGGTTATTTTCTGGGCAATTTTCGAACAGGCAGGCGGCTCGCTTACCATCTTCGCAGCCAATAATCTGGACAATACCTTGCTGGGAGTCATCAAGCTGGATCCCAACGGTGTCAATAATGCGGCCAACTCCCTTTTCGTAATCATCTTCGCGCCGATTATCGGTATTGTATGGATTGCGATGGCCAGAAAGAAACTCGAACCCAATACCGTAGTCAAATTTGGACTCGGCTTCCTGTTCCTCGGACTGGCTTTTTATACTTTCTATGCCACGCGCTTTTTCGCCAATGCGGAAGGTATCGCCTCGCTGGATGTATTCACCCTCGCTTACTTTATAGTTACGCTGGGTGAGTTATGCTTGTCGCCCATCGGGCTGTCGGCCATGACCAAATTATCCCCCGGTCGCTTACAGGGTCTGATGATGGGTATGTGGTTCCTGGCTTCAGCTTATGGTCAGTATGTGGCCGGATTGTTCGGTGCCAGCATCGCTTCCGATATGGCGGCTGTAACACCTGCTGAGAAGCTGATAGTGTACACCGAAGGCTATAAAGACATGGCTATATACGCGGTAGTAGCGGGTGTCATATTGATTGTAATTGCACCTTTTGTGCGCAAACGCTTAATGGGACATGTTCATTAAGGCTGTGTGCGCACCATCACATATAAATTGAATTGTAGCGCAGATCTTTGTATCTGCGCTTTTTTTTATGGAGTTATTAGAAATATTCGGATACGTTGGTGCCCTGTTCATGGGCCTTACACTTGGATTGCTGGGAGCAGGGGGTAGTATCCTAACGGTTCCGGTTCTGTATTACCTGTTTCAGGTGGATGCGGTGCTGAGTACTGCCTATTCCCTGTTTATTGTAGGTATAACAGCGCTGGCCGGTGCCGTTCCCAATATGCGGAAGGGGTTGGTGAATTACCGCATCGCCATTTTATTTGCCATTCCATCCCTGATTGCAGTCTACCTCGCACGGGCTTTCATTGTTCCGGCTATCCCGGCATCGCTGACTACTATCGGCAGCCTGGAGATTACCAAAGACATTGCCATACTCGTATTCTTTGCCATTATCATGTTGCTGGCAGCCTGGAGCATGTTGCGCAATGGTCGCAAGGAAGAAGCAGAAACTCAGTTACATTCCCACAGCAGAAATTACATGCTCATTCTCCTGGAAGGACTCGTGGTGGGTTTGATTACAGGTATTGTAGGTGCAGGTGGTGGCTTTCTCATTATTCCTGCGCTGGTTATTCTGGGTAAAGTACCCATGAAGCTGGCTGTAGGCACCTCCTTGTTGATTATTGCTATTAAATCCATTATCGGATTCATGGGCGACGTGCAAAGCGGTCAGGATATCGACTGGATTTTTCTCGCCCTCTTTACCTCTATAACAGTGGTAGGGATTCTCATTGGCACGTGGATGAGTAATTTTGTGGAAGGAAAGAAACTAAAAGTGGCATTTGGTTGGTTTGTATTAGCGATGGGTGTCTACATTATCATCAAAGAATTGTTCCTGGATGCCTGAAATACTGCAATGGCTGAGAATGAGATATAAAATGGCGATAGCAATACTCGTATTTGTCGTACTGGCCTTTCTGGCAGTGCGCAATCTGTCGGCACAGGCACATGTCGACAAAAAGGCATATGATGTGATGTTGTCATCCCTGCTCAGTCATTCGGTGCCGGAAATGGAAGTGGAAAAGCTGGAGGTAGATGGTAACTACGTTCTGCTCGATGCCCGAGAACAAGCCGAATTTACCGTGAGCCATGTACCGGGTGCTGTCTGGGTAGGATACGATGATTTCGATATGTCCCGACTGGAAGGTATCGATAAAGAACAGCCCATTGTCGTTTACTGCTCCGTCGGTTACCGCAGTGAGAAAATTGCCGAGCGGCTGAAGGATGCCGGATATCCCCACGTCAGCAACCTATATGGTGGCATCTTCGAATGGGTGAACCACGGAAATGAAGTAGTGGATATGGACAACCAGCCCACTGAGAACGTGCATGCCTACTCTCCCTCCTGGGGTGTATGGCTTAAAAAGGGCCGTAAGGTCTACGAATAACTACCCGTCGGTAACGATTACTTCCTGCTTTCCGTTTTATCCCAACGGCAAACAACTTATATTTGCAACCATGCCGTTGAAGTATAAACGTATTCTCCTGAAACTGAGTGGTGAAGCACTCATGGGTAAACAGAATTATGGTATTGATGCCGATAGGCTGAGCCAATATGCCGAAGAAATAAAAGATGCAATTGAACAAGGTGCACAGGTAGCAGTGGTGATTGGCGGAGGCAATATCTTCCGCGGTATGAACGGCACTCAATCAGGAATCGATCGCGCTCAGGGCGATTACATGGGCATGCTCGCCACCGTCATCAACGGGATGGCATTGCAAAGTGCGCTGGAAAATGTTGGCATGTATACCCGCCTGCTAAGCGCCATTAAAATGGAACAGATTTGCGAACCATATATACGCAGAAGGGCTATCCGTCACCTGGAAAAGGGCAGGGTGGTCATCTTTGGCGCAGGCACAGGAAATCCCTATTTTACGACAGACACAGCTGCCTCTCTTCGCGCCATTGAAGTGCAGGCCGATGTTATTCTCAAAGGAACCAGGGTAGACGGTATCTATACTGCCGACCCCGAGAAAGACCCGAATGCCACCCGCTTTGATACCATCAGTTTCCGGGAGGTATACAACAAGAACTTAAGTGTAATGGATATGACTGCATTTACACTTTGCGAAGAGAATAATCTGCCTATCATCGTTTTTGATATGAATAAGAAAGGAAACTTACATAATCTCCTGGCAGGTGATAATGTAGGTACCCTTGTTACCAATAAATAGATCTTAGTATGAGCGATCAATTATTTGAAGAACTGGATATGGTAAAGGAAGAGGCCAGGGAACATATGCAACGTTCCGTGGATCACCTGGAATCAGAATTGGTAAAAGTACGCGCCGGAAGGGCCAACGTCAATATGCTGGAAGGCATCAAAGTGAATTACTACGGAGCACCTACGCCCATCCATCAGGTAGCGAATATCAGTACACCCGATGCCAGGTCTATTACCATTCAGCCCTGGGAGAAGAATATAATAGGGGAGATTGAAAAGGCTATTCTCGCAGCCAATATCGGCCTGACGCCCCAGAACAATGGTGAAATGGTGCGACTAAACCTGCCACCCATGACAGAGGAGCGGAGAAGGGAACTGGTGAAGAACGTGAAACACCTGGGCGAAAATGCCAAGGTAACCATCCGGAATGCCCGCAAAGAAGCCAATGACCATATCAAGAAATTACAGAAGGAGGGACTCTCGGAAGATATCGCTAAAGATGCTGAAGACGAAGTACAGAAAATGACAGATAGCTATTCGGCCGAGGTAGATAAACACCTGGATAGAAAAGAAAAAGAAATCATGACGGTCTAAGGTTCCGAATTTTGAAAATGCATAAAGTCAACCTGAAATGAAATTACTCGATCAAAAAGTTTGTCTGGTTACCGGTGCCTCCCGAGGTATCGGGGAAGCCATTGCTGTGCGCTTTGCAGAACAGGGCGCCAATGTTGCTTTTACCTATCAATCATCAGAAGAAAAGGCAAAAGCCCTCGAAAGTCGCCTTGCAGCGATGGGCGTAAAGGCCAAGGGTTACCGCTCCAATGCCGGGAATTACGCTGAGGCAGAACAACTCATCACAGATGTGCTGGCTGATTTTGGCGGACTGGATGCTGTTGTCAATAACGCCGGAATCACCCGCGATAACCTGATGTTGCGCATGAGCGAGCAGGAGTGGGATGATGTAATGGCCATCAACCTTAAGAGCTGTTTCAATATTACCAAGCACGCCATCAAACCCATGATGCGCGCCAAAAAAGGCAGCATTATCAATATTTCATCCATTGTGGGACTGAGCGGACAGGCAGGTCAGGCGAACTACAGTGCCTCCAAAGCAGGTATCATAGGTTTCACCAAAAGTGTAGCCAAAGAGCTGGGTTCCAGAAATATTCGCAGCAATGCTATTGCTCCGGGCTTCATTCAAACCGACATGACCGATGAATTGCCTGATAATCTCAAGGAAACCTATTTCAAGCAAATTCCTCTCGGGCGCTTCGGTAAACCTGAGGAAGTAGCAGATGT
>DDYY01000028.1 GCA_002346225.1 Bacteroidetes bacterium UBA3022
ATGTTCAGTAAAATCTTTTTTTTGATAGCAGCCGTGGCATGCCTTCCCTTCCACAAAGTATTTGCTGTTTTTCCTTTAGGGCTTGCCGGTATTGCCGGACTGACCTCGGTACTGCTGGATTATCCCTGGCGCCATCTCCGACAATCTATTCCGGTCCTCACAGGAGCGCTATTATATGTAGCGGCTTTATTGGCATGGTGGGTATCGACAGACAAGGCTACCGCCGCGGATGACTTGCGCGTGAAGTTACCATTGTTGATTATGCCGGTCATTTTCACTTTGGTCCGACCATTGAAGGAGCAGGAATGGAAGCTTCTGCTTTGGCTTTTTGTTATCGCCTGCCTGGCATTCATCGGCACAGCTATCGGCATTGCATCGTGGAAATGGCTTACCACCGGTTACAATGCTTTTAATTATAAGAGACTGGTGGCCTTCACGATCATACATCCTGCTTACCTGGGCATGTTTATCAACTTTGCCATCTGTATCTTACTTACCGGATGGCTGGGGTATAAAGGAAGTATTCGCGCTTCCACCACCTTTACATTTTTAGCAGTAGCAGTATTTTTTATTTTTCTAATGATGCTGACAGCTAAGAATGCAGTCCTGTTTGCGCTGATAGCGGCCCTGGTCACAGCTTATATTTATGCCAGACGGACAGGACAACTGGTAAGAGCAGCATGGATAAGCAGTGCTGCACTCATTATATTCATTGTTTTTCTACTGGTGAATCCCTATACCCGCGAACGCTTTAGTATGTTGTACCGCTTCAATGATGTAAGTTATGACAACAGTGTGAATTCCAGGGAGGAAACCTGGCGCTCCGCCACCCAACTGATGCAGACCATGCCCTGGTATGGTGTAGGCAGTGGCGAGGTGCAAACACTCCTCAATGAGCGTCACACAGCGAATAGCTTTGAATTGGGGGTAGAAGAACAGCATAACGCACATAACCAGTATTTCCAGACATTGCTGGAAAGCGGGATTCCCGGATTGCTGCTATTATTAATAGTGCTCGGCTATGGCTTTTACAGCGCACGCCGCTCCCGACAAAGCCTTTATACGGCATTTCTACTACTGTTCTGTTTCAGTATTCTCACCGAATCTATGCTCGAAACACAGAACGGCATATTGTTTTTCAGCGTTTTTAATGCGCTTTTTCTCATGCGCAGAGCGGCTCAGGCCTAGTTAACAGTTTTTAACGGATGGGGGTTGTAACCTTTTATAGAGGTTGTGCGACTAACGTATGTAAGCAATCAAACAACAACCTAAAAAATTAAAAAAATGAAAACGCTAATTATTACAGCCTTATTCACAGCAGTTACTTTCACAAGCTATGCCAATTTCGAAGGCGAAGAGAAAAATGAAGTTACCCGCCAGGCCAAAGACCTTGCTATGAATGAACAACTGTTCGAAACAATGGACTACACCGGTGAGGTTCAGGTGACTTTCACAGTCGATGAACAAGACCGCATTCAGATTACAGAAGTCGATACCGACGATTTTAGTCTGGAATACCATATTCGCAAGTCTTTGCAGAATGCAAAAGTCGCTGCTTCAGAAAGCATGGCCGGAAGAACCCTCTCCTTTGTGATAGATTTTGTTTCGTCCAAATAGTTGTCATCCGGACGCGACAGGGGATGCCTCCCCTTGGGGAGGTATTCTTTTTTCCCTCTTAACGATTCCCAACACTACTTAACCTACAGGGCCTTTCTTTTAATAGAGGCTTATAAAAACCTTTAGAATTCACAGCACAATTTTGTAGCAGTGATTACTATTAAAAACTACCATTATGAAAACGATGATCTTTTTATTCATTACAGTTCTTTCAACTACCATTTCGCTGGCAGGCAATGCAGCGGAGCAGGATCCCGAGAATCGTTTTCCTGCAGAAATCGCTCAGCTGATGAATGCACAACATCCATTTTTTGATGAGGATTTATCGGGAAACGCGGCGATAACCTTTACGGTAGATGCACAAAATGTAGTGCATATACTCGATGTTCAATCCTCCAACATTTTCCTGAGGAGTCATGCTTTGTCGGCCCTCGATGGACATCACCTGTCGGAAAATACCTTCGAGCAAAATAAGGTGTATACCATTTCTATCAACTTCATATACGCCGGATAATATTTGGATAAGTGGTTAACTGGAGCAGGCCCCGCAATTTGCGGGGCTTGTTTTGTAAAAAGCTATTTTTGCTCTGCCGATGGCTAGAAAAAAAAGGCAATGGTTACTTGTCACTGGTTTATTACTGGTGGTTGTGATTGCAGTTACTGCAGCCATCGGAATGCGTTATTATCGCTACCTGTACCATAGCACTGTCGCCTCAAGTCCCGGAGATAAGATTATTCATATTGCCACCGGAAGCGGAATTGATCAGTTGGTGGATACCCTCTTGTCCCGACAGCTCATTGAAGATGAAAAAGCATTTCGATGGGTGGCGGAAATGAAGAAATACGATTCCAATATAAAGCCGGGAAGGTACCGAGTACCTGCAGGGCTGAACAATGATGCACTGGTTAATCTGCTGCGAAGTGGCAAGCAGGAACCTGTTCAGCTGATTGTACAGGAGGTGCGGACACTGCCAGAGCTGGCATTGTTGTTTGCCCGTCAGCTGGAACCCGACAGCGCAGCATTTATGCATGTTTTTCAGGAACATGAAAAGGTGAAAGAATGGGGTTTCAACGATACCACCATAATGACCATGTTCCTGCCCAATACATATGAGTTTTACTGGAATACGTCAGCCGGGGGAACCTTGGAGCGTATGTATAAGGAGTACGATCGGTTCTGGACCAGGGAGCGGGACAACAAGGCAGCTGCTCAGGGCTTGAACCGCAGGGAGGTATATACACTCGCCAGCATTGTTTATGCTGAGACCAAAAAGAAAGATGAGGCGGCTACCATTGCCGGTGTGTACCTCAACAGGATCAACAGAAAAATGCCTTTAGAGGCGGACCCTACACTTATTTTCGCCAAAGGTGACTTTACCATCCGCAGGGTTTTAAACGAAGACAAGCTGGTGGACTCCCCATATAATACTTACCGCAACCTGGGCTTGCCGCCGGGACCCATTAATATGCCACCCATTGCCTGGATAGATGCCGTACTGAACGCAGCGCAACACGACTACATATTCTTCTGTGCCCGGGAAGATTTTTCCGGCTACCACAATTTTGCCGCCACACTGTCGGAACACAACCGGAATGCAGCGCGCTACCGCCATGCATTAAACCAAAGAAGAATTTACCGCTGATTTATTGTGGCGCCGCCAGGCGTTTTCTGAAAAGTGTCTCTACCAGTTCAAATAAACCCTGTGGCTTTAGCTTTCTCCATGGTAGGTCGTTGAGCGGTTGACCCATCAGTATGTATTGATCCAGGCGACCGTCTATCATCTCTTTCTCCACATGCTCCGTGAAATTGATAGCTGCTATCCAGCCTTCGTCCAGCTCATCGAGCCATTCCTCGTAATAGTCTTCATCGCCTGCGTGGAAATTCAGAATGTTTTCACCAATAAGAATGAATTTATCGATGCCATTCTCCATAAGATGGTCAATAATTTCCCGCTTTAAGAACATGATATCGTTGTACAGACAATCATTCCATTCCCCGATAAACTCGATGATGGAAAAATTATAAGTATAATCAGTATAAATAATCTTTAAATATAAAGTAGTAGAACCAAATTCATCCCATTGAGGATGAATGAAGTAGTTGTAAATGGTATTGCTGTATTCGAATTCACTGTATTCCTTCCCATAGTAAGGACTCAGCTCATCCTCTTCAGCTGTATACAACTCGCGCCAGAAATAATATGGTTCTAACTCCTGCATCTTTTGTGAAGTAGGGCAAATATATGGTTCGCAGCTCTTTCAACGCCGATAATTCAACGGTATTTTTCAATGGCTTTGCGCACACTTTTTTCTTCCAGTAAATATTGGCGGGCAGTATCGGAATTGACGCCGAGCGTTTGACTGATCATCGCTGTGCCGCGTTCTATTAACTTGTTGTTGGTCAGTTGCATATCCACCATTCTGTTGTCTTCCACACGTCCCAGTTTAATCATGACCGCAGTAGTGAGCATATTCAATACCATTTTTTGCGCGGTACCTGCCTTCATCCTGGTGCTACCCGTTACGAATTCTGGACCGGTGACCACCACCACCGGGAAATCGGCATGGGCAGCCACAGGAGCATCCGGGTTGCAGGTGATGCAGCCGGTGCTGATGCCGGTATTTCTGCAACGTTCCAAAGCACCCACCACATAAGGGGTGGTACCGGATGCAGCAATGCCCACCACAAAATCCTGGGCCTGTATATTCATCGACTGCAGGTCTCTCCATCCGCCTTCTGCATCGTCTTCAGCGTGCTCCACTGCCTTGCGGATAGCGGTATCTCCTCCTGCAATTATTCCAATAATCAAACCATGGGGTACACCAAAGGTAGGAGGGCATTCAGAAGCATCGAGTATGCCCAGCCTGCCCGATGTTCCGGCGCCGAGGTAAAATAACCTACCGCCTGCGAGTAATTTATCTGCCACAGCATCTACCAGTTTTTCGATGGAGGGAAGTGCTGTTTGCACGGCAAGCGCCACTTGCTGGTCTTCCTGATTGATATTCCTCAGCAGGGAGGCCGTATCCATTTTTTCAAGATGCCGGTAGCGTGAAGGTTCTTCAGTGATTTTTTGCATAATATTATAGGTACAAAGTAACACAATGGAGTACCATTGTTGAACCAATTTTATGGACAATTGATTAGAACAAGTATGGAAAAGCATTACACCAATGGAGAAGTGACAATTATCTGGAAGCCTGATTTGTGCATTCATTCTGCCAATTGTATCAGAGGATTGCCCGATGTATTCAATAACAGAGCAAGGCCCTGGATTACACCGGAAGGAGCTGAAACGAATGCCATTATCGAACAGGTGAAGAAATGTCCGTCCGGTGCGCTTTCCTATACAATGAACGATGCAACAACTTCCTCCGATAACAAACCTGAGCCCGAGAATCTTACTGCCGCTGCCAAGCTCACAGGCCTGGCCAATGGTCCACTATTGGTAGAAGGTTCATTTGAATATTACAACGCTAAAGGTGAGCTCATTGCCACCAAGGGGAAGGCGTTTCTCTGCCGCTGCGGACAGTCGTCTAACAAACCATTTTGTGATAGCTCGCATAAAAAGGTGGGTTTTCAGGCTGAATAATCTTCCTTTTCGTTCGCTACACAAACCGCGCAATTCTGCATTCTTAAAATGTTAGCGGAGTCTACTTTATGTCTTCCTATCGGATAAGCGTCTAAGCATTAAAGGAGTTCCTGATGCAAATGACTTGACGAAACATTACCTTCACCGGCGCATAGGCATGAATGGCATGCGCTTTCAATAAAAGAAAACGAGGTTTTGAAGTATTTATCTACACAAATGGATCGGCTGGAAGGTTTGCTTAAGACCTACAATGGCAGAACACCGCTGATTGCTTATTTGAAGTTGTTCTTCAAGGAGCACCGGAATATGGGCTCCAGCGACCGCAGGCGGTTCACAGCTATGGCGATGGCTCATTTCAGGATGGCCGGTGCGCAGGATATGCCCACCGGTACTTCCATTCCCTGGGGTATGGCGCTGGGTGGTTCCGAAGACGATGCACTTACCGGACATTTTCGCGAAACGCTGGGAGTGACTTCCGGTTCCTGGGCCGAAATGCTGGCGGCCATGCAAGCGGCCACGGGCTGGAAAGAAGCGGCCTATTTTCCGGCTTATGAAGGATTGACCGATCAACTTCCTGTTGCCGATTTTATTCAATCGCATGTAAAACCATCGTCGGTATTTCTGCGCATTGCGCCGGGACGTACTGAAGCAGTAGTGGCTGAGCTGAATGAGAAGGGATGGCCTTTCAGCCGGCCGGAAGATCATATTCTGCAATTGGAGGGACACCACCCATTGCATCTGCTGGCTTCGAACGATAAGGGTTGGTGGGAGATTCAGGACATCGCCAGTCAGCAAACGGGTAGCTGGTGGACACCGGAGCCCGGGCAATTATGGTTCGATTGCTGCGCAGGTTCGGGTGGGAAATCACTGCAATTGCTGGAACAGGAACCAGCTATAAAGTTGGTGGTGAATGATAACCGCGCACCTGTTCTCGATGAATTGCAATACCGGTTCGACAGGGCAGGGGTGGCTATTCCGAAGATGATGCAGGCAGATTTAAGCGAAGGTATTTATGAGGGTCTGGGGCCATTCGATGGTATCATAGCCGATTTACCTTGCTCAGGATCGGGTACATGGGGCAGAACACCGGAACGACTCCGCTATTTCAGAGAAAAGGATATAGAGAAAATGGCGGGGTTACAGCGCGCTATTATCGGCAACGTGGCCAAGGTTCTCGCTCCGGGAGGGAAACTATACTATATCACCTGCTCCGTATATGCAGCCGAGAATGAACAGAATGTAGAAATTGTATGTCGGGATTTGCAGCTACAATGCACCCGTCAAACCTATCACAACTATCATGCAATAGGAGGAGATACGCTTTATATAGCTGAGCTGATGGCCGTTTAGCCAATCTTATCCATTACCAGCTTCCGGATTTCAGCTTCCATTTGTTCCGCCTTGTCTGCCATAGCCTGCGCTTTGGGTAACAGCATATCCAGAAAAGCCTGATCCTTCAGGTCTCCTGCATTGGTAAGTACGTTCATATGCGCTCCAATCACGGCAGCACGTGCACACAATCCACCTACACCTGCATCCGTGATACTGTTGGGATTGCCCGTAGCAGCCATGGCCTTGATAATCTCCATAGTGGCCAGCGCCGTTTCCATTACCTGGAAAGGTATTTCGATGGCATATTTGGTGGCATCCTGAATGGCCTGTTTCCGGATGGTCTTTTCTTCCTCTGAGCTCTTGGGAAGGCTGAAGGCATCCATGATTTTGTTAAAGGCATTGGTGTCTTCATCCACCAGCATCAACAGCCGGTCTTTTAATTGCTGTCCTTGCTCTGCCCAGGCTGAAAACTCTTTCCAGCGGTCGTCCCAGCCGCGCTTATGCGATGACAAGTTGGCCACCATGGTAGCCAGGGAAACACCCAGAGCACCTGCATAGGCTGCAATGGAACCACCACCGGGTGCCGGCGACTCAGATGCTGTTTCATTGGCAAAGGAACGGAGGTCCATGCTGACCAATCTGCCATGGCGTGCTTTTCCCCTCAACTTGTATTCAATGATTTTCTCTGCAGGATCGAAAGGAATAAGCTCATCCAGTCCCATGCTTTTTATTGCAATATGAATAAGCTCTTCCTCGCTCACTCCTACGGAACGTTGCTGTTGCTCCAGGAAGAATTTGCCTGCATCGATCATGGCCTGCAACGGAATAAGGCCTACCAGTTCAGAACCGGTAACCCGCATACCTCTGTTAAAAGCACTCTTGACGCATTCATTGAACGCGATATGTACAGGTGTTACGCTGATGTTGGTGAGGTTCATCGAAACCTGAGCAATTCCATACTCTTCGATATACCAGCCAATACCTTTGACCTCCTTACAGGCGCCGGGGATGCGCAACGCTTCACCATTGCTGTCTTTCGCTCCGGAAGGATCCACCCGTCCCTGTTCGCGCACGTCAAATGCTACGGAGTTGGCTCTGCGTGTGCTCGTCGTATTCAGGTTGACATTGTAGGCTACCAGGAAATCACGCGCTCCTATTGCCGTATTACCGCTTTTTTCATTCCATGCAGCAGGGCCAAAGTCAGGTTTCCATTCGGGCTTTTTAATCTTATCTGCAATTCCTTCATATTCACCGGAACGAATAGTAGCCAGATTGCGGCGCGCCGCTGCTGTCGCTGCATTCTCATAGAGGTATACCGGTATGCCCAGTTCTTTACCTACCCGTTCACCCAGTTTTCTGGCACAAGCTATACAATCTTCCATGGTGGCATTGGCAACCGGCACAAAGGGACACACATCGGTGGCGCCCATGCGGGGATGTTCGCCCGTATGCTTGCGCATATCAATCAATTCTCCGGCTTTGCGGATAGCCTGAAAGGCAGCTTCCACTACCGCATCAGCTGCTCCCACAAAAGTGACTACGGTTCTGTTGGTAGCTTTCCCTGGGTCAACATCCAGTAACTGTACACCTTCTACCTGTTCAATGACGGCAGTGATTTGTCGGATAATGTGGAGATCGCGGCCTTCGCTGAAATTAGGCACACATTCAATGAGTTGTTGCATGGTGCAAAGGTACAAGTTGCCTGTTGCTCACAAAAGTACGGACATCAGATACTTGTAGCGTCGACGCTCAAAAATTATGAATGGGGAATGCACAGATGCACTTTCATTAGAGACAAATATTCTTAGATTTGCACCTTGAAAGACGCCGAGTCGCCCGGGTGGTGGAATCGGTAGACACGCAGGACTTAAAATCCTGTGGGCAGTAATGTCCGTGTGGGTTCAAGTCCCACCCCGGGTACAACAGCGATCGCTTTAACAAGGCGGTCGCTTTTTTTTGGGGGAAAGTATGCGCATAAAAAAAAGCCATCGGTTATCGATGGCTTGTGGAGCGAGAGACGAGATTCGAACTCGCGACCCCGACCTTGGCAAGGTCGTGCTCTACCAGCTGAGCTACTCTCGCATTTGTGAATCCACCCGCTGTTCAACGGGACTGCAAATATACACCGAATATCAATTTTGCAAAAATGGAATGAGAAATATTCTTTTATTCCATCATTCTTCGGTAGCTGAGCCGAAGACTGTTACTACTTAATTCCATACCGCGGTATACCAGCAGCAGGCTGGCCATCATCATAACATGGCTTAGGTCCTTATAGTTGAACCAGGTATCTATGGTGAACTGATAGGTATGTATGAATACTGTTCCAATGGACAATCCAAAGGCAAGCATGACAGCACCGCTGCCAATATAGTTTCTGTACCAGCTGGAAAAAAAGGTGGCGAATATGGAAATAACACCTAGACCGGCGTGTATTTTAAAAATTTCAAAGTTGTTGAACCAAAGGGTCAATCCGAGAAATATAAATAACATGGCTGTATTGGCCCGGCGAATCCACTGCCGTGTTTTACCGGAAATACGCGAAAAACGAATAGTGGCCGCCAGTGCGAAGTATACCGATATGCCTGCGGCAATATTCATGGCCATCCATACCCCATGGTAAACTGCATCGCTCATATAAGCCGCCAGACCATGTGCCAATGCACCTATGCCTGTTGACAGCCCGATAAAAAAGAAGAACATCCTCCAGGCATCGTTGTAAAAACTAGTATGGAGGCGGGAGCGGACGCGGGCTGCCAGCGCAAAGGCCAGCAGACATAGTATAACGTCAGTAAGCGCAGTTACCGGCTCCAGAATTAGAATTCCGGCAATATGAATGGTAGGAAATTCAAACACTTTTTCTAAAATGGATTACAAAAATGCAGGTTTCAATTTAAATAAACAGTTTATAGAGATAAAGTTTTTAGGGCGAGCGCTTTTTAAGGGCGTGTAATCTATGGTTTTTCTCTCAGAATCGGGTTCCGGTTTCTGCCTGAACTGGTTGGCCGGCCTTATTGTACACCTTCAGGGCAGCATCCAGACAATCCATGGCTTTATTCAGATCGTCTTTATTGAGTACATAGGCAATACGCACCTCTTTTTTACCCAAGCCCGGTGTGGAGTAGAAGCCACTGGCAGGGGCCAGCATGACTGTTTCGCCGTTCAAATCGAATGATTCCAGCAGCCATTGACAAAATACGTCTGTGTCATCCACAGGGAGTTCCGCCATGGCGTAGAAGGCGCCTCCCGGATTCGGACAGCGCACGCCATCCATGGCATTGAGACGTGCAACACATAAATCACGTCTGCTTACGTATTCGGCATTGACAGCTTCGAAATAGTCATCGCTTACACCGGTGAATGCTTCGGCAAGAATTTGTTCAATTGTTGGTGGGCTGAGTCTCGCCTGCGCGAACTTCAGGGCGGTTTCCATCACACGTGTGTTGCGGGTTACCAGCGCACCGATCCGGGCTCCACATGCACTGTAGCGCTTGGATATGGAATCCATCAGCACCACATGCTCATCCAGACCCTCCAGATTCAGCACAGAGAAATGTTCTGCGCCGTCATAAACGAACTCCCGGTACACCTCATCGGCAAACAGGTACAGGTCATTGTCCAGCACTATTTGTCGCAGCTGCTCCAGCTCATCCCTCGAGTATAAATAGCCTGTAGGGTTATTGGGATTACAGATAAGAATGGCCTTGGTCCTGGGCGTAATTTGCTGTTTGAATGCTTCAATGGGAGGGAGGGCATAGCCGGTATCTATTGAAGATGTAATGGGCTTCACAATAATATTGCCTGCCTCGGCGAAACCGTTGTAATTGGCATATAGCGGCTCCGGAATAATGACTTCATCGCCTGCATCCAGACAGGAAAACATACCAAACAAGATGGCTTCGGAGCCACCGGTAGTAATCATTATCTGATGGTGATTGAGTGTTATTCCGACGCTTTTATAATAGTCTACCAGTTTGCGCCTGTAGCTTTCAAAACCTGCGGAGTGGCTGTATTCCACTACCTTCAAATCCATATTTCTGACCGCGTCCAGCATGGCCGGAGGTGTTTCAATATCCGGCTGACCGATATTCAGGTGGTATACTTTTCTTCCGCGAATCTTGGCTTGTTCTGCAAACGGGACGAGCTTTCTTATAGGAGATGCGGGCATGGCCTGACCGCGTTTTGATATAGTAGGCATGGTGCAAAAATAAGAATAGTCCGTTATCGGAACGACAACGGACTATTCTAAATAAGGTAAGATGAACAATTAGTTATTGGAGTTGAATATAGTATTCTCTTCCGGAACAGAACCGGTTTGTTCTGATTTTTGAACTGTTCCTTTGAAGTACAGCTTCACGTTAGGTGTGCTGGCATTGCTTTGAACAGTAATAGCCTTGGTGAAAGGACCTTCTTTGGCAGCATTGAATTCAGCCATAACGAAGCCTTTTTGTCCGGGCATTACAGGTTCCTTGGTCCAGTCTGTTACAGTACAACCGCAAGTTTTCTGTACGTTGCTCACTATAAGCGGCTCTTTTCCGCTGTTAGTAAACTCAAATTTGTTAGTTACGGGGATTCCCTGAGGAATGGTACCGAAGTCATGTGTTTGCTCTACCCATGTAAAAGCAGGTGCATTCGGGTTGTCTTGCATTTGTTCTTGAGCGAAAACAGTGGCAGTGCTGAAAGCCAGGAATGCAAGTGCAGTGAGCATTTTTCTCATTTCGAATATGTTTTTGGTTAACAATTTGCGTATTATCTGTCCACAAATATACAATTTAAGGAAAGACAACGCACCAAAATAACAAAAACTGTACCAATAGGGAATGGGCGCTCTTCCATATGCAATCAGCACTCCTATTTATTATCTTTGTAGCCTATGTCAAGTAGCAGTATATCCTCCTCCATATCTTATACAGATTTTAAAGCCCAGGTAGTAAATGATTATCAAATAGCTTGCCTCAGCAGAGAAGCGAGCATTTTGGGCAGGAAAGAAGTGTTGACCGGTAAAGCCAAATTCGGCATCTTCGGCGATGGCAAGGAGGTAGCGCAAATAGCTATGTCGCGGGTATTTCAGCAGGGCGACTTTCGCTCCGGCTACTACCGCGACCAGACATTTATGTTCGCCTCCGGGATGGCGACTGTAGAGCAGTTTTTTGCTCAGTTGTATGCTATTCCGGATGTGGAGGAAGATCCGTTCTCCGGCGGACGACAAATGAACGCGCACTTTGCTACCCGCAGCCTGGATGAACAGGGCAACTGGAAAGAGTTGCGCGCTATGAAAAATACCAGTTCTGACACTTCGCCCACTGCCAGTCAGATGGTCAGGGCTTTGGGGCTGGCGCTGGCTTCGAAAAAATACAGGGATGTACCTGCACTAAACGAGACGCCTTTTTCTTTCTCAGGTAATGAAGTGGTCTTTGCTACCATTGGCGATGCTTCCACCTCTGAAGGGGTATTCTGGGAAACCGTGAATGCTGCCGGTGTATTGAAGGTTCCGCTCGCCTTTTTCGTTTGGGATGATGGCTACGGTATATCAGTCCCCAGATCCTATCAGACTACCAAGGATAATATCTCGGAAGTGCTGTCGGGCTTTCAGCTGGATGAGAACGGAAACGGTATCCGCATCTACGAAGTAAAGGCATGGGACTATGCAGCGCTGATTCAGACCTTTGAAGAAGGAATTGCCTTCTGCAGAGAAAACCATATTCCTGTATTTTTTCATGTGAAGGAGGTGACCCAGCCGCAAGGGCATAGCACATCGGGCTCGCATGAGCGCTACAAGAGTGCTGAGCGCCTGGAGTGGGAGGCCGAGTACGACGGACTGAAGAAAATGAAAGAGTGGATGCTGGAGAATGGTATTGCCGCTGAAGAGGAGTTGACCGAAATAGAGGCGGAAGCTAAAAAGAAAGTAAAAGAGATTCAGAAAGCTGCTTGGGATAAACACCTGCTGTCTATTAAATCCGACAAGGATGTAGTCATTAGTCTACTAAAAGCGCTCGAATCAGCAGCGACAAACAGCGAAGCAGTGGCCGATATCAGGAAAGGTCTGGAGACCGCGCTGGATCCCATCAGAAGAGATGTCATGAAGGCTGCAAAGCAGGGTCTGTATCTCACAGCGGGAAGCGATGCACCCGAACGTACAGCATTAAAGGAATGGGTGGATGCCTATCATGCACTTAATCAGGATCGCTACAACAGCCATCTCTTCAGTCAATCGCCACAGGCAATAGGAAATATTCCTGTTGTACCTGCTGCCTACAGCGATAACAGTCCGGTGAAGAACGGATATGAAATTCTGAATCGCTGCTTCGAGGAGCTGTTCAACAGGTATCCGAATGTATTTGCATTCGGCGAGGATCTTGGAAAGATTGGCGATGTGAACCAGGGTTTTGCCGGGTTGCAGGAGCAGTTTGGAGAAGACCGCATTTTCGATGTGGGTATCCGGGAGGCGACTATTGTTGGGCAAGGTATCGGTATGGCCATGCGGGGATTGCGACCCATCGCTGAAATACAGTACCTCGATTATTTGATATACGGACTTCAGCCTATCAGTGATGACCTGGCTACATTGCAATACCGCACCAAGGGCGGACAAAAAGCACCTGTTATTATCCGAACCCGCGGACACCGTCTGGAGGGGATCTGGCATACAGGTTCTCCGATGGCGATGATTCTGGGAACCTGTCGTGGTGTGCATCTTTGTGTTCCGCGGAACATGGTGCAGGCTGCAGGTATGTATAATCTGCTTATGCAAAGCGATGAACCCGCCATTCTGGTAGAATGTCTCAATGGTTATCGACTGAAGGAGAAAATGCCGGACAACATAGCAACGTTTACCGTGCCCCTGGGTGTACCGGAAACACTGCGGTATGGCAACGATATCACCGTGGTGAGTTACGGTTCCACCCTGCGCGTAGTGGAGGAAGCCTGTGATGCGTTGGAGCGCTTAGGTATGAGTATCGAGTTGATTGATGCTCAGACTTTGATGCCATTTGATATTTATGGCGTAATAGGCCAGAGTATCAGAAAAACCAACCGGGTCATTTTTATAGACGAGGATGTCCCGGGAGGCGCTGCTGCCTATATGCTCGATCAGGTTTTCAAGGATAAGGAATTGTTCCAGTTTCTCGATGGATTGCCCCAGACGCTCAGTGGTCAGCCCAACCGTTCAGCCTATGCCAGCGACGGCGACTACTTCTGCAAACCCAATGCAGAAGATATTTACGAGGCCATTTATGCCATGATGAGCGAAGTAGATCCCGATAGTTACCCCGAGCTCTAATCGCCCGGTGGGATGGAAGAAGACGGATTCATTAGCTAATGAAGCGGCGACAATAGCCCTTTCTCCGAAGGATTTCCCACTTTAGTTTATTTCCTGAGTTGCCTGATTCCTGAGGTGAGGAAAGGCAGCAAGGGCAGGCTGCTCATGATGCGGAGGTCATCCACCAGGGAACTCTCGTTTCCCAGAAAGCGAAATATCGTTGCAGGTGGCAATTTTCGGAATATGCTGGAGAAGACTTTCTTACCGGTCATTTTGCCGCTCAGCAATACATCGAGCAGGGTTTTATCGTACCATGCATACTTCTTATCACTGAAATTAGGCGGAAGCAATGGTGACTGACCCTGCAATAGTCGGTCGACGATGGCAGCGGTATGCTTCTGAATAAACTGAAATGTGTAGCCACTGCTCGCTTTGGTAAATCCACCTGCGGTTCCCAGTTGAACGATTTTGTCGCCCTTTCCTGTTGCCCTTGAAAAGGAGGCAAGGGACATGGGTATGATGCCAAATTCCTTATGTACGACTTCGTAGGCAGACAGTTGTAAATATTGTTCCAGGTAATCCTTCAGCGCAGCCCCATAGGTTGTTCTGTCCAGCAACGCCGGGCTAAACAGCGTATACTCCACCAGGGCTTCTTTGCTGCTGGTAGGCAGCACATACATAAAGGTGGCACCATCCACCTGAGGAATCCTGAAATCCATGAGCGTACCTACTTTGCTATCGAATGTATCCGTTTCCGTCCGGATAACCCAGCCTTCAAAATGCTGCAAGAGGCTGTTGCTTTCATTCATGACAGGATTGAACAGTCCTGTCGAATTGAAGATATAGTCGGCGGTGAAGCGACCATTGTCAGTTGTGAGCACGGCTTTACCCTGCTCTGTGGACATTCCCAAAATGTTGCCAAATAAAAAATCTACATTATTAAGGGAAGCAGCAGCGTCTTTTACATACCGGTAGAAATCGATGGCCTGGATCATTTTGTAGCTGTAGGGACTCAGCTCGAAGGTTCTTGAATATTCAGAGGTGAGAAAAGACAGCGTGTCCCACCGATGATGTACAATAGATTCAAATGGCCCGCTTTCTTTTTCCCAGAAACACCAGGTGCGATCGTTTTCCTGTTTCTCGGATTTATCCACCACCAGTATCCTTTTTTCGCCCAATCCCCGTGTCTGCAATAGACGGTATAGCAGGCTCAATCCCGAGCAACCCGATCCTGCTATTATATAATCGTATTGTTTTTGTTGCTCTTGCATTACATCCAATTATTGTTGAAGGGGTTTATGTTAATTTATTCATAATGAAGTATATAGCAATCCATTGGTGAACAATTTTAGTAAGCATTAGTTCTGGAATTTAATCTTTATTCTCTGAATTCCAGTAAATCGCCGGGTTGACAATCGAGGGCTTTGCAAAGGGCTTCCAGGGTGCTGAAGCGTATGGCTTTGGCTTTCCCTGTTTTTAGGATGGAAAGATTAGATAGTGTAATATCCACTTTTTCTGACAGCTCGTTCAGAGACATCTTCCGCTTCGCCATCATTACATCCAGGTTGACAATTATAGACATGCGTTAGACGGTTAATTCATTTTCTGATTGTATTTCCATTCCCCTGTTAAAGACCTGTGCCAATATGTAAACGATACCCGCAAAAAACAAATATGCTGCTCCATCACCAATATGTTCATTCAAATTGGGTAGCTCCACAACGTGTTTTTGCAACCAGTCGACTGTCCCGTTGGCAATAAATGAAAGTACAGCAGTACCTATCGCAATCCGACTTAATCGGGAAATTAAATGTGCAATTGTCTGGCTAAAGGGATGCACCAGATTGATTTGTTGCAGTATTTGAATAAGGTGGAAAACCATGTAAGCTTTTAGGGCATATAATGCAATGATAAGGGAAGTAACCTGCACATAGTACCATCGACTGTAATGCAATAATGCAGAAAGATCCAGGCCTAAGTAAAGATCAGCGGCAGCTTCCGGATGGAAGAAAAGACTAATGGAGGTAGTTATCAGTATAGCGCCGGTTTCAATGCACAAACCGATGAATGCAATCCAGGTAAGCACTTGAAGCGCACCTAATATTTGTTTGGATGTTAGTTGCATAAGATTGGGTTATTTTTAGCAAAAGTCGATAATAAATTATTGAAAAACAATAAAAAATAACCTTTTAACAAAAAATAATTATCTGGACATAGTAGCGGCCTATCAGGATGCCTTTTGTTGGTAATGCAATTGTATCAATCCTGAGGGGTATTTTTTACTGCTAATCGCCTCCAGCTGCATAGGAGGTGTAGCTCCTTTGAAGAGTCGTTTGCCATCGCCCAGCATAATAGGTATTATGGAGATGGTGTATTCATCAATCAGTTGTTCTTGCATCAGCAACTGCACAATTTCGGCTCCGCCATCGCAGTAAATATGCTTTCCTTCTCGGGTACGAAGGTCACGTATCAAGTCGCCAATCTCACCGTTGTAGAACCGGACGCCATTTTCATCCTTTCTTTCCTTTCGGGTAATTACGTAGCAATCCAGTTGACCGGCTTGTGGAAATTCACCTCCGGTAAGGCTCAGTACTTTTTCGTAGGTTTTTCTGCCAACGATATAAGTGTCGACAGTAGCATTGAAATCGGCATAGCCATAATCCTCACCCTCAGCCTCCACGATGGAAAGCCACGAAAGATCGTCATCTGCGGTTGCAATGTATCCGTCCAGACTCATACTGATATACAGGATTACTTTTCTTTTGATCATATCTATTTTTATGTTCTAACTCTTCATGCAGCATAGCTGTCTTGCAATAGGAGCCCAAAAACATCCGGGTTCCGGATTCAATAAGCCGAAAATTAGGTAATTCTGTGGCAGCCAGACATGAATGACTTGAACTTTTTCCTGCCATTGCCTTTTTGGTTGAGACCGATGTACACTTACCTGCCCTGTCATTTAATGCTGAAGAATGTATGTTGCATGTTTTTAGATGTTCGCTTTACAGCCGACAACGCCAGCAGCAATTCCTATCAGCTGATAAGAAGACAAGCACCTATTATTTATAAAATAAATGGAGGTCGAGTTGAGGAAAGTGTAAAGGAGAATTATTATCTTTGGCGAATAATTCCTATTTAAGATAAATGAGTATACCTGAATTTCGGGAGCAGTTGAGAGAAAAAGGGTTAAAGATTACCCCGCAGCGGATGATTATTTACGAAGCTGTGGTTGCTTTACAGAACCATCCAACGGCAGACAACATCATTAGCTACGTCAAACAGCATTATCCCGGGATTTCTATCGGAACAGTTTATAAAGTGCTGGATTCATTTGTCGAAAATCACCTGTTGAGAAAGGTAAAGACGGAAAAAGACGTGATGCGTTACGATCCTATTATGCACCATCACCATCATTTGTATTGTTATGACACCGACAGGATAGAAGATTACGAAGACTCCGAACTTGATCAGATGATTTACCAGTATTTTAAAAGGAAGAAGATCAAAGGCTTTGAGTTAACCAATATTACTTTACAGATAACCGGAAAGTTTAAAACCAAGCATTAAAAAATGGAAACAAAAAATGGAAAATGCCCTTTTCATCGAGGGGCGAACACAGAAACCCAGCACAATGTAACAGAATGGTGGCCGAAAACCCTCAACCTTGATATTTTGCATCAGCACGATACCAAGACTGACCCGTATCGTGCTTCATTTAATTACCGACAAGCATTTCAGGAACTGGATCTGGAAGCAGTTAAGGAAGATTTGAAAAAATTGATGACAGACAGCCAGGACTGGTGGCCAGCCGATTGGGGTCATTATGGCGGACTGATGATTCGTATGACCTGGCACGTAGCCGGAACTTATAGAATGGCAGATGGCCGTGGTGGCGCTAACACCGGAAACCAGCGATTTGCGCCTTTAAATTCATGGCCGGACAACGCCAATCTCGACAAAGCCAGAAGATTATTATGGCCCATTAAAAAGAAATACGGCAATAAACTGTCATGGGCCGATTTGATGATATTAGCCGGCAACATGGCCTATGAATCCATGGGTTTCAAAACCTTCGGATTTGGTGGTGGTCGTGCCGATATCTGGCATCCTGAAAAGGACATCTACTGGGGTTCTGAAAAGGAATGGCTGGGTAAAAACCGCTATCAGGAAGACGGAAATAGCGAGTCATTGGAAAATCCGCTGGCAGCGGTTCAAATGGGTCTTATTTACGTGAACCCGGAGGGCGTAGACGGTAAGCAAGATCCGTTGAGAACTGCTCAGGATGCGCGCACAACCTTCAAGCGCATGGGAATGAACGATGAAGAAACTGTGGCGTTGACTGCCGGTGGGCACACTGTTGGTAAAGCGCATGGAAATGGCGATGCCTCGGCATTGGGACCTATGCCTGAAGCAGCAGGAATAGAGAACCAGGGTTTTGGTTGGATGAATCCGAAAGGAAGTGGAAATGCAGAGCATACAGTGACCAGTGGTCTGGAAGGTGCATGGACTTCTACTCCTGACAAGTGGAATCATACCTATTTTCATCTGTTGCTGAATTACGACTGGGAGCCTAAGAAAAGCCCTGCCGGTGCCAACCAGTGGGAACCCGTGAATATGCCTGAAGAAGAAAAACCCTTTGATGCGCATATTCCCAATGTTCGCAGGAATCCGATAATGACAGATGCGGATATGGCTATGAAGATGGATCCTGAATACCGGAAAATTTCGGACAAGTTCTATAAGGATCCCGCTTATTTTGAAGATGTATTTGCCAGAGCATGGTTCAAATTGACACATCGGGATATGGGACCAAAGACCAGGTATCTGGGTGCTGATGTACCGCAGGAAGACCTCATTTGGCAGGACCCGATTCCCGCTTCTACCAGCAAATTATCGGATGCGGATATCAGTAGTCTAAAGCAAAGTATTCTGAACAGCGGATTACAACTAAGCGAGCTCATAGCGACCGCCTGGGATAGTGCCCGCACTTTCAGAGGTTCTGATTACCGTGGTGGTGCCAATGGCGCCAGGATTCGTCTTGCACCTCAGAATAAATGGGAAGGAAATGAACCTGAGCGTTTACAGAAAGTGATGGATGTATTAGCCGGGATTCAATCCAGCTTTGCAGGACAGGTTAGTATGGCCGATCTGATTGTGCTGGGAGGTACCGCCGCTGTGGAGCAAGCTGCTAAAAATGCAGGTGTTCAGGTGGAAGTTCCATTCACACCGGGCAGGGGAGATGCTACACAGGAAATGACCGACACAGAGTCTATGCAATATCTGGAACCTATTCATGACGGCTTCCGCAATTGGCTTAAGAAAGACTATTCGGTTGAACCGGAAGAACTGTTACTGGACCGGGCACAATTGATGACCCTGACTGCACCTGAGATGACGGTACTGATTGGTGGTATGCGTGTGCTGGGAACCAACTATGGAGGATCTAAAAATGGTGTGTTTACAAATAACGTTGGAGCATTGACCAACGACTTTTTCGTACACCTAACAGATATGAACTATTCATGGAAACCGGCCGGCAATAATCTCTACCATATTATCGACCGTGTAAGTGGTGAAAGTAAATGGACAGCTACAAGGGTTGACCTTGTGTTTGGTTCCAATTCAGTACTGAGGTCATATGCTGAGTTTTATGCGCAGGATGATAACAAGGAAACATTTGTTCATGACTTCGTGGCTGCCTGGAACAAGGTCATGAATCTTGACAGATTCGACCTTAACTGAGCATAAAGCAGGTATTTAATTATCTGCGTTATTATACAGAAAGCAGTCCTAAACGGGACTGCTTTTTCTTTTTAGGTGGGTGGCTGCTTAAATGGCTATGGAGCCCCGAAATCCGCGGGCTGCATAATAAGATTGAACGCCGTTGTGGTAAACAAACACATGGTTGAACCGGAAATCAGCGAAGAGCGCTCCTCCCAATTGCCGGATACTATCGGGCGTTTTTATCCAGCTGGATGTTTTCTGATCGAATGGCTCTATAGCCTTCAGTGAGCGGTACTCGGTTTCAGTAAGCATGTCAATACCCATCTCTGTTGCCATTCCCATGGCGCTACCCCTGGGTTTGTTTTCTTTTCTGGCAGCAAGGGCTGCTCCGTCATAGCATAAACTGCGTCGTCCGGCCGGGCTCTCAGGGGAGCAATCGACAAAAAGATACGTATTGGACTTTTTATCATAGCTAATGCAGTCAGGTTCACCACCGGTCGATTCCATCTGGAATAGCGACCAGAGCTTTTCGGGTTGCTTCTTCAATCTTACTGCTACGTCTTCCCACTTGATACCGGAATGCCGATGGGGATTTTTTTGAAAACGCGCATGCAGTAGCTCAATGAATTCAAGAGATTGTTTTTCCGAGAGGTTTTGTTTCGCTTTCATAAACCGGCTGCTTGAAGTAGGATTAAATGGAACTCATTCAGAAAGGAAAGCCAACTGCCAGTGTAGACCAGACCAGCATAAACAGAAATATTGCCCCGGCTATCAGTATTCCCTTAGTGATAGGTGTTTTGCCCGTTCTGTAGGCCAGGTCAGCGCCGATACCTGTAATAAATAAAAGCACGGCCATAACGATAAAGTCACCTACTGTCCAATGCACCTCCGTAGAGAAAAGCATTGCCACCAAAGGTATTGTCAATAACAGGGCAACACCCAGTGATATTAGCTTGAATCTTTTGATTACCATGGGTTTAAAGGTAGCCATTTTCAATGACGTGTGCTTTTTAGCAACACGAGATGCCCCAATGCAGCAATCCGGTTTCTCTTCTTTCATCAGGAAACGCCGGGTGCTCTCTCGCCTTTACGAATAATTTTTACCGCTTCCCTTCCTTTTACCGGACCGTGCTGATCATCGAGCCATACGATAGCTCCTGTTGGGCATCGCTGAATAGGCTGGTCGTTGAGTGGTGCTGTGCCATAGTGAATGACGGGGAGGTTATGCTCCATGGTGATGAGCGTTCCGGCATCCATAGCGCACTTCCCGCAGGCAGTGCAGCCAACCTGACAATCTTCCAGCATAACATCACCGTAGTCGAGGTTCTTGCAGGCGACCCACAAACGGTTGCTGATAGGCTGGAGTGTAAAAAGGTCTTTGGGGCAAATTTCTACACAGTCTCCGCAGGCAGTACATTTATCTATATCTACAACAGGCAATGCTTGTTCATCAAGTTGTATGGCATCGAAATCGCAAACATCTGCGCAGTCACCTAAACCCAGGCATCCCCAAAAGCATCCTTTTCCACCGCCGGAGACCAATACAGCTGCGCGGCAACTGCTTAGTCCGCCGTAACTGGCTCTGTTGACAGCTACGTTGGTTCCGCCGGCACAAGCCAATCGGGCTACTTTTTTTTCTTCTGCACCAATCGATATACCCAAGTAATCAGCTATAGCCTGTTGGCCGACATCCGAACTTACTGTGCACTTTCCGGGCAGTACTTTCCCTGCTACGAGTGCTTCTGCAAAGGGACGGCAACCGGGCAGTCCGCATGCTCCGCAGTTGGCATGGGGAAGCATGTCCTCTACGGTGTTGATGCGGGGGTCTTCAAATACATATAACCGCTTGTTGGCAACAATCAGCATGATAGCCAGCACCAGCGTGAGACCTCCAAGAGCGAATATGGCAGTTAGTATGGACATGGTTTACATGGTCTCGTCTTTTCTACTTCATTGCATTAAAGAATGAATAATATTATTTAATACAGCATCTCTGCCCATTTTTTTCCAGCTTTCAACTCGGCTTTACGCGTTTTCCAGGCATCTTCTGATCCCAAAATATTGGCGAAGGCTTTGTCCAGTTTGCTACTTATTTTTTCGTATCCTGCAACATATACATAAGTATTTGTTTTGTCGAGCAGCGCCTGCAATTCAGCGGCTTTATCTTCGAGTGCGGCATCCAGTGCAATGGGGTCTGCCCATTCGGGTCTGGGGCTCACAGCATGGAAGGCTTCGAAGGTTGCCCGGTCGTAGTAATTCGTGAGGTCACCATCCTTGTCATTCAGGTAAAGCAGTTCTAAACCGCTGCGGGCACCGTAAAACAACCGCACCTGACCATTCCAGTCTTTGATGTCTTCATAGATATGTTTAACAAATGCACGGAACGGCGCAATCCCGGTACCCATACTGATAAGCAATAGGTTGGCATGGTGATTTTCAGGCACCTGAAATGGCAATGGAAAAGGACCGGTAATCGTAATAGTATCTCCCGCATGCCTGTCGCAGAGGTAGTTAGATGCTATACCCGGGTACTGTTCTCCACTGAATTCATCGACATAATAGCAGCGTTTAACCAACATGGTAATACTGGTTGCACCGTCCTTTCTTTCAGGCAGGTCAGCAATACTGTAGAGTCGGTGGTGGTAATCATTCCCGAAAGCACCTGTGGTTTTTACCAGCACTCCGAAACTGTTATTGACCTGGCAATGGAACGAAGGGTCATCGACCTCAAGATGTATTTCCCTGATTTCCTCTGTTTCGACAGGAGTGAGCCTTTTGCTGCTGAGCACCTTGGCTTGGTACTGTTGATTCGTGTTGTATGCTGTTACGTGTGTCATATTATATTGCTTTATCATTCAATTGTTTTTTGGAACAGGTTGCTCCGCAGCCGCAGCTTCCGCAATCATTTCGACCGGCAAGCGCATCGTCGTCCACGGTATGTTCAGGAAATGATTTCTTCCAGGCATTTTGTACCAAAACCCATGATACCATAAGGAGAATAACACTTCCTGCAGCTATTAAATAACTTGTCATTGTTGCTTGATTGTAGGATGATTATTAATCATATATTACTCTATTTACATTTATCCGTTTCCCAGCCCTGCAAATCCCATAAAGGCAAGCGACAGTATTCCCGCTATGATCAGGGTCAGCACCGTTCCTTTCACCATTCTGGGAACTTCGGCGAATTCCATTTGCTCCCGCAGTCCTGCGATAAGCATCAATGCCAGAGTAAATCCTAGGCCTGCTCCAAGTGCATAGACAAAGCTCTGCGGCAGGTTATAGCCCTTGTTGGTTTGAAAAAGCGCCAGTCCCAGAATAGCACAGTTGGTAGTGATAAGTGGTAGAAATATCCCTAATGAGCGAAAAAGTGCCGGACTCATTTTCTTAATAAACATCTCTACCAATTGGACAGTAGATGCAATGACAACGATATAGCTGATGAGTTGCAGGTAAGGTGCGTCTATGGCGACCAGCAGAGCATGAATTCCGAATGCGCAAAGTGAACTGATCAGCATTACAAAAGTGACGGCTCCACCCATGCGGGTAGCTGTTTCCATCTTACCGGATACCCCCAGGAAGGGACAGATTCCCAGGAAGTAGGCCAAAACAAAGTTGTTGACCAGACAGGCATTGATAAAGATATTTCCGAATGATTCGTTCATGCCATATTATTTAACTTTCCATCTGTTGAAAATCAATAGCCATAATGCTAATGTGAAGAATCCTCCGGCCGGCAATATCATCACTATCCAGGGTTGAAAACCCTCAGGAAATAGTGCCAGGCCAAAGAAAGTTCCGTTACCCAGAATCTCCCGTACTGCTCCCAGACAAAATAACCCCAATACAAAGCCGCCACCCATGCCTAATGCATCTAGCAGAGAGGGGAGCACACTGTTTTTCGAAGCAAAGGCTTCTGCCCGGCTGAGGATTAAACAGTTTACCACGATGAGCGAGATAAAAGCTCCGAGGCTTTTATGTAAGTCCACACTGATAGCCTGAATGGCATAGTCAGTTATAGTAACAAACGTGGCGATGATGAGGATATACGAAGCAATGCGCGCTTGTTTTGGGATAAAGTTGCGCAGGGAAGACACCAACATATTGGACATCGCCAGCACAAACATGGTAGCCAGTCCCATCGCCAGGGCATTTTCTGCAGAGTTCGATACAGCCAGCACGGGGCACATACCCAATACCTGCACGAAAACAGGATTTTCGCGCCATAGCCCTTTAATAAAGGCATCTGTGTCAGCAATCCTGCCTGTACTATCTTTTCCCTTTGCTATGTTATCTTTTTGCAGCATTGAATCTTATATGTATTTATTGCATAAAAACATCAATGTTTTTGGTAATTACAGGAGCTTTTTCGGCAATGCTGCTGTGTAGTATATCTGCGACTGACCTTGATGAAATCGTAGCACCTGTGATTGCGTCAATTTCCCATGCATTGGATTTCGTCCCGTTTTTAACAGGAACAATTGCATGCAGGAGTTGACCCGATTGGTCTAATGCTACATCCAGTGCCTTGAAGTTGGCTAGGAAGTTGTTGTCCTTTTCAATCTTATCGCCCAGTCCGGGAGTTTCATTGCTTTGCAACACGTAGAACCCTATTATTTTTTCCTGCTCCGGCTGGTATCCATACAGCACCCGAATGATGCCTGCGTAGCCCTGACCACTGGCTTCTACGGCCACTCCGGTGAATTGATGCCGGGCATCGTAACCGGCATAAATCAGTTGTCCATCATCGGCCTTAGCAAGTGTTATTTTGCCATCAGGTTGTAGGGTGAAGGCTTTGGTAGAAGTTGTCCCGGGTAGCACTTTAAATACAGCCGCTTCCAGCGCATCATCCTGCAGTGAGGCTATACGGTCGGATGTGGATTCATAGGTCAGCACAATCAGCAACGCGCAAATAGTACCAATGCCCACCATGGCCCACAGCATTTTAGCGCTGCTTGCATTGCTTTCGCCCGATAGGTGGGTAGCGTTCTGCATATCACTTTTCTTTTGCGGTTCCATATACCCTGTTTTGAAACAACTTGTCAATATGAGGGCTTACTGCATTGGCTAGCAGGATGGCATACATCACGCCTTCCGGCAGTCCGCCCCAGGTGCGTATCACTACTACCATGATACCAATGAATACGCCGTATACTACAACCCCCTTAGCCGTAAGCGGAGAGGCAACCATATCGGTAGCCATAAATACCGCTCCCAGCATAAGCCCACCGGAGAATAAGGCAAACAGCGGAGAAGGATAGGTCGTTGCGTCCATCAGGTACAATGCGCCATTGAATACAAACACCGTGAGTAATATGGCTATCGGAATGCGCCAGTTCATCATATTTCTAAGGGCGAGATAGAGACCGCCTAAGAGAATGATGATGGCACAGGTTTCACCTGTAGATCCGCTGATGAGGCCCAGTGCCAGATCGTGCAAGGTGGTGGAGGCACCACCGAATTTAAAGGCTGCCAGTGGAGTTGCCCCGGAAATGGCATCTACTGTCGGTTCCATGAATGGAAAGGCCAGTACGGAAGAGGAAATATGTGAGAACCTGTCAGCGCTAAAGGACGGATACCAGGTGGTGATGGCTACCGGAAAGGCTGCCTGCAAAATGGCACGCCCAACTAGTGCCGGATTGAAGACGTTGTACCCCAATCCGCCAAACGCAAATTTTCCAACGGCGATGGCTATCACTCCGCCGAAAAATGTCATCCATAATGGAAATGCCGGAGGCAGGGAGAGACCCAGCAACAGACCAGTAATAATAGCCGACCAGTCAGTGATGGTACTCGCCTTATTCGACCATCGGCAGAGCAGGTGTTCCGTGAGCACACATGCCAGAACGGCGGTAAGTATGACCAGCAGCGCATTCCATCCAAATGCATATACGGCAAAACCGGCGACCGGTAGCAATGCCACAACCACATTTCGCATGATAGCAGCAGTGCTGATGTCTTTCTGAAGGTGAGGTGAAGTGCTGATATGTAGGGTCTTACTAAGCATCGGCCACCTCCTTTTTATGCTCTTGCCGCTTGCGGATAATGGATTTCGACAAACGGAAATACTGAACCAATGGAATATGGGATGGACATACATAGCTGCAGGAGCCACATTCGAAACAGTCCATCAGGTGGTGTGCAGGCATGGCATCATAAGCTTCAAACTTGGCCAATATGCCCAGTTTGGAGGGATTCAGGGAAAGCGGACATGCATCCAGGCAGGCTCCGCATTTGATGCAGGGAAGGATATTCGGTTGTCTGATTTCCTTATCGCTAAACACCACAATACCGGATGTGCCTTTCACTATAGATATATCAAGATTGGAAACAGCTACGCCCATCATAGGTCCACCCATGTAAACTTCGCTAATATGTGGGTCGGCTTCAACATGCTCCAGAACAAAGCGCAAGGGTGTGCCGACCGGTATAAGGTAGTTGCCTTTTTTTCCGACAGCCGGGCCGGTTATCGTGACCACCCGCTCCTGAATACCCCTGCCGTGCGGCAGCAGGCGACCTATCTCTGCAGTAGTGGCTACGTTAACTACAACTGCGCCTACATCAACAGGCAGACCGCCTGAAGGCACTTCTCTGTTGAGTAGCGCTGTGATGAGCATCTTTTCTGCGCCCTGCGGATACTTAACCGGAAGGACTTTAACGGCTACATTCAGGTCGTTTGGAATATGGGCCGACAGGTGGTTCGCGGCATCTACTTTATTGGCTTCAATACCGATAACGGTGGAACGTGCGCCGGTCACTTTGAGCAGGTAGCGGATACCCATAAAAATATCATCTGCCTGCTCGAGCATGACCCGATGGTCGGTGGTGAGGTAGGATTCGCATTCTACACCATTGATAATAAGTGTATCGCAATGCTTGCCTTCGGGAATTTTCAGCTTAACATGTGTTGGGAAGGCTGCACCACCTAATCCCACAATGCCTGCATCCTGTATGCCCTGAAGAATTTCGTCTGCCGAAGCATGATCCACATTAACAGGATTGCCTTCCAGAACTTCCTGGGTGTCGGCGGCGAAGGTTTCCAGATAAATCCCCTCCGTCATCTTTCCGGAGATGGTAGGGACGTTGGCAATTTTACGCACCCTGCCGGTTACCGGAGCATGCACAGGTACGGACATCACGCCACTGGCTTTTGCAAGCAACTGACCACGCACTACTTCCTGTCCTTCCCGCACTACGATGGTGGCGGGTGCTCCAATGTGCATATTCAAAGGAAGGATCATTACCGGTGCAAACGGAAACTGCCGGATAGGCATACCCTTGGTGGCATCCTTGTGTTCAGGTGGGTGAACACCGTGCTTAAATGTATTTTTTGTCAGCACTGTCTTCCGTTGTTCTTGCTTAGTTGTATTTAGCCGCCCGTGTCATCCATTTTTCTATATCCTTGCCCGTTTGTTGTGCAGGAAGTCCCGGATGTATGACCCTGGCAGTGCATTTTTCAGCTGCTTTTACCAAATCCTGGTAGGGACCTCCGTCGGGGTTTTTGATATAGGCTTTTTTATCGCTGTTATAAGCGAATATATTAGGGTTTATTTTAATACATTCATCGCAGGCTGTGCAACTTTCTGTTTCCAGCCATGGTGCAAGCGATGCGGCAGATGTTCCGTTTTCAGAGGCTGTTTCCGCTGCTTTGGCTTCAGGTTCTTCTACCAACTGCATTATGCCATTGCCATCGTCACCTGCCAGCTGCATCAAGCCTTTGGCGATTCTTCCCACTACTTCAGCACGGATTTTACCTTCTATGTCTTCCTGCTTTTCTTCAGCAGGTTTTACCCCTGCTATATCCCGCAGCATGATCCAGAAATTGCGGCGTTCTTCGCAGGCTTCCACAATCTTCATGGCTACCAGTACGCGATTGAGTTGTTGTTTCCGGTCTACTGCCCAGATGTAAGGATACTTTCCTTCTCTTTCTTCTTCGGACAATTCCAGGAAGTTGGCCAGTGGTACCATATTTTCATTCCAGCTATCTTTCGGTACCTGGCGGAAATGTTTCCTGAATCGCGCTTCAGTTAACGCGAAGTCTGCGAATGTCATGGCCACTTCCATTGTTTTGGTCCGGCCGTTTTCTTTGTATTGCAGCCGATAAGTCGGCCAGAGCTGGTCCATAGCAGGATTCCCTTCGATATCAAATCCTTCCCGGGCTGTTATACCATTGTCGGGATTGAATTTAAAGACCGGATAGGCACGGGATTCCACAGCCAGTTTTGCCTGATGAACACCCATATCGTCGCCTACACCATGTTCGGGTTGGCAGGTAGTATAGAGGTTGAAGAGAGCAGGACGTCTGGTCATCAAACCATCGATAAAGCCTTCTATCATGTGGCTGGTATTCGCTAGAGTGGCTTGCATTACATAGGTGTTGCGATGGGCCATGGCAATAAGTCCGATTTCCTTTCTGGGCTCTGACTTGCCTTGCAATACTTTTCCGTATTGAGCCATATCGGATATCTGACCCACAAAGCCCGAAGTACAGGCCTGACCTCCGGTGTTGCTGTACACCTGTGTGTCCACTACCACTACCTTCACGGGTTTACCCGATGCCATCAGGCGGGAAAGGTTTTGAAATCCGATATCGTACATGGCACCGTCGCCACCAAGCGCTACTACAGGAGGACATAAATGCCATTCTTCATCAGTGAATTGCTGCCAGTTAAAGTAGGTGAAGAAGTCTTTGTGATCTGCAGCCCGATATGTGCCGGCCAGTTCCATCTCAGCGCGGCGAATCACCTTGAACCCATCTGCCATTTTCGACATATGTCCTTCAAAGATGCCCATCGCCATAGAGGTAGAATCCTGGAAAAGGTGATTGGCCCATGGGAAAGGGTAGGGGTTATACGGCCAGGTGCTGCCCCAGACGGAGGTACAACCTGTAGCATTACACATACCCATAGATGAGCGTCCTTTTTGGGTGGTGCCGTCGGTGTATTTCCATTTCAGTTGCTTCAGTTTAGCGAGCAACTGGGTCATTTCCCGCAGCCATTCCTGGTCGATAGGAGTTCCACCTTTTTCCTGTTCCAGTCTTTGCGTAAGTTCTGACATGGTCAGGTCGTGGTCATGCGCTTCAGCGGTAATTTTTTCGATAGCAGCAGCATCCGCCACATTCACCGAACCCATTAATTTACCTTGTATATGTTTTTCGAGCTGGTCGCACAGCTCTGTCAGATAGGCTATATGTTTTTTCACTCTGGGCTGCATGAGGCTTTCAACCGTTGCCACAAACAAGTGTATGACTGATTTTTCTGAGCATCCCAGACAAGCGCCGTCACCACTGGCGAAGTTCAGATAAGCATCCTTATTCAACAGTAGTGTTTCGAGCGGACCAATTTTTTCTTCCAGATCATCGATGCGCTTGTACTGGTCGGGTGTATTGGGCAGGTCAGTCCAAAGGTCCCATTCCTTCCGTAAGCGCGCTACGGATGCCTCTGTCTGGGGTACAGAACGCAATGCATCATCGTTACACACCTGAACGCATTCCATACATCCTTTACAGGTTGTAGGATTGACGGTGATACTGAAAAGTCCTCCGCTACCCGGAGCATCCTTTTCATGCAATTCGAAGTAGGGGCGGGTAAGTGCAAACCGGAAGTCGCCCAGTTCTTCCCGGAACCATTTAAATTCCTTCGCCAGCTGTTCGTCCTTGTTTTCTTCCAGCATCTGGTCGATTGCTTCCTGAATATAATCGTTAACAGTTGCATCGGTTTTTTCTGAAGTAAATAACGCACGGACTTTGCTTTCCATTTGTCGCACTGCTTTGGGCAGGGCGTTGACTTCACCGTGGTTTTTTTTCACCCTTGTTACAATGGTGTTCAGCACGTCCGACAGCTCACTGACCAGGCCGGGTATGGCTGTATCTGGACATACAGTATAGCAATCGCCGCAGGCTGTACAGTTATTGGGTATCCATTCAGGGTGTTCGAAGCGAATGCCTGTCATATCTCTGAAAAGAGAGGAGGCTGCCGGCATCACACTGAGCCCGATGAAAGGGTCGGTAATGTTATCGTTGCCCATACCGCGCTGGTAGAAGTTGCCTGTCTGTTCCCAGAAGCGATGGATATCGCTGAGTCTGGATGCACTCTGTGGCATATGTTTCAACATGGTAGGCAAGGGGAGTACAGTTTGTCTGTTGGTCTTTTCGCCACTATCGGTGCTGATAACTTTGTTTTTGATTTCGTGTACTTCGTCAAAACCTCTCTTCACCACCCGCATGTTGTCATCCACCACCCTTTGGCCTTTTCCACCGAACTTCGATTTCACTTGGTCTTCAATGGCCTTCAGCAGCGACGCATCGGTAAGTCCTGCCTGTTGCATGACCGGTGATGCTGCAAAAAAAGCTCCCTGGAAAGCAATGCCCTGCATGCGCAGTTGCAGTTCCGGATCAGTAGCTTCTTCACGTGCTATCCTGAATCCATCTATGTAAAATATACGGATATTATTATCAATGATTAATTGCTGGTACTGCCGCGGTATATCATTCCATACCTCTTCAGGTTTACTGCGTTCACTCTGGATGATGAAGCATCCGCCCTCTTTCAGTCCTGCCAGTGCATTCGTATGTTTAAATACATTGGGATCTGGTGAGAGTACCACATCCACGAAGAAATATTCGCAATTGACGCGGATAGGTTCCGGTGCTGCTGCGAGGTAGTAAGTGGTGGGTTGTCCTTTCTTCTCCGAACCGTATTTGGGATTAGCCTTGATATGGTAATCCAGCAGGTCGAAAAGCGTCATGGCAAGATTCTTACCGGTGGTGATGGCTCCCCATCCGCCGACGGAATGGAAGCGAACGGTGATGGCACCCTTCGGCATGAGGTTGGGGTTCTCAGAACCGCGAATAGCCAGATCCTTGATTTGCGGATAGGCGTCGGCTATGGTTTCCTGATACGCTTTTTGTTTGGGAGTAAAGGCCGCATCCCGCAGAAAATCGATGGACAGATAGAACATTTTTTTATGCTTGCCGTCTGGGAGCATATTTTCTACGGCACCGATGATACCCTCGGGCTGAAGGTCGCGGCTGCCCATTCCGAAAGAACCTGAGTAGATAACAGGCATGTCTTTTTGAGAGTAGCTTTCCAGTGCAGGATAAGGTTTCCCCGTTTTGTAACCGTCGTTTTCGAGACATTTCGCCAATGTCGCTCTTACTTCGCGGGCGATGGGTAAGTCGGAGGCAAGCGGCTGATCCAGGCGTTCCAGTATGGCCACTCCTTTTTTGCCTTTCAGTATTTTGCCTATTAAGTCGGCGGGGAATGGACGGAACATGACCAGGTCTACCACTCCCACTTTAATTTTTCGGGTGTTGCGGAGGTAGTCGGCTACTACTTGGGCACTGGGAATGATGCTTCCCTGTCCGAGTATCAGGTAGTCGGCATCTTCGGTTCTATACGTCATTACACGCTCATAGCTGCGTCCTGTAAGGCCTTCGAATTCGCGGAAAGCATTATCGATAATTTCCTGAATATGGTCGAAGAAGAAGGGGCGCTGTGCTGCTACACTTTGCATGTAGGCATCCTGGTTTTGAACTATACCTGCCATCATTGGATTATCGACATCCCACAGTTCCGGAATACGGCGGCGCTGTTCTCCATATATAATACGCTGTGCAGGTGTTGGGGTGTCAATGATATCATCCGGTCGACCGAGGAATTCTCTGATCAGCTCCCTTTCGGGTACTTGTAAAGATTCGATGAGGTGGGTAGTGAGAAAGCCATCTTGTGCCACTACACCGGGAGTGAGCGAAAGCTCAGCTACCTTATGCGCAATGATATTGAAGTCGGCTGCATGCTGGGCGTTTTTGGCAAAGAGCTGAAAGAAACCTGTATCGTCGATGGCATGGTAGTCGTCGTGACCGGCATGCACGTTGAGGGTCGATTTGGTCATGGCCCTGGCGCCAATGTTCAACACATAGGTAAGGCGTTTGCCCACCGCCGCGTAAAGCGATTCATGCATATAGGCAATACCTTGTCCGGAAGAAAAATTGGCCGAACGCAGGCCCGTCATGGAAAGACCTGCAGTGACTGCCGCAGCGGCGTGTTCGCCTTCCGGTTCAATGAATATGAGGGGTCTGTCCGAAATGTTCAGGTGCCCCTTGGCAGCTTCTTCCGCCCAGTATTCTCCCATCTGTGTAGATGGAGTGATAGGGTAGGCTCCTGCAGCATCAGAAGATTCCCGTTCGCACATTATGACTGCGGTATTACCATCCATAGCGGCCCGGATACCGGGATACTTAACGTTGTTGTTATGCTTATCCATGACTTGTCTTGGAGTTTCTTAAAATAAACCGGGCAATAGTGCCCGAACGAAGTGCTCTTGCAAGGGCACTCCGTCTGGTGGCTATAAAGTTATTTGGCTGATTCCCGAACCGGGATTCTCTGTCTGTAGTGTAGTGCCATTTTGCATATAGCACTACAGAAAAAGACTGGAGTGTGTCTGGCAAGTCCATCAGGATGCCCGTGTTGGTTGCACCAAGTCTCTGGCTTTTGCGGCCAGTTCAAGGTGGTATCTTGCCACGTCCACATTCATCCATACATCTTCAGGATCCTGCAATTGGAGCAAGGCGGAAATGTCCAGTGCATTAAACCTTTCATCCCGCTGTCTGCAGGCGTTCAGCAACGCGTCCAGAGGATTGGCGGTATGAACTTGCTCTCCTTGTGATTGTAAAAATGCTGTGAGGTAATGCTGCACAGCCTTATAGGCGTGGTTACAAACCATGTAGGCTACAACATCCTCTTCGGGACGAGCCAGTTCCTCCCTTGCGGTTTCAAAATGATTGGTGGCCTGCAGGAAAGTGGTGTTAGCGATATTTTCGTTCATAACAAGGTATTTAAACAGGTTTCATTTCGACTTGAAAGCTATTTAAGACCCCACTTCCCAATTATGACATTGGTCAGTATACAAAATGATTAAGGTTGTAGCCACAACAAGCAGACATCAGGGGGCAGGGGAAGTAGTTTTCTGATGCCCGGCAAGTCCAAAACGTTCATTTTGTCCCAAATCTGAGATACGACTTATTGAAAAATTAGGAGCGGGTGTTTTCTTGCATCCTATAAAATGCAACAACCGTTATCTGTTGATTTCCTGATCGATGAGGGCTATGGTTGCTTCAATTACCGGCAAGGCTAATTTTAGTTGTCGCGCTGCATTGCGCCCCCTCCAGTTGACCCCGGCCAGCAGTTGCAGGAAACCCTGACTTTGAAACAAATCGCGGGGTACATTGGACCAGCTCACAAAATTGGTTCCTTTAGAATCGTCAATATAGCGGTCACCAAAAAGCTCCAGCATGGCATCAATATTTTTAGCGTGATTCCGGGTGATGCTTTCAATGTTGTTGCCCAGTATGGGTAACTCGAAATCAAACAAATTAATAATCGCGTTTCGTATGGTGTCGTTAGAGATTTTATCTATCCCCGATGATTTAAGTGCTTCGTAAGGTCCGGAGTTGTACTGAAAATTGATACCATTGTTCAATTCGAAAACTTTGCCCATCAGGGTATCGTTAAAAGGGACATTGTTCTTGCTAAGCTCCATGAAATAATCGGAGGTGGTATACAGGCCATCATAGGTTGCTATCATGTCCTCGAAATGCAGCAGGTCATTCTTTAAAGACTGGCTGATTTCTGTCAGCATCTTGAGTTCATAGATTCTGTCTTTTCGCGCTTCATTCCAGGTGTTTATCTGCAGCGCAATCAGAATTCCAATTACGACCAGTATAATTTCACCCAGGGCATACTTCAGGTATTTGCCGGTGGGAGATCCTGACGCAGCGGCCTTATTTGTATTCATACTATCGTAGCGCTTTTTCCTGAAGAATTTTATCATTTGTAATGATAGTGGCTTTTTGGTTATTGGTGTTATGGCGTACCATTCGCAAACTAAACTACCACCGGAACATTTTACTTTCTCATAATATGCTATAAAATAAGGTTGTCTTTCTTTCGCTCATTTTTCCACTATACCGACATAAAATATTCATCGTAAGCCAAAAATATTGCATCAGCTAGGTGGTAGCTTGTAATACTCCCCAAATTCTGCACCAGAGGTTTAGTTAAAAAACAAGTTTAAATTTACTAAACCTATGACAAAGAGAACAAGACGCAAACCTGCCGACAGGCAGGTTGAGTGCTGACTTCAAAGCCAAGGTTGCCTTAGAAGCTATATGTCTAGATTGGGAAGCTTACAGGTTGGCATATGTCTCTCACTGTTTTAAAAGCAACATGCAGCCCCCCAACAACGAAGCTGACACTGCTGCTTCCTACCCCCGATGGTAGCGGCTATCCTTGCCCGCATCGGGCAGTGTAGCGTTGCGGCAAGATAATAGCGGACAGCGGGACGAATGGGAGTGGGGTAGGGAAGGAAAATGGTTCCCGCATAACAACTGCACACTCGCTACACTTCATGGCATTTGTAGCGCGGGATGAACCGCTTTGGATGATTTGACTTACTAGCTGATCTCGGAAATGCTTCCCGCATAACTGCTATTACCTCGCTATGCTTGGGTATGTCCGTAGCGCGGGATTGTCAGAACAGATTTATTCTTCTTTCATGTTATGGAACACACTGACAACGTCGTCGTCTTCTTCGAATTTGTCGATCAGTGCGTAAATCTTTTCCATCTGTTCGTCGGTGAGTTCCACCAGATTCAGGGGCACGCGCACCAGCTCGGCGGCTTTCACCTCTACATTCAGTTCTTCGAGCTTATTTTGCATGGTACCGAAGTCTGTGAAGGAGGTACTAACCAGATAGAGGTCTTCCTCTTCCCGGATGTCTTCAGCGCCGGCGTCGATAAGGTCGAGTTCTATATCGTCGAGCTGCACCTTTTCTTTCTCGAGTTTGAAAACACCCTTGCGATCGAAAGAGAACGCTACACTGCCCTGGGTGCCGAGGGCGCCATCGCCGCGGTTGAAATACATGCGCACATTGGCGACCGTGCGGGTGGGGTTGTCGGTAGCACATTCAATCATCATAGCTACTCCAAAGGGGCCGTAGCCTTCGTACACGATTTCCTCGTAATCGCCTTCGTCCTTGCTGACAGCCCGTTTGATGGCGGCTTCCACTCGGTCTTTGGGCATCTGCACGCCCTTGGCATTGTTCAGCGCCAGGCGCAGTTTGGCATTGGTGGAGGGGTCTGGTCCACCTGCTTTTACGGCTATGGCTATTTCGCGACCCACGCGGGTGAAGTTCTTAGCCATGGCATCCCATCGCTTGAACTTCTTTTCTTTACGGTATTCAAATGCTCTTCCCATTTCGTGGAGTAAAATTCGGCATTGTGGCTTATATCAGCAAGTTCAGAGGCGTACTAACTGAAAGCTTTGCGCAGCAGTGGGCGTCACCAGCCGCACTACATACATGCCTGCGGCCAGCGTCCGGGTGGGAATATGCACTTTTACCGTGCCCTCAGACGGGGTACCGGCATAGAGGGTAGCCATGTGGCGGCCATTCATGTCCGACAAAATAACCTCGTAACGGGTGCTGCCTATCGCATCGAAAAACAGATCGGAATAGGTGGAGCTGGGGTTATTGGTGAGGTAGGGGCGCTCCGGCAGGGTGTTTTCCGGCAAGGTATCTGAGGATTCATTGTTGGCGCCGGGACTGGGTGTCGGCAGCAGCTGTTGTTCGCCAATGCCATTGGGCAGACGTCCCCACGACTGGTCGCTGGCCAGGGTCGGGTAGGAAACGACATCTACAGGGGCATATCCGGATGCAGCCGGGGCATAGAGGCCTACCGTTTCACCATCGACATTCAGGCGGAAGTCGGCGTGATAAGTTCCATCCTCCGGACTGTTATCGGCCCAGATAAGCAGGTAGGAATCGGGTTGCAGGACGGTATTGGGCAGGCGCCATTTCCAGGGCTCCTCCGGGTCATCGCTCAGGTAGTACCCGTATAAACTCTGGGTGGTACCTCCGGCATTGTACAACTCAATATAGTCTTCGTATTGCCCCGCTTCATCGGCGATGGTCACCAGGTTCAGCGGCATCAGTTCATTGATAACCACAGCAGGTGGCGTAAAGGTATTGGCGAACTGCAAAGGTCCGCAAACCGGATAGGTGCTGGTGGCGGCAGTCATATCGGTGGCGGTAATGCTCAGCGACAAGGTGCTGTAGAGTTCGGGAACCTCGAGGGTGTTGCCATACCAGCCATCGCCGGCTGCAAAATCTTCGTGGAGTCCGTCGTCGAATAAGGTAAGCGTAGATGATGCGCCTCCATCCCAGACCAATTGCGCCTCCACTGCATCCAGGGCTGCTACACTTTCCACATGGACGAGCACAGACAGCGGTGCACCACCAATAGGTGTCACGGGCCAGGTCAGCAATTCGGAAAGCAGGGGTGAGGAAGTGGCCGGACCTGCCTGCAGGGTAGTTTGGTTATTGCGCGCTGCCACAAAGGGAATGATACCATAAGGCGTATGGCCATCAATATCATTATCGGTGAACCCATTCCAAAAATCATCATACGTATAGCCGTAGTCGAAGGTGCGGAAGACATCTTCCAAGGCAGCTTCCGCAATCAGATCCCTCCATGCCAGCACCTTCCCTGCAACACTGTCGGTATGTAAAGGACCTTCCTGCAGTTGTTGCAGGTAATAAGTGAAGTCAGCCCGATAGCTGTCCACTGCCAGCAACCTTTCCACCAGCGGCACATAATACCAGCCCGTAGGCCAGTCGTAGATATTTTTCTCAGTCCAGTCGAAGCCCAGCCAGTCGACACCAAAGGAATTATCGGCGTCGTAGGAGAGAAACTCGTACCGACCGGAAGCCATGTTATAATACAGGTAAAAATTATTAATATTTCCCGCATAGTTATCCCAGTGCCCTGCGGCGATATCCAGCGCATAGGTTTTCAGAAATTGCTGTACATCGAATACTGCTTCCAGTGCGCAGGGGAACTCGGAATCGGAGGTATTGTTGATGACATCGATCAGATGGATGAGGTCCTGTATATTGCCATAGGGGTTGTCTTCATTGATGGTCCACTCATAGCCGTCGTCAAGGTAATCGGAAGGATTGTTGCCCCGCCACTGTAAATCTGCGGGCCAGGTGCACTTGAACAGGTTACCTTCGTTATTGCCGTACCGCGATTGTATGTAGTTCTCATCTACATGCTCCATGTTGGTGTACACACCGGCATATGTTTCATTGACATAAACCCTTACAAAATTCGAACGCCGGCCGGGCAGACCAAAGGCATTGTAGGTATCGAAATACAGTTTCTCACGCACCATGGTAGGGTCATTGTGCATGCCCAGCAGGTTGAGCTTTTCCACGCCTTCGTATTTACCACCATCGCTAAACGCATTGAATGACACTTTGAAAGACTTCTTCGCCGAATAGAGAGAGGTATTACCGCGCAAGCGGAAACCAATGTTTTCCACTGTATCGGTGGTGAGGCCATCATCGAAAATAAAAGTCGCATGGTAATAGAGTTCATTCTCCAGGTTAGCATAGAGCTCTGTTACAGAATCCTCCGGCATTAAAATGTAGATACTGCTTACTTTCGTATCATCGTACAGCTTGGTATAGGGCAGGGATTGCGCTGCACCACTGACAGGTAAGCCAATAAATAACACACATGTCAACAACACAGCAACCATCTTCATGTAACAAAAATAGTATAACCATGAGGAAGTTTTGTCTAACGATAGTCAGCACATGTCTTCTCTTTTCTGTTCAGGCCCAGGAAGTGCAGGTCCCGGAATGGGCAAAGAGTGCCATATGGTACCAGATTTTTCCCGAGCGTTTCCGCAACGGCGATCCCTCCAACGACCCTGCTTTACAGGATATCATGGGCTCCTGGCCGCACGACAGCGTCACGCCCTGGCAGCTAAGTCCCTGGACTTCCGACTGGTACGAGAAGCAACCCTGGGAGCAGGATGCTCCTTATGATATGGGTGGTATCATCACCCGTCGCAGGTATGGTGGTGATATTCAGGGGATGCTGGATGAACTGGCTTATATCAAATCGTTAGGCATCAATGCCATCTATCTGAATCCGGTGTTCTGGGCACCCTCACTTCATAAGTACGATGCCATCATGTACCACCACATTGATCCGCATTTTGGTCCCGATCCGGAGGGCGATAAGGCCATCATTGCAGCAGAAGATCCGCTGGACCCCCGCACCTGGAAATGGACCAGCGCAGACCGGTTGATGCTGCTGTTTATTCGCGCCTGTCACGAGCGGGGTATTCGCGTCATCTTCGATGGCGTGTTTAACCATATGGGCATACGCAGTTTCGCCTTTCAGGATGTATTACAAAATCAAGAACAATCGCCCTACAAAGATTGGTTTACTATATATGCATGGGATTCAGATACGTCGGAATTCCGGTACCAGGGATGGTTTGGTGTGTCCGATTTACCGGAGATACGGGAAGATGAACAAGGCATTGTGAATGGCCCCAAAACCTATATCTACAATTGCACCTCCCGATGGATGATGCCCGACGGGGTAGTGGCCAACGGCATTGACGGCTGGCGGCTGGATGTGGCTTTTTGTGTCGACCATCAATTCTGGAAGGATTGGCGCATGCTGGTAAAGGCCATCAATCCGGATGCCTACCTGACGGCAGAGGTCATCGACAAGATAGAAGTGGTAGCGCCCTATTTGAAAGGAGATGAGTTTGATGCGGTGATGAATTACGGCTTCGGCGTGGTGGCCAGCGAATTTTTCATCAATAAAGAGCGGCGTATCACTGTAACGGAATTCGACAGCCTGCTGCAAGAATTGCGGGAGGCTTATCCGAGAGATATCACCTATGTGCAGCAGAACCTCTTCGACAGCCACGATACCCAGCGCTTTGTCAGCTATATCGTCAACCACGACGTGGCCTATTTCCGCGACTGGGGCGACTACTTCAACAAGACCAGAGCCAATAACCCGGATTACGATGAACGCAAACCCACTGAGGAAGAGTACCGTATTCAAAAGCTGATGGCTCTTTTCCAGTTTACCTATGTGGGTGCACCCATGGTTTATTATGGCGATGAAGTGGGCATGTGGGGCGCTAATGATCCGGACTGCCGTAAGCCTATGGTATGGGATGATCTGCAGTACGAGGAGGAAGTGTACAACGCTGACGGTAGCATGCGCACTTCCGATCAAGTCGCTCCGAATGCTGACATGCTGACGTGGTATAAGGCCATTGCCAGAATGCGCGGCGCTTACCCGGTGTTCAGTCTGGGAAGTTTTGAGGCCCTGCTGACCGATGATGTCAACGGTGTGTACGTCTATCGCCGCCGGTTGGAAGGGGAGCAGGATGCCATCGTTATTCTGAACAACAGCGATCAGGAGCAGGCAGTGGATATCAGTCATTGGCTCAGCGGTACGGTCTATAATCCGATGAAAAAAGTGGAGCAGTATTTCCCGGATACAAATCCTTTGGTACCTGTGCCTTACAAGAGCGGCGTGGTGCTGATGAGTTATTGAACGGAGTGCTGCTGGTATTTGTAAGAGCCAGTTAAGCTTTGTATGGATCGGTTGTTTCAAAATATTAATTGTAGGATTTGGGTGAAGCCAAAATGAATATTGGACTCCATTTACTATCTTTAATCTTCCAATAAAAAATCCTGGACCAAATGAAACAGCCACTTCTTTGTGTGTTTATGATTTTCTGTGCATCTCTGGTATCGCATGCGCAAACCACACAACCCAATATTATATTAATTACAATGGATGATTGTAATGATTACATTGAGGGGTTGGATGGTCATCCGCAGATATCGACCCCGAATATCAAATATCTGATGCGAAAAGGTGCTTTGTTTTACAATGCGTATGCGAATTCACCTAAATGTGCTCCTTCGCGGGTGAGCTTTTATACCGGAAAGCAACCCAACTATACGAATGTGTACCACAATTTTGATATAAACTGTAATCTAACACTCGAGCAAAGCATGGCGTTTAATGGTGTCGAAACCTATTATACCATACCCATGGTACTCAAAGATAGCAGCGGTTATTTTACCTATTCCATTAGTAAAAATATGCATTGTCACAACAATCTGCATGGTTACGATATGGACACGGAAGACGAATGTGCTAAAGGGGCTTCGTGGAATAAAGTAACAGTGTTTGATCATGCGGCGGAGCAGATTGATGTGCTGAATTATGCTTCAACCATAGATGAGGGACTTCCTGAATATCATTTTGCAGCTATTCCGGATTCTCTGGAGACTAAGCTGCAGGACTATTTGTCAACCGATTCAGCTATTAGTTTTATAGAGCAGGTTGCCGCTGATTCCTCAGCCTTCTGCAACAAACCTTTTTTTATGGCTATAGGTTATCGCAGGCCTCACGGACCTTTTTATATCCCTGAGAAATATTTCCTGCCAGCCTATGATGTCCAATATGATAACCCGGGTTATAAAATAAACTTTGATTCACTTCCTTTTGAACCGCCCACTACAGGACTCTTCATGCCGCCGCAACCGGATGTGAAGTATGCGGATTACTTTGCGTTGCCTGAAAATGGTGTAGCAAGAGCATTGATTGAGGTGGATGCAGTATATAGCGGAATAGGCATAAAGATTAATAGCAAAATTGCCGATGGCATATTTCCTCAATTTCAACCAGGACTTTCGGAGGCACAGCGAGAAGCATTGTTTTACGATTCGTATAGTGCCAACATGATTATGGCCTACATGGCATCCATTCAATTTATTGATGCACAAATCGGACGCCTTTTAGCTTCACTGGCGGAAAATCCAGATATTCTCAACAATACCATTATTATAATATTCGGAGATCATGGATTTTCTCTTGGTGAAAAAAACCATTGGAAGAAGGGTGCGCTTTGGGAAACAGACATCAGAACACCTTTATTGGTTGTAGATTTTCGCAATCCCGTCAAAAGAAAATCCAACGCTACTGTGGGGTTAATTGATTTATTCCCAACTATCCTGGAACTTACTGATACACCTGAACCCTTATTCCCAGATGGATCATCCTACCTAGACGGCGTTTCTTTGGTGCCTTTAATAGATGGTACAACCGGCTCCTAGGAAAAGCCTATCTTAAGCTCTTATCGAAATATGAAATCCAGTGCAGTGGAAGGTAGTTGTTTCCCATCGCACAGTATTCGGACAAAGAAATGGCATTACATAAGGTATCAAACAAATGGTGATTCAACATTAACAACTTGCAATGAAGATCTTTCTGAAATTCAGGAGGAATTGTACAATATTGGTGTGAACAGAGAAATAGATCCCTACGAATGGAATAATCTTGCTTATGACCCTGCTTACAGTGGACTCATAGAACAATTAGCAAGCTATTTACCCGGCAATCCAAATTATAACCAGTTTGCCAGGACATCGTTTGATGTGGTACCGGAATCGGATGAAAACGTGGCTTTACTGATCGCCCCCAATCCAACTTCAGATATTACCAGCGTGCTGGTTCCCGGTCAGAAAGGCGACTGGGAGCTCATTGTTACCAGCATTACAGGGGTGGTTGTTTACAGGGATAGAGGCTACAACGATTTCAATATCATGCAAGAGTTTTTATTGGAGCCATCTGCTGAAGCATGGTCTCCAGGAACTTATTTGGTCAAATACCAACAGGCGGAAACCACACGCACCGGTAAACTGATAGTCCATTAGTCTTGCAGGAAAATTTCTCCCTGTAAATAGGTAACTGCATTGCCTGAAATCAGTACTCGGTCATCTTCAATAGCAGTGACAAAACTCCCGCCACGTGCCGATAATTGAAGAGATGTCCAGCTTTCTTTATCGAGTCGTTTGCTCCAGTAATTGGTCAGCGTTGTTTGTGCGCTGCCGGTGGCCGGGTCTTCATTTACGCCTAAAGCAGGGGCAAAAAATCGGTACACATAATCCACATCATAGCCGCGGGCCGTTACAATAATCCCTTGTGTCTTCACCTCTTTGAGCAGTGCAAAGTCGGGCTGCATTCTTTTGATATCCTCTTCGTTTTCATACACCAGCATGTAGTTGTCCTTACCGATAAACGAAGCCTTTGGTTCCTTCCCCAGCGCCTTCACCAGTTTATCCGGAGCTTCCTGATCCAGAAAATAATCCATAGGGAAATCGAGGGTGTAGCTGCCATTGTTGCGCATTACTTTCAAGGGACCACTCTTGGAGTGAAACAGTATATGGCTCACCGGATGTCCCATCATATTCCAGATAACATAGGCGGAAGCCAGCGTAGCATGTCCGCATAAAGGAACTTCCGTTGCCGGTGTAAACCAGCGGATGTCAAATCCATCGCCACGGGGTACAAAAAATGCTGTTTCGCTCAGCTGGTGCTGCGCCGCTATCTGCTGCATGCGTTCATCCGACAACCAACCCGAAAGCGGCACGACGGCTGCTGTATTGCCTTTAAACACTTCATCGGTAAATACATCAATAAAATATACTTGCATGGGAAGGATTTACATTAATGCTGTAAAACTAAAAATGGATTGCAGACTGCAAGTTGAAGATATGCACAATGCTAATGTACAGCCAGTAGGCGAATCCGCTCTTCTACACCATTGCTACACCGCAAAACCTTGATGCCGGGACTGATGTTGTCGGGCAGCTGTGCTGTATAACTTCCCCTAAAAGTCCACGTGTCGAGCAAATTTCCCGCAACATCCAAGAGGCTGCATTCCACCTCACCGGTAGTATTGCCCTCCCAGGTAAGTTGCACGGTATTGCCGGCAGGATTGGGTTGTATCAACAGACCGGAAGCACCATCGCCGGCATCGGGAATACTTAAGGGGCCATTTGCCTGCATATAAACTTTAAATATGCGTGGACTGGCCCAGCTGCTGCCTGTCAGCATGAAAATATTCCTGCTGTCGCTTTCAATTCCACCCACTACGTAACCGATTAGGGTAGTGGTAGCAGGAAGTTCATCCATTAAAAGCACACCCTGCTCATCGAAGGGAGCATCGCCGGCAGGTATAAACTCTGCACTGGCGCCCAGCAATGCAGGCATGTCTGTATCCAGATAAAACTCCTCTGTACCGTCGGCCGTTGTTTGCATGCAGGAAATATTGCTGGTAAAGGGGACCAGTTCATCCATATACAAAGTTCCTCCTTCATAGTAGTACTGACCAATGCCTCCGAAGAAAACAGTCTGCATGGTATAAGGTGTGGAGCGGTACATCGCTACAGAAGCTGAATGGTATTGATTCAGTAGCTGGGTGAAGGCGGTATCGTGTTCTACCCAGTCTGCGCCAAAATGCACGGCATCCAACCAGGGAAGATCGGCATCGTAACGGAATACGCCACTGAAGCCGGTAAAAAAATGACTGCCATCTGCAGCTATTTGTGGTAACATATTATAGTCTCTTCTATGTAAAATGGCGGTATCGGTAATGCTGACAAAGCTGGTAACTTCAGGCGTTATATCTGCACTAAGCGTAAAGTAGTGCAGGGCGTTGGTGTATTGTTGTACAAAGCTGGGTCCGTTGTGCGGGTTGTAGCGTCCGTCAAAACGCTGTCCCATTGCCAGTACAAAAGTGCCGTCCAGATAGCCCAGATGTCCTCCGGTAACGGCAAATCTTTCATCTGTAATCTGGGCCATGTGCGGTGTAACGGGCAATCCGTTGATGACCGCATCTACAAGACCCGGCAGGTGAATGCGGGTGAGGTGGGGAAACGTTACATGGTCGCCGGCAGCATTGCTGTAGCCGTAACCACCCACCAGGTACAGCTGGGTATCTACCTGGCAAAATTCCATATTGGTGGCACCCAGTTGCTCGCGGAGGTCGTCGGGTAACCCTTCGATGGCCGCCTCCCAGATTTCACCTGTTCCCGGCGATACTACATATATATAGCTGTTTTCTCCCGCTTCCGGGAAAGAAAACGGCGGCCGGTGGTCATGGAGTCCGTCGGTCCGACCACCTAATAGCACCCAGTAATCGTCGTGGATGCCATAGGCAAACGACTGCAGTCCCGGCATACCGGGAAGCACCAGCTCTTCCAGTGTGACAACAGGAAGGGAAGAAGTTTGAGCTTGGGAAGTGAAGCCTGAATAGAACAGACCTGACATGACCCAAATGACTGTGGGTATAAATGCTTTTTGCATAGCTCAAAATTACCCGTAGAGAAAGGGATGTAGGGTGACGGAGGTCACCTTGTTGTGCCACAAATATGTTCCGTGTATTTTTAGGCCATGCGGCGGTGGTGGGACATTTATAAAAAGGCTTATGGAGGGTTATCTACCGCTTCCTGGATGCTGGCATTGATTCAGCTAGTCAATCGAAGCGGTAGCATGGTTTTGCCCTTTCTGGCCATTTACATGACCACCCAGCTGGGTTACAGCGTACAACAAGTAGGCGCCATTATGAGTACCTATGGTATCGGCTCCCTCGCGGGTTCTTATCTGGGTGGCTGGCTCACCGATAAAATAGGTGCTTTCAAAGTGCAGTTCAACTCCTTATTTCTGGGTGGGCTGTCGTTTTTTCTCCTGCCTTTTCTTACAGGTTATGTGGCGCTGCTGGCGGGTATTTTGTTATCGAGCACCCTGATTGAAATGTTGCGTCCGGCCAATACCACCTCTGTTTCCTTGTATGCCCGGCCGGAAAATATTACACGGGCCTTTTCCCTGAACAGGCTGGCCATCAATCTGGGGGTCAGTGTCGGGCCGGCTATAGGTGGATTGCTGGCCGGCATTTCCTATACCTGGATATTCGTCGCTGACGGTATCACCTGTATCATCGCGGCCGGTGTTTTTTATGCCTATTTTCACGACCGTCCGGTTCGTCAGTCAACGGCTGCTGAAGACGGAAAAGCCACGGTTAATCTCCCTCGACCAAAGCCATTAAAAGATAAGATATACATACTTTTTGCCATGCTATGCGGTCTGTACGGTATGTTGTTTTTGCAGATATTTCAGGTGCTGCCCTTGTATTACCGCCAGGAAGCAGGGCTTTCTGAACCCGGTATCGGACTCATCCTCGGATTCAATGGACTCATCGTATTTGCCATTGAAATGGTGCTGGTCTATGCCATTGAAAACAGGTTTGCATTGCAGCGCATTATCGTTGTCGGGGTGTTGTTGTGCGGTTTATCTTTTCTGATATTGCTTTTGGGCCAATCTATCACCGTGTTGTATGCGGGAATGTTATTGCTGAGTCTCTCCGAAATTCTCGCCATGCCTTTTATGGTCACCTTGGTGGTACAGCGCGCCGGCGCACATGCTCGCGGTAGTTATCTGGGTGTCTATACGATGTCCTGGTCGCTGGCATTCATTGTCTCACC
>DDYY01000098.1 GCA_002346225.1 Bacteroidetes bacterium UBA3022
TTGTATCGTTTTTGTTTTGAAGTTTCTGCTACATTCCAACCCTTTGAAATAAACTCAGCTTCGGCTTCTTCCCTGGTTTTTGCCACTACAAACTCACCGGAAGCATTGTACCATGCGGGAATTCGATGCCCCCACCAAAGCTGCCTGGAAACACACCAGTCCTTGACGTTTTCCATCCAGTGCTTGTAGGTATTGACAAATTTTTCAGGGTGTAATTGTACGGTGCCGTTTACTACAGCATCGAGTGCCGGCGCGCTGAGCTCTTTCATTCTGAGCCACCATTGCATGCTCAAACGCGGTTCCACCACTGCATCGGTGCGCTCCGAAAAACCGACGCTGTTGCGCAGTTCCTCTATCTTCACTAACAGTCCGGCTTCCTCCATCAGCTTTACCATCTTCTTCCTCGCGACAAACTTGTCCTCTCCCACCAGAATTCCGGCTGCTTCACTAATGGTGCCGTCATCATTCATCATGTCAATCACTTCCAGCTGATGCCGGAATCCGATTTCGTAGTCGTTGGGGTCATGTGCAGGTGTGATTTTCAGCACTCCGGTTCCAAATTCGCGATCTACATATGTGTCGGCGATAACAGGAACAGCCCTTCCGATAATCGGAACAATGACACGCTTGCCAATCCACGAAGTGTAGCGTTCATCATCAGGATGCACGCATATAGCAGTATCGCCCAGAATGGTTTCCGGCCTTGTTGTCGCTATCGTCAGCGCATCCTCTCCCCCTTCCTCTTTATAGGTAACATAATACAGTCGGCTGTTGACATCTTTATAAATTACCTCTTCGTTGCTAAGGGCTGTTTTAGCCTGTGGGTCCCAGTTGATCATGCGCAACCCCCGGTAGATATGTCCCTTTCTGTACAGGTCGATGAATACGTCTATAACATCATCGTAGTAGCCCGGATCCATGGTAAAATGCGTTCTCTCCCAATCGCAGGAACATCCGAGTTCCTTTAGTTGCTGCAGAATGATGCCGCCGTACTTCTCCTTCCATTCCCATGCATGTTCCATGAAGCCTTCCCGGGAAAGATCGCTCTTTTTGATACCCTTTTCGCGCAGCATAGCCACTACTTTAGCCTCTGTAGCAATTGACGCATGATCAGTCCCCGGCACCCAACAGGCGTTCAAACCCATCATTCTGGCCCGACGGACAAAAACATCCTGCAAGGTATTGTTGAGGACATGCCCCATATGCAGCATACCCGTTACATTCGGTGGAGGAATGACCACCGTATACGCCTTGCGGTCGTCAGGCTCTGAATGAAAATATCGTTGCTCCATCCAGTAGCTGTACCATTTCTGCTCAATTCCTCCCGGTTCGTACTTTGTATTTGTTTCCATTGTTGTCGTAAACTGACAAAAATACAGCATTCGCAAGTGGTTGCCGTGGATTTTTTTTTCTACATATGTGTATCTTTATCCGAGTCATGGGGAGAAAGAAGATAGGATTGCTCAGGGAAGGAAAGTTTCCACCTGATTCACGGGTAGCAATGACACCCGCTCAGTGCCAGTTATTTAAAGATAAATTCCCGCATATTGATCTGGTCGTACAACCATCGCATGGTAGATGCTTTGCCGATGCCGAGTACGCAGAAAAGGGTATTGCGCTGCAGGAAGATTTACACGATTGTGATGTATTGTTTGGTATCAAGGAAGTACCTGTGGAATCCTTACTGCACGATAAGACTTACCTGTTTTTCAGCCATACCATTAAGAAGCAACCCTACAACAGGAAGCTGATGCAGGCACTCTTGCGGAAGCGCATAAAAATGGTCGATTACGAGTGTCTTGTGGACGAAGCCGGATTCAGGGTTATCGCTTTTGGCAGATGGGCAGGTATTGTAGGCGCCCACAATGCTTTGTGGACATGGAGTCGTCGCACCGGTGACTTTCCCTTCAAAAGAGCAAAGGATATGAAAGACTTTGCCGCGCTCAAAAGCTATTACAAAAAAGTAACCCTGCCTCCATTGCGGATTGTGGTAACCGGCTCCGGAAGGGTTGCAAAAGGCTCTATGGAAGTCATGGAGCTGTTGGGAATTGAAAAGGTATCGCCCGAAGACTTTCTGCAAAATTCGTATAACAAAAGTGTGTATATGAATCTGGTGGACAGCTATATGTACAAGCGCATTAAGGATGAAGGCTACGATAAAAAAGAATTCCATCAGTTTCCCGACCGTTATTATTCCACAGCTTACAGTTATGTAGCCAGCGCGGATATCCTTATCAATGGCATTTTCTGGAATCCGGAGGCTCCACGGCTATTTGAAAAGCCCGATATGCACCGCAAGGATTTTAAAGTACAAGTAGTGGCTGATATCTCTTGCGATGTGGATGGCAGCGTGCCGGCTACCTTGCGCACTACTACCATCAACGAACCCGTTTTTGGTTACAATAAATACACAGATGAAGCGACTGCTCCCTTCGAAACTGATACGATTGACATCATGGCAGTAGACAACCTGCCCAATGAGTTACCTCGAGACGCCTCCTCTGAATTTGGCAATGTTATCCTGAGTACCATTATTACCGAATTACAAAATCCTGAAAGCCGGATGGTGAATGATGCTACTATCTGTCTGGGTGGAAAATTGAATACACCTTACCTGTACCTGAGCGATTATACCGCAGGGGATTAATAGCGATCTTTCACGGTCTTGAGCACCTGGTACAGCAATTCTTTGGCGCGAAACAACTGAGCTTTTACGGTTCCCAATGGCAGCTGCAGCGTAGCAGCTATTTCTTCGTACGATAACTCCTCGAAGAAGCGCAGCTGAATCAATTTTCGGTATTTGGGATTGAGCTTGTCCAGCATCTCCCGCATCAATAAAGCACGTTGCTCCTTAATAAATTTTTCTTCCGGATCGAGCATATCGGTGGAAACCGTATTGGATATATTCATCCCTTCGTTGCTGCCTTCGTCATCCAGACTGACTACCTCCATGCGCTTCTTTCGAATATAATCGATGGCATTATTGGAAGCTATCTTGAATAACCAGGTACTGAATGCAAAATCAGGTGAATATTTTTCCAGGTTAGAAAATGCCTTACCGAATGATTCAATAGTCAGGTCTTCCGCATCGTCGCGGTTGTGCACCATTTTCAGCACCATGTAATAAATGGACTCTTTGTATCGGGTGAACAGGAAACCAAAGGCCGCCTGGTCACCGGCCAAAGCCCTCTGAACACAGTCATAGTCTTCTTTTGCCCGTTCCGAAAGATGTTCATTCAATTCCATCTATACTTTGTTTTCACCACTGCTGCTTTCATGAACCTGAAATAATAGAACACCTGAAGGATATCGAATAGTTCAATGTAAGGAACCAGATCGTTTTCGCCCAGTTTGCGCATATTGAGGGTGAAGACTATTCTATTGACTATCCATCTCAGCAGGAAGGCAGCTGCAATATACCACCAAACCAACGGAGATAACCAGATTACCAAAGGAAGCATCAGCCAGACCAGAATATGGGTAAACGGTTGCAGAGCGAGCAATATCCGATGGTTGGCTTTATAATATCTTGCGGTGGAGAGATGTCTTGTTTTTTGCTCTTTCCAGTCTTCCGATGTTGTTTTTGGAGCAGAAATCATAAAGCTATCTCTGCTGGTAACGACCGCTGACTTACTTTTTCCGGCGACTTTATTGATGAACAAATCATCATCACCCGAAGGCAAGGTCCGGTGGTCAGCGAAACCGCCATGCTGGAAAAACAATGCTGAAGTATAGGATAAGTTACGCCCTACTCCCATATAGGGGATTCCCGCCAGTGCGTAGGAAAGATAATTTTGTCCGGCAAAGAAAGTTTCATAGCGGATAATGCGGTTTAACCAGCCCTTGTGTTTGGCATAAGGACTGTAGCCCAGCACATAATCGGCCTGCTGTGCATACCCATTCATCATTTCAGCAATCCAGTTCCGCGATGCTGGTCTGCAATCCGCATCGGTTAGCAGCAGATGTGGATGCTTAGCGGCTTTAATACCCAGTGTAAGAGGGAATTTCTTCCCTGCCATGGGCTTATTTACATTGCCCACTTTCACACTTCTGACGCGCGTATCTTCAGCGGTAAGGTGGTACAAGTATTCCACGGTACCATCTTCTGAATTATCGTCTACAATGATCACCTCAAAATCCGGATAATCCTGTTCGAGCAGCAGCGGAATCAATGCCTTTAAATTCTCCTCTTCATTCCTGGCGCAAACAATGACCGACACGGGTAAATCAGGGTTAATTGCTGCAGCATGATTCTTTCTGAGTGAAAGCCTTAAATAGAAATAAATATTATGCAATATCTGATAGGATAACACTCCTCCGTAAATATAGACCAGCCACCACATATCCGCTTTCATTTGAACTGCTAAAGGTAGACCAAATACCGTTCGTCCCAACCCGGAAATCCACAGCTATTAACAGCGAATTCACACATTGAAACTGATTACCTTTGACCGGCATGTTTTTCAAGATAGAGAAAAAAGATATTGGCAGCTCGGCAAGGGCGGGAGTCATCCAAACGGCTCATGGGGAGATACCTACCCCTGTATTTATGCCCGTAGGTACTGCCGGAACCGTTAAAGGAGTGCCTTTTGAGTTCCTGAAAAGAGATGTAGACGCCCCCATTATACTGGGTAATACCTACCATCTATACCTCCGCCCGGGGACAGACCTCATGGAGCAAGCCGGTGGATTGCACCGTTTTATTCAATGGGACAGGCCCATACTGACGGACAGCGGCGGTTATCAGGTGTATTCGCTGGCACAAATCAGGAAAATCAGAGAAGAGGGTGTGCGGTTTCAATCCCATATTGACGGATCCAAACATGAGTTCACCCCCAAGGGAGTGATGGATATTCAGCGAAAAATAGGAGCCGATATCGTGATGGCCTTCGACGAATGTCCGCCCTACCCTTGCGAACGCTCCTACGCGACCGAGTCTATGCACCTGACCCATCGATGGCTGGATCAGTGTGTAGAACACATGCGCACCACAGATCCCCTTTACGACTACGAGCAATATCTATTCCCCATTGTTCAGGGCAGCGTATACAGCGACCTTCGGGAAGCCTCAGCCACCTACATCGCAGGAACAGATTGCCCCGGAAACGCCATTGGGGGCTTGTCTGTCGGCGAACCACATGAGCTCATGTATGCCATGACAGAAAAAGTTTGCGCTATCTTACCGCTTGAAAAACCGCGTTACCTGATGGGTGTGGGTACACCTGCCAATATTTTGGAGTGCATATCGTTGGGTATCGACATGTTTGATTGCGTTATGCCGACTAGAAATGCCCGAAATGGAATGCTGTTTACACCGGAGGGTATCATCAACATCCGGAATAAGAAATGGGCAGATGTTCTGGAGCCTATTGACGCCCAATCGACAGCTCTCACGAGTCAGACGCATAGCAAAGCGTATCTGCGTCACCTGTTTATCAGTGGTGAAATGCTGGGACCCATTATTGCCAGCACCCATAACCTGGCATTTTATTTATGGCTGGTTAGGGAGGCAAGGCGGCATATTGAACTGGGCGATTTCAGTACCTGGAAAGATATCATGGTAAAAAAAGTAAGCAGCAGGTTATGATGGTGAGGCTGCGCAACCTATTAGTATATCCGTTCCGAAGATGGCTGTCCATACTCGACCGCTATGTTATAGGTAAGTACTTCACTACGGTGCTATTCACCATCGGCATAATTACTGCCATTGCAGTGGTCATCGACTACAGTGAAAAGACTGATAATTTCGTCAAGAACAAACCGGGCGCAGACGAAATCATATTTGATTACTATTTCAATTTCGTTCCCCACATCGCAGCCTTGCTGGCACCCTTATTAATTTTCCTGGCCACCATCATTTTCACTTCGCGCATGGCCTATAACAGCGAAATTATAGCCATGCTCAACAGCGGCATGAGTTTTCGGCGCTTCCTGAGGCCTTACCTATTGTGCGGAGCTTTCAGTGCAGTACTGTTGCTATATGCCAATCACTGGATGGTGCCCATTGCCAACAAAAGCAGGGTAGCTTTTGAAGAGAAGTATACAAGGGTGCAGAAGAGCTGGGGAAACAATATCCATATGCGGCTTGACTCACTCACTTATATATCGCTGAACAGGTTCAATTACTCGAAAAGTGAAGGTGCACAGTTCTCCCTGGAACGATTCGAAGGGTCCGGGAAAGAGCGAAAACTGGTGTATAAAATCAATGCGGAGAAAATTCAGTTTATTCCCGGTGTATCGAACAACTGGAGATTATTGCAATATAAGAAGTGGCGAATAGACGGTCTGGAAGAGCGCTTTGAGTACGGCCGGCAGATGGACACCCTACTCGCCATGCAACCCTCCAATTTCGAAGTCAGTACCATCATTAAGGAGGCACTGAACTACAAGGAGATGCAGGAATTCATGAAGGAAGAATCCATCAGGGCTGCCGGGGGGATTGAGTCGTATCAGGTAGAAACCAACCGGCGCACGGCGTCTGCCATTTCCGTTTTTATCATGATCATCATCGGCGCTATTCTGGGTTCTAAAAAAGTACGGGGAGGAATGGGGTTGAATATCGTCACAGCTATAGCCATGAGTTCCCTGTACGTCGTATTTCTGCAGTTTTCCTCTTCCTTTTCGGTCAATGGGAACCTGCCACCCCTGCTTGGTGCGAACATGCCCAATATTATTTTCGGGGTGATTACCCTTTTCCTATTCCGACAGGTAAATAAATAATTTAGAAGGGAGGACGGTCATCGTCCTCATCTTTCATTTCATTCATTTTGGAGCCCCGTGTAATCGTTGCAGTATTATCCTGAATATGCTCCGACAGCGGCGACATTGCCGGCATATTGAATTCATCCAAATCAGCGAACTTGATGTACTGACCGATGAACCTGAGATTAACGGTATCTAGTGAGCCGTTTCTGTGCTTGGCAATAATTACCTGAGCCAGACCTTTCGTGGAGTTACCTTCTTCATCCTGATCGAGGTTATAATATTCCGGGCGGTACAGGAAGATAACCATATCTGCATCCTGCTCTATGGCACCTGACTCCCGAAGGTCAGACAGCATGGGCTTCTTGGTGGTTCCGCGGTCTTCCACTTTCCTGCTTAACTGAGATAGCGCCAGGATAGGAACATTGAGTTCCTTGGCAATACTTTTTAAAGCGCGGGAGATGGAACTGATTTCCTGCTCCCTGTTGCCATTGCGGTTGTTATCACCTGCGGTCATGAGCTGCAGATAGTCGATGACAATCATCTGAATATCGTGCTGCATTTTCAGCCGACGACATTTGGCCCGCAACTCGAAAATATTGAGGGCTGGCGTATCATCAATGAAAATCTTTGCTTCGCTTAGGCGCCCACTTTTCTTCACCATCTGAATCCACTCGTGTTCCGCGAGCTGGCCTTTAATAATTTTTTCAGCAGGAAGTTCCGCCTCAGAGCTGATTAGACGTTTGACGAGCTGCTGTGCCGACATTTCCAGAGAGAAAAAGGCTACAGGGCGATTAAAATCTACTGCCGCATTTCTGGCCAGAGAAAGTGTAAAAGCTGTCTTACCCATACCTGGGCGGGCAGCCACAATCACCAAATCCGATTTCTGCCAGCCACCGGTAAGGCGGTCGAGGTTGGTGAACCCGGAAGGCACACCCGTAAGGGAATCTTCATTCTTACGTGCTTCTTCAATTTCTTTGATGGTAGCGGTCAGTAATCCTTCCAATTCATTGTAGCTGGTGCGCAAGTTCTGGTCGGCAATATTGAACAGGCCCTTCTCGGCGTCATCGAGCAACTCAAAAACATCGGTGGTGTCTTCGTAGGCATCATGCACTATGCGTGTGCTCACCCGTATGAGTTCACGTTGAATAAATTTCTGAGAAACAATACGCGCATGGTGTTCAACGTGTGCCGCCGAGGCTACCCGGTTGGTCAAACTGGTGATGTAGAAAGGTCCGCCGGCTTCTTCCAGTCTCCCCATTTTGCGGAGCTCTTCTGTCACTGTGAGAATATCTACCGGCTGTGTATGCTCAAATAATTTTCGGATGGCTTTAAAAATGAGCTGGTGTCGCTCGTCATAAAAGCTATCTTCCCTAAGAATTTCTATGGCATTGGTAACGGCGTCCTTGTCAATCATGAAAGCACCCAATACCGCTTCCTCCAGATCCACCGCCTGAGGTGGAAGCTTTCCATAAACAATGTCCGAAAGGTCAGCGGGCTTTTTTGCGCTTCTAAGTCCTGTTTTAGGCGTACTGGTTGGTTTGTTTTCGTTCAAGGCAGGTGTGTTTCCAATAAAAAAAGTAATTCCAAAATCGTCTGCAGAGCCATTCCGCAGCCAGTTCAAAAGTACCACTCCGCGCGGGTCTTCTACAAGCAAACTACCATAAAAAGATGTTCACAGTTCGCTTGCCGCGACAGCTGTTGGCTAAGCTAAATTTAGCGTTTAAAGCCATAAATTATAAACGAAGTATCCACACCTTGATTGTCGGTGTGGACAACCGGTGTACAAAAATATTAGATTAAAATTCCCTTAATGTGTGAAGCTTACTTAAAGGCATCCAGACCTGTGACATCCATCCCTGTAATCAGGAGATGTATGTCGTGGGTGCCTTCGTAGGTGATAACGCTTTCGAGGTTCATCATGTGTCGCATAATCGGGTACTCGCCTGTAATTCCCATTCCTCCCAGCATTTGTCTTGCTTCACGGGCTATTTGCAACGCCATGTCCACGTTGTTCCTTTTAGCCATAGAAATCTGCGCTGCAGTGGCTTTACCTTCATCCTTCAGCACGCCCAGTCGCCAGGCGAGTAGTTGCGCCTTGGTAATCTCGGTGACCATTTCTGCCAGCTTTTTTTGCTGTAGTTGAAACTGACCAATGGGTTTACCGAACTGAATCCGTTCCTTGGAATACCGAAGTGCAGTATCGTAACAATCCATGGCTGCTCCCATAGCTCCCCAGGCAATACCATAGCGAGCAGTAGAAAGACAAGACAAGGGTCCTCTTAATCCCTTTACACCGGGCAACAGGTTCTCTTTGGGAACTTTCACATTGTCGAATACCAATTCACCTGTAGCAGATGCTCTTAATGACCACTTGCCTTTGGTTTCCGGAGTGGTAAAGCCTTCCATACCGCGTTCTACAATCAATCCACGGACAACACCTTCTTCATCTTTAGCCCAGACAACTGCAATATCTGCGAACGGTGAATTGGATATCCATAGCTTGGCGCCATTCAGAAGGTAATGGTCGTCCATATCTTTGAAATGGGTAATCATGCCACCCGGGTTAGAACCATGATCCGGTTCGGTGAGGCCAAAACATCCTATCATTCTGCCCGCCCCTAATTCAGGCAGGTATTTTTTCCTTTGTTCTTCTGATCCATAGGTATAGATGGGATACATCACCAGGGAGCCCTGTACCGAAACAAGCGAGCGCAGACCGCTGTCACCCCGCTCAATTTCCTGCATGATCAGTCCGTAGCATACGTTGTCCAATCCACCTCCGCCATACTCTGCCGGGATGGTTGGACCGAAAGCACCTATCTCAGCCAGCCCGGGAATAAGGTGGCGGGGCGTTTCTGCTCTTTGAGCGTAATCCTCTATAATCGGGCTTACTTCCTGTTTGACAAATTGCCTGACAGTATCCCTCACAAGTTTCTGCTCTGTAGTGAGCAAATCGTCGATATTGTAGTAATCTACTCCTTCAAATTGATCGAAAGCCATAGCTGTATTTTGTGGAACAAAGGTAAGTATATAACAGGGCAGTTCCCATACGGTTCCGTAGTTTCGCCTTTAAAATTCAACCATGGGCAGGATTATTCTGAAAGGCATGCAATTCAAAAGCCACATAGGTGTGTACGATTTCGAGCAACAATACGGAAATAATTTCCGCGTAGACATTGAGGTAGAAAGTGATATAGTCAACGGAGCTACCGATCAGCTGGAGGCTACGATTGATTATTCCAGCATTTATTCCATCACCCAGGGGGTAATGGAGCAGCCGTGCAAATTGATTGAATTTGCGGCTAAAAACATTATGGACAGACTGGTGGCCGCGCAATTGACCGGCACCTACACCAAGGTGATTGTAACTAAATTGCATCCCCCGCTGGGCAGTGCTGTGGAGGAGGTAAGCATCGCACTGGAGTGGACTAAAAAAGTCCTTTAAGCGAAGGCTTCGCTAAATGGTTTTTCCTTCTATCTTTGCAGTATTGGTCGGATGGCCGAGTGGCTAGGCAGAGCTCTGCAAAAGCTCGTACAGCGGTTCGAATCCGCTTCCGACCTCCAAAGAAAAACCCCGCAAATGCGGGGTTTTTGCATATTGGTTAACGCCGGCCCTGTAAGGCACTTCTGCGCTATTTGAAATCAAAACTGTTCTCTCCTATCAGTTCGCCTTTGTGGTAAATCTTGGCCACATAAGTTCCCGACATGAATGCATAATTCTGCTCCCAGTAGATGCATTTGTTGTCACTGCCATCACCCTCATAAGCAATAGTGGTTGCAGCAGTATAGGCGGCCGTTCCGGTTCCTTTATAACCGGGTATTCGCTTTCCGTTGCTGGCGCCGGAAGCCACTACTACGCCATTGGGATCTATCAGTTGAATGAAAATTTCCTGTTCCGTTCCGGCTGAAAAATCATTGCGCAGCAAATCGAAGCAAATGCGGATACGGTCTATTCTTTTTGCCTTTTCGTTCTCCTTTTCCTTGCCTCCATTCTTACTCTTGATGCCGGTGAGGGTAATATTGCTGGCCAGGATAACGGATGCCTTATCAATGATGCTGGCCTTTTCTTCCGTCAGCCCTTCATTTAAAACAACCTGCTCATCGTAACTACCTTGTAACTGGGTGTATTCCCCCTCCAGCACACCATATTTCACATTCATATCTGCAAGTTGCTGCCTGTAACTATCGCGCTGCTTTTCCAGATTTTTAAGTTGTTGTTGCGCATCGGCCAGCAAAGCCTTCAATTCCTCGCTTTCCATTTGAGATGCCTGTCTGTTGCTCAACAAGCGACCGATATCCTGTTTCCTCACTTCTATTTCCGCCAGTAAGGAATCCAGCACGATGTCTTTATCGACATTGATACCCTTCTGTCTTGTCAGCTCATCTACCAGACTATTGTAGCGTTCGTTCAATACAATGCGCATGCTATCGAGTTCAGAAATGGTGGTTTCTGTCTGCAGTTGCTTTTCCTTGTTTTGATACGCCTGATAAAACAACCATGCGTTCAGACCCAGCAAGGAAAGAATCATGATGAGATAAAGGTTGCGCTCTTTGGTATTTCGGGTTTCCTGCATAGTTAATTCATTCGAATTGATGAAGGTAGTACAAAAAACCAGCCACTATTGTTTGATGAATCTGGAAAGAGCCGACCTATTATTACCATCAATAATGTGCAATATGTAGACACCGGGCTGCAGTGCGTTAACATTCAGGCTCATAGCCGTTTGTGCCCCATTTAACAAATTTCCGTGCATCACCTTTCTGCCAGAAAGATCTATTACTACCCATTCCCGGGCGGTGAAATCTTCCCATATTACTTGAAGCATATCTTGCACAGGTTGGGGAAAGATGACCACGTTGCCGACTAAACCAGGAGATTCGGTTATATCGACTAGGGGTATTTCAAGCAATTCTGCTGAACCATCAAAGCCACCGGAGACCAGTAGCTTATCTTCCCAATAGCTCTTGGCGGCGGCATAAGCATATCTACCATCTAATGCCATTGACCGCTCATGCCAAGTATCATTCTCTACACAATAAAAATAAGTTGGGGAAAATGTCAAATCTATTCCGAACCCAGACTCATTGGTACCTCCAGGTAATACGACCCAATCAAAGCCCGGGCAATCAATATCTGCACTGGTTGTAGTAATATTGAACATCTGATGATAGCTCTGACCTTCAGGTAAAAAAGCCGCTGCCGACCAGCTATCTGTGGAAACGTTATACATTTCACAAGCTGTATGTCCATCAAAGCCGGTACCATTAAAAAACCTTCCCCCTGACACCAAGACCCGATTGCCGCTCAAGGCAACTGCAGCATGATAATCACGCGTAAATGTCATTGAAGCTACTGTAGTCCAGGTATCCAGCATCGGATCATATATTTCACAAGAATTCATTTGAAAGCCTGCATCCGGATTAAAACCACCAGCTACGAGAACGCGTCCATCATTTAAGAGGGTAGCGGTATGATAGCTGCGACCTGTTTGCAAAGACGCCACTTGCGAAATAGTTTCAGTTGCCGGATCAAAAATTTCCACTATGGTAGTATTGCCGCCTGCACTGCTATAACCACCAACAAGAAGTATGCGGCCATCATTAAGTTGCGTTGAGGTATGTCCGGACCTCCCTACAGACATGTCAGGGCCATCGGAAAAGCTTTGGGAAGTAGCATCGTAAATCTGGGTTCCATAATAGTTGATGCTCCCACCGTTCCAGCCACCACTTATAAGCACTTTCTCAGCACCTGCATGCTCATATCTTGTTGCCTTGTGTTCAAATCGAATACTATCCATATCACCCACCAATACCCAATCGTAGGTACTTCCTGCAATAAACAGCTCAGCAGATTTCAGGTTTTCAAATCCGTCATAGCCCCCTGTTACCAGAAAGCCATCCTGCAGGCCTGTCATGGTATGTCCATTGCGGGAAAAATTCATTTCTGCAGCTGATGACCATGTCAGCTGTGCCTGCAAATTAATTGCTACGATAAGTGCGATTATTAAAGTTTTAATTTTCATTTTGATACTTTTTAGAACCTTCATAAATATCGAAACACAAAAAACGACATTCGAGCGGGCCGTTAAACAGGACTATTTTACGGGATGGTTTCAAACCGATGAACTTGGCTGCTTCCAGATTAGAGGTAAGTACCCATACCTTCCATCCTTTGTAGGCTTGTTTCATCCTATCGCCCATGGCGCGGTAAAAGGCAATCATATCATCTTTCTTCATACGTTCTCCATAAGGCGGATTGATGATGGCGATGCCGGGGAACTTAGGAGGATCAGCGTCCTCAAAGCGTTTCGGGAAAAGAGAAATCCTATCCTCCAGTTTGGCTGCTTTCACATTTTCTGCAGCTTGTGCCAAAACACGCGACTGCATATCTGAACCGGTAATAATCAGTTTCCGGTCGAGCAGCACATCTGACTGCGCCTGCAACAACAATTGTTTAAATATGCCGGGATCATAATCTTTCCAATGCTTAAAGGCAAAATCGTTGCGGATGAGTCCCGGAGCAATTCTGTAAGCAGCCAGCGCAGCTTCTATAGGTAAGGTGGCAGAACCGCACATAGGGTCGTACAGCGGAACCTGCATGTCCCATCCGGAAAGCCGGATCATTCCTGCTGCCAGCACCTCACTCAAAGGCGCCTTATGCACTGTCTGCCGGTAGCCCCTTTTGTGTAAAGAATGACCGGAGCTGTTGAGCGAAACAGTAACCTGATCCTGATTGATATGGAGGTGTAGCGGTATATCAGGATTGTTGGTATCCACACTGGGGCGTTCCCCGCCATTAGACCTGAAGCGGTCAACAATGGCATCTTTTAGGCGCAATGCGGCATATTGGGTATGGGTAAAATACTCGGAATGTATGGCAAAGGTTATGGCGAAGGTAGTCTGAATTTCCAGCCAGTTCTCCCAGGGTATATCACGCGCCCGGTCGTAGAGCTCGTCCGGACTGTCTGCCTGAAAACTAGCTACGGGCAGTAATATTCTGACCGCAGTAAAAAGATGCATATTGGCGGCATACAGGAGTACCTTGTCTCCTTCGAAGGCAACCGCCCTTTTCCTTATCTCAATCCCGCCTGCTCCTAATTGCTCCAGTTCTGTGGCAAGAACCTGCTCTAATCCCTGAAAGGTAGTAGCTACCATTTTTTCTGACATGCTGTAAAGATATTCGATGGTAAATAAAAAAGTCCCGACCTAAGCCGGGACTTTTCTTATGAGGTGCATCCAGAACTACTTAACGTAGCAATCGAACTTCACGTTTTTATCCATCTGTGTAAATGTATTGTCCAGCAATCCCTGAAAATTATCTACCAGATTGATACGGTCCCACTCAGTTGGATCGAGCCATGAGCAACCTTCGTGCGGAGAATATTTCACACGCGCCCACCTAAGGTCTTTTTTGAAAATCATAGCAAATACCTTGGTAGCATCATCTTTGGTCATGCTGACATCGAGATAATAAGTCCACTCCAGATTCCTCATCAAAGAAGGGAATCGCAACATTTCCTTGGTCATGGAAGCGTCTTTGTACAGGATGAAATCGTAATAAATCCTGGCACCGTCGGTATTCTTATATTCCAGTTTCCAGTAAAGCGGCTGACCGTTATTGTTAACCGATTTTTCAATCTTTCCCATGTGATCCTTGGACACAAAGTCTTTCATCACAACCTGAGCATTCAGACCGGAGGCCAGTGCCCCGATGAAAAGCAGCGGGAGTATTAACTTCATAGTGGTTTTCATATATAATTATTTATGCTTTCGTTTACAATTAGCGCTTGGCAGTTTGTGTAGCAGCACTGCGGCGAAGACCGGTAACAACATCATTCAGAACATAGTTTCCGGCACATTGTCCTTGTACCAGTCCATCCTGAATTTCACAAGTATAGTGAATACCACCATACATGCGGGAGTAGGCTGCTTCTTCTGCGGCTGCGCGGAAAGAGGAGAACTCTCTCGGTTCGAGACCAATTTTCACGTGTGAGCTATCGGTAAATGGTTTATTATCACCAATCAGCGCAGTCATTACTTCTGATGCAGCACCAGAGAAACCACTGTGTCCGGAAGTATAACCTGGGAACGGAGGTGTTTCCACGTAAGGCTCCCAGCCGGCTTCCATTTGTTCATTGATATAAGTTTTAGGACGCACCAGGTTTACGCGGTATTTGGTATGCCACAAGCTGATACAGGCATCCTGCATAGAAATAGCGACAAGAGCGTAAAGTTCTGCTGCATTATCCAACTTCCAGTCCTCAGCCTGCACGAAATTACCTGCGATATACATCCAGTGACCCGGAGGGGTAGCAGTTTCTCCCGGATCATCAGCCCAGTACTGAGCAATAATCCTTTGCTCTTCTGTTAATTTCTTATCTACTGTATAAACTTCCAGCGCCTGCTTGTAGAATTCTGAATCCTTGTCCTCGCTGTAAGGAAACTTCATGTCGATATCACAAAGCTTGTTGTTAGGTACTGCAAAGGTTCTGTGGGTTCCCCAGAATGGCTCCAGTGCTGTCTGGTTGAAATCCGTTGGCTCCCAGTACTCAGGATGACCTTCCCTGCTCGGCGCTTTGAACTGCTCGTAGCGGGTTTTTTCATAGCCATCATTTTCACTCCAGGCGATTACTGCCTCGGCCAATGCTCTTCCGTATTCTTTCGAACGCATAATCACGTCTTCAGGAATGGTAGCAGCCCTTTCATTAATTTGCTTTTCGTGCAATTTATTGATGGCGCCTACCCCTGCAGGAAGGTACCTTCCCAGCATTTCATCCTGCACATAATAGGCAGTTTCAATAGTCACGGTAGTCCAGTCATATACTTCATCGCTTTTAGGGCGGGGTAAGTCATTTAAATCATTCAACTGACCTTCCAGTGATTGATGATAAGGTGCACCAGCTATTTGAGCCTCGTACATAGCTGTTGCCATATAGGCATACATTCTGGATGCATCCGGCGGAGACAACTTCTCGCTGGCAACAAATGAAAACAATTGTTTCCACCAATCTATTAGGAATGCGGCTGATTGCTCGGATGAAGGCTGAGATACACTGTTGTACAATGGATTCTCTGCATCTGAACTGCCCTTTTCCTTACAGCTGCTGAACGTGATGGCCGCTAAGGCAAGCATTACGATAAGACTACTCTTGAACTTCATGAGAGTGGGTTTATTAATTATTAAATAAAGCATTTTTTTAATGCTTTTTCAGGATGCAAATTTAACCGAAAATTCCCTTTTTTCGGGCTTTTACAAAACATTTAAGGTGTTAACAAAACATTTACACAGGTGACCAAATCAGGTGCCTGTATAGCTCTAATTTTGTACCAGCAAAATTCAAACACTTATAATGAAGAAGATTTTCGTATTCCCCATGCTCGCCGCCGTGCTGGCAGTCACTGGTTGCTCCAAGAAGCAGAGTTTTCAGGATGCCATGAACGAATGGAAATTCACTGAAAACATCGACCAGGCCAAAGTGGTGCCCCTGGACAGTGCTACCGGAAAAATGTTCGACATCCTGACCGGTGCCTCCACAGGTGTGGTATTCAACAATGAAATTAAGGAAACTTTCGAACTGAACTACTACAGGTATGGCTACTCCTACAATGGCGGTGGCGTTGGCGTAGGCGATATTAACAACGACGGCCTCCCCGACCTGTTCTTTACAGGAAACGTGGTGCCCGATCGCCTCTTCCTCAATAAAGGAAATCTCCAGTTTGAAGACATCACCGAAACAGCAGGTGTTAATGCCGTTGATGGCTGGTCTACCGGCGTAGCCATGGTGGACATCAATGAAGATGGCTGGCAGGATATTTACATCTGTCGTGCCCGGTACGACGATCCGGAATTAAGGAGAAACGTGCTGTACATCAACAACGGCGACAATACCTTCACCAATAAGGCCAAGGAATACGGCCTCGACGACGACAGCTACTCTACCCATGCTAACTTTTTTGATTCGGATAACGATGGTGACCTCGATGTCTATATCGTGACCCACCCTACCGACTTCAAAGACAAAAACAAACAGAAAAACTTTCAAAAAAGAAGACAAAGACAACAAAGAAGACAAGGACAAGGACAA
>DDYY01000009.1 GCA_002346225.1 Bacteroidetes bacterium UBA3022
TAGCTTTCCGATCGGCGGCGGCATCCAGTAGTGCTTTCCAGATGATCTGGCAAGTAGCGATATGCTTGTTGCCTTCTCCCGAAGGTATTTCAATGATGGTGCTTTCGGGCAAAAAGCGCTGCACAGCCGGCAGGCAATATTTCCGGGTGTTTTCGTCGACAAGAATAAAGGTATTTCTTCCCTGGTCCGGGAAATACGCTGACCACGTAACACTTGTCAGGTCGTCAACGATAAATACATCTGCATCGGGAAACAAAGCCTGCATAATGCGCAAAGTTAGGGTATTCTGAAGCTTTTAGCTGATCTCCCTTACACTCCAGGCCTCCGGTCGTTCATTGAATAAGACTTTTGTTTTAGCCCAGGTAGTCCGAAAAAGATCAGATTCCCGATACGCTTCGAGTGCTTCATGGCTATCCCACCAGCTATATGTAAAAAAAATATGCGGATGGAGGCTGTCTTGCAGCAGTTTAACGCCATGGCAGCCCGGGAATGCAGCTATCAGAGGCTGTGCCCCCTGAAAAATCGTTTTGAACTGTTCCGTTGCATCGTGCCGGAAATGCATTTTCACCAATCTGGTAATCATGTAAATTCTATTAATATAATATCGTTAATATTAAGCGCCAGTAATTCATGGGCATTGCCCTGATTGACAGCGATTTCCAGGTAACCACTGTCGTTAAAAAGGCATAGCCGTTCGCCCGGCACCACATCGCTGTAAGACTGGGATATCTGGACAATCGATTCGCGCTTCCCGAATTCAACTGAGAAGCTCCGATTCCTGCGCGCCGCTTCAAAATCCGATTGCTGAATACCGCATACCACATTGCCAAACCTGTCGATATACACGACCGATGTTTTGATGAGGTCGTCATTGATGGGCATCTGCAGTTTGTGCAACACTTTTACATTACCGGTAACACCGCCCATTTCCGGCAGTGGATTTCCGGCGGCCATACCTGCTGCGGCTGCGGCAATATCCTCCATGACGGAGCCCGACGGGGGCATCGTAAAAATGTCACGCGGCAGTTCACCCAGAGCCAGTGGAAAAATCCCATTATCGGGTCCGGCAAAATAATGGCCGTTTTTTTCGAAAAATATACACCGGTGGCCGTTGGCATTTTCTACTGCCACCACAGCTACATGCACTGTACCCGGCGGAAAAGAAAAGCAGGCAGCTCCCAGCACATGCGCAGCTTGCTGTACATCGAATGGATCAATCTGGTGGGTAATATCTACGAAGTAAACATCTTGTAGATGTCGCAACAACCGCGCCTTCAACACACCTGCATAATGGTCTTCGGTTCCCAGATCGGTGGTGAAAGTGATGATATTCATGCAGTTGTTGAAAGTAGGTTTTCTTGCAGTTCCTCCCTGCAAAAAGATTACATTTGTTGGCAACAAAATTAACCGAAAATTGATAGAAGTTTCCATTCCCCTGGAGGGAGTTCGGGCCATTGACTTTTATGGTGTACACAATGCCCGCTTAGGTATCATTAAAAAATCTTTCCCCTACCTCAATATTGCTGCACGCGGGAATGCATTGACGGTGCGGGGTATTCAACACGACATTGACGACTTCAGGGATAAGATAGGCAATGTACTGCACCATCTAGAGAAGTACGGACATATCAGCGATAGTAATCTGCAGAGCTTGTTGCTGGGGCTGGAGAACAAAGACCTGGCAGATATTCCGGCAGCACCTGAAGATGTCATCGTACACGGTCCCAATGGCTATCTAATCAAAGCGCGGACACCCAATCAGAAAGTCATGGTGGCTGTCGCTGAAGAGAATGATATTATGTTTGCCATCGGACCGGCAGGAACAGGCAAGACCTACACGGCAGTGGCGCTGGCGGTGCGGGCGCTGAAGGAGAAAAAGGTAAAGCGCATCATACTCACCCGCCCGGCGGTGGAGGCCGGAGAAAACCTTGGCTTTCTACCCGGCGATTTGAAAGAAAAAATAGATCCTTACTTGCGGCCCTTATACGATGCACTCGATGACATGATACCCATGGAGAAGCTCCAGCTCTACATGACCAATAGGGTTATTGAAATTGCACCGCTGGCTTTCATGCGCGGACGGACACTGGACAACGCATTTATCATTCTCGACGAAGCACAAAATGCAACCGATGCTCAGTTGAAGATGTTCCTCACACGTATAGGTCCTTCCGCTAAATGCATCATCACCGGCGACCTCACCCAGGTAGATTTACCGCGCAATATGAAGTCGGGTCTGTATACCGGATTGCGCATCCTAAAGGATATTGAAGGTATCGGCATTGTATTTCTGGATGAGAAGGACGTTGTGCGGCACAAACTGGTGAAGCGCATCATCAAAGCGTACGACAAAGACAGGCAGGTACACGATGCCGGGAACGATCATTCAGGGGGGAACTAATATGGGTGCAGCGGCTGCTGCAGGAATTACAGGTACCTTTCTTTCAGGATTTGCAAGTGATACAGCTCATGCCCTGCAATTACCCAACAGAGCGCATTGACGGTGACCGGTGCATTATTGGCCATGCCGCGTTTGGCTAAATCGGTCTGGCTGAAGCTTTCCATTAATGTTAGTGTGGCTTGTCGTATACTGAGGTATTCATCGACCATGCTGCGGAGCAACCTGCGCTCCACATCAGCGTTGGCAACGTAATCATCCTGCTCGAATCCCGGAAGTGATTGTTGCTCTCCCCTTGCAATGCACAATGCCCTGTAGCCCATGATGCGCTCACAGTCGTTGATATGATTCACGACCTGTTTGATGGTCCATTTGCCGGGTGCATAAGCATGGTTGCTTTGCTGTTCCGTTAGTCCCACCAGCAGGGCCGCGAACGCCTTGCTGTTCTCTTCCATTTGCCGCACCAGGTTGCCGTCTTGCACCAGGTCAATATAATTTTTCTGATAAGGAAGATAATCGCCTTCCTGTGGTCGGATCCAGTTTTGCGTCATAGCACTAGGTTTCGGTAATCAATCCTTCAATAAAGGTATCAATTTGCGTTATATTGCAAACAAATTTAAAGTGATGAAAATACCTGGATTCCTACTTGCTGGAACGTTGATGTTGCTTTTTCACGCACAGGCGAATGCTCAGCAGTTTTCTCCTGTGGAAGTCCCCTACATTGAAGTAAGCGGGGTTGCCGAGCGAGAGGTGATTCCCAACAGGCTGTACACCACTATTGTCTTACTGGAGCGTTACGATGGTCGTGATAAGATAGATATCGCTACGCAGGAAACTAAGTTGCGCAAGGGCTTAATCGCTTTGGGCATTCCCGATACCCAGTTGTACCTTGCTGATGTTGACGCCGATTTCCTGAAAGTGAAATGGAATAACAAGGATGTGCTCACACAGAAAAGCTACACCCTGCTCGTACACGACGCCGGCACGCTGGCGAAGGTATTTGCGTTGCTGGATGAACTGGAAATCAAGAATGCCTTTCTCTCGAAAGTAGATCACTCAGCCATGGACTCTCTGCGAAGAGAAGTGCGTATCGACGCCATCCGGGCAGCCAAGGAGAAAGCGGCATATCTGCTGCAGGCCATTGATGCGCAGCTCGGTCCGCCGCTGATTGTGCGCGAACAGGAAATGTACTACGGTTACCAAAGAAATGTGATGTTGATGGAAAGTGTAACAATAGGGATGGATAAACGCGAAGACGAACTACCGGAACTGCAGTTTGAAAAGATAAGACTGGAAAATTCTGTGTTTGTGCGATTTGCCATTGCCACTACTGAATAGTTGCGATGAACTTTCTGCAGTCAGTTGCATTTTATGTTATTGATTATTAAATACAATCTGTGAATATTCTCTCCCTGCTCATCCGCCTGCTCTTTTCTGCCGTAGTATATTTTCTTCCGGACCTGATGTTACACATTGCCTTAAAGAAAGCATGGGGCAGGATGCAGCTAAGGTGGTATTGGCGCATCAACATCCTGCTATTTGTACTTATCGGCATTTCCACCTTTGTCATGCGCGACTCAGCACTTTGGCTGCAAAGGCTACAATTGTTTTTTCTGGGATTATTCGTAGCCCTGCTATTCGCCAAAGTGGTCGCTGCTTTTATATTGTTCGTTGAATACCTTGTCCGTTTGTTCATTAGCATTGCCACCCGCAGGCGTCGGCAGCGCAGCCATCCCGATGCATCTTTGATGATCAGCAGAAGACAGTTCATTGCCAAGGGAGCTATCCTTACCGGTCTCCTGCCGTTCACAGGCATGTTGTACGGCATGTTCAAAGGCCGCTTCCGATACACCTTGCATACAGTAGAAATTCCCATTGCCAATCTGCCCGCAGCTTTCGACGGATTTACGATAACACAGCTGAGCGATTTACACATCGGCTCGTTTGAAAAAAGCACCCACGATGAACTCGAGGATATGGTGCGCTCTGTCAATGCACTTCAGTCGGATGCCTTGTTTTTTACCGGCGATATTGTCAACAGCCGAGCCGATGAAATGGATGACTGGTACGATGTTTTCCGGCAGTTCCAGGCTAAGTACAAGCTATCTGTTCTGGGTAACCACGATTATGGAGATTATGTCAACTGGGCAGATGCAGCTGCCAGGGAGCGCAATCTGGATGCGGTAAAAGCCATCCATGGCAAGCTTGGTTTTCAGCTACTGCTGAATGAGCGCACCGTGCTGGAAAAAGACGGACAGCAACTGCATATTATAGGCATTGAAAACTGGGGACAAGGGGATTTCCCTAAACTGGGAGACCTCGATAAAGCAGCGGCGGGTTTACAGCGTTCCGACTGTATGGTACTGCTGTCGCACGACCCTTCCTTCTGGGAGGCTTTTGTAATACCCTCAGCGTTGCATCCCGAACTCACTTTGAGCGGACACACCCATGGTTTCCAGATGGGTATAGAAACTCCCGCTTTCCGCTTCAGTCCTTCGCAATGGATTTACAAACAATGGGCAGGATTGTATACCGAAGGCGAGCAACACATCTACGTCAACAGAGGTCTGGGAACGGTGGGTTATCCAGGACGTCTCGGCATCTGGCCAGAGCTCACAAAAATCACGCTGCGGAAAGCCTAGCGGATAGAATACATTATTCTTTTTCCGATAATTCCAGCCAGCGGAGTTCCTTTTCGTCGATAAGACCATTCACTTCAGCCAGGCGTTCGGAATGGCGCGTGATACTTTCGATATCATCACCCGGATTACTCAATGCGGCTTCAAGTTGCAGCTTTTCCTTTTCCAGATCGGCCAGTTCCTTTTCCAGTGTTTCCCATTCGCGCTTTTCCTTATACGATTTCTTCTGGCGGGGAGCTTCCGGTTCTGCAGGTTTCTCCTGAACGGGTGGCACCACCTTCTTCTGTTCCTTTTCCCTGGCATCGGCCATGGCGCGGTACTCCGTGTAATTGCCTGTAAAATCGGTTATCACTCCATCGCCCTCAAAAACAAACAGGTGATCGACCAGTTTATCCATAAAGTAGCGGTCGTGGGAGACGAGTAAGAGGCAACCCTGGAACTCCAGCAGAAACTGCTCCAGTATGCTGAGCGTCATGATATCCAGGTCGTTGGTAGGCTCATCGAGGATAAGAAAGTTGGGGTTGCGAATCAATACGGTCATCAACTGCAACCTTCTTTTTTCGCCACCGCTCAATTTTGACACGTAGGTATATTGTGTTTCGGGCGCAAACAAGAATCGCTGCAGGAGTTGCGCCGCGCTGAGCTGGGAACCATCGGCAAGGGGAATGAACTCGGCAATGTCTTTCACCACATCGATTACCCTTTTATTGTCGGCTACCTGCATGCTCTCCTGTGAAAAGTAGCCATAGACGATGGTTGTACCGCTTTGTATCTTTCCGCTATCGGCCTGCTCCAGCTCCATGATCATATTGAGGAAGGTAGACTTCCCCACACCGTTTTTCCCAACAATCCCAATGCGCTCTCCCCTGTTGAAGGTATAGGTAAAGCCATCTGCTATGATGGTACTTCCGAAAGCCTTACGCACCTTGATCATTTCCAGAATCTTGCCTCCCAGCCGGCTCATCTTGACTTCCAGCTGTAGTGATTCCTGAGGTCCTTTGCCTTTCGCTTTGTCTGCTATTTTGTCGAAAGCATCCAGTCGCGACTTGCTCTTGGTGGTCCTGGCCTTGGGCATTCTGCGCACCCACTCCAGTTCCCGGCGGTAGATGTTTCTAGTCTTATCGAGTTCGCTGGCCTCGGTTGCTTCCCGCATGGCCTTCTTTTCGATAAAGTCAGAAAAATTGCCATTGTATACATACATTTTTCCCTCATCTAACTCCAGAATCTGATTACAGACCCGGTCGAGAAAATAGCGGTCGTGGGTCACCAGCAACAAGGTCATATTGCGGGAGCTGAGGTATTCTTCCAGCCATTCCACCATCGCTACATCCAGGTGGTTGGTAGGTTCATCCAATATCAGCAGGTCGGGATCGAGAATGAGCATTTTAGCCAGCGCCACCCTTTTGCGTTGTCCACCGGATAGGGTGCCCACGGGCTGGTCGAGGTGGTGAATGCGAAAGGTGGAAAGAATAACACGGATTTTTTGCTCATAATCCCAGGCATCCTGAGCGTCCATTTCAGCATGTGCCGCTTCCAGGTTTTTAGCTGCCTGCGGTGTGTGGTCGTGTTCGAATGCTTCCAGCGCCGCTTCATAATTACCAATGGCGCGTAACAAGGGAGAGTTGCCACTGAAGACGTTTTCTATGATGCTCTTATCTTCATCCATAGATGGATCCTGTTCCAGGAAACCCACGGTGAGACTCTTGTGGATGAAAATGCTGCCGCTATCGGGAATGTCCTTTCCCATGATGATGCGCAGCAAGGTCGATTTCCCTGCGCCGTTTTTGGCTACCAGGGCTGTTTTTTGTCCTCTGTGCAGACTAAAGGAAACGCCTTCGAGCAGCGTCTTTGCTTCGTAACTCTTGTGCAGATCGTCTGCCTGTAAATAATTCACGCAGCAAAGGTAAGGCAGTGGGGCTTAGCTATTCGCATTATTAAAAAGGGCAAGGAAATGGGCAGTCATCTTTATTCGATATCCTTTACAAGCGACATCATTATCCTTTTCATTTCTTTAACCGCACATAAATCAACTTAAACTTTCCTTTGGGGCTTTCGCGCTCATCGACTTCAAATCTGGATATCGAACGGATGAGGGTCGTGAGTTTCTGGAAACCATAGTTCCTGGAATCGAAGTTCGGTTGTTTCTTTTGCAGCAGGTTCCCCACATCTCCCAGGAATGCCCATCCATCGTCATCGGCAAGGTCATCGATGGTAGCTGAAATGAGCTTGATTTCCTTCTGGGTGAGTTTATCGACCCCTGCTTTAGGGGTTGTCTTATTTTTCGAAGTACCAGAATCGCTTTCCTCTGCGCTGTTCTTCAGGATTTCAATGTAGATGAATTTATCGCATGCCGCTATAAAGGGACTGGGCGTTTTCTTTTCACCTATTCCTATAACATGCATGGATGCTTCCCGCAGGCGCGTTGCCAGGCGTGTAAAATCGCTGTCGCTGCTCACCAGGCAAAAACCATCAACCTTCTGGGAATAAAGAATATCCATGGCATCGATAATCATGGCAGAATCAGTAGCGTTTTTCCCGGTAGTATAGCCGTATTGCTGAATGGGATTGATGGCATGCTCCAGCAGCAGGTTTTTCCATTTGGTGAGGTGGGGTTTCGTCCAGTCACCATAAATGCGTTTAATGGTAGGGTTGCCGTACTTGGCAATCTCTTCCATCATCTCTGTGATATACGCTGAAGGTATATTGTCGCCGTCAATCAGGACAGCCAATTTCATATCCATATTTCAATATTTAAGCAGCCACCTTTCTACAGGTGCCAGTTGTATAAAGGTAGTGCAATTATTCCTCGGTCGTCCAGGTGTACCGCAAGAGTTCTTCTGCATCGCCCTCCAGCATCACCGGACCTGTAAGCCGGAACCCCAGCTTTTCCAGGAGCTTTCGGGAGGCGGTGTTAATTTCCAGTGTGATGGCTTTCATGTGTTGCATTCCCCAGTGTTGGCGTGCATGTGCCATAAGGGCTGTTGCACTTTCGAATCCATAACCTCGACGCTGGTATTGCGGCAAGAAAGCAAAGCCCAGGTCGATGCCCTCCAGGCCTTCGCGATCGTATAAACCACAGGTACCGACAGGATTTCCGGTAGCTAGTTCCCTGACCGTAAAGTTGCCATAGCCCAGGCGCTGGTATTGCGGCAACATGCGAGTTCGAATGTAATCTTCAGCATCCTGCACGCTGTGCACATTGCGGTCACCAATGTTCATGAGCCAATCGGGTGTATTGACCAATTGCAGGATAAAGTGCGCGTCATCCACTTGCGTAGGCTCCAGTTGCAATCGTTGTGTAATAATCTTCATGGGTAAGTATCTTCAGCTGCCACTAGCAGGCATACAACGCATTTCTTCCGGTTCTAAAAACTGCAATAGACTCGATATTACACATTATGACGCTCCTTGCGGTGTAGCAATGAACGTTTCAATGCAGGCCACTCTACTTTTGTAATGGAAAACACTACTGTATCGCATAAGCTGCCATCAGGGAGCAACCGATGATTGCGCAAGACCCCATCCTGTTTTGCACCTAATCTGAGAATTGCAGCTCTGGATGTATGGTTGTGCCAGTTGGTCCTGAACTCCACAGTATTACAGTGCAAACTTTCGAAAGCGTGTTGCAGCAACAGATACTTGCAACGCGTATTTACAGAAGTCCGCTGATGAGTAGCTGCATACCAGGTAAAGCCAATTTCCAGTCGCAGGTTAATCTTATCCATATTGCAATAGCGGGTGCTGCCTATGATAGTATTAGTAGCACGGAGCACTACAGCAAATGCCTGAGCTTTCCCCTCCTTTTGCTCCATCAAAGCCTTTTCCATGTATGCTGTAATTGTTGCAGCAGATGGAACAGAGGTATACCACAGCTCCCACAGATTCCCGTCACCGGCTGCCTGTAATAAAGCATCCTGATGCTGCCGTTCCAAAGGAATCAGTCGTATATAATCGTCCTGGAATTCGGGGAAACTGCCCCATGTGGTTTCCTGTGTCATACTCCCGGTTTTTCTTATTCTTCCACAGAAATCCAGCTATTCGTGGATAATGCCAGAATAACAGCCGTTCCGGGTTCTATTGCTACACTTACCCGGCTACCCCTGGCTTTGTGGCTGCTCCCATCCATCAGATTGATGTAGGTACCATTGTGTTTTACCGGTAGTTCGAAGGACTGTTGCTGTTGCGAAGTATTGAATACTGCCAGTACCTCATCTTTTTCATTGAACCTGCTGTATGCCAGCAAGCGGCGTTCATTATCGGCGACTACGAACTCGATGTCTCCGGTGGCCAGCACCTGATGTTGCCTGCGCATGTACGTTAGCTGACGGTACAAATTAAATATGGCATGATCAAATACCACTTCATCTTCTGTTTCCACCAGACTGTAAGGATGCACTTTTTCCTTTTCAAAAGTGTACTCCGGCCAGATAAGCGGTTTGCGATTGGAAGGATCGTCGCTGCCCCACATGCCCATTTCATCGCCCGCCCAGATATGCGGTGCCCCCACATAGGTGAACTGATGTATCAGTAATAAGCGCAGAATATCCCGTGTAGCAGCATCGGGTTTATTAACCTTGTAGTCGTTGCCCGGGGACGGACCGGCATTAAATTTATATTTATTTTTATTGTATAAAGAGGTGGCCACACGTGGTACGTCGTGGCTCGATACGAGGTTCATCATCGCGTAGTTGTTGGCAGCCGGCAGATTGCCCGTAAACTTTTGCAGGCTGTCTACCAGGTCGGTGACGGAAATGGTATCGGGGGATGCGTTGAAAAAATGACGGGCGGCCCGGTACCACCGATAATTCATAACGGCGTCGAAGACATCGCCTTCGAGGTAAGGGAGCGGGTCGAGGAGTTTATCCGGATATTGCTCCCACCATACCTCTCCAATCAGATAAGCGTTGGGATTGATGTTTCGGACATGCCTGCGGTAGTCGCGCCAGAAGCCCAGTGGCATTTCTGCCGCTACATCCAGCCGGAATCCATCTACCCCATCTTCCGGGTTGCCATCGCCATTCGGATCGAGCCAGCGCTGAGTGATATGGAAGATATGCTGCTTGGCGGCCGCAGCGTAAATATCCCCTTCAAAGGGCTCTACTTTTTCGATGTGCTCCATGTGCACAGTCTCCCTGATTTCGGGTAAAGACGGTACGCCTGCCCATCCCCGGTAGCGGAATTCACTGGAATCCGTTGCAGGGTCATCCCACTCCTGCACCCAGTACCAGTCGCTGTAGGGTGATGCCTGCTGGTTCTTTAACACATCCTGCCAGGCCCAGCAATCTACGCCTGTATGGTTCCAGGAGTAATCAAGTATAACGCGGATGTCTCTGGCATGCAATGCACGTATAACTTCCACAAACAATAAATCTGCGCTGGTCATACGCCAGGTGGCAGGGTCTGTCGGGTCTTCCATAGCCATGATAGCTATATCACCATCCGGATCGGGACCGAAATTGCGATCGATATGCCGCCAGTTGCGTGCATCGTATTTATGCAGGGAAGGCGCATCATTCAAGGGGTTGAAAAACACCGCAGTGATGCCCAGTGAATCGAGGTAGGAAATTTTCTCCAGCACGCCCTGCAGGTCACCGCCGTACCGGCGCAGCTGCACTTTCTGGTTGAAATGCTCCATCGGGTTACCTGACAGATCTCGCTGCTGTTCCAATCCTTCAAACCAGGGATCGGGCGCATACCAGTCGTGCGTCCAGGGAGTCACACGCCAGTTCTCCGGTACAAAGCCCGGATAAGCGCCTGTCAAATCCTGCGGTCGGGGATCATTGGAAGGGTCGCCGTTGTAAAAACGCTCCACAAATATCTGGTACCACACCACTTCTGCCGCCCAGTCCGGGGGATTTTCGATGGCCTGCTGCTGCGCGGATAAGGTAAGCGTGCCCATCGACAGGACCCCTATCCAGCTTATCAGGAGTCGGAAATTACAACTCGTCATAGGGCATGAAGTTCGGAAATGTACCGGACATTCGACGCATCTTTCCGAGTGGTATAATTCGCTTTCATTGCCATTTCCAGAAGCTTTCCGTTCATGGTTAAATTAATTAACAAGAAAATGACAATCTGCTTTTCCGAATACCTGAAACGTTTCAGGCATACTCAATAGCCTTCCTAACGACCACACAAGAGCCGGATTCCTGTGGCGTTCGGGTTACAGCAGCAACCAAAATCTGCACAAAACAATATCAATTTTTTACCATATGTTCCTGTAAATAGTTACACAGCGCACCTAAAGCCGTTTCAAAAAATTTAAACGGATAATGGCAACGCGTATAGGACCGGCATCGTGCGGTTAGCGGCCCTGTAATGAGTACAAAGCCGGTACGACC
>DDYY01000013.1 GCA_002346225.1 Bacteroidetes bacterium UBA3022
TCTTCCGATCTGGTAAGACTACTATTGTCATCGATCCGCGAAGAACCGAACTGGCCAAATACGCCACCTATCATTTACCCCTTCGCCCCGGAACGAATGTGGCGATGTTGAATATGTTCCTGTACTATATAATCAGCGAAGGAGCAGAAGACAGTCGTTTCATTGCCGACAGAACAGAAGGCTATGATGCCATGAAAGCAGAAATCCTTTCGCTGGACATGGACGAAATGTCGCGCATTACCGGTGTAGACAAACAACTGGCGAAAGATGCCGCACTGGCTTATGCCCGGGCTAAGAATGCCATGAGCTTCCACGGATTAGGCGTGACGGAACATTCGCAGGGAACCTTTACGGTCATGCTGATTGCCGACCTCGCTATGATAACAGGTAACATCGGCAGAAGAGGTGTTGGAGTGAATCCGCTACGCGGACAAAACAATGTGCAGGGAGCAGCCGACATGGGTTGTCAGCCGCACCAGGGAGCAGGATACATGAGCTCCTACGACCCGGAGATGAACAAGAAATACGAATTGCATTATGGTCGCTCCGTGCCGGTAGGTAAAGGATTGAAAATTCCGGAGATGTGGGACAGTGCCCTTGAAGGCGGTTTGAAAGCGCTGTGGTTAATGGGTGAAGACGTGGTGCAGACAGACCCGAATACGCAAAGGGTGATGAAGGCACTCGATAATTTAGAATTGCTGGTCATTCAGGAAATCTTCCACACCGAAACCACCAAGCATGCCGACGTAGTATTCCCTGCTGCCAGCTTCCTCGAAAAGAGCGGAACTTTTACAAATGGAGAGCGGAGGATACAGCGTGTGAATGCAGTAGTAGAGCCTTTGCCCGGCACCAAACCTGACGGACAAATTATATGTGAAATAATGACCTATATGGGTTTTGAACAACCGGATTATCATCCTTCATGGGTGCTGGAAGAAGTTTCGAAAATTGTTCCCTTCTTTGCCGGTGTGAAATGGGATGAGCTGGGAGAACAAGGCAAACAATGGCCGGTACAACCCGATGGCACTGATACCAAGATTTTGCACCAGGAAGATTTCAAAAGAGGAAAAGGCAAGTTCCATTTCGAAAACTGGCGGGAAAGCGAAGAAGTGCTGGAACACGGAAAAGACTATCCGTATATCATCACCACCAACCGCGAACTGGAGCACTATAATTGCGGCACCATGACCAGGCGTACCAGAAATGTACAGATTCTGACAGAAGATGTTTTGATGATTCACCCCGACGACGCTGCCGCTAACCTCATTTCGGATGGTGATATGGTTTGTGTGGAAAGTCCGCGGGGCAAGGTAGACATCAAGGCAAGGGTAACGGACGAAGTAAGGCCGGGCGTTTTCAGCTCTACCTTCCACTTCCCGGAAATCATGCTGAACAACCTCACCAGCGATGTGCACGACAGCGAAGCGATGTGTCCGGAGTATAAGGTAGTGGCTTGTCGCATCCGGAAGAGTAAGGGGAAGTATAAACACGCCAATGCATAAAAATAAAAGGCGACAGAATCTGTCGCCTTTTTTCATATCTAATATCCTGAAGGTTATTTTCCCCTTCCCAGCATCCATCCCACCACTCCGCCGGTAACGCCCAGCATTACAGCCGTTACAAATGGATCTACTAAGGCGGCTGTCAGGTCCATGGTGTTGGTTGTTCCAAAGGCAATCATATCATATCCAAAGCCGATAATTAGGCCAATCATGGCTCCTGCCTGCAAGCCTGCGCCAAAAGTTTTGATGTTCGCCCATTTACCGAAAATATACACCAGCAAGTAGGCTAAAAAAACATTTCCGGCTACAAGTGCCCACCAGACCATGTCATCGGTCTTTGCGACATTTTCGGCTGTGCCCATGTGGGCTTCAAAGAAAGAACCAAGTGCCAGGGCATATAAAATATACCCCATCAAAAAGGAGACTACTGTACCTGCCAGCGTCGCCAGGATTCGTTGTTGAGCATTCATATGATTGGTTTTAGGTGTATACTAAGTTATAAAAATTCTTAATTATCAAACACTGGTATACAGTTAGTTACGCACACACATTGAAAAAGAAGCCCGTTATCATGCTTCCCCTCATTGTTTATTTCGATGCGCAGCACAACAAATGATTGTTTTGGTGTATTAACATCAGTCAGTCGAACTATTGATAACAGTCGGACAAATGCTCACACTATTTCCGTACATTTAAGGAGAACCAAAAGTTCACGATTATGAGAACTACATTAAAAGTTGCCATTGGTGTCGTAGCTGGAGTTGCTACCGGCGCAGTGCTCGGGGTATTGTTTGCACCCGATAAAGGAAAAGAAACAAGAAGAAAAATTATTGAAAAAGAAAAAGACCTTGTAAAAAACCTCAAGGATAAAATGGATGAAGCTGGCGCTATGGTTGCCGATATCAAAGCAGATGTGCGGCGACATGCAGACAGGATTTATCACAACTAGTTGTTCCACAACAGCAATTAGCAGTAATAAAAACGAATGTCAGATATATCATCCCATGCCGGTCGGATTGTCCAACACTTAAAGGAATACGCCGACGTAAAGCTTGAATTGTTCAAACTGGAAGCCATTGAGCGGAATGCTAAAATTGCTTCCGGTGCCATAGTGGCAGTTATAATAGGTATTGCAGGAATTTTCTTTCTGCTGATGCTGAGTGTAGCTGCCGCTTTTTGGTTAGGCGAAATTTTGGGTGCCTGGCACCGGGGATTTTTAGCCGTCAGCAGCTTTTACCTGCTGCTGGGCATTTTGGGTTATGTATTCAGAAAGTCATGGATATTCCGACCGGTTACCAATGCAGTAATCGATAATTTTATAGAAGAACAGGAAGATGAAAAAAATGAGCAGCCTTCAGCGCCTGCAGCAACGGAAACAAGCGCTTAAGCAACGCGAGGCCTACCTGGAAGCTGCCCTGGAAGAGGACTGGGCGGATATGCAGGAAGGTATTCAGAGCGGTCGCTTCCTGCGGGATGCAGCCCGGTCATTTATATTGCGCCGCATCTATTCCCGCGAGAAGGCAGGCGATGCATTTATTGCCACAGCAGGACGTGTAGCCATAGAACTGGCTGAAAAAGCAGAGGCCTTGTTCATCAGTACGCTGGAAAAATTAATCCAAAAAATCACTCAAAAAGTGGAAAGCTGGTTCTCCGGAAAGGAGGAAACAGAAGAAGAAGAGGAAGCCTAACGCTGCATCTCACTAAGCCAGGGCAACCGCCCGATTAGGAATTGCCATTATTTTACGGTCAGGTATGCAATTGGTATGGCAGGACTATACATATGCATATATTTTAATTGCGTTGATGCTGCACCCTAACCGTCACATCTGAGTAAGATCTACTTCTAAAAACAGCCGCCACAAGCAATTATGAGCGAAAAGATGATGCTATAAAGAATATTCCTATATTTAACCACTCAGCATGGCAGAAGCCACAGAGAAAAAATACCTGATACAACCCAACATCTATGCAACCACTACGTACCCTATTGCGCTCGCTTGGTCTTTGCCTGCTGGTAGGACTTCCATTTCTTTCTCATGCGCAGGCCAAGCTGAATTTGGGAGATGCTTACCTGGTAATGGAGGGAGCAGTGTTTTACCCGTTTATCTCACGGTAGACAATACAGCGACTGATGCTATCCTCCACAGTGGAAGCGGACATATCATCACCAGTGCAGAACATCAGAATATTAAATGGTTTATAGGAGCTGCAACGGGTAATTATATGTTTCCCATTGGCAAAGGCGCCAGTTTTATTCCTTTCACTTTCGATATTACCGTACCCGGATCATCCGATGGCAGCGTCAGCGTTTCCTCCTGGTACTCCCCTACCAATATCCCGGGGTAGTGAGCACTATCACACCTACCACTGCCCAAAGCTATATGCAGGCTTACGTGAACAGCGCGGCACCCCTGAATGCTATACCGGAAGCCATCATTGTAGAGGCCGATCAGCTGGACGCCTTGAACAAAATTGCGCGCCAGTGCACAAACATTAAAACTTACCGCATGTATTTTGGAAAAGATGAAGCAGGAAAAGCTGTGTCTGTAATTGTCGGTGTAAACGCCGATGGTACTGATATGTCTATTCCCATTTACTGCACCACAAGGGCTACCGATAATCTCTGTCCTCCTATGTGTGATGCAGCAAGTCCTATCATGCCTACAGAGTAAATATTAGAACTTTATCAAATAACAAAAAAGGGAAAGCGTTTGCTTTCCCTTTTTTACTTGCAGAAGGAAAATTAATTCTTGTCTTTAATGGCAAGCGCATAAATGACCAGGCCAAAACCAATTTTGTTGACGGCGTCACCTATGTTGTAAATTACATCCATGAAGCCTGCATCTACGCCCATATCCATTCCAAATAACCCACCTTTAGTTCCCAGAATGTAACCAATTGGATAGATAGCCCAACCTACCAATACGAACCAACCAAGTGCTTTATTTGCCTGATTCACAGCGGGTGAGCTGTTCTTCGCCAATTTGGATACTTCTCCAAACCACACCAGGTATACAATGTAGAAGTAAGCAATACTGCTAATGAAACCCCAAACCCATGATTGCGTCTCAGCAGCATAAATGGCTTCACCAATATAACCGGTAACAAGCATGAAGACTGAAGCGAAAATCAGTTTCCACAGCAAACCCATGCTAGCACCTGCTTTCTTGGTTATAAGATAGAATTCCACACACATAAGCGGCACTGTGAGGAGCCAGTCAACGTAGCGGAAAAAGGTAGGAGATGTCATGGTCTCCATATAGTGACCACGCATGTAATAATAATGAACTGCCGCAATGAATGTAATCAAACCGGAAATAAGCAGGGAGGTTCTCCACTTGTCGCCTACTGTGCGCATTTCCAGCCAGAAAAATGCAGTTGCTGCCATCATAGCCATGGTGCCTACGAAAAAGGTAAAGGCTACAATTGAGTTTAAACTCGATGCGTTTTCAGGCGCAAAAAAATCGAATGCCATAGTGTTTTCCATAATTAATGTTTTATTGTATTCCGAAATTAATGTTTTATTGTATTCCGAACATAAAATATTCTTAAAGGTTGACAAATATAGCAAATAATTTCATTTTCTATTAAATTGATTAAGAAAAGATTAATCAATTCGATTGTTGGTGGTAAGATTGATGCATTGCAAGAATGTGCGGGGTACTTAAAGCAGCAATAAAAACAAAAAATACAGCATAAACTTGCGCACCTGCTTCCAGAAAATACGACTGGAGCACCAACATAATGATGAAAAATAATAGTGCTCCTATTATAAAGGGAGAAGCAACTTTAAGAAGAAAACGATCGGAATAGCCCGTAAGCAGACGCAGGTGCATCCATCCCCTTAAACTATGCCAGGCACAGAAATACCACAAAAACGCAGCTACGAGGGGCAAAATCATCCCCATTGCCATAATGAGCAATAATATGAGATAGGAACCCCACTTGGCATTGGGCATTTGAAATGCGGGAATCAGGCAACATACTACAGACAATATTATTCCCGGAATATACCATGCAGATAGCCATGCCCCGAAGGCTTCTGCCTTTAGGACAGCCAGCACTGTTGCAGTTTCATCCTGATGACCCAACAACAATATACCCAGAATGCCCACTCCGAATAGAAATGCTTTTACAGGATGATATATACCCCAGTCACGAAGGTCAGTTTCACCAAAGTGCCAGGCCGATAAGAGCAGAAATATGGATAAACCGAATATAGGATAGATTAACCATAACCCCAAAATGGCCAGCATGATGGAAACATACCTGCATACAAATAGTACCAATCCGCCCCTGTTCCCTTTCCAATCAAGGTGGTGATCTGCAGCACCATGCGACAAACCTGGAAACAGGAGCGCAGGTGCGAGTAAAAACCGGAACCAACTCTGGTCAGCCAGACCAGGTTGGAAGGAAAAAAGCGTATAAATACCCATCAAAAGAAGAATGGGAAGCTCCAACCTGCCGTTGTGGTGAATTGTACGCAATTGCATGGAAATTATGGTATGCTAACAACTCTATACCACAAATGTTGAGTACACTCCCACCGGTTCAACCCTACATAGTCAGGAAGGATGGCATCCTCACCTTCCAAAATCATCCTGAAGACGTACAATATCATCTTCATCTGAAGGATGCTCCGGATCTGTATGTTGCCAGATCTCTGCCACCACTCCCCAGTCCTCCAGACCTTCCAGACGATGGCGTACACCTTGTTCTATGCGGATAACCTCTCCCGGATGCAGCTCCTGTGCCATGCTCTGTGTGTCATCACTGCTAATCGTGACCCGCACCGCGCCGTCCAGACACTTCCACACCTCAGAACGCCGGTGGTGGTATTGCCAGCTCAAACGCTTACCGGGAGCCACCAGCAATATTTTGGGACTTAATTTACCGTCATGGGCTAGTTCCTGGTCTGCAAAAAAGGTTTGCATAAATTCGGAAGCCTGCGCTTCATCAATGACAAAATAACCACCCCATGGGCGCTGGTCTTCCTTCTGAACGATACGGAAACCCCTTTCTTCCAGATAATGGGTATACTTTTCTACTATTTCAGCTATGCGCATTTCCTGCCCAACTTTCTGATGCAATTTTAGGTAATAATTGATGAACCTCAATTATTTACCGGTGGGTGTAAAGAAAAAAGGCACCGTTGGTTGCGGTGCCTTTTGAATGGATGTCTGTATTTTATTCCTGCACTATGACCCGTTCCACCCACATGGCATCGCTGCTTTGTAACAGCACCTGGTACATACCTGCAGCCATTAAGGATAGCGGCACAACCGTAACGGTAGTTTGCGCCGGAAGCGTTCTCACATCTACCACCCTGCCCATCATGTCGGTTATGGTAACAATAAATTCGCCATTTGTACCTGCGGGGAGCTGCAGCACAAATTCACCGTTGTTAGGATTGGGATAGATGGCAACCACTCCAGTTTCACCTGCCAGGCGCAATGGCGTAGAGAAAAAATACGGTTCCGACCAGGCTGTTTTACTTCCATCACCGCAAGTAGCTCTGAGCCTGAAAGCATAGTCCTTGCCGGGCGTTAAAACCGCAGAACCAATATTTTTGCTGGTGATACCTTCATTAATATTTATAGTATTGGAACTATTATCAGTTATATTTATCATTTGCAGTTTATAACCGGTTGCATCAGCACCTGCATCATCCCAGTGTAGCGTGGCAGAAGTGGCAGTCAGGTCACTGACAGACAAACCTGAAGGTACATTGCAATTCGATTCGCCCAGTAACTTGATTACCCAATAGTCAGCATCACCCAGGTTCGCCTCGGTTTTGTCGCCGCTGACACCGGAGTAAGAATATCCGGCCAGCAAGTAATCGCCATCTGAGTTCTGGATGACGCTATAGAGATAATCATCACTACTTCCCCCGATGGTATTCTGCCATTCAATATTGCCAGTGGCATCTAGCTTAACCACCCAGTAATCAGTACCGCCCAAACTGGCTTCGGTCTTGTCACCGCTGATACCGGAAGCTGAATACCCCCCTAACATGTAACCGTTATCTGTGGCTTGT
>DDYY01000011.1:0-3619 GCA_002346225.1 Bacteroidetes bacterium UBA3022
CTTAAAACCTCCGAACACCTCACCCCATACACTGAAATTGAAAAATTCATCGGGTTCTACGAGTCGGGTGTAGTTGACACCCCAGTTGGTGTAGAAGGAATTGAAGTTCCAGAAGGGATCAAAAATATTGTAGCGGAATTGCGTGCTGTAATTAACGGTATTGTTGGTTTGCAGAAATCCCAGGTCATTGGGATTGTAAGTAGGGCCTTCCAACCAATAGCCTGCCGTTGCCTGGAAATTACCACCGATTTTTCCTGCACGCATATTATGCGCATAGCCCATTTCGGGACCATTGGCGCCGTCTTCAAAGCGCTGGGTAGCGGTAGCCCTGCCGGAAATCCCCCAGGTCTGCTCGGCATTCTTAATGTTCAAACCACCGCCGGTTACATTGGCATCGCGGAAGACTCCACTGCGCAGCACATTGGTGTTGATGACGTAGGCATTCGAGTTGTTTTTCAGGTTCTGGTCGAATACCACCACATTGTAATTGGTGGCTGGTCCGGTCAGTTCCTCGCGCATGCCGCCTTCGGCAGCCTCAATAGTGGCATAGGTGTTGCCTTCTACCGCATTAAAGATGCCTATACCCAGACCACTTTGCGTACGCCCCGATACTTTGGAGGCATTGAGCAGTTGTGCTGTCTGCGGATTGTTCACCACCGTTTCTGTGGAATCCAGTCCGTCATACACATTGAAAAAATTAATAGGTGTTCCGCCAATTCTTCGGCTGTAAAAAAGACCATCGCGGTTGAAGAGTTCCACCCCTTCGGTAAAGAACTGCCGTCTTTCTACAAAGAATACTTCAAAAGGGGTGAGGTTCAGTACCTGGTTATCGCTTTGCACCTGACCGAAATCGGGAATGAGGGTCATATCTAATGTAAACGCATCATTCAGTCCGTATTTCAAATCGGCGCCGCCGTTCCAGGAGGTAGAGGTATTCACCTGCGACTCCGGCTTATTGTTGAATACATCGTAGTAGGCCGAAACATAGGGGGTAAGCGAAAGGCGTACCGGTGCTTCAATGCCTTTCAGTCCGGTGAGTATGCCCGCCATATTCAGAAAACCGTCAATTTCCGGTTCCAGCCGGTTCCAGCTCGATTTGTCCCTGTTGCGGTTCACTTCGCGGAAGAACTGTATACCCCAGTCCTGTTCTTCCTTGTTGGGAAAGCGAATGGCGGAGTAGGGGATTTTGATTTCTGCCACCCAGCCGTTGTCGTGAATGGCAGCGGCGCTTTGCCAGACGGCATCCCAATTGAAATCTTCATTTCCTCCATCAATCAGCTTGGCTTCCAGCTGAACGCCTCCGGCAGATACTATAAACTCAAAACCGTTAATGCCATCGCGGTAGGTATCAATGGCAAAACCAAAAAAATCGGTGGCACCTAACTGGTCCCTTTGCGACAATTGCTGGCGGATGCTGTCGGGAGCAGGGTCGTATAGCATGGCGCCTATATACAGGGCGTTGTTATCATACATAACTTTCACCTCCGAACGAAAGGCAGTGGGCACATTCCACTGAAACTGGAACTGTGTGAAATCGGTAGCGGGGGAGGCCAGTTGCCAGGAGGCTTCGTCTAAATGCCCGTCTATTTTAAGGGATTCATCGGTGCGGACAGCGGCAACGGTTTTTTTTTCTGTGGCAATAACCTGTGCTTTACCCATGGGTAAAACCGCCACAAACCATATTGCCAGCAACAGTGCCTTCATTGATGTAAGCAGCAAAAGTAGCTAAATAAATGGCTGCTGATTTCGGCCGTGGCAGGGTAGGTGGTTAAACCTTGTTAAAAAAAAGCCCGTCCTGTCAGGGACGGGCCACTTCTAATAAAGCGCGTGTATTATTGAATAATCAGTTTTTCGGTGCGTTGCTCGGCACTGTTTTGTAACTGCACAAAATAGATGCCCGAAGCCAGCATGCTGATGTCTACAAATGATCCTCCGGTCAATGCACTGAACACCATATTTCCCATGGCATCGTAAATGTGTAGATCGGTGCCGGGAGTAATGTACAGTACATCGCTGGCGGGGTTGGGGGATAAGGAAATGGTGCTGCTTCCGCGCAGTGCTGCCGATACAATTTCGCTGTACTCGTAAGCACCATTAAAATCTACCTGTTTCAAACGATAGTAATTCTCACCCATTGCCGGGTTGTAATCTGTGAAAGTGTAATGGTTTTCTGTGGTAGCAGTTCCTGCACCCTGCACCTGGCCAATATTATTCCATTCCATACCATTGCGACTACTCCAAATTTCAAAGTATGCATTATTGAGCTCGGAGGCTGTGGTCCAGTGGAGGTCGATGTTGTTGTCTGAAGATATAGCCTCTATACTTGTCAAATCAATTGGCAAAAGAGTATTGCTCACAGTTATGGGATTGGGTGAAGCCGCACTAAATGTAACAGCACCGGAACCATAGTTTCCATCGAATCCCCCAGCAGGCGTAAGAAACTGGTTGGAAAGAAATCCACCATCGCTGATATAAGCAGCAAAGACCTGAATAGGATTAGGTGCCGGAAGTCCTGTAAGGTAACCTAATGCAGTTTTTGCTACTCTAAATTCAAATCCTCTGGTTGTTGAACCATTGATTGGGCTGGCTGCGAGATCTGAAGAAGACGTATCTCCTAAATAGATGATTGGTCCGCCTCCACTGCTTAAGGTATAAAGATCCCAAAAATAATTACCGGCAACTGTTCCAATAACAAGGCAATAGTCTGCATTGAATCCAGCATCGAAACTGGTTCCTGAATTAAAGTCATCAATACCTTCTGGTGAACTTAATCTTCCGAATCCCCCATTATTGAAACCTCCGGTTTGGGAATCTATAAATAAGAGTATCCTATTTCCATTTTGAACATTGCCGCCAATAAAAAAGTAAAAATTATCAGCGTCTCCCCGAACATAAATAGAGTTTATTTCATGACCTGCACCAAAACCTGGACCAGGGCCACCAGATGATGTCGAAAGCGGCGAGCCCCAATTTGTTTCAGCACCGGTTATTTCACCATCAATTACAATATTTGTTGGTTGAGCAAAAGCTAATAACGGCAGACACAATGCCCAGGCAGTAAGTTGAAGTTTCATAACAGTTCAGTTAGGTTTTGTGAAACAAAGATACGTTTTATGAAAATATTCTCCAATACTATTTTCTAATCGTTAATAAATGGCGCAAAATATTGAAATTAAACAAAAAAATAGTGAACAGGTTAACTTCTTTTTAAATAAAAGTTAAAAATGCCATCCTTAGGCACCTGTGAAGGCATTGTGCGGCAGGGATTTTTGTTCTACCGGATGCTCAACAAATGCTATTGAATTACCTGTTGCCGGGTAATCACCGTATTGCCGTTCACAATGCGCAGCAGGTAGCTACCTGCCGGAATAGCGCGGATGTCCCATGCAGCCTGCGGTAGTTGCACGGCAGCAATGCTTCTTCCCGTAATATCTATCAGTTCGGCCCTGCCTTCCAGGTCGGGGAGGTGCAATACATCATGCGCCGGATTGGGCCATACATTCCATATGGTGCCACCGCTCAAGGTCACTGCTTCTATGGGACTGTAGGTATACCCGCCATCAAAATCCACCTGCTTAAGGCGGTAATACTGCACGCCGGCAGCAACCTGTTCATGCAC
>DDYY01000011.1:3982-71578 GCA_002346225.1 Bacteroidetes bacterium UBA3022
CTTTCGGTTACCCAGTCCAGTTGCACTTCGCTTTGACCTACCTGTAAAGCGTCAAAACTGGTGAGTGTAATAGGAAGAACCCCTGTATAAGCAGTTGATTCACCCAGGCGTACTAGTGTAAAAGAACCATCTCTTGCTGGTAGAAGGCTCATGCCGTCGTTTATAAATCGAATGGCAGTGTTCCTTCCTATTGTGAAACCTGGAGGTAAAGCATCAAATACAAGGTAGCATTTTAGTCCACCGGGAGGTATAATAATTCCTGCCCCACCCGCAATATTATTATTTCCCCACACTTCATTGTCGATTGGATCACCGCCCCAATCGCCCCATAGTGCATCATAAGATTCGGTGCCATCAAACTCGTCTCCAGTGCCGGTGAATGGCTCATAATAGAGGCGCATTTCATTTGGAAGGTCTTCTGTTTCCTGCGCAGCTGGTGCGGCACCACCATTATATACCCACAGTCTAATGAGAGACAGGCCGCTTACTCCTCCGGGATCTATTGTGAAGCTCATTACAATATTGTTGCTCCCATCATTGTTGAGAGTAGTAGAGATTTCCCCACCAAATTCTACTATATCTATGATTCTGAAACTTCGCTCATTGAAACCAGGAGCATCTTCGGCATGTGACCACCCGGTAGGTACACCTGTACAAATGCCACCATCATGGTATCGCAATTGCGGACTTACATACATAATTTCACCGGCTTGCCATGCAGTTCCAAAATCAGCTGGATTGAGGTCCGGGCAGGTAAGTAATGCATTCTTTGGAAAACAGCCTGGCGTAACAGGGGCTACCTGGTTATAAACGACAGAGACGCCATCAACATAATACCTGGTTCTGGAATCATATATGTTGTTAAAATCATTTGAATTAATAACAGTAAAGGAGCTTACGTCCTTTTCTACATAGCCATATTGACCCAAACCGTTGCCAGGGGTGCTCATCAGGAATGGCTCTAATTCTGGCTGTGATAGGCAAGGGATATGAAAACCTAAGGCAATTACCCCAATTACAATTATTTGCTTCATAACTATAGGTTCAGTACAGTTTACACAAAGTTCACGAATATTTCTTAAAAAATCAACCGCAAAAAGCCCGGCAGTGCCTTGCTTTTAGCAATGAATTAAATAATTGATTGCCAATTGTTTAATCGTGAAGAAGCTACCAGTTTAAGGCGGTGAGCCAGGCATCGGTTTCCGCCAGGGTAATAGCATAGTACTTGCCATCGTGCTGGTTGAGCTGGAAGAAACCATGCTCCATGCCTTCAAAGGTTTGCAGGGTGATATCGGCACCCATTGATGTTGCTTTTTCTGTATATGTTTTTACCCTGTCGTAGCCGGCAATTACATCATCTGTTCCGTGGAATATCAGGGTAGGAGGGTGGGTGGATGCTATATGGCGCAAAGGACTCAGTGCTGCTGCAGCGCCATCGAATTTGCGTATGCGAAAAGTATGCTCTTCCATATCCACCACCGGGTTGAAGGCTACAATGGCATCCGGGCGACAGCTGATGGTAGTATCGTCGCCGGGATTGTTGTAACCTGTAACCTCCATGGCGCACATCAATGCCAGTCCGCCACCTGCTGAGCCGCCACTCACTACTAAATGGTTGGGTGCAATACCAAGAGCAGGGGCGTTGGCACGTATATAACGCACTGCCGATTTTGCATCCATATAGCTCTCAACAGCGGTGCATTGGTTGCGCGAGATAACCCTGTAGTCGGCAGCGATGGCCACATAACCTTTGCTGCTGTAATGCCGGCATTGTTCGGCAAACTGCTCGGGGCTGACATTGATGAATCCGCCTCCAAAAAAGAATACTATGCAGGGAGCACTGTCGCCTTCCATATGTCCCTCGGGATAGTAAATGTTCAGGTGCATATCCGTTCCGTTGCGTTGCAGGTAAACAGGGGTTGCAGCTGCATCGGGCAGCACGGGCGTGTACTTTCCGCCATCGCCCTGCTGCATTTCTTCCAGAGTAAGATCTTTCTTTTCGAGTTTGCTTTTGCAGGCTGTGAGGGATAACAACAGCAGGCAAAAGAGACTAAGGCGTACCGGAACGGTCAACATTTCATGGCGTTTTAATGCAGGCAAATGTAACTAATAGCTTTCTATTCAAGGGCTTATAAGTATAGTTTGACCAACTTGATGTTACCTTTTGCCAAATGCCATTCCGAACACTACCTTTGCACAAATTTTTGAAGTAATGAGAGAGATCAGAATGCGCGAGGCTTTACGTGAAGCTATGAACGAAGAGATGCGCAAGGATGCCAGTATCCTGCTTATGGGAGAGGAAGTGGCTGAGTACAATGGTGCGTATAAAGTAAGCCAGGGTATGCTGGATGAGTTTGGTCCTAAGCGTATAATAGATACTCCTATTTCTGAGTTAGGCTTTGCCGGTATCGCGGTGGGTGCCAGTACCAATGGTCTCCGCCCGATTGTGGAGTTTATGACCTTCAACTTTGCCGTGCTGGCATTGGATCAGATAGTGAACAGCGCTGCCAAAATGATGGCAATGAGTGCCGGGCAGTTCACCTGTCCCATCGTTTTCAGAGGACCTTCCGGTTCTGCCGGTCAATTGGGTGCCCAGCACTCTCAGGTGTTTGAAAGCTGGTACGCCAATGTTCCCGGACTGAAGGTGATTTCTCCCTCTAATCCTTACGATGCAAAAGGTTTGCTGAAGTCTGCTATTGTAGACAATGACCCTGTAATTTTCATGGAGAGTGAGCTTATGTATTCAGATATGGGCCATGTTCCTGAAGAAGAATACTACATTCCCATCGGTAAGGCGGATGTGAAGCGCGCCGGTACAGATGTTACGATTGTTTCTTACAATAAAATGATGAAGGTAGCCCTGGCTGCTGCCGATGAGCTGGCAAAAGACGGTATTCAGGCAGAAGTCATTGACCTGCGTACCATTCGTCCTCTGGACATGCCTACCATTGTAGAGTCGGTGAAGAAAACCAACCGCATTGTAGTGGTAGATGAATCCTGGCCTTATGGTTCCATTTCTTCCGAAATTACTTACCAGCTGCAAAAGAATGCTTTCGATTACCTCGATGCTCCTGTAAGAAGGGTGAATGGCGCTGATACCAGCATGCACTATGCCCCCAATCTGGTGGAAGCCTACCTTCCAAGTCCTGCCAAAGTGATTGCAGCTGTAAAAGACGTTATGTACGTCTGATGTACTTGCTGCATTTCCAATAAACTCCTTTCAGGGCCGGAATACATTCCGGTCCTTTTTATTAAATAGCTCTTCTCACGCACGCAGCGCCTATTCCGGACAGGAATGCTTAATTGTCATCATAATGTCTGATAGTTATGGTACTTTAGTAGCAATACAATTTAATATTAAAATAATTTTCATGAAAAAACTATTGCTTGTTCTCGTAACTGTTGTCGCAGCAGGAACGGTGAATGCCCAGGAACTAGGTGTCCGCTTCGGAGGAGTAAGTGGTAGCTCCGGTGCTGCCCTGGACGCGGTATTCGGTTTGAACGGTACGCGCATTCACGCAGATTTAGGTTTTTACGAAGATGCCGTGGGTATAGACTTTTTGTGGGACTTCATTTATAAGCCACTGGGAGGAGAAGCGTTTTACTGGTATCTGGGGGTAGGACCTACCGCCATTATTGGAGATGTATTTCGTCTGGGTGTGGCCGGAGAAATCTGACTGGAATATCTCTTTAACACCGTACCTATTGCAATTGGTGCCGACTGGCGTCCAAGCTTATGGATAGTGGATGAAACCCGTTTTGGTTCCGATTCATTCGGACTGAACGTGCGCTGGAGATTTGGAAGTTATTAAGCTGAACTTTTACGCCTTTATAGACAAGACATTCCTGATAATCGGGAATGTCTTTTTTTATGCGTTTCCGCTGTTCAATCGCCGGCAGATGATGTCGTCAACAGCTCAAAAAAGGGCAAGAAAAAACCCCGCCTAACTTCCCGGGAGGAAAGTCACCGTGGCGGGGTCAACCTGAAAACCCAATTACCCTATAGTGTTAAGAGACTTTTTCTTTTCTTATTAATATAACGTAAGAATTGCATTTGTAGTTTATAAACTTAACCCGTAATTATAAATTTTGTTCGGATAGTTCGGGTAGATGCCTTCTACAATGATATTGCTACCTTCTTTTTCTTTTAACGCACGCGCCAGCTCATTGTTGTTCTTAACAGAAGTGCCGTCAATACCGGTGATAATGAAGCCTTCTCTGATTCTTGTTTGCGCTGCTATCAGACCATTTTTAATATTGGTGATGCGCACGCCACCTTCCAGCTGGTAGTAGTTGGCTTCCCTGGAACTCAGGTCTTCCAAATCAATACCGAGGCTCTGTACAATCTCATTGGTTTCCTTCACTATGATATTGGTGTTGCCATCCTTGTTCTTCAGGGTAACGACAACATTCTTATGGTCGCCTTTGTGCTGCAATGCCACATTGACTTTATCACCCGGTCCGTACTGACTGATTTGTTCCTGTAATTCCGGGAAGGAAGTGATAGCGGCATCGTTGATATGCGTGATGATGTCACCTACTTTGATGCCGGCAAGATCGGCGCCGGAGCCTTCAATGACATTGGCAACTACCACGCCGCCCACATCGTCTTTGCGGATATCTATTTCCACACCGAGGTAAGCGCGCTGCACTGTACCGTACCTGCGCAGGTCTTTGACAACCTTCTGCACGATGTTCACGGGAACGGCAAAGGAGTAGCCTGCAAATGTTCCGGTTGGTGTAGCAATGGCTGTATTGATACCGATGAGTTGTCCGTTCGTGTTGACCAGTGCTCCTCCGCTGTTACCCGGATTCACGGCTGCATCGGTTTGGATAAATGACTCGACAGGTGTGCTTGCATTTTCACCCAGGATATCGATTTTTCTTCCTTTGGCACTCACGATGCCCGCGGTGACGGTAGAGGCCAGGTCGAAAGGATTACCTACTGCGAGTACCCATTCACCCACGCGCACGGAGTCTGAATTTCCGTAGCGAATGATGGATAAATCCTGGGCGTCAACCTTGAGCAATGCAATGTCCGTGCTGGGGTCTGTGCCTATCAGTTTTGCATCGAGTTTGCGCTTGTCGAAAAGCACCACTTCAATTTTATCGGCATTCTTTACCACGTGGTAATTGGTAACGATATAGCCGTCGTCGGTAACGATAACACCCGAGCCGGTAGACATAGCTGCTTGTCCGCCGTTGTCCCAGGAGAAATCATCCCCAAAAAACTGTCTCAATAAATCATTGGTACCACCTACACTCGCTGTTCTGCTGTAGGTAGTCTTAACGTGCACTACCGCAGGCGTTGTGAGTGCGGCTGCGTAGGTGAAGTCCACCGGTGCCATGCCGGATGGTGCTACCGGAAAACTGAAATCAGCGAGATGGTAGGGATCGGCTGCACTGGCAATGGCGTTATTTTGTTCCGTGGCAACGTATCGATTATATGCCCAAATGGAACTGACAGACGTGATTGCGGCAATAAGGATTGTCAGAATAAATTGTTTGGTTTTCATATTGATATCGATTTTTAATTACACTTGGTAATAGTCTAACAAATATTATGCTCAAACGTTCTTTGAACGCATTCCTGTATTTTCGCTTAACAATATTTAACGTCCGGCACTCAACTACAATAATATATGCAGCTACAATTTAGCAAATACCACGGAACAGGCAACGATTTTATCATGATCGACAACCGGGAAATGCTGCTTCAGCGCGACAATGTTGCACTGTACCGTCAGCTTTGTCACCGTCATTTTGGCATAGGAGCCGATGGGGTCATCTTATTGCAGAACCTGGAGGGGGCCGACTTTGAAATGGTATACTTCAATGCCGATGGTCGCGAGAGTACCATGTGTGGCAATGGCGGAAGATGCATGGTAGCTTTTGCTATACGTTGCGGCATGCAAAAGGAGCAATTTTATTTCAAGGCCATTGATGGCATGCACGAAGCTTTTGTGGCCGATGGAAAAGTACACCTCAAGATGCAGGATGTGCAAATAGGAGCGCGGAGGGATACAGCGTATATCCTGGATACCGGATCTCCCCACTATGTGCGGTTCAGTGAGGAAGTAAGCGGCATGGATGTAAAGACAGCAGGAGCGCGGATACGACATGCTCCTGAGTTTGCCGCTGCCGGCATCAACGTGAATTTTGTGGAAGTGCTGCAAGGGGGATTGCTGGTGCGCACATTCGAAAGGGGCGTGGAAGACGAGACGCTCTCCTGCGGCACCGGAGTCACAGCGGCGGCGCTTGCCTTTGCCGATGCGCAGTCTCTACCGGAAGGAGAACATGCCATCGCCATCACCACTCCGGGCGGTGAACTGGAAGTGCGGTTTCGGGTGGAAGGCCCTCAGGTGTTCAGGGATGTCTGGCTGGTGGGGCCGGCAGTAGCTGTGTTCGACGGTACCATAACCATTTAAGGTTAGCGGTACATATTCAGCATGTAGGAAAGAGAAACGGTATAGAAATTAGAACGGGTATCCGTTACATCCAGCATGAAGCCACCATTGAGGTCGAAGGGTAACTCGCCGATATCGAAGCGGACACCGGTGGTGATATAGGGGCCGTAATTCGAATAATAACTCCATCCGTTGTTCATGGCAGCGCCCGCACCTACATAGTAGCCCGAAGGTTCGGCCGAAAACTGGGTAGCACCATTGCCTTTGTTAAAATTGATGGTCAGCGGGAAGAAGGAGGTGAAGTAATCTTCTTCCGCATAGGTTCCCTGCTCGGCAAAGTAACCGAAGCTCAGGCGGGTATCGAGCGAGAAAGTGCCCGCGTAGCCCAATTGGTAGAAGTTGATTCTCGGACTGTAATGCAGGGCCGGGTAATTGTCGACAGGACTGTAATAGTAACCTACGCCCACGCTGTGGATGTATTCCAGCTGTGCGTCAGCGGTTTGGTAAATCCCACAAATAACTAATAGGGCGAGAATGCTTTTTTTCATAAGAGGTGTTTTGCTGCTTGCGAACCCGACAAAGGTAATACCTAAATGACATTTAATGGATGCCCCTCCGGCCCATTAAAACTGTGTTGCAAGTGCCTTATTGCTGATTAGTGATTAAAAAAAACTACATTTGCAGCGATTAATCCTTAAACGTTGCATGGGCAGTCATGATCAAATACTACAAAAGAGAACAGAATAACATTGTAGAAATTGACAGACCTGAAAAAGACTGCTGGATCAACGTATACCCTCCCTTCGACCATAAGCGATTAGCCCAACTCAGCGATGCCATTGATATTCCCATCGACTTCCTGCTCGACTCCATAGATATTAACGAGCGTTCCAGGTTTGAGGTAGACGACAACGTAAAGCTGATAGTCATCAACACGCCCATAGAGAATGATCTGGAGCACTTTGTGGATAATGAGGCGTTTTACATCACGGTTCCGGTGGGCATTATTCTTACCAAAGACCACAATATCATTATTTCCAGTGCCCAGAACAGGGTCATCGACTGGTTGTTCTCAGTGGCCATCAAGCACTTGAATCCCACGGATAAGGATACCATTGTGTTGAAGATTTTTGAAAAGAATGTCTTCTATTTCACCCAGTACCTGAACGAGATGAACAAGCGCAGGTACCTTATAGAAAAGGAGCTGATGCACAGCAGCCGCAACACGGAACTGTCGAAATTGCTGAATATCCAGAAGTCGCTGGTGTACTTTGTAACGGATTTGCGCGCTAACGAGCTGCTCATGATGAAGCTGGCCCGGACCAATACAGTGCTCGGCATCAAGGACGATGAAGAGAAGAGCGATTACCTGCAGGATATCCTCATCGATAGCGGGCAGGCTTCTGAAATGGCGAATATCTACACCAATATCCTCAACGGGACTATGGATGCCTTCGGATCCATTATTTCCAATAACCTGAACATGGTGATGAAGCGTTTAACTTCAGTCACTATCATATTGATGGTGCCCACGCTGGTGGCCTCCTTTTACGGCATGAATCTCGATCCATTGCCGTTTGCAGGCAGCAGCAGCGCCTTTTTGGGTGTTTCTATCTTCTCCGTACTGTGCGCCGTAATCCTATATTACATCTTTCGCCGCATCCGCTGGTTCTAAAAATTTTCAAAAAATATTTGGAAGTGACACCGTCATTTCCGTATCTTTGGAACATCTGTGGCTCTTCCCTCAGCACCTATAGATATGAAACACACTACATTACTTCTTGCCTTTTCACTTCTTGCTTTCGTAGCAAAAGCTGAAACCTCTTTACAGGAGCGGCTGCAATTACCTCTTTACGTAATACTTTCAGATTCGGACAACGACATCAATAAGGATTTGCGTTCCGTAATTGATGGCTACTGGGATTTGAATGAGGTGGAGTATATATCTGAAGCGGATTACGAAGAATTAAGCTGGACAGCTCAGAACTGCTTCCTGGTATACCAGAAAAACCAGTCTGTAGAAGACGATGGCACCACGGTGTATTCTGAAGTTTTGCGCATTGTTGCCTTTACCAAAAAGGGCAAATTGGTAGAAAATATCGCCGGTTCTCCCATAATGGGATATGACGGTGAAAACAGGAATACCAGCCTTGTAAATGCCGTTAAGCTGCTGCAGGACAAGGTACAGTTTGTGTTGTACAAAGAACAGGGTGACAGCGAATATGCGAACTACTCTCAAAAAATAAACAGTGAAAGTAGTATTGTAAAATTGAAAAAGTTGTATATTTCGGCCCAGGATTTAGAGGAAGGATTGGATTACGCGTCTATACGTGATCTGTACAAAGGCGAAGTGAAGATTGTAGACAAATCGTACATTGATAAACTGGTTGAACAAGGTTCAGAAGACGCTGTTTGTGTTATAGTAAACAAAAGGCAGACTTCCGGGTTTACCTATGTCAATACCAAGATGATTGTGGATGCATCCACAGGTGCCTTGGTTTATAAAGATGAAACAACAAGTACTTCTCCTAAAGGTTTTAGTAAGAAGGACTTTAAGAAACTGGCAGATTGAGGGTTAAGCATTTGTCAGGTTTTGCAGGCCGCCTGTTAATAGCAGGCGGTCTTTTTTTGTCCGGATGTACCGTAATTTGTGATTAACAAAATATTTACAGTTTGTTTCACAAATACGCCTCTATTTATAGGATAATTGCCAATTTAATCTCATTAAGGCATTGTATTATTTTTTATTCCTGTCACAATTGGAATTATAGATCTTTTATTTTAATCGAACTGCGTTGTTCCTACTGCTTTGGCAGGATAATTTAATCAAAGCAGTCACATTTGCCCTTTCTGCGAAATGAGGGCCTGTCGGCGGTCTTGCAGACTTCTTCCAAATAGTACATCTTTGTAAGGCAAGTCAATTCCCAACGCTATTTCCAAGAAACAAACCACAGGCCTCTGATGTCCCCATCAGAGGCTTTTTTTATGGCCTGTATCCACGCAGGAAGGTGCTGGTCTCCATCCGTTTTTTACCATGCCACTGGATATCGGTAACGCTTACCCAGCCGTCTGTAGCCCTGTACTTAATGTAAGAGCTGTAATCGGTCTGCATTTGACCCGGAGGAACCTCATCTGTAGCTGGTTCTATGATGCACCGAAATACCTTCAGCTGCTTTCCGGCAAAATCGGTATAGGCGCCGGGATAAGGCGATAATCCACGTATAAAGTTGCGCACCACCCCTGCAGGCTGTTCCCAGTTAATCTGGCAATCCTCCCTGAAAATCTTAGGAGCCCTGGGATAGTCGCCCTCCTCCTGCGGGGTAGTAACAATGTTGCCCTGCGCAATCATCTGCACCGATTTCAATACTACCTGACTGCCTGTGTGCATCAGTTTGTCGTGCAGGCTGCCTGCGTCGTCGTCTTCACTTATAGCCACTTCCTGCTGCAATATGATATTGCCGGTATCGATGGCGTGCTGGAGAAAAAAGGTAGTTACTCCTGTTACCTTGGCTCCGTCGATAATGGCCCATTGGATAGGGGCTGCCCCCCTGTAAGCAGGCAGCAGGGAAGCGTGCAGGTTGATGGTGCCCAGGCGCGGCATATTCCATACTACCTCCGGCAGCATTCTGAATGCCACCACTACTTGTAAATCGGCCTGAAAACCGGCCAGCGTTGCAAGAAAGTCGGGGTGCTTTAATTTTTCGGGTTGCAATACCGGTATGCTATGCTCTTCCGCACAGCGTTTAACCGGCGAGCTTTGTAATTGCAAACCTCTTCCGGCAGGCTTGTCGGGGGCGGTAACCACTGCCACCACCTCAAAACCATTTTCCAGTAGGATTTCCAGAGACGGCACTGCAAAATCGGGTGTGCCCATATAGATAATGCGCATAGAGCTTTCCATTATTCGAAATCGGGATAAAGCAGGTATTTACTGCGGACCCTTTTAAATGCGGCTAAACCATCCGACCAGCTCAGCCGGATTTCTTCCTCGGACAGTCCGCTTTCCAGCTGGCGGCGCAGCAAGTCGCTGCCGGCAAGTTTATCAAAGAATCCATCTTTTCTGAAAAAATCGGTGGTGGCACCTATGGACTGATACATATCTATCAGGTATTCCAATTGCAGGCGCCCGGCCAGGAGCACACTATCGGGCAGTTGGCTCAGATCTCTTCCGTAACATCTTTGTCCATTGAAAGGCGGCTGGGTACTCCCTTTATTAGGGGCAGGCGTAAAGGTATAGGCGAATTGGGTGGCAGCGGGTGCTCCAAATACCTCGAAAGGCTTATCCGTGCCCCGACCTACAGATACACCGGTGCCTTCAAAGAAGCACAGGGAGGGGTAGAGGTAAATACTTTCGGCGGTTGGCAGGTTAGGAGAGGGCGGAATGGGAACCTCATAGGTATCCGAATGCCGGTAATGGCTGCAGGTCACTACCTCCAGGGCACACTGCACGCCGTTGGCCAGCCAGCCTTCTCCATTGATCATTTGGGCGTATTCGCCAATGGTCATGCCATGGACAACGGGTACCGGGTGCATACCGACAAACGAGCTATAGGCCGGATCCAGAACCGGGCCATCTACGTAAAATCCGTTCGGATTAGGACGGTCGAAGATGAGCACGGGGATGTTGTTTTCAGCACAGGCCTCCATCACGTAATGCATGGAGGATATGAAAGTGTAGAAGCGTGCACCCACATCTTGTATGTCAAAAATAATAATATCAATCCCTTCGAGATCTGCAGGGGCCGGCTTCTTTTTCTTGCCGTAGATGGAAATTACCGGCAAGCCAGTCTTGGCATCTTTTCCGTCGAGTATGGTGGCACCGTCGGCAGCATCGCCCCTGAAACCGTGTTCGGGAGCGAAAATTTTACGCACATCAATACCGGCAGCGAGCAAGGTATCAGGCAGTGGCGTCTTGCCTACCACGGAGGTCTGGTTAATGACCAGTCCCACGCGTTTCCCTGCCAGCTTCGGCAGGTAATAATCCATACGTTCCGCACCGGTTTGCAAGGTGGGGAGGGCGCTCTCTTGTTCCCCTGAGGAATCTGTATTTTTACAACCGGTCACCGAGGACAGCGACAGGACTATCAGTAGTAATATATTCATACGCAACAGGGTAAAGTTAGAACTTATAACGCATGCGATTTCCATTTTATATAGCCAGGCGGATTATTCGCAATGAGACCCGGTCCTTCTCGCGTTTGATTATTGTGATTGCGCGCATCGCCATTGCCCTCAGTCTGGCGGTTATGATAGTTGCGTCCAGCATGGTTAACGGATTCCGCGATACCATCAGCAGTAAAATTTATGGCTTCTGGGGGCATATCAATATTTCCAAAGAAAGTCTGCGCAGCTCATTCGACGACCTTCCCATACCCTACGATACGGCGTTCATGGAATGGGCAGCACAGCAGGATGCCATTGAGACTGTACAGGTATATGCGCGAAAAGCCGGCATCATTAAAAAGGGAGGTAGCATGGAAGGTGTTATCCTCAAAGGGGTGGACGATCATTTCTATTGGGATGGTTTTCGCCAGTACATCATTGCAGGTGATACACTTTCTTACAACAGCGATTCGGGCGAGGACATGTTGCTCTCCCGTTCCGTGGCAGAGCGCATGCAACTACAGGTGGGTGATAGTGCACTGCTGCATTTTATCGATAATGGCAGTCAGGGGAACTTTCGGCAGCGCTATAAGAGGTTCCGCGTTGCTGGTATTTACAATACCGGTCTGGAGGAGTTCGATAAGTTATTTGCGCTGGTAGACATCCGTCAAATCAGGGATTTGAACAACTGGAACGGGAATGAGGTGGGTGGTTACGAAGTGTTCTTAAAGGACCCTTCCGATATGCAGGCCGTAGCAGATGAAGTGCAGTTTCAAACCAATCCTTTCTGGAATGTCCAGACCGTCTACCAATTGATTCCCGGAATTTTCGACTGGCTCAACCTGCAGAAAATCAATGAAAGAATCATATTGATTTTGATGCTGGTGGTGGCGGTCATCAATATGATTACGTCCTTGCTCATCCTTATCCTGGAGCGCACCCGCATGATCGGTTCATTGAAAGCGATGGGGGCCACGAATGGCAATATCCGTTGGATTTTCCTCTTTAAGAGCGCCCATATCATTATCTGGGGTTTGGTATTGGGCAACTTGCTGGGGCTGGGTATCTGCTACCTGCAGCAGACTTTTGGTATTATCCGTTTGCCGGAAGCATCCTATTATGTAACTGTAGCACCGGTCGCTATTCGCTATGGTGAAATTCTGTTACTCAATGCGGGAACACTGGTGGTGAGTCTGGCATTTCTCGTCATACCATCAGTGCTGGTAGCCAGGATAGACCCGGTGAAGGCATTGCGATTCAATTGACAGCAGGCTTCTGCTTTCCGGTAACGTTATTGGCAGCGGGAGAGTTATCCGAATAGGGGCAATGCCTGCATCCGTTTCCGCAACAGTAACCGCGTTCAGTCAGGTAGTGCGCGGTAAATACCAGCAAACCATTCTTGTCAAAGTAGAAATCTACCCCTTCCTGCAATCGCTTGTTCATATCAGAAAAATCGGAATCCTGTATAGTTAAAGGGCGTGATGGCTTTCATTTGTTCCTTCACTTCGGTTTCAATATCCAGTCCATCAATGAATGTATGGATGTCTTCCTGGGTTAGTACACCCTTACCCCGGGTAAGTGATTTGAGTGCTTCGTAGGGCTGTGGATAGCCTTCTCTGCGTAAAATCGTTTGCAGTGCTTCTGCCACAACCACCCAGTTCTGTCCCAGTTCCTGCGCTATGCGCTCTTCATTCACCTTCAGCTTTTTCAAACCTTTTTGCAGGCTTTTCATTGCAATCAATGTGTGGGCAATGGGTACGCCGATATTGCGCAATACCGTACTGTCGGTGAGGTCGCGCTGTAATCGAGAGATGGGCAGTTTCCCCGACATATGTTCAAAGATGGCATTGGCGATACCCAGGTTGCCTTCGGCATTTTCGAAGTCTATAGGATTGACCTTGTGTGGCATGGCCGATGAGCCCACCTCGTTTTTGTTGACTGTTTGCCGGAAATAATCCATGGAGATATAGGTCCAGATATCCCGACACATATCAATCAAAATGATATTTATTCTTTTTAAAGCATCAAAAGCAGCCGACAGGTTATCGTAGTGTTCAATTTGTGTGGTGTACCGATAGCGATGGAGGTCCAGTCGATTGGATACAAACTGGTCGGCGAACATAATCCAGTCTACATCCGGATAGGCGACGAAATGCGCATTGAAGTTACCCGTTGCACCGCCGAATTTAGCGCAGAAGGGAACCGCATTCAGCAGGTTTCTTTGCTGATTCAGGCGTTCGATAAATACCCTGATTTCCTTGCCCAGCATGGTAGGAGAAGCCGGTTGTCCGTGGGTGCGCGCCAGCATAGGGATATGTCCCCAGGAGCCTGCCAAATCACTGAGCGTGCCGATGATATCTTCAAAAATGGGTGCGTACACATCGAGCAACGCATCCTTGAAGCTGATGGGCACAGCGGTGTTATTGATGTCCTGAGAAGTGAGGCCGAAATGGATGAATTCCTTGTACTGTTCCAGTCCCAGCTTATCGAAAGCTTCTTTGATATAATACTCTACCGCTTTTACGTCATGGTTGATGGTGCGCTCAATCTCTTTGATGCGCCTGCATTCCACGGGCGTGAATTTTTTGTAGATGCTTCTGAGGTCGCTGCGTTTGTTATGGTCGAATTGTGCCAGTTGCGGCAACGGTATTTCGGTCAGCGAAATGAAGTATTCAATTTCTACGTAGAGCCTGTATTTGAAAAGTGCGTACTCAGAAAAATATTGTTCGAGTTCCTTTACTTTATCCTTGTAGCGCCCGTCTATCGGCGAGATATGCATCAGCGTATCATCCATTCCCTGCATTTTTGACAAAATTAAGCAATCATTGCTCTATGGAAGACTCAAGGTATGGGCGATTTGTTGCATGGACAGGTCATTCATGCATTTAAAGTGGCCTTTCGGACATTGTTTATACCCAATTTTGGAGCAGGGACGGCAGCTGAGGTCCCTGTTTTCAGCAATCAGTTGCAGGCTGCGTTGTTCCTGCAGGGACAGGCGCTTGCCATAGTAAGGGTACATGCCGAATTCGGGAATGGTATTTCCCCATACAGAGATTACTTTCTTATCCAGCGCAGCTGCAATATGCATCATGCCGGTATCATGTGTTACCACTTGCTCGGCCTTTTCCAGTAACATCGCCGATTGCTGAATGGAGCATTTACCGCAAACGTCCCACACATTTTCAAAGCCCTCTGCGATAGCCTTCCCCATTGGAGCATCTTCGGGACCTCCGATAAGGACAATATGTTTTGTGCTGCTGGCAGGGTTTTGTATTACCAGCTCTATCAGTTTCCGAAATTGTGCAACGGGTAGCTGTTTGGTGGCGTGCTGCGCACCGATTACAAAGGCGATATAACCATTAGCGAATGCAGGAGGTAGGATTGCTGAGGGGTCAGGGGTGGAAGTTGGGATGAAATGATCCAGTCCTTCTCCGTCATTTACAATACCGAAATGGGCAGCTGCGGCCATATAGCGGTCGACAATATGCATCTCAGGCAGCTTGTTGATTTTGAGCCTTACCATCAACCATTTCTGAAGATTCAGCTTGTTGAAGGCAGCAGCGGGTGCTTTCAGCGCGCGCTTGACCAGCATGCTGCGGAGGTTGTTGTGCAGGTCTATGATATAATCAAACTGCTCTTGCTGAAGGGCGGGAATCACCTCACTTACCCGCGTCTGCATAGCGTGGATGCGGTGGATATAAGGGTTGGCTTCCAGTAATCCGGCATAGGCTTTTTTAGTAAGGAAATGGATTTCCGCTCCCGGCACCTGACGACTGAGGCAGCGGAGTACCGGTGTGGTGAGTACGATATCTCCTATGCTGGAAAAACGGATGACAAGGATTTTCGGCATTCCCTATTTTTGGGCTAAATTACCAACATGTTAGGACTGAAGCTTCCCACAGACCCCAGATGGGTGAATTTAGCGGCCATGAGTTTGGAAGAAATCCTTAGTGATCACGCTTTTTGTGAGCAGAAAGCAGCTTCTACCTGCATCAGTCTTATACAGCTGTATCCCGATAAGGAGGAGCTGGTGGCAGCTTTAGCACCTGTGGTAACTGAGGAGTGGGGGCATTTCAGGATGGTGCTCAAAGTATTGCAGCAGCGCGGATTGTCGCTGGGTAAGCAGCGAAAAGACACCTATGTGGCAGCCCTGCAGCAGTTTCGCAAGAATGGCAAGCACAGCAAGCAGGAAGTATTGCTCGATTACCTGTTGATGGCTGCGTTGATTGAAGCCCGCAGTTGCGAGCGATTCAGGCTGCTGAGCGAGGGATTGGAGGATATTGAGTTGCGCCGGTTTTACAGGGAATTTATGATTGCAGAAGCCGGTCATTACCGCATGTTCATCGACCTGGCAGAAACCTATGCAGGGAAAGAAAGAACCAGAGAGCGGTGGCAGGAATGGCTCCATTATGAGGCCGAGGTATTGCAGGGAATGGAATTGCGCGGTGAGCGTATGCACTGATGAATATGACAAGAGGAGCGCTGTTTTCGATGTTGAACAAGAACCGGTACCTGTGGGGCTTTGCAGCTTTATTGTGCGTATACGTCTGCAATCTCGGTATTGATATTATGGAAATTGATGCTGCGCAATATGCAAGCATCAGCAGGGAGATGCAGGAAAGTGGCAGCTATCTTGAAGTGTACCACAGGGGCAAGGATTATCTGGATAAGCCACCTTTTCTTTTCTGGTCCTCGGCACTTAGCTTTCAATTATTCGGCATTCATAACTGGAGCTACAAGCTACCGGCATTGCTGGTGTTGCTCATCGGCATTTACTCCACCTACCGCTTTTCGCGCTTATGGTACGATGAGCAACGGAGCAGGGTAGCGGCACTGGTGCTGGCATCCACGCAGGCCTATTTCCTGATGACGAATGACGTGCGCACCGATGGACTGCTGACCGGATGGAACATGCTGGCCATATGGCAACTGGCTGCCTACCTGCACAGCAGGCACTGGCGGCATTTGTTTGTAGCTGCCGTAAGTATTGCGCTGGCTATGATGAGCAAAGGACCGCTGGGATTGGTTTTACCCGGTATTGCCCTTGGCGGACATTTGCTTCTGACTCGCAACTACAAAGCCATTTTTGATTACAAATGGCTGCTGATGCTAATGATGGTGGCGCTGTTATTATTGCCGATGTGCATTGGTCTTTACCAACAATTTGATATGCACCCGGAAAAAGAAGTGTATGGATTACAAGGTCCTTCCGGATTGAAATTTTTCTTCTGGACACAAAGTTTTGGCAGGATAACAGGAGAGAACTACTGGCAGAACGATAGCCCGGTGTATTATTTTCTGCAAACCATGTTGTGGGACTTGCAGCCCTGGGTGCTGCTTTTCTTTCCGGCGTTGATCTGGGTGCTCTGGTTATTGGTTAAAGATGGACTGCGACTAAAGCATTTGCCGGAAGGGTTTTCTGTTTCGGGATTTGTGCTCATGCTGGTGGTACTTTCTGCGTCCAGGTACAAGTTGCCGCATTATGTTTTTCCTCTTTTCCCTTTTGCCGCCATTATAGTTGCTCACTTTTTATATACGTTGCAGGAAGCAAAACCGGCATTGCTACAGCGAGTCGGAAACTGGTTCCTTGCATTCCAGGTGTCGTTTATACTGGCAGCCATGGCCGTTGCTACCTATCTGTTTCCCTTGAAGGAATGGTGGGCGTGGATGCTTATCATCGGGATGGGTTTCCTTGCTTACCATTTTAGAAAGACATTGCAGGGTGTGGAAGCCATCGTTTTCCCGGTAATTTTCATTGCCGGCATCACGGGAATGGTCATGGCAACAGCTTTTTACCCCGCACTGATGGCTTATCAAAGTACCAATACCGCCGGAAGGTGGGCACAAGTTCATGCTCCGGATGCGGATGGTTTTTATTTTTTCAGCAAGGGCGGACACAGCCTAGACTTTTATGCGCAAAGGACGGTGCCACAAATTTTCGATCACCAGCTTGATACATTGCAACAGGAGACTTTTATTTATACCGGAGTGGCAGGGCTGGCGCATTTTCGGAGCAACTACGATGGTAAGTTTGAAGTAGTCTGGGAGGCTCCCGATTTTACTGTTTCCCGATTGAACTTTTCCTTTTTATTACCCAACCAAAGAGACCAGGCGGTAAAGGCAGCTTACATTATGCGCTGGCAGCCTGAAGAAACTGTCCACTAAGTTTATTTACTCTGCCTTTAAAAGTGCCTGAAAGTCGCCGGCTCCCAGTTCAAAATCGAAAGTACTGATACAAGGGTCGAGGCCACCCAAAGCTTGTTCCATTTCCCTGTATATCCTGCTCAGTTCCCTGAAATAGTTTAACCACTTCGAATCTTCAGGAGGGATGTTGTGGTATACGCACCAGTCAGGGTAGTCATCGCTTTCCTGATAAGTTCTGAGGTTGTGCAGTAGCAGAAATAAATCGGTAACGCGGTTGTAATTGCCGAGCAATCCGTATTCATCTTCAATATAGAGTTCCCATATGTTTTTGTTAGATGTTACCGCTACCTTAAAAAGACCACTGGTGGAAATTTTTTCCAGCGGCTGCACCAGCACTGCGTATGCTTGCATTTTGTTTTGAAGGTAGTTGACACAATGAGCTGACATGGAAGAGATGGCTTTAGGGGGCTTTTTGCAGGAACTGCAGGTTCCGATTAAAGCCCGACCACTTAGGACGACTAATCGGGCTGTCTTTAAAGAGTTGCTTGAAAACTTCTTCGGTGATTTCCTGCCAATCGACAGTATTCCAGCTGATGATGGCTTCTTTTGCAGCGAGTCGCTTATCGGTATGGGGAGTGGAAAATCGATTCCATGGACAAACTTCCTGGCAGATATCACATCCAAAGGCCCATCCTTCCATCTTGTTGTGAAAGGTTTCAGGAATCAGTTCGTCCTTGAGTTCTATGGTCAGGTAGCTGATGCATCGGGACGCGTCGATTTTATAAGGTTCGTACAGGGCATCGGTGGGACAGGCGTCTATACAGGCGGTGCAGGTACCGCAATAGTCTTTTATGGGACCATCGGGCGTGGCAGAAATATCGCATATGATTTCTGCTAAGAAAAAATAAGAACCTGATTTGGGATGGATGATATTGGTGTTCTTCCCCTGCCAGCCCAATCCTGATTTTTTGGCCCATGCTTTTTCGAGCACCGGGGCACTATCGACAAAAATGCGGGCAGTAAATTGCCCTATTTTTTCTTCCAGCAGGGAGACCATTTCCCGCAGTTTATCTTTTACTACGAAATGGTAATCTTCGCCGTAGGCATACCGCGCAATCTTAGGTCCATTTTCGTGCGACTGCTCCACGGGTGGATAGTAGTTGTACATCAGACTGATGACAGACTGCGCACCGGGCACCAGTTTGGAAGGGTCTACACGCTTATCGAAATGGTTTTCCATGTACTGCATTTTTCCGTGCAGACCTTGTTGCAGCCATGCCTCCAGCTCTTTAGCTTCCTTTTCCAGAAAAGCGGCAGCGGAAATACCACAATAGCTGAAGCCACATTGTGCGGCTGCTTGCTGGATGATGCTGCGGTGCTGGTCGGGGCTCACTGGTTGGGTAATGATTTAAACGGCAGCCTGGATTTCTGCGGACAGTAGTGTATGAATACCCGGTTGCGGCTGGCGTGCGAAATAGGCCATGGCCTGTGCCACTGTTTTGGCGTGGATGGGGCGATAGTTTTTCAGTCTGCCCCCCAATAATGGACTGAAAACAGGCATAATTGCCTGCGCTATTTTTTCTCCGGTGCGGTTCTCCCGGCGCTTGCCCATCAACAGTGCAGGCCGAAAGATATAGAGGGAGGTCAGCCCGGCTGCTTTCATGGCTTCTTCCATCTCACCCTTCACTTTGTTGTAGAAAATTTTGCTTTCGGGATGGGCACCCATAGCAGACACCACCAGTAAAGTGCTTGCACCATGCCTGGCAGCGAGTGTGGCAATCTTTGCGGGAATCTCCATATCGATATGTCGGAATTTCTGCTGGTCGCCGCCCACATTTTTGATGGTGGTTCCCAAGCAGCAGAAAATGGCATCTGCGTCAAATAGATCAGGATAATTTTCAAGTTGCTCGAAATCCACCAGTACTTCTTTTTCATTCACCTGCAATGCCTCAGGCGAATTGCGGACTGCCAGCTGGAGGTGGGCATCTGAAAGTTCTTTTCGGAAATAACTTCCAATCAATCCGGTGGCGCCGAAGACAGTATACGTATTCATATGGATGTTATATTTAAATATTTCAGGCTTTTGAACAATAAGAACTGCAGGTAATACCAGATGGCAACCGGCATGGATTTCTGTTCGTGTTCGCGCAGAATGGTCCAGTTATGTCGGGCTGCTTTCCATTTGTTGGAAGACAATGAGTGGCTGCCTGTCCTGTATTGTGCCAGTACTTCCTGAAGTCCCGTAGCCGGACCAAACTGTCGGGTAATGGACAGCCACAAGCCCCAGTCGTGGCGTTGGGGTGTATTCGGCATGAACTGTTTGCCGCAGATTTGGGTATCGTACATGGCAGTCAGACAACCTATACTATTGTAGCGCAGCAGCTTTCGGTAGCTGATGCGGGCAGGTACGCGTATTGTTTTTCCGGTGGGATTTCCTTTGGCATCCATCCAGGCATAAGCGGCGCAGGATAGGGGGGAGTGGTGTTGTTGCATGAATGCTATCTGGCGTTCCAGCTTTTGGGGCAGCCATAAATCATCGGCATCCAGAAAAGCTATATAGCGACCACGGGCAGCATGGATTCCATGGTTTCGCGCTGCGGCGGCTCCCCCGTTGCTCTCCAGTCTAATCAACTGCACTCTGCAATCTTCCTGAGCAAGCGTCTGCATCAGCTGCCAGCTATCGTCGGTGGAGCAATCGTCCACCAACCAGATTTCCAGTTGCGCGTAAGTTTGCTGCAATACCGATGTTACAGCCTCCCGCAATACTGCAGCACTGTTGTGTACCGGCATGATTACCGAAACAAGGGCTTCATCTTCCATTGAAATATGCTCTACTACCTGAATAAATGTACTTCAAAAAAGCGAAGAAGCCCAACTGGTGCCGGTAGACGGGGTGCTTTCTGATGGCATACAGGAAGTTCAGCATCCAGCAGGCATGGCCATAGGTGGTGGCGATGATGGCTCCTTTCGACTGCACCAATGCGGGTGTGAAGTTGGTACCTGTGCTGTTCTCCGGGTGCGTACCGATGGCGGCGGGATAGAACGCTATTGGTATTCCCTCGCGCATAGCATGGCGCAGCATCAGGTATTCTTCGCCGCTGATAAAGTTCGCTCCCAATCCGAAGCGTTCATCAAAACGAACAGCTCCCTGGTCCACCGCTTTTTTTCGCAAAATAATTTCGCCGCTGCTGACTCCTCCAATGCTGCGTTGATGATGCAGCATCGGTGCCTGCGGGTAGTTTTTAAAGAACGCACCTCCGGGAGTGCGCAGCTGGAAAGTCAAAATCGCTGCGTCGGGCCAATGCGCTGCAGCTGATTCCAGGATGCTTAACAGCTCCGCGCTGAGGGTAATATCATCGTCGCAGAGATATATCCATTCGCCGGTAGCTAGTTGCAATGCGGCATTGCGTGATCTGGATAATCCCTTACCCTGCATGGTATGAAACTGCACGTGCGGGTGGGTGGCATAGAACGCGGAATAGTCGGTGGTATCGGTAATCTGGTGTATAACTATCCATTCAATGGAATCGGGTTGCTGTTGTTCCGGCAGCCGAAGGTGCTCAATCCGGTCATCGATAGTGGCAATACAAATACTAAGACGGGTCATTGTCCCATCTTTTATTCAGCCATCCTGCCACGGTGGCCGATGCAGGAACCATCAGCATCAGCACGAGCGGCATTCTGTGGCGGACAGCTCCGGTGATGTGAAATTCATACAGTGCGAAAATGACGGCAAACACCAATGCGAACAGCAGGTATGCTTTATTCTTGCTCCATACGGAAGGACCTCCCGCTGCAATCAGCAATAACAACACGACCACAAAAACCATATCCAGCGTGGCAAACGTCATATCAGAGAAGTCATGCGCAGAAAAAACAGGTAGGGGAGACAGTAAAAACTGCAACACCAAAAATGGGATGTCCAGCAGCATATCGCCATACGTCTGCCAGTATACATTACCGTAAGTCTGGGTGCCGGCATCCACCAGGTAATCGTTGCGGAGTTGCGCCAGTGCCTCCGGAGAGAAGGATTCACCGAGCACCAGGAAGCGCAGGAACAGCACAGCGGCTATTGCTATGCCTGCTACTGCGGCAGCGCGCAACCATGTTGCCATTGGTCTTTTCCAGATAAGCAATACAGCCGTGACCGGAATAACCGCGATCAGTAACTGCATGCGCAATAAAAGGAGCAACAGCGCACCGACCAACAAGTGAAAAGCTTTACCCACGTGCAGGAGTCGTACAACACCCGTGAGGTAGATACCCATTGCCAGCAGGATATAGGCTTCGCGCAGGGGAACAGCGATATACATGAATGCCGCGGGCCACAGGAGCAGGAACAGGGACATCACGTATTGTTGTGCTTCCTTCCGCTTTTCCCGGGTGATGATGCATCCGGAAATAAAAAACTGCATACCGAGGATGTAAAATAAAATATTGAAAAAGGTAAATATGACAGGACTGTTCAGACAGAGTATGCCAATTCCTATGGACAGATAATAGATGGCTAACACGTTGACGGATGACGTTTCGGGATACAAACCGGTAGTAATCATGTAGCTGTACAGGTGGGTATCCGGCATAAACGGCATGAAGTCGAACAAGCTGTCGGCAATAATGCAGGCGCAATACAGCAGGAAGGTGAGCATGGTAATGCGCGTGGTTCTTGCAGAAAGTCCAAAGCCCACCCTGCCGATTCTATCAATCAGGTAGGAGAAAAAAACAATGTAGATGAGATAGATGAGGTAATCGTACCAAAGTATCTCGAGGAGGTATTCTTTCAAGTAAGAGTTGATTATGTCGGGGTAAAAATATTACTTTCGCTTCGATGAGTGAAACATCGGTGGCTTTTTTATACCCATCGCATTTTCCTGTAACGGGAGGTTCTTCCCTGCACGGCTATTATCTGGCAAAAGAACTCACAGGGTTAGGGTATCAGCTGCATACCTTTTCCGGCCTTCCCGATGGTTTTACTGCCCATCATCCGCAACATCCACTTTACCGGCTATGGACCATCGCCCAAAGCGATATTGTCTATATCAGGGTGAGCCTGGAAGGGAAAGGCCCCGGTCTGGTACCATGGCTGAAGCGCATGGGCAAACGCGTGGTGGTGGAGCTCAACGGGCCTACCGATGAGCTGAAAGTTACGCGGGGTGCCACTTCAGATGAGGTGGCAAGGTTAGACGCTCATCTGCGCAAGTGCCTGCTTCCGGCAGATGCGATTATCACCATCAGCGACGAAATGGTACAATGGTGCCGACAGGTTATTGGTCATGCCGACATTACCGGCATAGAAAACGGTGGTTATCGTTACGAGGAGAACGCTGCAGAGGCAGGACACGCTATACGGCAATTGGTTAATGCCCTTCGGGCAGAAGGCAAGCAGATTATTCTATGGAGTGGAAATGCATGGCCCTGGCAGGGTATCGAATGGTTGCGGGAGATAGTGGAAAAAGCCCCTGCCACCATGGCGTTTATCCTGGTCAGCAATGAGCCGGAGTCCTTACAGGTGTCTCCTCAACAAGCAACGGTACACACTTTTTCAACCTTGCCCAATGCCGATATGCGTTATCTTGTTGCAGCTGCAGACGCCGGGCTTGCGGTGTACGGCGATTATTCGTGGTTCAGAACGGGAGCATTCTACGGCAGCTCCCTGAAAATGTATGAATACCTGGCGAACCGTTGCTGGGTGGCAGGTAATTATCCGCTGAGCACCGCACCGCACTATGCGAATTTGTCGGGGATAACTGAGTTACTCGAATGGCTGGGAAGCAGGCAGGGAGAGCGCGTTCCGGCCGATTGGCCTTACCGAACCTGGAGACAGGTCGCCGAAGAAACATCTGAAGTAATTGAAAGGGTAATATTATGATGCATCTGTCCTATCTCAAGAAAAAACGCATTTGGCTCCTGGCACTCGCCGTGGGTATCGGTTTTTATATCGTTTTATTTGTTATTGATACACTGCTTCCCGAGCAACAGGATATAGCATCGGCCATGGCCATAGCATGGATCAGCGGCTGGGTGCTCTTCTGGGCCAGGCAGCTGTGGGTACAACAGGAGGTATTGCATACACGGTCGATGCGCTGGCAGGAAGCGTGGCAAAGTATCAGGTCGTGGATGCCGAATCTGGGCGCACTGCCACCGGCCACTGGTTTTTCCATTGCTCCGGATGCCGCATTACATATGTTGAGGGAATTGCATGCCCGTAAGCCTGAAGTGGTGATGGAGCTGGGAGCAGGACTGTCCACTTATCTCATGGCAGCGCTGATACAACAGGAAGGGCTGTCTACTAAGATTCTTTCCATAGAATCAGATATGGCTTACCTGCAGCAGGTGGAGAAAGAGCTGAAGGCAAAAGGACTGGATGCCTGTGTGCAATTGGTACATGCTCCCCTGGAACCAATCGAAGTGGAAGGCACTACCTACCCATGGTATACGCTCCCCGAAACATTACCTGCAATAGATATGCTTATTATCGACGGACCACCGGAGCGGACAGGTAAGATTGCCAGATACCCCGCTATTCCGGTATTGGCTGGTCGCTTAACGCCGCAGGCATTGGTAATAGCAGATGATGCCGACCGCAAGGATGTCCGCGACTGTATTGCCTTGTGGAACCGAAACAAGGAATGGACGGTGCAATACCATCCTCTAACCAGAGAAATTGCTACGCTGTCGCGCCATGCATGAATTAGAAAAGCGCATATCTGTTGTTATTCCCGTATATCAAGCCGGGCAATATGTAACTGCGGCAGTGGAGTCTGCAGTACAACATACCTGTGTAGAGGAAGTGCTTCTTATTGAAGACGGTTCTACCGATAATTCTCTGGAGATATGCCGACAACTGGCATACCAGTATCCGAAAGTTCAGTTGCTGACCCACGGAGCGGGTATCAACAAGGGTGCAGGTCCCTCCAGGAATCTGGGTATCCGCGCGGCGCGATGTGCGTGGATTGCATTTTTAGATGCGGATGACAGGTGGCTGGCTGAGCGCTTTGATGTTACCTGGAAAACGCTGGAAGCTCATCCTGACGCCGACGGGGTTTATGAATGTCTGGGCATCCACTATGAAGATGCTGCCCTGGCCGGTCAATGGCGCCGGCAGATGGGATTTGAAACGACCACCTTGCGGGAAGCGGTAGCGCCGGAGGAACTGATATATGCCATGGCACCTTTAGGGAAGCTGGGCTGGTTCAGTGGTGATGCGCTGCTCGTAAAAAAAACGCTGCTGCTGGAATGTGGTTTGTATTCATCACTGCCACTGAATCAGGATACCGAGTTGTTTATGAAACTGGCCCTCAAGGGAAGGCTGTACCCCGGAAATATACAAACTCCCGTGGCTGTCCGCAGGGTACATGCGCGCAACAGAATAAGTGGCGACAGTCGCGCATTGTATGCTAACCGTCTGCTGTTGTGGAAAGCTTTTAGCACCTGGTGTCTGAGCGAAGGCTACCGTGGTCGCCTGATCAGGAAGGTATGGTGGCAATGGCTCCGGGTGGTGATTGTACATGGAAAGAAAACCACCGGATGGACAGGCAAGCTAAAAGCGCTCCTGGGTTCCATCCCGCAGTTGCTGCAGCCGCGCCTGCTGCTTCGGATGTTTGGTTGATTAACGTATCCGCAGCTTTCGGATTTCCCGGATAGCCGGAATGATCATCAATACACTCAGAAAGTTTTTGGTCTGACTTAGGAAGATTTTTCTTGTGGAGCGGAAAAGTGCAAAGGCAAAGTAATAGGCAAATGCATAGCTGATGAGGGTAGCGTAGGCAGCGCCCATGATGCCATATCGTGGTATAAGCAGAAGGTTCAGCAAGATATTAGACAAGGCACCCAGCCCGGAGTAATACATCCAGTACTGTTGTTTCTTTTCCAGTACAAGCCATCTGTTGGAAATGGAACCCAGAAAAATAAATACACAGGAGAAAATATGCACCTGCAGAACATTTACGGAAAAATTATAATCTGTCCCGAATATCAGTTGAATGATAAACGGTGCAAACAGGGCCACCGGGATGGCTACTATCAGAGCAATGGAGAGGAGGAGTATGTAGGCCTGATTGATACGTGTTGCAAATAAATCCTTGCTCTCTTTGTAGGCGTTAACTATGGCAGGGAACAGGGAGCCAGCCAGAATCCAGGGGATGGAAATCCACACTTCAGATAAACGCACTGCCGCTGCATACCAGCCCACAGCACTGGCATCTAGCATATCTTGCAGCATTACCTGATCGATTTTCATATATACGGTAACGAACAGTCCCGAGAACAGCGATGGCCAGGATTCTTTCAGGAGTTGACGTGCATAGGTAGTGTCCAGCTTCCAACCGGAAATAGCAGCCTCGGAGTTGCGCAAGAAACGGGTGAGGATACTGCCAATGATAATGGCGTCCAGTGGCAGCAAGTAAATGAACCATGCCAAAGGCTGTTCGCTGAAGATGAAGATAACCCGCAGGATATTCACCCCCACCAGCGAAACCATTTGCGCCTGTACAGTGCGTTTGGAGGCTACTTTCGCCTGGTAGTAAGCGTTGATGATTTCCGCCGATTTGGTAATCGTTTGCACAGAAGCTATCAGAAGCAACCAACGCACTGCTGCCGCATCTTCGATGAAAAAAGTGCAGAGCGCTACCAGCAGGAACGCTACGATACTACCAACGATTTTGAGAAAAAATCCAGAACCCATGGCAACTGCAGGCGTGGCTGTACCGGAAAGCATATCCTTCACCACCACAGAAGATATGCCCAGGGTTGACAGCGCAGCAAACAATCCTACAAAGCTGATAACATAGTTATAGGTCCCGTAATTTTCAGGGCCCAGGTAACGGGCTACCATTCCTCCCACCACCAAGGAAACCAGCATTTGAACCACCCGCGCCATCAGTAGCCAGGAGGTATTGAGGAAATAGCGCTTCAAACCCGATTCCCGGACAAACAGGTTGTGTATGATTTTTTGCAGCAATGACATCAGTTCCGGTTTAAGCGCCTTTTGGTCTTGAGCAACACTATCTGTTGGGTTTCAGGCGTGTCGTTGGAAAGATACAGCTTGAGCAGCAAAACCAGCAACATACTTACGAGTGTGGAAATGGCCGCACCCATAATGCCCAGGGGAGGTATGAGAATAAAATTAAGCACCATGTTCACGCCGGCGGCTATAAGGGTGGCATACACGATAGACTTGTCCCGCTTGCGAACATATAATACATAATGAAATACAAGAGACATGTTGAAAACCATCTCAGTGACGCACATGACAATGAATACATCCAGTTCTGCGTAAAATTCATCTTTGCCGAGAAAGCCAATAATGGGCGTAATAAGCACTGCCAGAAAAGCAAAGGAAAGCACCGTATAAAAAAGCATGTTCTTCGTAAATGCGGCATGCGCAAACCGGTATTTCTTGTTGCTGCTATGAAAGTATTCGATGAGCTTGGGAGAGAAAATGATGACCACTGCAGTATGCCCGATAATTTCAATCAGATTGGCCATGTTAGCGTAAAAGGTATAGATACCCACCTCCTGGGTGGAATGGTAGAAAGCGATGAAATAGCGGTCTGCGAGTTCTATCAGTTTGAAAGCGATGGTCGCCATGAAAAACAACATACTCACACGGATGCCTTTTTTAATCCAGTTCCAGTTGATGGGTATGCGTTTCCTTTCGAAGGGTATCTTGCTTAAAAAGTAGAGGGAAATTACAGCCGCACCAACACCTCCCAGCATCCAGGAAAGCAAGGCCACCTTGAGGGTTTTGATTTCTTCAAACCCCATGAACCAAATGAGCACAATCAGGTAGGCCCACAAACCGGTGCGCAGAAACAAGATGACATTCGCAATAAGTGGCTTGGCGAAGACTACGAATATGCGGTAAGATTCCTGTGCGAAATGCTCTAGGATAAGTATTAAGTAAAAGAAAAATATGAACTTGATGGACAGCAGCTGAAATACAAACAACAGACTGAGCAAAGGAAAAAGAATGGCGTAACCTATCAGATAAAAGACCATCTGGTCGCGCAGCATGGCGCCCCTTTTTTCAATAGGATATTCCAGCAGACTTCTGGTGGAATAGGTGTAGAAGTCGAGACCTACAAGGTAGAGACTCAGCGCAATGGATGTAGTGAAAAGCCCCCATTCTCCCAGCTGGTCTGTGGTGAGGTTTTTTGCCAGAAAGATGATGAAAATGAATTTACCGCCCAGGGTCACTCCCCTTATAAATAGGTTGGATGAAACCAGCCGGAACCGATGGTGCCATTTTTCATTCACAGCGCTGCCTTTTTATCGGATAATAAGTCAGCGGGTTGTATGGCAATGCCGATAAAAACAACAGCAGCAGCCAGCGCGGTAATACCAAAGGCCCACACGGCACCTGCCTGCCACCAGATCAAACCTGCCATGCTACTGGCAAAGAAGGCAGCCATACCTGTAACTGAGCTGTAAAGACCCATGGCGTTTCCGGTATCTGATTTTTTTGCCTGCAATGCAATCCATGCCTTGGCAATACCATCGGTAGCCGCGGCGTAGAGTCCGTATCCAAAGAAAAGCAACCAGTATATGCCCGGTTGTGTGTTGATGGCAAAGCCGAGGTATACCAGAATATATATGCCGATGCCTGCAAGGAATGTTCGCCGGAGTCCCCATCTGTCAGCCAGCATGCCCAGTGGAAAGCTGAATAACGCAAAGACGATATTGTAGAAGATATAAACGGTCAGTACGAGTGTTTCATCAGCTCCGCTCTCTTTCATTTTCAACAGCAACAGCACATCAGAACTGTTGAACAAGGCAAAAAGTAACAGGAATTTCAGCAGGTACCTGTAGGATGTATTTCCTTTTTTGTAATACTTGAAGTAAGAGAACAACGCAATTTTCTCCTCTTTCTTCGGTGCCGATTTCTTTTCCTTCAGGAGCAAGAGCAGCGATACGCTGATAAGCCCGGGGCCGAAAGCCAGGAGAAAAAGTCCCTTGTAATCTTCCGGTCGCCATTGCAGGTACAGCAGTGCCAGCAGAGGACCCATGACGGCACCCAGGGTGTCCAGTGCTCTGTGGAATCCGAAAACACGTGCCTTAGTTTCGGGCGCTGAAAGGTCGGAAAGCAGGGCATCTCTTGCACCCGTGCGTGTTCCCTTTCCAAGGCGGTCGATAAATCTTGCGCCAAAAATCCACAATGGCAATGCTGATACGGCCAGCAGTGGTTTGGATACAGCACTCAAAAAGTAGCCCCACCGAACAAAGGGCAGTCGGTTTCCTCTGATATCTGACAGTTGACCGAAGTATCCTTTTCCTATACCGGCGGTGGTCTCTGCCAACCCTTCCAGGAGGCCAATGAGAAAGACACTGAATCCAATACTTGAAAGATATACCGGCATGACAGGATACAGCATTTCGCTTGCTATATCGGCAAAGCAACTTACTAGACTCAGGATGAGCACCGGTCTGGTTATGTAAGCCAACTTTTTACGCATTACCAGCCATAGGTAGGAGTTTCCAAAGAAATATTTTCGTCACCGGGTTGATAGCGCATATAGGTTATGATGAATTGCAACATCTCATTGGTTGTTTTCATGCTTTCCCAGGGGTGCGCTCTCTCCACAATGATTTGAGGTGGAACGTAGGGATTGTTGGGGTTATCGGCCGTATTATCGAAAGTAGCTTCGACCACTATTTCTGAGCCAGCAGGTATCTTCATCACCTTTTCAAATGTATAGAAATACTGCCAGCGAAAATCCCACTTGGGTATCTTAATCAATCGGATGGTGTCGCCTCGCGGCGTTAGTGCATATGCCAGGAATGATTTTCCCAGCAGGTGCATATGCGGGTTGACGGTAAGCAGCGACATATCTTCCTGTACCTTATAGCGGGTCGTGAAGGTGCTGATACTACCGGCGGGAATGACCAGCCTGGGCTCAATGGGTGTTTCTCCCAGGGAACCCATCAACAGCTCATAAGTAGGGCGGGTAGGAGGGGTATTGGTGAAGAAGATGTTGAAGTAAGAACCATCATCTACCGTATCGACAGGTGAGGGTCCATAGTGGAGATCATTGATAAAAAACGCATTGGTTTGTCCCATCTGATAACCGCCAATTCCCTCGGGGTATAAAGCCGGCGACACTCCGGGAAGGTAATTACATACCAGGGGCGTCATAGTGGGATAGGTGCCGTCGTCATTTTTATTGTTCATTCTGTCATTCACCGATTCGGCAGTAAGCGTGAGGTCTGTTGGAATGACTTTCTCACCTCTTGTTACATTGCTTTTTGCACCCGGGCGGTAGACAATGAGATTGGCATTCATATGGTGCAGCAACTTCTTGTTGCCGGGAATGAATTCAATGGTTTTGATAAAATGGGGCTCATCAGATTCGAAAGGCACCTTTACCAGAAAAAAATGATCATCGTTATTGCCTTTAATCGAGATGGTTTCGGAAAACGGCACTACCATGTCAGGCTGTCCAATCATGGAGCCTTTGGGGAAGGTGGGTAGTTCGGGTAGGTTGGTGGTATCTCCCGGCGGACATCCCGCTGCCACCCAATCTGCCAGCAGTTGTTTTTGTTCTGCACTGAGCTGTCGTTCGTCTTTAAAATGACTGTATTCCGGATCGGCGGGCCAGGGCGGCATGTATCCACTTTGTGTTACCTTGACAATGGTTTTGGCTTTTCGCAAGGCATCTGAATAACTGATAAGCGAGAAAGGACCGGGTGCATCCGGTCGGTGACATGGGGTGCAGTTTTCATACAGCAGACCGGCAATGTCCTTGCTGAATGTAGGCGGCGTAGTATCTGTCGCCTTTTTTTTACAGCCGATAACTGCCACAATCAGGCCCATCAAGACCAGGGTAGTTAATAGATAATTTCTCATTCTATAAAGCAACCTACAGGTTTAGTTTGTCGGTAGGGAACAGGGCGTTCATCCTGCACCGCTGCCAATACATCACGAAGATAGAATTCTGTAACTACTTCCCGTTTTACTCCCAGGTCCACTGCCCAGTTATCGATAGCGCCGGAATAGAGGATGGCTCCGCTGCTGTCTATCACAAAGACTTCAGGCGTAACGGTAGCCCCCAGTAGCCTGGTAAGGTCCTGTTGCGGGTCCAGCAATACCGGTAATTGTAGTTGGTAATCTTTCAAAAAGCGAGATATTTCCGCATCGCTGAAATAGGTGCCGGAGACGCAGCCATAAAAAGGCATACCGGGAGCAGCATACATTGCCGACAATTCATTTAAGGTTAGACAGTAGTTTTCACTCAGTGGACACTGGGGTGCCAGGAAAACTATAATTGTTGCCTGGTTGTCCCGGAAGGAAGCGCCACTAAGCACCCCTTCTTTCCCAAAAAACGGCATGCTGACATCTTCAAGGGTTGCGGGAGTGGACTCATGACAGCTCATGAAGAAAAATAATACCCCAAATCCGGCAGCCCACTTCATTATTTTTTATTGCTTTTCAACATCAGGTTACACAACTTATACAACAGGCGAACACCCACATTCGCATCCCATTCATCATCTCCGGGAGCAACTTCCACCAGGTCCAGCCCTATAATGGTCTTGCCGTCTTTCAGTAATTCCTTAATCAGGTATTGCACCTGGGCAACATCCATTCCCCCTGCTACAGGGGTGCCTGTGTTGGGACAAAGGCTCGGTTGGAGTCCGTCGATATCAAAACTGATATAAACTTTCTGAGGCAGCTTTTCTACAATAGACCTGCATACCTGTTGCCAGGTTGCACCTTCAAACTGAGCATCTCTCAAATCCTGGTCGAAGAATGCATGAATTCTTTTTTCATTTCTGATGAGGTCCATTTCCTCTTCGCATACATCCCTTAATCCCACCTGCACCAGGCTGTTGATTTGAGGAATAGACAGTGCATTGTACATAATGGATGCATGCGACCATTTAAAACCTTCGTATGCGTTGCGCAGATCGGCATGGGCATCTATTTGAAGTATGCCAAATTCACTGTGTCGCATAGCCAGTGCCTGTATCAGTCCCAATGGAGTGCTGTGGTCGCCACCGAGCAAACAGGGAAGTTTACCTTGCTCCATGATTTCTGAGCACTGTTCAAAGACCCATTTCCTGAGGGCATCACCGGCTTCATTGATTTCTTCCAGCACTTCTGCAGAGCCGCTGCCCCCTGCTTCGAGCAATCGGATATGTTCAGCGGCTTTGGCACGCAAGAGCTTGCTGCGCCTGCTCCATTCTTCAGAAATCCCCAGCATAAAGATGCCATGTTGCCAGGCATTGGGAAGGTCGGTATCATAGAGATCTACCTGAGTAGATGCCGCCAACATTGCCGCCGGACCTTTGGCTGTTCCCGGGCTGTAGGAAACGGTAACCTCCCATGGAACAGGCAATACAATCACTTCACTCTCTTCGTAGTTAAAGGGAAGCCCAAAAAGGTTTCCGTTGTCCACACCGATTCCATTTACATCGAAATCGGCTATTTTCTGGCGTTTGCGCTCGTTCATGGCATAAAGATAAGGGTAAAGCGAAGCAATTCCGGCCCAATAGCTAGGGTAGGTGAACAAAGCAGGAGGGGCGACGTTGAAGCTATTTAGAATCGACAAGCTTACTTATCTTCAAATTTGCAAATGCTTAGAGAATCCAATTTTCTGAAAGTAGTCAACAAGGCACACTACCCATTCCTTATGTCGGGGGTGCTGTTATCTTTGGCCGTATTCATGCTGCTGGTCATAACCCTGTTCGGAGGTGGTTCTGATTTGATTGTAATGGCTGGGGGCACCGAACTTTTCCTGTACCTGTTGGCTAACTCTATGAGTGCACTGGTAGTAGTAAATCTGGAGCGGTTCATCGGGCGGTGTGTACTTGCTTATCTTACCAACCTGCTGGCACTGGCTTTGATCATTGCGCTTTTCAGCGGAGGTATACCTGAGGACCTGAAAGAAACCTATCCTGTATACCTTGCATTAATCGTTAGTTTTGGTCTTTCTTTGGCCGTTATTATTCTTATTCGGCAGGTTTTATCAATTTTGAAGGAAAAATAAGATTTGAGTAAAGGCATTTCCATATTTGTAACCGGCGGAACTTTCGACAAGGAATATGATGAAATACACGGTAAGCTGTATTTTAAGGAAACCCACCTTCAGGAAATCCTGAACCTCGGCCGGTGTACTATTCCCGTTAATATTATTACCCTGATGATGATTGATAGCCTGCAGATGACAGCAGGACATCGCAACAGAATCATGCAGTCATGTCTTCAATGTCCGGATAATAGGATTATCATCACGCATGGCACTGATACCATGGTGGAAACAGGCAGGGTGCTGGCAGAGGCAGGCATAGAAAAAACCATTGTTCTGACAGGAGCTATGATACCTTATAAGTTCGGTAGTTCCGATGGATTATTTAACATGGGATGCGCACTATCCTTTGTGCAGACACTACCTGTTGGTGTTTACATCACGATGAACGGAAGGTACTTCCTTTGGGATAATGTGCGGAAAAACCGTCAGTCAGGAATATTTGAAACCATTAACTGATTCTACCCGTAAGGTACATGTAGAAGGAGAACAGTATAATAATGGTGATTCCACCAATAAGAATTTTATTTATACGTTTGTAGTTCCCGTTACTCCTGATAACTGAACGATGTTTGAAAAGCCTTTCAATGGCATTTTCCGTGCGAACAAAGCTGGTTTCATTCTTCACAACGTAGTCGTAAGCGCCTGCCCGCATACATTCCACAGCCACATCAATCTTATCCTGACCGGATATCATGATAACATAGGTATCGGGATATTCTTTCGTAATGAATTCTAAAATCTGGATACCGTTCCTTGCGGTTTTGTCGACAGCATCAAGGTGGTAATCCAAAATGACTATACCGGGTTTTTTATCCATGTTTTCGGCACAGGCTTCACCGGTATTATACATATGAATTTCAAAGTTGGGATAGGCAGTTTGCAGATGGTCCTGCATCATCTGAGCGTGCATAGGCTCGTCGTCAACAATAAATACGATTTCCTTGTCCATGGTTGTTTTTTGCTTTACAATATTAGTTTGAATTTTTAATAACATCATTCAATTCCTCGAAGGCAACAGCGCAGGTTGCCTCCACTTCTTTTATCAATGCAGCGATTACTTCGGGTTTCTTTCCCGTTTCTGCATATTCTTCAATCCGGACAATGCTTTCATGAATGGTTTCTATACCCATGTAACCCAGTTGCGGCTTCAGTGAATGGGCAGTAGTTTTTAAACCTTTAAAATCACCTGCTGCCAACTGGCTGTTCATTTGCTTCAGGGTGTCCGGTGCGGACTGCAGGAACATATTGATGTATTTCGCAATTTTAACAGGATTGTTCTGCGTGAAGGAACGCAGGAATTCCACATTGATCACCTTGTAATCTTTCATATTGGTTCAATGATTAATATTCTTTGAAATGGTTTCCATCAATTCCTCTGGATTGAAAGGTTTTCCCACAAACGCATTCATGCCACATTCGAAACACTTGTCTACCTCAGCCTTGATGACACTTGCCGTCATCGCAATAATAGGAATACTATTTATTTTTTCGTCATTGTAGCTGCGAATTAATTTTGTCGCTTCATAGCCATCCATTTCAGGCATTTGAATATCCATCAATATGATATCATAGGTATTGCGAATGGCCAGCTCCACAGCTGCTTTTCCATTGACAGCCACATCGATAACAGCCCCCGGTATCATTTCTTCTAATGTATCAACGGCTACCATCTTATTGAATTCATTGTCTTCTGCCAACAGAATGCGCAAATTAGATAATGATGCTTTTACATCGCTATGCGTTTTGTGGTCAGTATCAGTTGGTGCTGTCGTTGCATGCTGATAGGGTATAACGAAACTGAAAACGCTGCCCTTATTCATTTCGCTTTCTACTTCAATGCGACCTCCCTGGAGTTCTATCAGTCGTTTACAGATGGCCAGACCAAGGCCGGTGCCTCCGAACTTGCGTGTAGTGCTGGAAGATTCCTGCGTAAACATATTAAAGATGTGCTGCAGCTTGTCTTTGCTGATACCTATGCCTGTGTCGCTAACCGAAAACTTCAGTTGAATAGCTTTGTCATCCTGACTTTCCAGTTGGGTATGTATCAACACCTTGCCCTGATCGGTAAATTTGATGGCATTGCCTACCAGATTGATAAGCACCTGGTTCAGGCGGTAGGGGTCACCCTCCACGCGTTCGGGAACGTCAGGGTCTGTTTGAAAGTCAAGTTCCAGTCCTTTGGCCATGGCCTGAAAAAGCAGGGTGTTGACCACTGTCTCTGTGCGTTCTTTGGGCGAAAAAACGATTTTTTCGAAGAGTATTTTGCCGGCTTCAATTTTCGATAAATCGAGGATGTCGTTGATGATTACCAGCAGGTTGTCAGATGATTCACTGATGGCATTCAGGTAGCGCAACTGGTCCTCCCTTGGATTTTTTTCGAGCAGGAGCCTCGTCATACCCAGTATGGCATTTAGTGGCGTTCTGATTTCATGGCTCATATTGGCCAGAAACTGTTCCTTGGCCTTTTCAGAGTTTTCGGCCCGCTCCATTTCCATCTCCAGTTCGGCAGTCTTTTCCTTCACTTTTTCCCTTAACCATCGCTGGGTTTCAGCCGACGCACGGATACTTCTTCTGATCAGAAAAATGATGGCAGATAATACAAGTAGCAGTAAAAAAACATCAATATACCAGGAGTTCAGCACAGGGCATTTTTTGAATGAGGAGAATCGAATTTTACTTGTCTTGTTGCTATAACGCGTATAGTAGAGGCAAATATATTCGTTTTCAGGTGATTCTGAAGGTCAACCGGGTGTCGCCTTCGGGAATTACGCCCCATTCGAAGTAGTTGGTGTAGCGGTCCTTGTCGACATAGATCAACGCAGTAGAGCGCGTTCCATAGCCTTCTGTGCTGATACAGATGGCAGACAGCTGTCTCTCCAGCGCCAGCGGCACTCCTGTAGAAGGCAGCTCTGCGGGATGTGCAAGTTCTTTGTCAGAAAATAGCTGTTGTAGCTTTTCTGGTGAAAACGCGCCCTGAATGTATTTTTTGAATCCTACTTTCGACTTTTTCAACTTGGGCCATGGTGTATCCAGCAGCGCATTGCTCAGGCCATAAATGCCAGACTGCAGCTTTTTCCCTGTCATTTCCACATTGTTGAAATAGCGCAACTCCTCCTGGTCGCCATAGAAGAGATTGAAGCCATTGTAGCGGGCTCCGTGCTCCATGAGGTAGTCCTGCATAGCTTCGGGGTTGCGGACATTCTCGAGGTAATTCCGGACCAATTCTCCTCTCGAAGGCGCACTGCTAAGAAGCGCATCGGGATCGCGGTAGTTGGTAATAGCAGCGAAGTGGCCGGTTTCGCTGATGCCCATCCACATGCCTCCTTCCTGCAGGTCCTGTCCGCCGTAAATACCAGACTCCCATCTATGGAGACTGCGCGTCGGACGCTCGTGAAACTCGTCGCGATTGGCGAGAATTATCAGCGGGAAATCGGGGTGATGCTGCCAGGCAATATTGATCAGACACATAATTGTTGATTGCTGCTAAGGGAATAAAAGTAGGACATCTATAACACTCTGCCTGCTATGCTGGTTCAAAGTTGTTCTGTTACCTTTATTGTGTGAAGCTACTCCGCGCCATCGTTTACTCGAACCTCTGGATAGCCATAGGTGCGGTAGCAATGTGTCAGACGGGCTATTTGCTGCTGGGAGAATCGCTGCACTGGGATGCATTGACCTTGTTGATTTTTGTTGCCACCTGGTCGGTATACCTCTTGATTAGGCTGGCAGCTAAAAACCGCATCAGCCACTATACTCCGGACGATCGTTGGAATTTTTTTTTCCGCTACTACCGACTGATGGCAGTTGCCGTGGCCCTCGGATTTATCGCAATAGGCATTTTGTTTTTCTTCCTTCCCCGTCAGGTGCAGCTGGCGCTGGTTATCCCCGGTTTGATTTCCATACTGTATGGGCTGCCCTTGTTGGCAAAACGCGTGCGGTTAAGGGATATCAGCATCATAAAGATTTTTCTGATTGCCGGCGTATGGGCTTGTACATCCAGTGTGCTGCCTGCAGCCAATGCCGGAATAGCGCTTGCTTCAGGTGAGGTGGTAGCCTTGTTCATCGGACAGTTCTGTTTTATTCTCGCCATCACCCTGCCTTTTGATATTAAAGATTTGGATATAGATGCCATCAGCAAGGTGCGCACCATTCCGTATTATCTAGGAAAAGAACTCAGCTACACGCTTTCATTTGTATTGCTGGTTGCTGCTGCGGGTATTCTGCAGTATCATCAAACAGTTATCATGCACCAGAGTCCGGGGGCTGGGGTGCCGGTGGGAGTGAGCATGTTCATTGCAGGATTGCTCATTCATGCTTCACGGAAAGAAGCAGGAAACATGATTTACTTCTTTGCCATTGATGGCTGCATGCTCCTGCAGTTGCTGCTCATCTGGAGCTATGAGCAATGGGCGTAATCAGCAATTACAGGCGGCGTCTATTTCAACGGCACGGATGATGTCCCCGCCATCGCCGGTTTCGACGACGAAGCGAACTGGAACACCATTATCCAACTGGCCGGCAATACTGTAGCTGGTGTAGTGGCAGTTGCCAAAATCGCACTGGCTGTAGTCGATGTTTTCGGGTTGCATCAACGCAGTAAGCTGACTTGCTGCAATGCCGTTGCATTCCATCACACAAGCAGCCTGTTCTTCAATCTGGAATTGGCGGGTTTGTAAATCGGCCAGCAACGCGGCATCCAGCTCATCTACTGACTTGGATGCAGCTGATTTCTCAGAAGCAGGTTGTTGCAGGTAACGTCCGCCGATGAATAATCCGGATACGATGATCAGGAACCACAACTGGCGTTTGTTGATATGTTGCATAATGGACATGTACTGCCGTTTGCCACAAAATTAGCTTTCGGTTACCTTTGCTGCAAACACAGGATGCATGACACCCATCAGAAACGACTGGACGAAGGAAGAAATAGCGGCTATTTATCATAGTCCCATCATGGAATTAATGTACAAAGCTTCGGTGGTGCATCATCAGGAACAAGCTACCGGAGAGGTGCAGGTGTGCACACTGCTGAGTGTCAAAACAGGCGGGTGTCCGGAAGATTGCTCTTATTGTCCGCAGGCGGCGCGCTATCAGACGGATGTGGAGGTGCAGAAGCTCATGGAATACGATGAGGTCATCACCAAAGCGCTCATTGCCAAGGAAAACGGATCGACGCGCTTTTGTATGGGAGCTGCCTGGAGAAATGTGCGCGACAACCGCGACTTCGACCGTGTGCTGGATATGGTGAAAGGTGTTTCTCAGATGGGTCTGGAAGTATGCTGCACTTTGGGAATGCTCACAGAAGAGCAGGCGCAAAAACTCAAGGACGCAGGTTTGTACGCCTATAACCACAACCTTGATACTTCAGAAGAATATTACGACGATATCATCTCTACGCGAACCTATGACGACAGGCTCGATACATTGAAAAATGTGCGGGAAGCGGGCGTCTCCGTTTGCAGCGGTGGTATCATCGGCATGGGTGAAACAGATGAAGACAGAATTGGACTGTTGCACACCCTGGCTACCTTACCGGAGCACCCGGAAAGTGTACCCGTTAATGCACTGGTACCTGTGGCCGGCACGCCCATGGCAGAGATGAAGCGCGTGAGCGTATGGGAGATGATTCGCATGATTGCCACTGCCCGCATCATCATGCCCCGCGCAATGGTAAGGCTAAGTGCCGGAAGAGCTGAGATGTCGGTAGAAGAACAGGCACTCTGTTTCATGGCCGGTGCCAATTCCATTTTTGCAGGAGAGAAGCTGCTCACCACACCCAATCCCGATTACAACGAAGACAAGGCTATGTTCCAGCTTCTTGGTTTGACACCAAGAGCATCCTACAAAGGAAAGGCAGTTGAAGCACATGCTGAATGAAATACCTGCACGACTGCAGCGTAAGCTGGATGTGAGGACAGCAGAAAATGCTTTGCGTGGGTTGCGTCATTTCGATGCAGCTATTGATTTTAGTTCCAACGATTATCTGGGCTATGCGCAGCATCCCTTTATCCGCGAACAGGTGATCCGCCAATTGGAAACGTGGAAAAGAACCGGAAGCGGCGGTTCACGACTGCTGACAGGCAATCATCCTGCTATGGAAGAGCTGGAAGCGCGCGTTGCGGCATTTCATCATGCTCCTGCTGCATTGCTGTTTGGCTCCGGCTATGAGGCTAACAGTGGTCTGCTCTCCGCTATTGCAGGAAAAGATGATACTATTTTATATGATAGTCTTTGTCATGCGAGTATGCGTGAAGGTATTCAACTTTCTCCGGGAAGGTCGCTGTCCTTTAAGCACAATGATGTGCAGGATCTCGAAAGAAAACTATCATCGGCGTCAGGCGAGAAGTACGTGGTTACCGAGTCGGTTTTTTCCATGGATGGCGATACCGCTCCGCTCATTGACCTGGCAGGCATCTGCCGCAGGCACGGGGCTTACCTGATAGTTGATGAGGCTCATGCTACAGGCGTCATGGGTAAAGGAGGAGTGGGAATGGTGGCGCATTTTCAATTGGAAGAAGAAGTGTTTGCCCGGGTTTATACCTTCGGCAAGGGGCTGGGGCAACAGGGAGCGGCCGTAGCATGTAGCGAGAAGCTGCGCAGTTATCTCATCAACTTTTGCCGACCTTTCATCTATTCAACGGCTCCGGCACTGGCTCTTGTCGCCGCTGTACAGGCTGCTTATGATTTGCTGGAGCGGGATAATACAGCGCTGGCATCACTACAAAAACTGATGGAAGAAAGTATAGCATTGCTGCCGGTATCCGGAATGCCCACTGCTATCCGGACCATTATCGTTCCGGGTAATGACAGGGTGAAGGAAGTGGCTGGGATGTTGCAGCAAAACGGATTTCTCGTATTGCCTGTCCTATCATCAACGGTACCCGCAGGAGCGGAACGCCTGCGCATATGCCTGCATGCATTCAATACTATGGAGCAGGTTAGCGCCTTGGCGGGACTGCTGAAAAAGTCAGGAGTAGCATGATACAGCAGGTACAAATACGACTGACACCCGAAGATGCAGCCTCCCCTGAGAAGGTGCGGAAAGCGGCATTGAAAAAAAGTGGGGCCGGTCCGCAGGCAGAGGTGGCCATTCGCAAGCGCAGTATTGATGCCCGACAGCAGCAGGTGATGATGCAGCTGGTGGTGGATGTAGCTGAGAACGAGGCTATACCGCAACCGGATTTTACTTTAAGGCAATATCCCTCGGTAGCTCAAAAGCCCGAAGTGCATATTGTAGGATGCGGACCTGCGGGTCTTTTTGCAGCGCTCACCTGCATTCAAAAGGGGTATAAGCCCGTGATTCTGGAGCGGGGAAAGAATGTCCGCGACAGGCGAAGGGACCTGGCCCGCATCAACAGGGAACAGATAGTGCATCCTGATTCCAATTATTGTTTTGGTGAAGGCGGGGCGGGGACTTACTCCGACGGTAAACTGTATACCCGTTCTGATAAGCGGGGCAATGTCAGGTCGGTGCTGGAAACATTTGTTCAGTTTGGGGCCAGTCCTGATATCCTGGTGGACGCCCATCCACATATTGGCACGAATAAGCTACCCCAGATCATTAGTAGTATCCGGACTTACATTGAGGCGCACGGGGGAGAAGTCCATTTTGAAAAGCGGGTTACAGCTATACACCACAAAGGAGGAAAGCTGAGCACTCTGGAATGCAATGCTGCAGAAATGATACCTGTAAGGCGTGTTATTTTGGCTACCGGCCATTCAGCACGGGATATTTACTTCATGTTGGAAAGTTCAGGCATTGCAGTGGAATTCAAGCCTTTTGCCATGGGCGTGCGGATAGAGCATCCACAGGTGTTTATTGATACCATGCAATACCACCGGACAGATCGGGGCGACCTGCTTCCGCCGGCTGCGTACAGTTTTGTGAGAAAAACCGGCGACCGCAGTGCCTATAGTTTTTGTATGTGTCCCGGCGGAATCATCGCTCCCTGCGCCACCGCATCGCAAGAGGTTGTTACAAATGGATGGTCGCCATCCAAACGCAATAATCCATTTGCCAACAGTGGCTTTGTAGTAGGGGTGGGTGAGGCAGATGTGGCGCATCTTTCGCATCATGGGGCTTTGCGTGGACTGGTTTTCCAGATGGAAGTGGAAAGGGCAGCCTGGAATGCAGGTGGGCGTACTCAGATGGCACCTGCCCAGCGTATGACTGATTTTGTGCAGCAAAAGCAATCGGCCAACCTACCGGAGTGTTCCTATCAGCCGGGATTGACATCTGTTGACATGCATGCAGTATTGCCGTCCTTTATTGCAGAAAGTTTAAAGGATGCTTTCCTGCAATTACAAAAGATTCAACCCATTTACTTTACAAATGAAGCTGTGGTAGTAGGGGTAGAGAGCCGAACCTCTGCACCCGTGCGTATTCCCAGAGATAGCGACAGCTTGCAACACCCGCAGATAGCAGGCCTGTTTCCAAGTGGTGAAGGAGGCGGTTATGCCGGCGGTATTGTCAGTGCGGCCATCGATGGCAGCAAGGTAGCCGAAATGGCCTGCCTCAATCTATGATATCATTCAGCGAAGGAACCCTTCCCAATGTGTGCAGCAAACGTATGTGCGACTGGATAGCTTTGCCCAAGGTCGGATGACTTAAATAGGGCACATGGTATTCCGCTGCAGTTTGCTGTACAATCCTGGAAATCTGAGGATAATGCACGTGACAAATCTTAGGGAATAAATGGTGTTCTACCTGGAAGTTGAGTCCGCCCACGTACCATGATAAGAGTTTGCTATGCGGTGCGAAATTCATAGTAGTCTCCATTTGATGTACTGCCCAGTTGTTCTGTATGGAACCACTTTCATCCGGGATGGGATGACTGGTGCCTTCAACAGTATGGGCCAGCTGGAATACTACAGAAAGAATGATTCCTGCAATCATATGCATGAGCAAAAAACCTATGAGAACCTGCCATAAAGGAATGGTGGCAACCACAACCGGCACAACGATAAATACGCCTATATAGAGCAATTTCATGATGGTCAGCTGAACCAGGTTGCGATAATATTCTGCAGGTGGAGAGGCATTTACGCCATTGTCGCGATAGCGTTTCCATTGCACAAAATCTTTTCCCAACAGCCAGTAAAGTGTAATGAGGCTGTACAATCCGAAGGCATACCAGTACTGACCTTTGTGTTTGTTCTGCAAATTGTCGTGCGGCGTGAAGCGCATTCCTGCCTTAGTATCAATATCATCATCCATACCTGAAATGTTGGTATAGGTATGGTGGAGAATATTGTGCTGCAGTTTCCAGTTGAAAACAGCCCCACCTAGTAAGTTAAGTGTAGAACCCAGTATTTTGTTGACCCAGGCTTTGGAGGAATAAGCCCCGTGGTTGGCGTCATGCATTACGCTCATGCCAATGCCTGCCATAGCGATACCCATGAGGGCCCACAGCAGCAAGGATACAAGGAGTGGCGGATGAAGAACCACCAATAGTACAAATGGTGCGATATAACTCGTTAGCAGAACTATGGTCTTCACCACCATGGTCGTATTAGCGAAAGGAGAAATATTATTTTTCAGAAAGTAATCCTGAACATTCTTTTTAAGTGCTGTATGGAAATCATTTCCGGTTCTGCTCCTGAACTTTACAGCGTTCTTCTTATTCATATACAATAATTTAGAACCTTAGGTAATAGATTCAGTTCTAATCGGGAAATGTGATGGGGTCAATTACTCAGCTTGACATTAAATGCACTGAAGCCTTTGGGGCTTTTTTCAATTTCGAAGGTAACAACGTTATTTTCCTTTAATTGAATCTCAACATTGTTCTGATGCACGAAGATGCTTTCCTGGGTTTCTTTATCCCGAATAAAGCCGTATCCCTTGTCGACATTGAAAAAGGTAACAACACCTTTTCTTATGGTTCCTTCCATGGCGATATCCTCGCGCTCCGGAACACTGATTTCAATGTTTTCCAGTTTTATTTCTTTTTTCTTGGTAGGATCCGGAGGTGTGTCGCTGATATTGCCGTTTTCATCTACATAAGCCAGCATGTCTTCCAGACTGCTTTTCTTTTCCTGGTCTTTCTTGGCTTCTCTGCGTGCTTCCTTATCCTTGCGTTTCTTTTCTTTCTTGTTTCTTACTTCTTTTTTACTAAATGTTTCTTTCGATCTTGCCATAAATGATTTTAATTAATAATAACCGCTAAGAGAAGAATAAAGAGCTAAATGAGGGAATGGAAGGCTCTTATCAAGACTGGTCTTGTATACTTCTATTATACTCCAAAGATACATGATAATTTGCATTAATTTGTAGGACGGGGAAAGTTTATTATCAGGCAGGAGCATCGAATAATAACAAGCATGTTGCTGAATGACTTGCCCTAATGCAGCGCATTACTTGTATTAGTTCGCTGGTACTAAGCTAATTGCAATTTTTTTACGGCATTGCGGGCAATATGCAGTGCGCGGGAAGTGGTTTTCTTCTTGAAAGAATGGCGTTCCATCCTGCCCAGAATATCTTTAAGGATATAGATAGCGTCATTGATGTGAGGGCCTTTATTGAGCATTACGCATTCTGCCTGACTACCCTGAGCAGCATCGCTGATTTCCGCCCTGGTGGGAATACCGGATTTGGCGAGGTTTTCCAGTACCTGCGTAGCCCATATGGCAGGGACGTATGCAGCCTGACACAGCCATAATATCTCATTCTGTACCTCTGAAATGCGGTCGAAGCCGATTTCTACTGCTAGATCACCACGGGCTATCATAACTCCAATATTGGGTCTCTGCATCCCTTCCAGCAATATCTGAGGCAGGTTTTCAAACGCTTCCTTGTTTTCTATTTTAAATACAACACCGGGTGTCTTTTTGCCATATGCAGCCAGCTGACTGTTGAGCTCTGCTACATCTTCTCTGGTCCTAACGAAAGAGTAGCCGAGAATGTCGGCATGTTCGCAAACAAAGGGGAGATACTCCAGATCCCTTTCGGTGAGCGCCGGTAAGTGCAATTTGGTATGAGGGAGGTTTATTCCCTTATTGGAGGAGAGCTTGGCCTTAAAGCAATGTATCAGCTCCAGTTCCAGGTCGTCCCTGCGCTTTTCAACCACCGCTGCTTTTATCATGCCATCATCGAAGAGAACCTCATCGCCAACGTGCGCATTATCAATGATGGCGTCGAGCATCACTCCGATTTCAGCTTTCTCCAGCTGGGTATTATCACTATCATAGGAAGACGTCCTGCCTTCTGTTTTGCGTTTCGTCAGCAGAATGTGATCTCCTTCGCGAACAGGTATGCTGTCTTTGATATTTCCGCTGGCATCTACTATCACAATTTTGGAAGTTCTGATTTTGGGACCCGCCAGATCCATATAAATCAAGACGGGTTGGTTCCTGCCGGCATTGATCAGATGAATATGCTCCACCATCTGGCGCCACATGTCCATGTTTCCGTGTCCGAGGTTAATGCGCGCGATATCCATTCCGCTATCTGCCATATTACCAATCAGCTGAGCATCCGTAGCTGCTTCATCGGGCAGGGTCACCATGATTTTCGTATATCTTTTTTTATCACTTGTTGGAAAGAGTCGCGCTGCGCTTTTGGTAACGAGTTTCTTGCTCTTTTGATAACCGATTAATTCTATTTTTTTGAACTTTAAAGGAGGCAATCCCTGTATGAGCTGCAGGTTATTGACCACATTTTGCAGATTGCTCATGACATAGCCTTCGGAGCTTCTGAGTGCTGAAAGGCCCAGGTCGGAGAGACTGTCATGGTATCTTCTCAAATCATAACTGCGCAAAATCAGGTAGCGGCATAGATTTTTTGCACCCAGACGCTGCAATTTATGTACGTTGGAAATCTGCTGATCAATTTTTTTTTCGCTTTTAACCAGGTGTCTGAGTATGTCTCCCAATTCCCTGTCTAGTCTTTCCGGCTTCATGAGTAATGCATTTAAATCCCGTGCTGATGGCAGGAGCATTCCTACCTCTGCCATCTCCTGAAAGTTACTGCGGAATAGATAGATGGGGAAATAAAAAGGAGGGCTCCAATGGTGATTTTTACCCAGTATTTTAACCGGTATCGCTAATATGGCGCTGTGGTCTTTTACTATCGGTTAAAACATCCCATTTTATGTCAGGACTTTTTCAACCAGCGTACCAATGCAGAAATAAATGCCTGTTGCTGATCGATGAACACATTATGCGAGCAGTTGTCGAGGTACAGAAAATGGGTATCTCCTATCAGGTCGTTCAGTTGACCCAGCTGGTCCGCGCCATACAAGCCATCTTCTTTGCCGTAAATACCGTACAGTGCGGTACCAGCGTCATGCAATGCACGGAGTTCAGGGAGTAAGTCGATGGTGGTATATTGTTCCTGCTGCCAGAACCCGGCAGGTGCTGCAAACCCCATCTGACTGGAATAGCGGATGAGCAAAGAATCGGTTTTGAATTTATCATATATAACTAATGCGGCACTATCGGGAGATTGCGGTACATAGAATCCGTTTTGCATAGCTTGCATCAAGCACAAGGAGGCGTAAGGTAAAGAGCTTGTATCCATATTGCTCAGCATATCCAGGTAATTCAGCTGTGCCGTGTCATTGCGGGCAGTGTATATAGCACGGCAAGATGCAATAATGTATGCAAAGCTTTGCTGTAAATTGACAGGAGCACTTACGAGTACTACTGCACTTACATTTTCGGGATGTGCATGCGCGAAACGCGTGGCAACAATTCCACCAAAACTATGTCCCAGCAGCGCAGCCTTTTCCAGGTTGAATTTTTCATACAGCTGCATCAGGTCAGCATTGGTTTCTTCAAAAGTGAATGCAGCTTTCATGTTCTGCGACCTTCCTTCGCCTCTGCGGTCGTAAGCAATCACAAAAAAACCACTCTCAGCAAGAGCTGCAGCTGTTGTGGCTTCAAAGCTGGCTGCATTGTATCCGGGACCACCATGTAAAAAAATGACTGCAGGGTTTTGCGGTTCACCCCAGACACTAGTGTACAATGACTGTGCCTGCAGTTGTGTGGCGGTTACAAGTAAAATGATAAAAATCCTGAATGTTTTCATGCTAAGGGTTTGTTGCTAAAATCTGAAATCAGGTAAATATACAGGTCGGATCGTTATTTCTGATAGTACCGAAAGGTGAACCAATTGCGTAATTATTTTTTCTTCGATAGGCAAGTTGTAATTTTCCGCATCAATGCAAAGTATGAAGCAGTATGCAATAGCCATCCATGGAGGAGCCGGAACACTGGTGAAGGGAACTATGACGGAAGCACAGGAAGCCATGTATAAGGCAGCACTGCAGGAAGCGCTGATGGCCGGGTATACCTTCCTGGAAAAAGGTGGTTCCGCCCTGGATGCAGTGGAAGCCGCAGTAAAGCAACTTGAAGATGCTCCTTTATTCAATGCAGGTAAAGGTGCTGTATTTACCGCAGAAGGTACGCATGAAATGGATGCTGCCATCATGGAGGGAGAGCACAGGAAAGCAGGAGCGGTCAGCCTGGTCAGCGGTATTCGCAATCCTATTGCATTGGCAAGAGATGTTATGGAAAAAAGCAATCATGTGTTTCTTGCCGGAGCAGGTGCAATGGCATTTGCCCGTTCATTGCAATACCCACTGGAAGACGAAGCCTACTTTTATAATGAACTGCGCTACCGGCAATGGCAGGAAATCAGGGAAACGGATCAATTTCAGCTGGACCATACCAGCTCTAAGGATAGAAAATTTGGAACCGTGGGTGCTGTCGCTTGCGATGCATTAGGGAATCTCGCTGCGGCAACCTCCACCGGAGGTATGACCAATAAGAAATGGGGAAGGGTGGGAGATAGCCCGCTGATTGGCGCCGGTACCTATGCCAGTAATGCTACCTGCGCAGTCAGCTGTACCGGAAGTGGAGAATACTTTATCCGCGGAGTGGCGGCCTATGATGTGGCATGCCTCATCGAATACAAAGGGTATAGCCTGGAAGCGGCTGCCAGTGAGGTGATTCACCGGCGTATGGTAGCACTTGGGGGAGATGGCGGACTCATTGCCATTGATAACAAGGGGAATATCGCGATGCCTTTCAATACAGAAGGTATGTACAGAGCACGCAGGAATGCAGCAGGTGAGAATGAAATTTCCATCTACGGCTAAAAGCTCCTAATGCCTTAAGATTTTTTATATAAATGGCTGACCTATGGGTAATACTTTTACCTTTCTATCGGGGATGGAGAATTGGTCGCCATTGGAAAGGACGTGAATGGTCAAATTGGCCATGGTCATGGGAGTCCCATCGTGCAACACCGCTTCGTTATTGTGGGTCAGTGTGCTGCCATCGAACACGATTACCATGCCCGAGCCGATAACCGTGCAATCTGTTCCTTTTCTGATAATTACACCTGTGTCTTCTGCCAGTCCAAAGCCCAGTAGCTTGGGGAACTTAGCGACCGCTTCTGATTGTCTGCCAAAACGACCTCTGCGAATGAAATGGGTATCGATGATGAGCTCAGGAATGAGTCCGAGTCCTTTTTGCATAATGACTGCACCTTTGATGAACGATTCTGCAGCACTGCCGCCGGCAATCATTTCTTCCGCCATGGCCATCGCACCTGCACTGGTGCCCGCAATGACAAAACCTTCTTCATGGCGGTAACGGTCGAGCAGGATGTCGTGCAGTTCTGTGCCGCCCATGCGCGAGGTTATCTTCGATTGGTCGCCACCTGAAAACATGACACAGTTGGCTTTTCTTATCAGTTCAACCGCTTCCGGCTGTTCTGCATCTTCACGGGTACGGATATCTAAAACCTTTACATTTTTGCAGCCAAGGGTGGTAAATGCGGATAAATAATTTTCACTCACTTCATCTGGAATACTGGATGCCGTAGGAACTATTACGATGTTGGCAGAGGTTCCGCCTGCTTCCCTAACCACATGTGAAAGAATGCCTTCGCCGATGAACTCCAGGGTATACATCTCGTTGGTCTCAATTCCCTTGTCTTCATTTCCGCCAATGGGTATCAGCGTTCCCTTTATTTTCTGCATATTTGTCGCTCAGCTATTGTACAAAAATAGACCAATTTTTAGATTGAGGATTGCTACATTTAGTATCTTTCCACAAACAAAGTGTAAAACCATCCGGGATGAGAATTGTAGAAATTAACGCCATGAGGGGACCTAATTACTGGTCCGTACGTCGTCATAAACTTATTGTAATGGTGCTGGATCTGGAGGAGATGGAAGAGCGACCTTCCAACACGATAGATGGTTTTTACGAGCGACTCACCACCATGTTTCCCACCATGTACGAACATCGTTGCTCTGTCGGTGAGCCGGGAGGATTTTTCCAAAGAGTGCAGGAAGGTACCTGGATGGGTCATATCATTGAACATATTGCACTTGAAATCCAGACGCTGGCAGGGATGGATGTAGGTTTCGGGCGTACCCGTACCTATGGTGAAAAGGGTGTTTACAGTGTGGTGTTTGCCTATATGGAAGAATCCGTAGGGCGCTATGCCGCCAAAGCTGCGGTAGCCATCTGTGAAGCACTCATCAAGGGCGAACCCTACGACATGGCTGATGACATTCAACGGATGCGGGAGTTGCGGGAGGCGGATCGCCTTGGACCCAGCACGGGATCCATTATTGAGGAAGCAGAAAACAGAGGTATTCCATGGATACGTCTCAACAAATATTCCCTTTGCCAATTGGGTTATGGCGCCAATCAAAAGCGTATTCAGGCTACCGTTACCAGCGAAACCAGCAGCATTGGAGTGGAGCTGGCAGGCGACAAGGAAGATACCAAATACCTGCTCGAACAGGCTCAGGTGGAGGTGCCCAGGGGCGATATCATCAGAAGAGAGAGCAGTCTGGAAGCGGCCTGCAAATACGTCGGCTATCCACTTGTTATCAAACCGGTGGATGGTAATCACGGTCGCGGTATAACAGTAGACATTCGCAACTATGAGGATGCCCTGGTGGCCTTCCACGCTGCCAAGAAAGTTTCCAACGCGGTCATAGTGGAGCAATTTATAACAGGGAAAGATTACCGATTACTCGTCATCAATAACGTGATGGTGGCGGCGGCTTTACGGACACCTGCGCATGTAGTGGGAGATGGTGTTTCTACCGTTCAGCAATTGATTGATAAGGTGAACAGCGACCCCCGAAGAGGTTATGGTCATGAAAAAGTGCTTACACAAATTACCGTCAATGTTCTTACCCTCACCATCATCAAGGATGCCGGATACACGCTGGATTCTGTCCTGGCCAAAGATGAGATACTAATCTTAAAAGACACTGCCAACCTCAGTACCGGAGGTACCGCTGAAGATGTAACCGATATTGTGCATCCGGCCAACGTATCGATGGCAGAACGCATTTCTAAAATAATTGATTTAGATATATGTGGTATTGATATTATGACCACAGATATCAGCAAACCACTTTCAGAGACAGGAGGTGCCGTGCTGGAGGTAAATGCCGGTCCGGGTTTCAGGATGCACCTGTCACCTGCCAAAGGCTTACCGCGCAATGTGGCAGGACATGTTATTGATAAGTTGTTTCCCAAAGGGCAAACCGGTCGTATCCCCATTATTGCGGTAACGGGCACCAACGGTAAAACCACTGCTACTCGACTGATTGCACATATTGCGAAAATGAATGGTCACCGGGTGGGTTACACCACCAGTGATGGCGTGTATATCCAGAACAGATTGCTCATGACAGGCGACTGCACCGGACCTGCCAGTGCGGAGTTTGTATTGAAAGACCCTACTGTCAATTTCGCGGTGCTGGAATCTGCAAGAGGCGGATTGTTGCGGGCAGGACTGGGCTTTAAAAGATGTGATATCGGTATTGTCACCAATGTGGCGGCTGATCACCTCGGGCTCAAAGGCATACACACCATCGAACAACTGGCGAAAGTGAAAGGCGTTATTCCGGAAACGGTTTTACCGGGCGGCTATGCCATACTCAACGCCGATGATGACCTGGTCTATGACATGCGTCGGACCGTGGAGTGCAATGTGGCACTTTTTTCCATGGATGAGAATAATCCCAGAATTAAAGCATTGCAGCGCAAGGGAGGTATTACTGCCATCTATGAAAATGGATATGTCACTATCTGCAGAGGGGAATGGAAAATGCGGGTTATGAAAGCAGAGGACATACCACTAACCTACGGAGGTAAGGCTACTTTCATGATTCAGAATGTGCTGCCTGCCGTATTAGCGGCGAATATTCAGGGAATCAGTATTGTGGATATGAAAGCAGCACTGGAAACATTCATTCCGTCCGCTTCGCAAACACCGGGAAGACTGAACCTGTTTGAGTTTCGCGATTTTACCATCCTGCTCGACTACGCCCATAATCCGGCGGGTATGAGAGCGCTGCAAAAGTTTGTGGAGACTATCGATGCTACAGTCAAGGTAGGAATCATTGCCGGAGTAGGAGATAGACGTGAGGAAGATACCAATGCGATTGGCAGTATAGCTGCGGAGACGTTTGATGAGATTATCATCCGTCAGGACAAAAATCTCAGAGGAAAGACAGAAGAAGAACTTATAGAGATGCTGCATGAAGGAATCCGCATGCAGAACCCTGATAAAAAAACGACCATCATTCCTTCGGAAAAAGAGGCTATCACCTATGCGATAAAGAATGCGGTGAAAGGTTCTTTAATCGTCTTATGCAGTGATGTTATTCCGGATGCCCTCGATCTGGTGAAGGAGTTCAAGGAGAAAGATGCCAAAGGGCAACTTACTTTCTCATAGGTGCTGAAAACTTATGGCCAACATGCACCTGCTTTTAGGTAGGAACATGTTGGCCATTAATTCAAATAATTACCGCGGATTATTTTGTAATCCTGTCGAAGGTATAGCGCATCCTGTCTATGAAGTCAGCTACCTGCATCTGGTACTTGACTACCTTTCCGTCCTCTACTTTAAAACGGACTTTCTTGACGCCGTAAATTATCTGGTTATAGGTGCAGACAAATTCTTCGTTTTCGCCCAAAGGCTCGAGCTCGCCATACAGGTCAGGGTGGTGTTCAAATGTAACCCGCAATTTACCATCTACTTCGCTGATGTTGATCATACCATACACACTGCTGCGATAGTTGCCTGTATAGGCTTTTAAAGGCAGCGATGCTACTGCTCCACCGCCGCGTGCCTTGGCGTAAAGCATGGCGGTTTCCTTGGCTTCCTGTTCTTGCCGGTTTTCGAAGAAACCATAATAAGTGGCACTGATATTCCGATAGGGCATGTCCAGCCAGCTTTCAATTATTTGCATCTTCAGTGCTTCGTAAAACCAGTTGGCATCGGTATTGGTCAGCACAACAATGCCTAAGTCGAGTTCCGGTAAAAAGCAGGTCGTGGTTACGAAACCATTTGCACCACCATCATGCCATACCATTTTTTTGCCGTTATAATCAGCCATGAACCAACCCAGACCATACAATTCAAAATGTTGCTTGTCGTACAAACCGCCACGCGTCTCACCGACGAGGTTATAAGGAGTAGTAGCCCTTGCGATAACATCCTCACTGAACAGTTGCTGATTACCCATGCGTCCTTCCTGGCTGTTCATCATCACCCATTGCGCCAGGTCATCTACACAGGAGTTGATGCTGGCAGCTGGTCCCAGGTTATCAATGTTTTCGTAAGGTTCCACTACCAATTCGCCATCGTGCAGCGTATAACCGATGCAGGCGTTTTTATCTTTAAGCAGCGCTGAATAGGTAGTGCTGCTGCGATTCATTTTCAATGGACGGAAAATCTCCTGCGCTATATAATCGTCCCATGACTTGCCAGTAACCTCCGGAATGATTTCACCGGCTGCTACAAATCCCATATTGCAGTAGCCGTACCCATCGCGAAAATTGTATTGTGGCTCATGGACGTCCATGCGTTCGAGGAGTTCTTTCCTGCTCAAGTCGCTTCCCCAGTGCAGGAAATCGCCCTGAAAGGTCTGTAATCCAATTCTGTGGGTGAGCATATCCTTGATGGTGACCATTTCTGTGGCACAGTCATCATACAAATCAAGCCAGGGCAGATATTGGCGAACAGGATCATCCAGGTTTAGCTTCCCTTCTTCCTCCAGCATGGCAATAGCTGTTCCGGTGAATGCTTTACTGTTGCTGGCCACCATAAATAGGGTAGATGCATCTACCGGTTTCCCGGTTTGAATATCCGCTACACCATAGCCTTTGCTGACGAGAATTTTCCCATCTTTTACAATGGCAACTGCCGCTCCCGGAATTTGCCACCGCGCCATTTCGCGCTGCATAAAGCTATCCAGGCTATCACTGACAAATGAAGGCACTTGTCCGATGCTGCTGCTGGAGATGGTCAAGAAAAGTACACAGAAAAACGTATTAAATTTATTCATCATGTATTGTTTTTTTCAATAGCAGAAAGTCCTTTATTAAAGAGATGATCCAATATACTCAAATTCGGGAGAAACGCGTACCGCTCGCCAAAAACCTGTTGATAGGGAGCCAGTGTTGCTCCCAGCGCTGCATGCCGCGTGTCCTTGGTGTTTTGTGCCCGGATATCGAAAGGGTTATCCGGTTGAAAGGGCTGATACGAAGTGGTCATAATAATATCAGGGGCCATTTTCAGCGGTTTGAAGGTGAACCGCAGCAGATCGAGATTCCAGTCCAGAAGAAAGGTGTAAGGGCGCTGGTAGAAAGGTGCCAGATCGTCTTCAAAGAATTCGAAATACGCCGAGCGCCGGTAGCATGCTTCCAGGGTACGCCAGTGTTGTTGTTGCCAGCGTTCACTCTGACTGATTTTCACATCCTTGAACGGACGTCGCTCGTTTTTGCCCCTTTCCAGTGGAACGCTCAGCAGTTGCAGGCCATGCGGTCCGGCAATATAGCAGCGATTGCGCCAGCTTCCCTTCTGATAATGGGCATGAACATCCATTTGAATAACAGCTGCCGGCTGTGCCATTACATACCACGAGAGCGGCGGGAAGTAGTACAGGTCGCTGAAGTAAGTTGCAGGATTTGACACTAATATGAGTTAAACTGTAACAAGAAAGGGTGAATTTCGTAATTTTATTGTGTACCTGCCAATAGGCAGTATCAGCACTAAAATTGAGCAATAAATAGGAGACTATGTCGCATAAGATACGTTTCATGCATTTTTCACGCGCATTGCAGGCTGCTTGTGTTTTTCTGGTATCCCTGGGTATTTTGATGGGTACTGCTGCCGCTCAGTCTATCGAAGACCTTACCACCTTAAGGACGGCCATGTTCAGGCATCCGGAAACCGGTCCTTATGTAGAGATTTACCTTACCGTTTCGGGCAATGCACTCACTTATGAGAAAAATAACCGCTATCTCTATCAGGGAGGAGTGGATGTGGAAATCATTATTCTGGATGAGAACCTGGTGATGAATTTTGATAAATACCGCCTGAATACACCCATGCTTAAAGATTCAGCGACCGTTGATTTTTCGCTCATCGATCAGCAACGCCTTTCCATCCCCAATAAAGGACTCAGCCTGGAAATCAATATCAGGGATATCCATGACAGTCTGAATGTGTACAAATACACCGAGGCATTACTGCCATTGCCAGGCAATGAAATTGTTATTTCAGACCTGCAGATTTTAGATACCTTCTACCGCAGTAGTGTAGAAACCAACTTCCTGAAAAATGGATTCGAAATGAAACCATGGCCCAGGAATTTCTTTCCGGATGAAAGGAATCATTTCCTGTTTTACGGAGAGATTTACGATTGCGATCAATACATGCAAGACGACAATTTCCTGATAACGTTCACTATCGAAGTGGACGGTGGAAGCTCTGCAGGACAGGGTTTTACCCAATACCAGAAAGCACAGAAGGCACCTGTTATCACTTTCCTGCGCGATATGGATATTACGGAACTACCATCAGGGAATTATAATATGGTGGTGGAAGTAAGGAACCGCAACAACGAAGTCATCAAAAGGAAAAAGACCTTCTTTCAAAGAGTGAAAAAGGGAGCCTTGAGTACCTTCGAAAACCTGGAACTGATCAATACATCCGGCACATTTGTCGATGAATACGACAGCGAACAACTCAACTACTTTCTCGATGTGATTTATGCAGTCGCAACTGTGGAGGAAGCACGTCTTATTGCTTCTCTCACACCCAGAGTGGAAGACGATATGAAGAAGAAGTTCCTGTATAATTTCTGGTTGCAACGCAATCTTGCAGATCCTTATGATGCATGGAAGAAATACCTGACATTGGTGAAGGAAGCAAACGACTCCTTTACCACTCCTTCACGCCAGGGGTACCGCACCGACAGGGGCAGGGTATTCCTCAAGTACGGCAGACCCTACGACAGGGTGCCTTCCGTCAATGAGCCGGGTGCGTATCCTTATGAGATTTGGTATTACACTACCATTCCCAACAAGCAGACCAATGTAGGATTTGCTTTCTATGAGCCTTCATTCGCTACCAATGATTACATCCTGTTGCATTCCAACGCCCGGGGTGAATTGCGTGACCCCAGGTGGAAGTTGAGGATTTACGAAGGCGTCGCTTCGCCCACCGATTTCTTCAACCTCGATAATACTGAAGTGAATGATCGCCAGAATGTAGTTAGGGCTATAGACATGTACGATTTTTAACGCAACTGTGCGCCGCTAAACGCTCCATAATCCTTATCTTGAGCCCGAATGGATGCTGACGATATTCTGCAACATCCGCATGTAGCGGTAGTTATCCTAACCTGGAATGGACGGAAATGGCTGGAGCAATTCTTGCCCTCAGTCGTCCGGTCCACGTGGCCGTCACTCGATATCATTGTAGCCGACAATCAGAGTACTGATGATACCGTTGCCTTTTTGAGAGCGCATTATCCTGCTGTGAAAATCATTGACACAGGTGGAAACTACGGTTTTGCGAAAGGCTACAATATAGCGCTGCAGCAGGTTACGGCTGAATACTTCATTCTGCTCAATCAGGATGTGGAGGTCACCCCCGACTGGATAGAACCCTTGATTGGAGCCATGGAGCTCGACAGCGATATGGGTGCCTGCCAACCCAAAATACGCGCCTATCGGGATAAGCCTGCATTTGAGCACGCAGGTGCAGCCGGAGGTTTCATAGATGCGTTGGGATATCCGTTTTGCAGGGGTAGAATATTTGATAAGGTAGAATACGATAAAGGACAATATGATATGCCACAGGAAGTGTTCTGGGCAAGTGGCGCTGCGCTATGTATCCGTCCCGAGTTATTCAGGCGTTTTCGGGGTTTCGACGCCGATTACTTTGCCCATATGGAAGAAATAGATTTGTGCTGGCGATTGAAAAGAGCCGGCTACCGCATAGGTGTGGTTCCATCTTCGGTAGTGTACCATGTTGGAGGCGGCAGTTTGCCGAAGGAAGATCCCCGAAAGATTTTTCTCAATTTCAGGAACAGCCTCAGCATGCTGTATAAGAACCTCGAACTCCTGGAATTGCTGTGGAAACTTCCTTTGCGCTTACTGGTGCTGGATGTTATTGCACTGCTGAAGTCCGTGAAAGAGGGTAAATGGCGCGAGGCATGGGCAATCATAAGAGCCGACTGGTACTTTGTGTGGAGCTGGCCCTCGCAGGTCTGGAAACGCAACCGCACCAGAAAAATCATTCAGCACAATGCCATAGGACCTTCAAGGGTGAAAAAGTCGGGATACTACCATGGCAGCATCATCTGGCAGCATTTCGTGCGCGGCAGGGATGCCTTCTCTGATTTAGATGTCTGATTTCTGGCGAAACCATTGCAACGCAGCATCGTATCCGGCAAGTCCCAGTCCGGCTATTAATCCCACACAACGCCCGGCCAGTACATCACCATGCCGAAAGGCTTCTCTACTGAAAGTATTGCTGATATGCACCTCCAGGACAGGAGCAGTTATAGAGCTTATAGCATCTGCGATGGCGTAGGAGGTATGGGAATAGGCGCCGGCATTCAGAATAATACCATTCACCTCGAATCCAATTGTCTGTAAGTGATCTATCAGTGCGCCTTCAGCATTACTTTGAAAAAAGCTGATTTGCGCATCCGGAAAACGCTGTTCCAGCACTTTCAGGTAGTCGGCGAAATTGGTGCTGCCATAAATATGGGGCTCTCTCTTGCCCAGGAGATTCAGATTGGGACCGTGTACTATGGCAATTTTCATGTGGCTAAATTAATTATTCAACCGCATAGTTCAGCAAATGGTACGTTCACAGCCATTCGGTACATAACTGAATAAGAACTGCCGTTCATGTCCTGTATCTTGCAATGCGTGAATTGGAAGCAAGCCATACCGGAGTTTAAAAGTCATCTCATGCTGGAACGCAGTATGGCTGCTAACTCAGTAGGCGCCTATATCAGGGATGTACAAAAGCTGGCGGCCTTTATGCTGCAGGAGTTTCCCGACACAGGTCCGCTGGCAGTTCAAAGCCATCATCTCGAAGCTTTTCTGGTGCACCTGCATGAAGCCGGGATGAATGCAAAAAGCCAGGCGCGCATCATCAGCGGTATAAGGTCATTCTTTAAATTCCTGCAACTGGAAGATGCCATGGATACCGATCCTGCGCAGTTGCTCGACCTCCCCAAATTAAACCGGAAATTGCCGCACACGCTTAGCTTCGAAGAAATCAACGCAATCATCGCCACCATCGATTTAAGCAAACCGGAGGGTATGCGCAACAAGGCTATCATTGATACACTGTACGGTTGCGGGGTGCGGGTGAGCGAGCTAACCGGACTGCTGATTTCCAATATTTATGCAGAAGAAGAATTCATTCGGGTAGTAGGGAAGGGCGATAAAGACCGACTCATCCCAGTTGGACCCACAACCTTGAAGAGTATAACCCTGTACCTGCAAACCGTCAGGGTGCATCAGTCCATTGCCCGCGGATTTGAAGACCATGTGTTCCTCAACAGAAACGGAAAAGCGCTTTCGCGGGTATATATATTTAAGATGTTGCGCGCGGCAGCACAATCGGCGGGTATACAGAAAACTATTTCCCCCCATACCCTGCGGCACTCCTTTGCCACCCATTTGCTGGAAGGAGGTGCCGATTTGCGGGCAGTGCAGGAAATGCTGGGACACGAGAGTATCACAACCACAGAGATCTATACCCATATGGATCGCTCTTTCCTGAAAGATACTTTACTGCAGTTTCACCCCAGGTTTCAGATGGGCAAATGACAGGAAAAATAGAGGGACTGCTCCCAATAAAAAACCCATCCTTAGGATGGGTTTGAAGAGGTGCCCAGGACTGGACTCGAACCAGCACAGCCTTGCGGCCACTACCCCCTCAAAGTAGCGTGTCTACCAATTTCACCACCTGGGCGGGGGATGCAAAGTTATGCCAATTTCCTGAATTGAAAACTACCTCTTACTGATTTTTTAAGGAGGGGCGGGAAGAGACTCAGGCCCTGTGCAAAGTGCCATGCCAGTAGCTGCCTGTTACACTTGAATGGTATGGCTTCCATAGGTGACGTGGTAGCGGCGGAATGTATTTTTCTGAGCCGCTTGCCGAATAGTAAGCAGTATAAAGATGGAATGAGAGGCATAATCTACCTTGGAATGGCGGGGTTAAAGACCTATATTACATGTCTTTCAAGGGACTCATGAATCCGCGCATATAGTCCCTTAGCCGCAGGAGAAATGCCATGCTCATGTAGACGATTACAGGTGAACCGAGTGTGAGGAAGGTAGCATAGACAAAAAATAGTCGGATGCGGGAGGAGGAAATCCCCATGCGGTCTCCCAGGTAGGTACACACTCCGTATGCGCCTGTTTCCACCATATGTTTAATCTGTTCTAGCATTGCTTCAAATATAACTAATTTTTCCAAGTATGTGGTAGCCTATCTGACAGTCCAGGCAGCGTTTAGGCACGCAAAAATCCTTGTAGAGGTGCAGTAGCGCCTGCGTTTGCACGGCGTTTTCCGGCGACCATCCAAGCTTTTTCCACCCTCTGATAATCTTATTGTTTTCAGGAGGTAGCGTGCTGAGTAATTGTAACGCTGCTTCTATTTGATCGGTGTTGTCTGTGAGTTGCGCATACAGCAGCCGAAGGGGAACTATACTGTTGATAATAATAGAAGCAATCATTTGCTTTCCGAGCATGCGAGGTGTCGCATCGCCACTTTTATGAAAATGATAATGCTCCTGCCAGTAGGGACTGGCAGCAACTTCGAGCATGTGCTGCAATCCCTTGCTGTCCAGGTGAAGGATGCTATCCAGTAAATGAGGTGTTTGCCGGACAATAGCAGCCAGCTGACTGATTCTTATCGTGGGGAAATGACCCGGGCGCATTCTGCCAAACTTCCAGATACTGCCATCCATAGTAACGAGATTGTATTTTTTTTGCCAGTGCCTGAAATCTGTTTGCATTTTATGGGGGTACAATTCACCAAAGCTGCCCTGCAACATTCCGGCGGTTCCCAAAAGTATACTTTCCATTTCCAGAGGTTGCCCGACATGCCTTTTCAGCAGGGCGAGTGGGACATTACGCGACAACTGCTCCATAGGCTCGGCATTTACCGGATTCCCCATGCTTCTCGCCAGCAATTGCCAGGCAGTTTCATTCCAGTCCCCGGTGTTAGCCTGTAAGCGGGTGTGCAGCCGAATTGCTTTTTCTTCTAAGCGCAATACGGACAATCTTTCCAGCCAGGGGGTCAACGGAAGGTCAGGAGGGAGGGGGTGATGGGCTGCGCAAGGTATCCATGACCCCGTTTCCATCATTTGCCGGAAATGCAATAGCAGGCGATGATCGATATAGGGCTCGAGCTCCAGTGTCGGAATGGGAAACGCAGCTAAGTTATGCCGGTATACTACATGCAGAATAACATTGTTGTAGGCAGCATCTGTCTGGTGTCCGTGTTCATACCATTGTCGCGATGTAACATGCAATTCCACATTACCTGCCCACAAGGTGTTGCCTATGCGGATGCGCGCATTGCTGAAATCCGGACCGGAATGATGATTGTGCGTGCCGGGATGCAGCACCTGAACCGATTCTCCGTCGGTGGTTACCAGGCCTTCATTCCGGAAAAGGCGCATCTTCCAGATAAAATGCAATAGCGACTCACTGAGACCAACGGGTAACATCTACCGTAAAAATAACGGGCAGCGCACGTGCGGGAAAGCTACTGATGGAAGAATGAAAACTTAAACGTTTCAGAGCCCGATACTGCTGAGATGACGGCTCATTTCCTGTTGAACAGCTGCCGCACTTTCTGCCGCTGCCCTGTCGAAATCATTGCCGGAGGAAGCATAGATAATTTGCCTGGTAGAGTTAACCAATAATCCGCAATCATCATTGCTTCCATGTTGTGTTACCGCTGCCAGGTCGCCACCTTGCGCACCAACACCGGGTACCAGCAGAAAGTGTTTTGGAACTATTTTTCTGACAACGTCAAAACTTTCCGGATGGGTGGCACCTACCACAAACATCAGGTTGTCCGGATTTCCCCACTGACTGGCTTTTTCCAGCACCTTTTCATAAAGGGTAACACCATCCTCCTGCATCAGCTGAAAGTCGGCTGAACCTTTGTTGCTGGTATGTGCAAGTAATATCACCCATTTGTTGTCGAACTCCAGAAAGGGAGCTACAGAATCTTCGCCCATGTAAGGAGCTACAGTGATAGAGTCAAATTGCATGTGTTCAAAAAAAGCAGCGGCATATCGCTTGGAAGTATTCCCGATATCACCCCGCTTTGCATCTGCAATTTTAAAATGTGTTTCCGGAATGTAGGCTTCCGTCATTTCCAGCTGCTTCCAGCCATCGCTGCCATAGGCTTCGTAGAATGCTACGTTGGGTTTGTAGGCCACGCAGTAATCCCGGGTAGCATCGATGATGGCTTTATTGAATTCGAAAAGGGGATAGCGCATGCTCCTGAACTTTTCCGGAATCTTATTTAAATCCGTGTCAAGCCCTACGCAGAGGTAAGAGCGTTGCTGCTGTATCCGTTGTATAAGTTCCTGACGGGTCACGCGGTTGTATTAGGGGTAAGCAGTGGAGGATTATAAGGCAGTAACAGTTTCGATACCTTTTATTCCCGGGATAGCACTGCGAATGGATTCTTCAACACCTGCTTTCATGGTCATAAAACTCATAGGACAACTTTCGCAAGCACCTAACAGTCTTACCCTCACCACCATATCATCTGTGATTTCCACCACTTCAATATCACCACCATCTGCCTTCAGGTAAGGGCGAATGCTATCGAGTGATGATTCTACCTTATTATATAAGTCCTGTTCTACCTTTAACATACACCTGCAAAATTACACTTAAATCGGGGGATGCGCTTTATGTAGTGGTAATTTTCACCACCTCCGTGGGTTGTTTTTCATTGTTGCGGATAGCCACCTGCCGGGCAGTATTAAAGACCAGGGTTTCCCATGCTTCCGCAACGGCTGAATGCGCGTCCAACACTGAAGGTTTTCCTTCATCGCCTCCGGTACGGATAGATTCCACAATAGGCAATTGCGCCAGTACCGGCACATTCAATTCTTTCGCCAGTTGAGCGCCACCATCTTTGCCGAACAAATAATAACGGTTGTCTGGGAGTTCCGGCGGACTGAACCAGGACATGTTCTCCACCACACCGAGGATGGGAACATTAATATTCGCCATATTGAACATGGATGCTGCTTTGCGGGCATCTGCCAGTGCCACTTCCTGAGGTGTTGTCACCACCACAGCACCCGTTACAGGCATGGTCTGCACCATGGTTAAATGCACGTCACCTGTTCCCGGAGGCAGGTCAATGATTAAATAATCCAAATCCCCCCAAAGGGTATCACCGGCGAACTGACGCAATGCGCTGCTCACCATTGGGCCCCGCCATACCACAGCCTGGGTGTCTTCTACCAGAAAACCAATAGAGAGAATTTTGATGCCATGCTGTTCTACCGGAATCATCATTTGCTTTCCGTCTTCCTGCTTCACTTTCGGCCGTTGACCTTTCACATTTAGCATAATGGGAATGGAGGGACCATAGATGTCGGCATCCATGATACCCACTTTGGCTCCGGTTCGTGCAAGTCCCAGCGCAAGGTTCACAGAGACGGTACTTTTCCCGACACCGCCTTTCCCGGAACAAACGGCAATGATATTTTTTACTCCCGGCATCAACGCTTCATTGTCCTGACGCATGCTGGTTACACGGGCTGTCATCTGAATGTCTACTTCCGCAGTTTCACTTACCATCTTTCTGATGGCCACGCGACAGGCATGTTCAATCTGGTCCTTCATTGGACAGGCCGGAGTGGTGAGTTCAACGGCAAATGAGATATGTGTTCCGTCTACCTTCAGGTCCTTAACCATACCCAGGGTAACGATATCCTTGTGCAGGTCAGGATCATCCACATAGCTTAAGGCTTTTAAAATATCTTGCTCATTTATACTCATTATCAACTGCTTTTGAATGCAAAAGTATAACTATGTGCCGAATGATTTGTTCATTTGTGGCGGAGGGCCAAAAGTGTGTCGATGAACCCTAATTGAGGAACACGGTTATATTTGCACTAACAAATCGGCTGAGAAAGAAGATATATGGCGAAAAATTTAATGATTGTGGAGTCGCCTGCAAAGGCAAAGACTATTGAAAAATTTTTAGGGAAGGATTTTGTTGTGAAGTCTTGCTACGGGCACATCAGAGACCTGGAGAAGAGCAAATTCTCCGTTGATGTGGAGAAGGATTTTATGCCTAAATATGTTATACCTGCCGACAAGAAACAGGTAGTAAAGGAATTAAAAAAACTGGCGGGCGAAGCAGAAGAAGTCTGGCTCGCGACGGATGAGGACCGCGAAGGAGAGGCTATTTCCTGGCATTTATGTGAGGTCCTGGGAATAGATCCCTTAACAGCCAAAAGAATTGTTTTTCATGAAATCACCAAGTCGGCCATCCAAAAAGCAGTCAAGGAACCGCGGAATATTGACCTCAACCTGGTAAACGCTCAACAGGCAAGACGGGTGCTGGACAGGATTGTGGGATTTGAACTTTCCCCACTGCTGTGGAAAAAAGTGAGTCTTTCACGTTCGCTCTCTGCAGGAAGGGTGCAAAGCGTGGCAGTGCGTGTCCTCGCCGAAAGGGAAGAAGAGATTAATAATTTCGAATCGGTCTCCTCTTACAAGGTGGCTGCATTGCTCGATATTGACAAGGATGGTAAGACGAGCAGTCTCAAAGCCGAACTGGCCAGCAAGCTGGATGATGAAGCGGCGGCAAAAGCATTCATAGACGGCTGTGTAGGTGCCGTTTTCTCAGTAGATAATGTTTCTGTGAAACCGGGAAAGCGAACACCTTCTGCGCCCTTTACTACTTCTACGCTCCAACAGGAAGCTTCCAGTAAACTGGGTTACTCCGTTTCCCGCACCATGCTTATTGCCCAGAAACTCTACGAAGAAGGGCATATAACCTACATGCGTACGGATAGTGTGAACCTCAGCGAGACGGCCATTGATGCTGCAGCGAAAGAGATAGAAAGTTCCTACGGAAAGGAATATGTGCAGAGCAGGCGCTTTAAGACCAAGTCGGGAAGTGCGCAAGAGGCCCACGAAGCAATACGTCCTACTTTTATGGAAAACCATACTGCAGGGGCCAGTTCCGACGAGCAAAAGCTGTACAAACTGATATGGCGCCGTACACTCGCCTCTCAAATGGCAGATGCGAAGCTGGAAAAAACAACAGTAACCATCGATATATCCACCAGAAAAGAACAGTTGCAGGCCAAGGGAGAGGTAATCCTTTTCGATGGTTTCCTGAAACTGTATACGGAGTCAGTGAGTGAAGATGAGGACGCGGAAGAAAGCGGCATCATACCTCCGCTTCAGTCAGGCGATGAACTGAGTCTTCGCGAAATGCTGGCTACCGAACGCTTCAGTAAACACCCGCCTCGTTACACGGAAGCAAGTCTTGTGAAGAAACTGGAAGAACTGGGAATCGGACGACCCTCTACTTATGCACCGACCATTTCTACTATTCAGAAAAGAGGCTACGTAGAAAAGAGAGATAAAGAGGGGACACCGAGGGAATACGTGCAGTACAGCCTTCGGGATAAGCAGGTGGAAAAGGAAATATTAACGGAAAACACCGGTGCTGAGAAGGCAAAACTCTTTCCGACAGATCTCGGTATTCTCGTCAACGGATTCCTAACCGAACACTTCGGGCAAATTCTGGACTACGGATTTACCGCATCTGTGGAGCAGCAATTCGACAATATCTCCATTGGTGAGATAAACTGGCCGGAAATGATCCGGGAATTTTACGATCCTTTCAGCAAAACGCTCAAGGAAACGGAAGAAAACGCACAACGGGTGAAAGGCGAACGCTTACTTGGAACCGACCCGGAGAGCGGTAAGCCCATCAAAGCACTAATGGGAAGGTACGGACCCATGGTCATGATTGGGGAAGCTGAAGATGAAGAAAAACCCAAATTCGCTGGTCTGCTCAAAGACCAGAACCTCCAATCGATTACACTGGAAGAAGCGCTTAAGTTATTCGACCTGCCCAGAAAGGTGGGAAGCATCGGTGAGGAAGATGTCATTGCTGCTATAGGTCGATTCGGTCCTTTCCTGAAGTACAAAGGCAAATTCTACTCCATCCCTAAAACCTACGACGCCATCTCCATCAATATGACGGAAGCGGAAGAAGTAATCAAGGCCAAGGATGAACGCGACGCCAATGTAACCATCCACAATTGGGAAAGTGAAGGTATTCAGGTGTTGAATGGAAGGTATGGCCCCTATATCAAAGTGGGTAAATTGAATTACAATATTCCTAAAGGTGAAGAGGCGCAATCGCTTGATTTAGATAGGGTTAAGGAGATTATAGCCGAAACAGAACCAACCGGTAAGGGTAGGCGTTTTGGTAAAAAAGGAAAGTAAATGAACCAACCGGTGTCTGAAACTGAAATAAAGGCACTAATTGCTCTGCTGGACGATACAGATCCGGAAGTGTTTGAACATGTATCGCGCCGCTTGCAGGAAATGGGTCCGGCGGCCATCGATATTCTGGAAGACACCTACACTTCCATTCCCGATCATCTCACCCAGGAGCGCATTGAGAATATCATCCATGCTATCCAGTTTACCGGCGTTAAGCAGGAACTCTCCCAATGGATAGAAGATGCCGCTGATGACCTGATGCGCGGGCTGATCATCATGAACCGGTATCAGTTTCCGCTCATGGATGAAGATGTGGTCATGCATACCTTGCAAGGTTTACGCAAAGATGCCTGGCTCGGGTTAAATGTCTATTTGTCTCCACTCGAACAGATAGATGCTGTCAATCAGGTGCTGTATGGTCAGTTTGGTTTGAAAGGAGTGCGGGATGAAGGTGATGAGCCCCGCCACAGTTTCCTGGGCAATCTGATAACGTCCCAGAAAGGGAATCCATTCTCGATGGGCATGCTGCACCTGGCTATCTGTCAGCAACTCGATCTTCCTGTTTACGGCGTTTGTCTGCGCTCTCATTTCATATTGGTGCGCACCCACGACCATCTGGCTGATTTTCACGACCCGGTACAGTTGAAAGAGCAGGTGCTTTTCTACATCAACCCCTATAACAGAGGTATCACCTTCAGTGAAAGGGAAATAAGGAATTATCTGAAGAAAGCTGAAATTCCGGAAGACGAACAGTACTTCCTTCCCGCATCCAACATAGCAGTAATGATTGAATACCTGTACTTCATTCTGGAGCAATATGAGCGAAAGGCCAGTGAATGGAAGACAGATGACCTGCGGGAACTGATTGCACTGCTGGAATCAGCAGATAAATAAGGCGTTATTTGCTCTTACCGTCCCAAAGCAGGAAAGCCTTGATAAAGGGATCGATATCACCATCCAGCACTGCCTGCGCATTACCCACTTCCTCGCTCGTGCGTGCGTCCTTCACCAGTTTATAGGGATGGAGCACATAATTGCGAATCTGGGAGCCCCATTCAATTTTTTTCTTTGTGCCTTCAATCTTGTCCTTCACTTCCTGTCTTTTCTGTAATTCCAGGTCGTATAATTTCGAACGCAGCATCTGCATGGCCATCTCGCGGTTCGCGCCCTGTGTTCGGTTTACCTGACAGGAAACTATGATGCCCGTGGGTAAGTGAGTGACCCGCACAGCTGTTTCCACCTTGTTGACGTTCTGTCCGCCGGCTCCGCCTGATCTGAAGGTATCCCATTCCAGGTCGTTGGGGTGGATGTTGATTTCAATGGTATCGTCGATCAATGGCGATACAAACACACTCGCAAAGGAGGTATGTCTTCTTGCGTTGCTGTCAAAGGGGGAGATGCGAACGAGCCGGTGCACACCGTTTTCACTTTTTAATAAGCCATAAGCGAATTCACCTTCAATCTCGAGGGAAGCACTCTTGATACCGGCGACATCTCCATCCTGGTAGTCCAGCTCTATGACCTTGAATCCTTTCTTCTGCGCCCACATATTGTACATGCGGTAAAGCATACCCGCCCAGTCGCAGCTTTCTGTTCCTCCGGCACCGGAGTTGATGGTAAGGATGGCAGACATCTGATCTTCCGGTGTATTCAAAGTGGATTTGAATTCCAGTTCTTCCAGCAATGCAACTGCTTCATCATCAGCGGTATTGAGTTCAGCATCTGTCGCTTCGCCGGCCTGCACGAACTCCATCAGCACACCCAGGTCATCGACAGCTGTCTGAGCCTGCTTGTACTGATTAATGAATATATTGTTAATCTTAATACGTTTAAGCACGCCTTCCGCATTTTTGGGGTCGTCCCAAAAGCCCGGCTGGTGTGTTATCTGCTCGTCTTCGTTGGCTTGATGTACTCTGTCATCGTAGTTAAAGAAACCTCCTTAGCACCAACAGCTTTTCTTGCAGGTCTCTGTAGTGTTCACTCGTCATAATGCCGGCAAAGATAGGTAAAGGAATAATAGATGTGGAATATCCCTTTTAGGAATGCATGAATAAAACTGATTCAACAGAACAATTCCTCGCAGGACTTGTACATTTGTTATATGGCGTCTAAACTCCGCAGTGAACAGTTGTCCCGCGCGCAAAGTCAGGTCTTTGATGTGGTGGTGATAGGTGGTGGAATAACCGGCGCCGGTATTGCCCTCGATGCAGTTACCAGAGGGTTAAGTGTATGTCTTGTGGAGCAGTATGACTTCGCCCACGGCACCAGCTCAAGGTCTACCAAACTGATTCACGGGGGCCTACGCTACCTGAAGCAACTAGAGCTCGGACTCGTCAGAACGGTCGGTCGGGAGAGGCGCGTAGTTTACCAGGCGGCTCCTCATCTCGTCAGGCCGATTGAAATGCTGTTGCCACTCTATAAAGGAGGCAGCCTGGGAGCTGTTTCAACGCGTTTGGCTTTGTGGATCTACGACCGGCTGGCGGAAGTAGATAAGGCAGAGCGCTTCAGAATGCTCCAAGCAAAGGAGGTGCTGTCGAAGGTCCCGGAATTGAATCCCGAAGGATTACTGGGAGGTGCTGCTTATACGGAATACCGCACGGATGATGCCCGCTTGGTGATCGCCAATCTGGTGAGTGCCCGTAAATCCGGAGCCTGCTGTTTGAATTATTTGAAAGTACAACAATTGCACTACGACAGCGGACAGGTAAGCGGAGTGCATTGCCTTGATTTGCTCGATAACAGTGAGATAATTGTACGGGGAAAAAAAGTTGTAGCAGCGGCAGGCCCCTGGGCCGATGAGCTCCGCACCATGGATGAAAGCGAAGCAAAACCCATGATACGACATTCCAAAGGTGTGCACCTGGTTTTTGATGCCTCCACCATACCCGTTCAGCAGGCCATCTACACCGATGTGCCCGGAGATGCAAGAATGATTTTCATTGTGCCGCGCGGCAACAAGGTATACGTGGGAACAACGGATACCTTCTATAATGGAGATATAGCTCAACCAGGCCTGGAAGTTGCAGATGTCGGTTACCTGATCAGCGCGCTGCAGGCAATATTTCCAACTTTATCCATCAGTGAAAAAGACATAGACTCCTCCTGGTCGGGGATACGACCACTACTGGCGAAACCGGGAAAGGCCCCCGGCGAATTGTCGCGCAAGGATGAAGTGCTGGTTACGCATTCCGGCCTCATCTGCATCATGGGGGGCAAACTGACCGGCTACAGACATATGGCCGAAAAAGTAATAGACAAAGTGGTGGATAAGCTGGGACTGGAGGCGTCTGCCTACAAGTGCAAAACAAAAGGCATGCCCCTCGAAGGATTTATCAGCGATGATGCAATAGTCCCATACATACATAGAATGTATGGTGAAGCGAAGCAAGTGGGTTTTCAACTGGAAGACATACAACAGCTGGTATATACCTATGGCACCTCAGTGGAAAAAATAATTGAACATGCGTATGACTTATATGCTGACTATTCAGATGTATCTGAAAGGTTATTAATGGCAGAGTTAAGGTATGGGCTGGGGGAAGAAATGGTGCAGAATGTCAGTGATTTCCTGATACGAAGAACCGGTATGCTGTACTTTAACAGATCAAAGGCTATGGCTATCTACCGAAAGGTGGCAGCCATGATTGGTCAGCACCTGAATCAGTCTGTTGCCACGGTGGAAGAAGGAATTGCCTTCTTTGAGGCAGCTGCAGCGCAGACGGTGGATATTTCTTAAACATTTTATTGCGGCTCATGTTTGTTTGCCATGAGTAGAATACTAATCGTTGGCGCCAGCTCGGGAATTGGCAGCGCTATTGCACGACAACTGCTGGACGAAGGGAATGAGGTAGTAGCGGTAAGCAGGGAAAATAAAAATGATTTACCAGGATTTATCCAGGGAGATGTGACAGGGGAGGACGCCCTGCCGGATATAGAAGGTCCATTAGACGGATTGGTGTATTGTCCGGGTTCCATCAACCTGAAACCTTTCAGAATGCTGAAGGACAGTGATTTTGAAAAAGATATGGAGGTCAATTTCTTCGGATTGGTGCGAACAGTGCGCAAATATCTGCCCCTGCTACAACAGTCTG
>DDYY01000010.1 GCA_002346225.1 Bacteroidetes bacterium UBA3022
CTGTCCTGCGTGATCAAAAATATACAGGCGGGTATCCTTCCTGCCGTTCAACTCCACTTGCAGGTATACCATGTCCTTCGCAGGATTGGGGAAAACCTCCAGGGTGTTGGCGACCGGCACAAAATCTTCTGCGTCCACATAGGTTCCCACCCTGAACTGCTGATAGATCAATCCCCCGAAATCGGGTTCATAGTTTTTGATGATACTTCCGGTGGAAGCATTCTTAACTCTGAAATAACCGGTGCCATCTGAATTGGCCCACCAGGCAATACCGTCTTCATCATAATCCCATACGAACAATTCGTAACATCCGTCGGGCAGGGAAATGGTGTCTTTATGCACTGTCGAAGCCGTGAAGGATGTCCTGGCAAAAACTTCTTCTCCATTCGAATTGTAGATAAAGACATCGTTCTCATTCGGCTTGGTATTGGTCTTGAATTCCAGAATGAGATCGGCAGGCAGCAATTCCGGAATGGCTACAGAAGATTGCATGGTGTTATTGGCAGCATACTCGTCTGCTCCCCCGTTTGGCTGACTAATGGTAACGGTAAATGTGCTGCTTTCATCCCACTCATAATCGGGCAGCATCACCTCTTCCCATTCCATGGGTGCTAACTCACCCGACCAGTTGTAGGCACTTTTATCGGCACCTTCCAGTCCGAATTCAATGTACAGGGAAGTCAGTGTTTGTGCACCTGTATTCTGTATGCGAATAATGGGATTGCTACAGATGGGGTTCTTTCTGCCCCACATCTGATCACTGCTAGGCGCGATGATGTCTATGACGGCTGCATCCAGATTGAAGTTAAACGCTCCATAGCTGATGAGCTGGACTTCCGTCTGGTAGTAAGGGAATGAGCCTCCTCCATTCCAGAAATAATCTTCCGCAGCATAATCGAAAGTGTAGGTATTGCCGGGCACCACCTCATCTGTGATGTCAAAATCATAAGTGCCCACCTCGGCGCCGGGGCACCAGTTGGCTCTGTCGTACACCCAGGTTCCTCCCTGCGGATACACCGGATTCACATCGCAATCGTCTCTCCATACTTCCTGGGTCCACACCACATCGCCATCGATTTTGAAGTAATGCTCCTTGGCGCAGAACTCCGCACAGTTGGCAGTGCCGCCAAATCCATGTCCTGTTACCCTCGATTTTATCCTGAATGTTTTCGCCAGCGACGATAAGGTCACATCTATCGGAGGTGTATTGGCATCAAAGGCTTCATCTGTATTATAGCCTTTGTAACCGGTCCACAGGTTTTGCACTTCCATAACTTCCCTGGGTGGCGTGCCCTCAATGAACCACAGCTCCATATCCAGCAACTCCTGCCAGTTTCCAGCTGCAATGCGCACACTGTCGTGCAGTAGCGGCCTGTAATCGCTCACATCAAAAGTCCATGTAAAACCATCGCCCAGATCAAGGCCTATACCATAGGGCGTGATGTAGCGGGCCAGTTCATAGCGGTCAATCACTTCATAGGCGGGACCGTAATATTCATAGAACTCCTGTACAATATCATCTGTATTAGATATATATGTACTATCTACAATTATTCCTTCTTCATTGAATACATAGGTATAATAATCGCCCGGCCAGACCTGGAAGGTATCAATGCCGACCGTAGGATTCTCGGGATCGAATAAGACCATAGTAAGCGGGTCGTTCATCACCGAATCTATCACCAGCACGGAATCGAGGTGACTGACAAATTCGCCCTGCTCCCAGATTACATTGGGCCGCAAGGTGCTTTGCTGGGTGTTCCTGAACAATTGCGCAGCGTCGTACATGCGACTGACGGTTCCTATCATCCCGAGGTCTGCACCGGAGGCTGACGCATCGCTTTCATAGATACTGCCGCCATCATCAAAATGGTAATACAGAAAAAGGTCATCGGCATTCGGATGCGCGTCATCCAGGTCCTTGTACATATAATCCTGTATGGTCGCCGGATCCAATATGGCATCCCACATAGCAAATTCATCTATATGTCCGAAGTAAGACTGCGACCCGCCCCACAGACCTTTGCCTATGCGCATGATGGTGCCGTCTTCCATGGTACGGGTAAACCCGCTACCTGTATGCCATTCCACTCCGTTCTTGTAAATCTTCATGGTGCCCGCTTCAGCGTCTTTGGTAAACGCCCAGTGGGTCCAGTTGCCTTCGTAGTCTGCCGCAGGAGCAGCCTTGGAAATGCGGTCGTAGCTTCCGCCTCCGCTGTTACCTGCATCCCAGTAAATCACACCATCTCCCCAGGGACCGTGCACATTCACCACCCTGTTGGCAGCGGCATCCCGTATTTCGAAAGTGGTACCGCTTTGTGGTTGAAACTCAGGGTCGCCGTAACTCCACCACGATACAGTCAGCTGACCATCGAGGGCTGCAAAGGGCGTTCCATCTACTGCCGCATACACCGGATTCCATACATCCAGGTACCTGTCGCCGCCACGGGTGAATAAGCTTCTGTTAACGCCAATATCTGTCGCTTCCAGCCAGGTGCTTTCGCCCGCAGCCGGATTTTGAAAAGTCACTTCCACTACAATATTGGAAACCCCATCCCACACAAATGGCGTGGTAAAAGGTACACTGGCCCAGGTGCTCAGCATCGGCACAACATCGCTGTTGTATACTTCTGTCCAAAAGGGCGATTCAAATTGCAGACCGCTTTCCGTCGCCGCCGTAGGCGCCATTCTGATGTGCAGGTTTTCCAATACAGAACCCACTTCCAGCAGATGCACCTGCAGTCCGGTGATATTGCCCGCTACCAGCCCTGCGTCTGTTAATTCTTCCGCTGTCCAGATAAACTGCGCCCTTCCGGCAGGTTGCGCAGCACCCAATGGAAAATCAACGGAAGCAGTGCCTTCTCCTATCTGGTAGGCATTGTAGCTGAGGGTATCATCATACACTGTATTGTACAGCCAGCTGGCAGTATAAACATAAGTAGGACTGCTGCTGTAAGCATAGGTGGGAAAGCTTTCACCATTCACTTCATAATTGGCATGTGTGAGCAGGTTGCTGTCCAGCACACCGGTATGGTCGTATAAGTAGGTATAAGTCAGGTAATCCCATTCTCCGCAGGCGGGAACTTGCGCGGGATTGCACTTCAGGGTATACTTCATCAGTATCTTCTCCACTTCAATATCCAGCGAAGGCATTTCGAACCATGCATCCTGCACAGAGCCGAAGGTAAACGTCTGCACCTTGATGGTATCACCGGGTCCTGCCATGGCAGTCAGTGCAGTAGAAAAAACAATACAGAGAGCGATAAGAGATTGCAAGTGGCGCATGGAATATAGGTTGTTGGTCGACAAATATAGGGAAGTTGTCCCTTGAATCGGTCATATGGCCTACCTTTGACACCCATGATACAGGCACGGCAACTATCGAAATCCTACGGCAACCTGCAAGTGCTGCGGCAGCTCGATATCGATGTGGCAGCAGGTGAAGTCATCAGCATTGTAGGTGCCAGCGGTGCCGGTAAAAGCACCCTACTGCATATCCTGGGAACCCTCGACCACCCGGACAGTGGCAACGTAAACATCGGTGGTGAAAACCCCTTTGTAAAATCTTCGAAAGAACTGGCGCGTTTCCGCAACCGCACCATCGGTTTTGTTTTTCAGTTTCATCATCTGCTACCCGAATTCACTGCGCTGGAAAATGTATGCATTCCAGGTATGATTGCGGGCACGGATTCCGATACACTGACGCAAAAAGCCTCCGAGCTGCTCGATTTTCTGGGACTGTCGGAAAGAGCTACACATAAACCCGCTCAGCTTTCGGGCGGAGAGCAGCAACGCGTGGCAGCAGCGCGTGCCCTCATCAATAATCCTGCGGTGATACTGGCCGACGAACCTTCGGGCAACCTCGACACCCACAACTCCCGAGAGCTGCATAAACTGTTCTTCTCGCTGCGCGAAAAATTCGGACAAACCTTCATTATCGCCACCCACAATGAAGAGCTCGCCGTCATGGCCGACCGCCGACTGGAGATGAAAGACGGCCGACTGGTCTAGCATAAAAGACCTTTCCGTTGGGCAGTACCATATTATGCTTCTATCTTTGTGCCAATGCCACTCCTCGAGTACATCTTCTACATGGGTGTAATAATCATAGTATTTACATCTGCATGGAAAATACTGGCCACCATTATCAGCTCTCTGCTGAAAGACCTGGGCATCAGCAAAGATTTTTCTTTTCTGTTCTTTAAGACTGTGAGCTATTACCTGCTGGTATCCATCACTGCCTTAAAAACGGCACAGCAAATGGAAAGTGCCCATTCGGTTGTAGCCGTGGTGTACGCCATTGCAGGCACCTTCATTATCTACACCACCATTGCTGCCAACCTGGAAAAAAATCGCTGGCGTGCGGTCATGAATTTCGAAAGAAAGCGAATCCGCGTGATGCGTTACGATGGCTACCTGCTCATGGCCTGCATCCTGCTGTTTATTTTCACCCTGATTCAACCCGTGATTGCAGACACGCCCATGCACAACTGGATACTTACCACCATTCGCAAAATATACACCTTCCCTGTCCTGCAGTTCTTCATAGCTATATTCGCTTTCTTTTATATGATAAATTTAATTTTTAAAGGACTGCGCGCTACAGATACCGTTTTGCAAACCATCTTCAAACGCAAACCGGTCAACACTACCACCCCCGACAGCGATGGTAACTACACCGTATATACGGATTATGAGGAAGTGGATACGGATAATACCGACAACAAATAATAAGCGCCTGCCATCTTCGTTTTTGCTACGCATGCGCTCGTACAGCCATTTCTTCCTTCTCCTGACGCTGCTTCCCTTCTCCGCTTTGGGTCAGGATATCCAGTGGGCTTCAGCTGTGAAACGTTTCAGTACCGAATACAGCCGCACCGCCTACAGCGCCAAACAGGTATTGGGTAAACCCGACAAGTTGCCGGCAACAGGAGAAAGCCCCGTGGCGTGGGCACCTTCCACTATGGACAATCCCAATGGAGAATTCATCCATGTGGCATTCGAAAACCCCATGCGCATACGGCAAGTGGTGGTGGGTGAAAGCAATAATCCGGGTGCCATCGCCGAAGTTATCCTGATAGATGTCAATGGTAAAAAACACACGGTGTTCGAGCGCACACATGGTGCAGCCATCATGACTTCCGGTGGCGGATTGTGGCATACTCTTTTCGAACTGACCGACTACGAGGTGAAAGAGGTAAAGGTCCTGCTCAACACCCGCGCCATTGCCGGTATGAATCAGATAGATTGCATTGGCATCAGCGCCAGCGACACCCCTTATTCCTTAACGGTAGACGCCGTGGTGCAGGACACGCCCTTGCCTCCGGCCGAAAATCTCGGTCCGATGGTCAATTCCCGCGCCGATGATATGCTGCCATTGGTGTCCCCCGATGGCTCTACCCTCTACTTTGCCAGAAAGCGACATCCCGAAAATATAGGGGAAGAAAAACGCGACGACATCTGGTATTCCACCCTGCAGCCCGATGGCTCCTGGGGACCAGCGCAACACATGGATGCACCGCTCAACAACGAATACCACAACTACGTAGCTTGGGTGAGTCCCGATGGGAACACGCTATTATTGGCCAATGACTACCGCAATCCCAAAGCCGGCCAACAGGTATCCATCTCCCGACGCGCTGCCGGAAGCTGGAGTTTCCCGCAGACATTACCCGTCAATGACATGTACAACAGGAACGAATTTTCGTGCTACCACATGAACACCGAAGGCAATGTATTGCTGCTGGCAATTGAGCGCGGCGATACCCAAGGAGACATGGATATCTATGTCAGCTTCAAGCGCCCCAGCAATGCCTGGACCAAACCCATGAACATTGGCAATACCGTCAATACAGTCGGTACGGAAGGCTCTGTATTTCTCGCAGCCGACAACAAGACCATCTACTTCGCATCCAATGGCCACAGTGGCTATGGCGGCTTCGATATGTTCATGTCGAAACGACTCGATAACACCTGGACCAACTGGAG
>DDYY01000070.1:0-22048 GCA_002346225.1 Bacteroidetes bacterium UBA3022
GGAGAGGATATTTTAGAAAATTAGTAAATAGTTCTAAAATAGAATTGCCATCAGATTTAAAACAGGACGATTACGCAGAAGTGCTCTATAAAAAAGTAGAAAATCTGTTTCCAGAGGAAGCGCTTATCCACCGCATATCCCAACCAAAAGAAAATGAAATAGCTAAGGGCTTAGATACATTAAAAACATTGTTTGATAAAAATGAAAAAGTATTTGGAATTGCAACATTTGATGAGCTCAAAACCGATGGACTAAGTGCCGCAGAAATTAAAAAACAGCAAGTACAATTCGAATCCATTGATAGGGTTTCAAAAATTCATCCGGGTTTAAAACTTAATGAAATTCTCAATGATAAAAACATTACAAATGCGGATAAAGGAATAAAGGTAACGGAACGCATAGGGCTATTGGACAAATTTGTCAAAAATAATTCCGAGGTTAATTTTCTTGCTATTAGTTGTACTCACGATAGTGAAGACGTCAAGAAACTTAATTTCCAGGGGTTTAAACCGGAAGAAAAAACCATGGTGCTCAATTCGGTTAAATCCTATCAAAGGGTTTATTCTTTTACACAAGATATTGAACATACCGAAGCCATAATGGCGGCAGGGTTTCATTCGTCCTTCCATATTACCTCAGTAACGCTTCCAGAGTTTATTAAAACGACTAAATTAGAAGCGAAGCTTGCCACTAAATATTTTGAAAATGCCCACATGGGTATCATCCGAACTACCGGAGTAATGGGGTCTATCTTAGACATACTTACAGGAAGTTTTGATTGGACTGCGGTGGGCAATTCAAGCCCTGCAATTAAAGATTATCTCAAAGATATACCGGGATACCAAGATTTATTTGGTGATTTGGCATTTTGTGAATGTGAGCATTGTCAATCTATCTACTCTCCGGCTGCCTATTTTGTAGATTTAATGCAGTTTGTGGACCGATATGTTACATCAAAACACTTTATAGGTGCGAAAACTAATCATGTTTTAAATCTAAAAGTAAGAAGGCCTGATTTATGGGCATTACCACTTACCTGTGAAAACACCAGTACGCTGGTTCCTTATCTGGATATTATTAATGAAATTCTTGAATCTTACATTGCGAAAAAGAAAGGATTTGCAGGAGACTTAAATAATCGCAATGCTGTCGAAGATTTTGTTTATAAACAAGAAATAGCTTTAGAGAAGCCAGGAGTTTGGAAAAACAACGTTCATTCATTCTCTCAACCTTTTCATCTGCCTTTAGAGTCTGTTTCAACTTATTTAAGCCATTTTGAAAAAACAAGGGAAGATATTGCTATTCTTTTGGCAAAACCACAAGATGAAATTTCCAAGTCGAGATTAAATCTTTCGGAGAAGGATTATCATTTGATTACAACGCCTGATGCATCACCGGCATTCATCAACAGAGTTTATGGAATAACTTTTACCATAACGGCAGGAAAAATAACTCCGCTAAATGCCCAACTTCTACTAAAGCCAATAGGAATTAGCCGCAAAGAACTGGGTAGATTATTGAAAACCAAGTTTGTAACTAATAATGGGACTGATACTATCGTCATCCAAGGTGAAAAGATAGATGCTAATAGTATACAAAACGATATTGAAAGAGTTAAGAATCTTACTTATGATGCACTTGACAGAGCACATCGTTTTGTAAGACTGTGGCGAAAAACCAACTGGAGTATTGAGGAATTGGATTTAATTTTATCAAATCTGGATACTGCGGGGGTTGCCTCAGGGATTGTCTCGGCCACTATATCAGCCATCGGAAATTTACTGCTTTTACAGGAAAAATTAAAAATTTCTGTTGAAGAATTAATTGCTCTCTGCTTTAGAATTCCAACCACACAAACAATAGAGAACGAAAAACCGCTCTTTGATTTACTCTTCAATCACGAAGATGTGGTGGCAACGGAAGGAAGCTATCCTAAGCCTGCAATAAAAATGATTCATCCAGCCTTGTCAATTGACAATTCAACGGCATCAGCGGAATATTCATCTGCAAGGTTAATGGCTGGCCTTAATCGTTCTGATGACGAAGTGCTGTCATTGATTAAGAACCTTTCGGCTCCACTAGGTATCGTTGCTATTGATTCCGCCACGGAGAGTGATAGAGGGTTTAATCTGTCATTGGCTAATCTTTCACTTTTATACAAACATTCCAAAATAGCGGAGATACTTAAATTATCTATTGAAGATTTTTTCAGACTCATTCTATTAACACCTTCCATCCCCAATGGTTACCTTGAAAACACTAGTCATATCTCTGATATAATAGCTTTTCATGGGTGGTGGAAATCCGCAAACTTTTCTATCGATGAATTGAACTTTATAATAGAAAGTGGTGATATCTCCAGCCTGGAAAATTTCAAAGCAAAAGAAGAAATCACTTCTTATATCCTTGAACAGTGCAAAACAACAAATGCCTTATTATTTGCAGAAACGGTTTTTGCATCCTTTGATGATATTACAGAAGGACAATCGAATGCCATCATCCAGGCCAACCTTGCTGTCATAGAACAAGCTCCGGATGGGTCAAACTTTTGGTTAAAGCCTTCTTACGATCCTGATACACCACTTATTTTGCCTGCTGGAACTACCGTCCCTGAAGGTGAGATCAGAATATTCTTAAACAATTACCATCCTCAATATTTAGTGCCTCATTTTTTGTCAGGCCAATTAGGTTTGACCGAAGACTCACTTAAAAAACTAATAAGCTCTTTGGCAATAGATTTAGATGAGGATGCTTTAACCTTGGAATTACAAGGTTCAACTACTCCTGCAGTTGTCATACCTGCTCTGGTTGAAAAATTGCTTCCGCTAAGCATTTTGTTCAAAGACAAAAAGTTCACCACCGAAGCTGTGAGCTATGTGTTGGATCATTTAGCTATTTTCGGTATAGCTGATGCTGACAATTTCAGCATTAACAATATTCAGAGGCTCCAGTCCTATATCAATCATATAATTTTGAATGAAGATGGAAGTCACAATATTATTACGATCGGTGAAGTATTGGATTCTTTTGTTAATGCTACCCAATACCAAACATCAGATCAGGAAAAACTTGCTGCTCTTCTTCACACGAAGCCAGAACTATTGATTACAATACATCCGGTAGCTCCACCTGCAGCTAATGCAATTGAGGCATTGGATAATTATCGGAAGCTAGTTGCTTTCTGTGGTTATATTGGCATAGGAGGCGATGTGTTACCCAAAATTATTGCCAATTCGTTTGATGAGCTAAATGAAGCCACCAATTCAATACTTGCTGCCTTTAGAAGCAAATACAAAACTGAGAGTGAAAGAAAAGAGAAGTTAGAAAAATATCAGGATAAACTTAGGGGCAAAAAAAGAGCATCACTTACAACCTACCTTATTCATTCGGGATTTTCACAGTTTGAAAATGAAAACGATCTTTTCCATTACTTCCTTATAGATACAGAATTGGAAGGTTGTGCCAGAACTTCTAGATTAGTGGCAGCCACAATGAGTTTGCAATTGTACATCCACCGCATACTTTTGAATCTTGAACAGGATGATAAAGAACCCGGTACTGCCGGAAGAGTCCATGTTCAGGCTGATGATATTCCGGGTGATGAATGGCCGTGGCGAAAAAATTATAGGGTATGGGAGGCCAATCGAAAAGTATTTTTATACCCCGAAAACTATATTGAACCTGAATTAAGAGATGATAAATCGCCACTATTCAAAGAACTAGAAAATGAACTTTTACAACAAGAAATCAATGCAGATACGGTTCTGGATGCTTACGCTAAATATATGCGTGGTTTTGATGAAGTAGCCCATTTAAAAATTGCTGGTTCCTACCATGAAAAAGATGAAGAAAGTGAAACCGATGTATTGCATCTGTTTGGTGTAACTGCTGATGAACCACCAATGTATTATTACCGAAAGGTTGAAAATATTTATTATGCTGAAAAAAATGACAATAGAGGTGTTGTTTGGAATCCTTGGGAAAAAATTAATGTGCAAATACCCGTAAGAAAGGTAGCCCCTATTACTTATAATGGACGACTTCATGTATTTTGGGTGAGGGTCACTACTTTGGCAAATACGGTTTTTGATAGCAATCGCTCAATTTTCACAGGGTACAGTCATAAATATTCTATTGAATTTACAACCCTTAAACTAGATGGTACATGGACACCACCTCAAAAATTAAATTTGAAGGATTGTTATCCATTTCAAGGAAATGGTGTTATTCATGACCCACTAGCTGAAAATTCTGAAAGGGCAAAATTCTTTGAAGCTTTAAGCATTAATTTTCCATTTTTCAATAATAGTGGTTTAAGTCAGGCAATTACGGATTTAAGAACTCCTAGGTATGATACTAGACCTCATCATGGTCCAATTGATGAGTATACTTTAAATGGTTTTTTATGGGATCAGGTATATCCTTATGTTGATTCTTCGAAAGGATTAATATTGACTGGGGCTGGATACCAAATGAGAGCTGTGATCGATTTATATAACTTGAAACTCATAAGGTCTGGTGGTAGAAGGGCTTCATTCGAAAATGATCCGGTTCGTGAAGCATGGAATATTCAACATGAAGAGTATTATAGATTTACAAGTGAGAATAAAGTTGTAGAAAAATCTGGGGATCGTCTTTACAGAGCAATTACGTCTAAATTTAGGGTTTTTGATGACTATGCCTATGGTGAACTTATTACTAATACAACAAAATCAAATTCGCTACTTGAACGGCTATGGGATCCAGCAACTTTAAATCACACATTTAATAATATCCGACAAGATGAGATAGCTGTCCTTTCAGCTGGTAGTATAGTTCAGATCATCAATGGTGCTTATGGAGATGCGATTATAGATGCACAAGGAGATCTATTACTTTTACAAGGTACACCTATTGATGGCAATGGATTTGTTTTAAAAAGATTAGGCACTACCTTAAGCGAAACACTTACCAGAACCTTGTTTACAAGTGGGGTAGAAACAACTTTGAGCATTGAAACTCAAAAAGCTTTAAAAGAAGCAGAAACTCCTATTACCATTACTAATAACAGAATAGAGAATCTGGTTGTAAGAAATAAAATTGATTTTAAAGGAGCTTATGGAAATTATTATCGTGAAATATTCTTCCATATACCCTTTTTACTTGCCAACCATTTAAACAGTCAGGGTAAATATGCCGAAGCTCAAAAATGGTATCATTACATCTTTAATCCTTCTGCTACCGAGGTGATTGATTTTTCTGCTCCAGGCCTGACAGCAGCCCAAAAGAAAAAAATGGCTTTGGACAGAAACTGGCAATACCTGGAATTCAGGGAAATTGATACCCAAAAACTCCGAGACCAGTTGAACGACAAGCAAGCAATAGAAGTTTATAAAAAAGACCCTTTCAATCCACATGCAATAGCCCGTCTTCGGATGAGTGCTTACCAAAAGAGTATTGTAATGAAATACATCGATAACCTGTTGGATTGGGGAGATCAGTTGTTTACTCAGGATACTATGGAATCAATTAATGAAGCTACTCTATTGTATATCATTGCCAAGGAAATAATGGGTGAACGACCTGTTCAAATAGGTGAATGTGGCGAAGGAAAAGTAAATCCAAAAACTTACGAGAATATCCAACCCCTATTAAATAAAGGTTCTGAATTTTTGGCTGAGCTAGAAAGCTATACCGTTGTTAGAACCCCACGTAAGGTTTTAAAAAGCAATAAACATCGGGTTTTTGAAAACGCATTCATTAAAGAGAAGTCAAATAAAGTAGCTTCTGATGTCAAATACTCCAAAGCAATTACCTATTCTTCGAATGTTTATGGCGTAAATCCTAAAGAATTAAATCAATTAAAAGCCGTTGAAGCTAAATATCTGCCGGAAGTGAATATAAAACCGGTGAACGATAAAGTGACGGGTGCTTTTGCGAAGGGAACCATCAGAGGCCTAGACTGGAAGAAAGATTCTATTTACGTAAAGGACAGATTTAGAATTCCTTCTTTTGGTATAAGTATTATAAAACATGTCTCACCGGTCTTCTGTGTTCCAGGCAACAAAGATTTATTGGATTATTATAACAGGGTAGATGATCGTTTGTACAAAATCAGAAACTGTATGAACATTCAAGGACAAAGAAGGCAGCTCGCTTTGTTCGCTCCGGAAATAGACCCACGTTTATTGGTAAGAGCAAGAGCAGCCGGACTTTCTTTGGATGATATTTTAAACTCTATCAGCGGCAATCTGCCTCCTTACCGCTTTGCCTATATTCTTGAAAAAGCAAAGGCATTTACCTCGGTTGTACAAAGTTTTGGGGCTTCTCTATTAAGTGCCATTGAAAAGAAAAACGGAGAAGAATTGTCCTTGCTGCGAATGACGCAACAGCAAAATATTTTGGAAATGGCTTCGAAGAGCAGAATGCTGGAGATCAAAAGTGCAGAGGAGGGAATAAAAGCATTAAATGACAGAATTGAATCGTTAAATTATCAGATTGGTTATTATGATGGTTTGATTTCTGAAAATAGAAATGGTTGGGAATGGGCACAGTCTGCTAGTAGGCACACCTCCTCTATAATTACAGGTGTCGCTCTTCCTCTATGGAGTTTAACGGGGGTATTCGGTTTAATCCCACAGGTTGGCTCTCCATTCGCAATGAAATACGGAGGTGTTGAATTAAAGGGTGGTGCAGAAGGCTTTGCTAAAGCAGTAGATACTTTATCAGCATTGAGTGAAGCTGTAGCTGCTTCTACAGGTTTAGAAGCAGGTTTTGATCGAAGATCAGAAGGCTGGAAACACCAGAAGAAACTAATGCAAAATGAGTTAAAGCAATCAGAAAAAAACCTCGTTGCATCTGAAATTAGAAGAGATATTCTAATTGAGTCTGAAAAAATGCATCAAAAGAATATACAGCACAATCAAGATGTGATGGATTTCTATGGCGAAAAGTTCTCCAATCTAGGTCTTTACACTTATCTGTCTTCCACAATGCAACGTTTGTTCAGAGAGGCTTATAATAATGCGTTGTCTATTGCAAGATTAGCGGAGCAAGCTTATAAATTTGAAAAAGACGATAACAACATCTTTATTGATGGCAGTTACTTCGATTCTTCCAGAGCAGGTCTTTTAGCAGGAGAACGATTACAAATGGCATTACAAGCCATGGAAAGACGTTACTTAGAAACCAATTACAGAAAGAATGAAATTGACCAAGCATTCTCGTTGACACAAATAAATCCTGCAGCACTTATGCTCTTAAAACAAACAGGAACTTGTGATTTCAGCATTCCGGAAATTTTCTTTGATTTGTTTTATCCTGGCCAATACAGAAGGAAAATACAATCGGTGAGGTTAACAATTCCATCAATAACAGGACCTTACACTAATGTAAGCGCAACCTTGTCATTAACTGGAAGTCAAATACGTATGGAGCCTAATTTAGGAGCAGGCGAACTGAAAGAGGTGCCTAAATCAAGAACAACAATTATTTCTACTAGTACAGCACAGAATGACGCAGGCGTATTCCAACTTAATTTCCGGGATGATCGCTATATGCCGTTTGAAGGTGCAGGTGCCTTAAGCTCTTGGAAATTATCCCTCCCTAAAAACTTCAGACAGTTCGATTACAGCACCATAAATGATATTATTATCCATGTGAGCTATACTGCTGAATATGATGAATTGTTTAGGGATAATGTGGAAAAAGCGAATGGAGAAATAGAGACCCTATTGAAGTCTAATTCATCTCCAATGCGTAGAATGATTAGTCTAAGACAAGAATTCTCGAATGCCTTCCACAGATTAACTGAACAGGCTGTTAATAATCCGGTACTGATAAAAATTGAGAATAAGCATTTTCCATTGTTTATGAATGGCCGAGATTTAAAAGTTACCAAAGCGAAGTTGCTTTTAGTAACACCGATTGGTCAAACAACTGCAGGTGTGAATATTAGTATTAATACGATTCCACAGACTGGATTTGCAAAAGACCCCGCATTAGGTGATTTGTTGGCCAAAGATTTAGATTTAAACTTATTCAATGCAGGAATTCTCAAGGAACAAACGGTTTCAATTACTGCTGGAGGAGATTTGTCACCATCGGCACCTGCTGTTGGTCAGATTTCTGCTATTGATACAGAAAAATTAGAGGATATTGTATTGTATATAGAGTATAAGATTGGATAATAAAATATGGGTTGGGGATAAAATATTGTCCTCAACCCTTTTGCAAGCACATTGCCAAAGCCGCACTAGCCAACGCTAAATCCAAAACTTTGTCAAAGAGCTTGCAAAACCACCACAGAAGAAAAAGAAATTTTAAAAATGCTCCATCGCACGACAGAAAGACAATGAAAGAAACAGCAACAAATAGACTGACAAACCACGGCAGACAAGGAAGCACTGGTGGTAACATCACCTATACGCAAGCAGGGGTTTTGTGCTTCGTAGGACAGGTAAGTGGTAAAAATCCCTGCCTGCGTATAGCTGAGAACCGTTAGACGGACAGTGAATTGCTTTCTAATCCCGCATTACTCATACCCAACCTTCACCACCAATAGCCTTAAATGAACCCCAAGAATAAAATCATACGCACCTGGAAAGGATGGACATCATTGGAAAACGCTCTGGTCTATGAAAATATGCTGGTTCAGGAGGTGTTTCCCGCAGTGAAAAGAAAAGGGGTGGAAGGCTTGGAGAAGGTCAGCATTTCCACCAAGGAAAAGACGGATGAGGTGGAGTTTTTTCTGGTGCTTCAATTTGATTCCCTGGAATCCGTAAAGATGTTCGCTGGCGAAGATTATGAGAGGGCTTATATCCCTGATAATGCAAAACAGGTTTTATCGAGATATGAGGAAACGGCTGACCATTTCGAATTGAAAGAGGAATTATGGCTGCATGAATCATAAATAATGGTCAACTCAGCATAGGAGTCATCCCTTTGCCGGAAAACCTATACAAACCATCACCGTACATACCTTCATGAAACTCGTACCCTTCTTTTAGTCATACTACTTGCATCCTGCGCCTCGAAGTAGGAGGTAATCATCCGGGATGTTCATATTATGGACATCACAACTTTTGCTAATTATACTACTTTGCCCAATGGAGATAGGATTTGCTGGTAGGGGCATTCCTCATAGCGGTTGTGTACGATATTTTTATCAAGATGCTCAATGCGCTGATGCTTTCCATCAATACCTTCACCACACTGGGCTTCGGTGAAATTCCCATCAAGGGGCTGCCGCGCTACCTGGCCATTGTACAGGGGTTTATCGGCTGGTTCATGTTAACGCTGTTCTCTGTGTCGTTGATATCTCAGCTGCTGCATTGATTTTTTGCAGTAACTGCATGCGCGTAACAGCTTAATTTGGTAGTCCAAAGGTGGTTCGCAGTATGTGTTGCATTTTGTTGATTCCTTATACCTGCTGCCGCAACTGCAATAGCACGCCGAAGGTTAGTAGCTTTACAACGGGATGAACAACGAGCAGACCGCCATACGCACTACTTATTTCAGCATTATCGCCAATACTGCTTTGGCGCTGATAAAAGGTGCGGCGGGGTTTTTTGGAAATTCCTACGCGCTGATAGCAGATGCCATCGAATCCACCACCGATATCTTCGCTTCACTGCTGGTGTTGCTGGGCTTTACCTATGCCAAACGACCGGCCGATGATAACCATCCCTACGGCCATGGCAAGATTGAACCGCTGATAACTTTTATGGTCGTGGCTTTTCTGGTCACTTCGGCCACCATCATCGCCTACAAAAGCATTCAACATATACAGTCGCCGCACAAAGTGCCGGAGCCCTGGACGCTGCTGGTGCTGGGGGGAATCATCATCTGGAAAGAAATTTCCTACAGGATTGTCCTGCGAAAAAGCAAGGCCATTCACAGCACCTCCCTTCGCGCTGATGCATGGCACCATCGCAGCGATGCCATCACTTCGGTAATGGCGTTTCTGGGCATTTCCATTGCACTCATCTTTGGTGAAGGCTATGAAACCGCCGACGACTGGGCAGCACTGCTGGCCTCTGCTTTCATTCTTTATAACAGTTACCTGATTTTCCGGCCGGCACTGGGAGAGGTAATGGACGAGCATCTGTACGACGATCTGCTGGAGGAAGTCCGCATCAAATCACTGGAGGTGCAAGGAATAGTGGGTACGGAGAAATGCTTTATCAGAAAAGCAGGTATGCAATACCATGTAGACCTGCATGCTATTGTGGATGGGGACATAACGGTAAAAGAAGGACATACCATTGCCCATCAACTGAAAGACCATTTGCGCAGCAGCATACCGCAACTGGGACATGTACTCATTCATATAGAACCAGCCTCGTAATAGGATAGGAGTGTTGTTGCTAGAGCTAATTGTAGCGCATGTTGAAACGGTTATCTATTCTTTTAAAGGCACCGCGTTTTACCAGAACTATTGTAAGATACCTCAGCGCAATAACCCGGCAACTATTTTTAAGTGCAGCGCGTGGATTTTGGAGTACATGGACGGTATGAAAGCTTCTTCGTATAAATGATATAATGGCGCATTAGTATCTTTCGCCTTCGTATGTTCAGCGGCAGACAATTGGTCATAGCTACCCAGCACGATAAAGAAAAAGTGATTGCGCCCATCCTGGAAAAGGAACTGGGCGTTCAATGCCTCATCCCCTCCGGATTCAATACAGATCTGCTGGGCACGTTTACGGGTGAAATAGAACGCAACCTGGATCCACTGTCGACAGCCCGGGAAAAATGCCTGCGGGCCATGGAGGTTACCGGCTGTGACCTGGGTGTCGCAAGCGAAGGATCCTTCGGGCCGCACCCGGAAATGGTGTTTGCTCCTGCTGATGGTGAACTCCTGATTTTTATCGATAAAAAGCAGAACCTGGAGATTGTCGCGCGTAAACTGAGTACGGTCACCAACTTCAGTGGCCAGCAGGTTCGGAATGAACAGGAGCTCATGGACTTTGCCCGAAAAGCGCAGTTCCCTTCTCATGCCCTCATCCTGCGACCGGGAAAAAACGCAGCGACAGACATCGTCAAAGGCATAGTAAACGAGGCAGACCTGCGCGCAGCCTACGATACCCTGTTTGCAAGGTATGGGTCGGTCTTTGTGGAAACAGATATGCGCGCCATGTACAACCCCATGCGCATGCAGGTGATTGAACAGGCTACTCAATTATTAGCTGCTAAAATGGTATCGCTTTGTCCGAAATGCCGCACACCCGGATTCAGTGTCACCGATGCTAAACAAGGACTGCCATGCGGACTATGCGGTATGCCCACCCGTTCTACACTGAGCTATATATACGTTTGCAAGCATTGCAGACACGAAAAGGAAGAGCAGTTTCCACACGGTAAAACCACCGAAGATCCTACCTATTGCGACTACTGCAATCCGTAAACCGGAGAACCATGCAAGCACCTGTCACCATTCGATCCGCCACCATAGAGGATGCAGCCGCCATCGCCGACCTCTATAATTATTATATCCTGCATTCCACCGTAACCTTCGAAGAGCTGCCCGTTTCTGCTGCCGACATGCAGGAAAGGATTGCGCTGGCATTGGAGCAATACGCTTGGTTCATAGCGGAAAAAGAAGGACAACTGATGGGCTACGCCTATGCTACTGCCTGGCGCTCGCGAAGCGGCTACCGGTATGCAGCGGAAAGCACAGTGTACGTCCGGCAGGGTGCTGAGCGACAGGGGATAGGTACCCGCTTGTACGAGGAACTGCTGGCTGCTTTGAAGGTAAAGGGCATGCATGCAGTGGTGGGGGGCATCGTGCTTCCCAATGAAGCCAGTATCAGCTTACACGAGCAACTCGGCTACCACAAAGTAGCGCACTTTAAAGAGGTGGGCTACAAGTTCGGGCAGTGGCTGGACGTCGGCTACTGGGAAATCCTGCTCTCTTAAATGGTCTTCCATGCCTGGCATTTCTACGCCTGAAAAGGGGAAGAGGAATGCGGTGAAATCGCCCTTTATGGCGCATTATCGCTGTTTTTTATGAGGATAATGGGTGGAAAAGTAATGATAACAACACCTTAACTTATGCTTCTGTTAGTGTAATGTTAATGTAATATATTTACTTTAGCACCTGATTAAAAACCAAATCCAAACATTATGAAACATCGTTTACACTTCGTGTTAGCGGTAGTCGGCATCCTTTTCAGTTCGATGGTATTCGGACAAGGTGTTACTACCGGATCCATGAATGGTCTCGTTAAGGGTTCCGACGGAGAAACCCTCCCGGGAGCGAACGTAGTTGCCGTCCACACACCAACGGGCAGCACCTACGGAACCGTAACCCGTGAAGACGGCCGTTTTAACCTTCCCAACATCCGCGTCGGCGGACCGTACACGGTTACTGTATCTTTCATCGGATACCAGAACTTTGTGCAGTCAGGTCTGAATGTGAACCTCGGACAAGACCTTTATCTCGCTGTCGATTTGAGTGAAGATGCGCAGGTACTGGAGGCAGTGGTCATCAATGCCGGTTCTGATGTCATCAATTCCGACAGGACGGGTGCCCAGACCAAAATTGATGAAGCTACCATCAATACGGTGCCTACCATCAACAGGGACATTTCCGATTTCGCTAAGCTGACACCACAGGCGAGTGTAAACGGAGAAGGTATCAATATCGCCAACACCAATAACCGTTTCAATGCCATCTTTATTGATGGTGCTGTCAACAACGATGTATTTGGTCTGGCAGCATCGGGTACCAACGGCGGACAAACCGGAATTTCTCCCATCGCCCTGGATGCGATAGAGCAGTTCCAGATTTCTGTGGCTCCCTACGATGTGACGCTGGGTGGTTTCGCCGGTGGCGGAATCAATGCGGTGACCAGAAGTGGTACCAATGAAATAGAAGGTTCGGTGTATTTCTTCACCAGAAATCAGACACTCACCGGTCGCACCAACCCTTATGTATACGATCCGCAGGATACCTTACCCCTCAATGATGAAGTGCTGGATTCATTGCGCACCCGAGTGCCGAATTATGCATCCAATATCATCGGTTTCCGCTTGGGTGGTCCGCTGGTGAAAGACAAGGCGTTTTTCTTTGTGAATGCCGAGTTGCAGCGGGAAAACACCCCACAACCCTTTGTATTCAGCAATTATCAGGGCGACCTGTTGCAGGAGGATATTGATAACCTGGCGAGTGTTTTACAGAATCAGTACGGTTACGATCCGGGTGGGTACCTCAACAATGCCAGAATCCTGACCTCCGATAAATTTCTGGTGAAACTGGATTACAACCTCAACAGCACGCACAAACTGAGCCTGCGCCACAGCTATGTGAAAGGTGTTTCTACCTCACCGCAGGCTTCCAACAACACCAACATCAACTTCGAGAACGGCGGTATTCTGTTCCCAACCACTACCAACAGCACAGCCCTCGAGTTGAACAGTCTGTTTAATAGTGAAATGTCGAATAACCTGATCATAGGTTATACCAACGTGATGGACGACCGTGATGCCATGGGAGCTGATTTCCCCAGAGTACGCATCCGCGACGGTTCCGGTAATATCTTCTTCGGAAGTGAGGAATTCTCCACTGCCAACCAGTTGAACCAGGGTATCTTTACCATTACCGATAACCTGAAACTGTACAAGGGCAAGCATACCTTCACCATCGGTACGCACAACGAATTCTACAGCATCTACAACCTCTTCATCCGCCAGGCTTTCGGCTCTTACGATTACAACAGCCTCGATGATTTCCTGAACGGTGGCATTCCGCGTTCGTATGCAGTGAGCTACTCCCTCGTCGATGATGTGGTAGGAGATGGTTCCGCAGCTGCTGCTGACTTCAACGCTATGCAACTCGGATTGTACGGACAGGATAAGATTCAAGTCAATGAAAAATTGAATGTAACTTTGGGCCTGCGTTTCGATATGCCCATCTTCACCCAGGATCCTGTTGTAGATAATTACTTCAACGATACAGCTATTGCCAACATTGAAGCTGCAGGCTACGACCTGGGCGGTGCGCGTTCCGGACAAATGCCCGGTTCTCAACTGATGATAAGCCCACGCATCGGCTTCAACTACGATGTGAAAGGCGACCAGACCTTCCAGATTCGCGGTGGTGTGGGCATCTTCACCAGCCGTATTCCATTTGTATGGCCTGCCGGTTCCTACACCAACAACGGTGTGCTGGTGGGTGGTACCTTCCAGGATGAAGAAGACATCATTGCCAACCTGCCCGACTTTGTGTTCGAACCCAATCCTTACGGTCAGTACCAGCTGAGCGACTTCGGTGGTACGGATGCTATTCCGCAGGGACAGATGGACATCTTTGTGGAAGACTTTAAGTTCCCGCAGGTGTTGAGGGCAAGTGCTGCCATCGATAAGAAATTACCGAACGATATGTTCGCTACCATCGAAGGTATCCTTACCAAGACCCTGAACAATGTGGTGTACTACAATGTCAACCAGGAAATGACTTCCAGCAATTTCGAAGGTCCGGACAACCGTCCTTTCTGGCCCAGCACCAAAATTGAGCCCAACTATTCCCGCGTTATTTTAGGCGATAATACCAGTGAAGGATACGGTTATTCCATCACTGCGCAACTGCAGAAAAACTTCAGCCGCAACTTCACCGCCAGTCTGGCTTACACCTATGGCGATGCTTATGCTATCAACGACGGAACTTCTTCTCAGAACTCTTCTCAGTGGAGGTTCATGGAGAACGTGAACGGCCGTAACAACCTCGATTTGACCCGCTCTGATTTTGCTATGGGAGCGCGGGTGGTAGGTTTCATCAGCAAGCGTTTTGAATACGGCAACAACTTCGCTACAACGCTGGCATTGTTCTACAGCGGACAGTCCGGAAGGCCTTTCTCTTACATCTACAACAGCTCTTTGCAGAGAGATGACAGCGGTCTGGCCGACCTGATTTTTGTACCGGATACCCAGGATGATATTGTGCTGGTAGAAACCACTACTGCCGGTTCTGTGGAGGATCAATGGGCTGCACTCGACGCCTTCATCACAGGCGATGAGTATCTGAATTCCCGTCGCGGCGACTACGCTGAGCGCAACGGCGACCGTACTCCATTCGAAAACATCTGGGATCTTAAAATCATCCAGGATGTGATGGTTAACATCGGTGAGACCGATAATACCTTACAGGTGTCACTCGATATCCTCAACTTCGCCAACCTGTTGAACCCGCGCTGGGGCAACGATTACTTCCTTGCCAACGACAACTACAGTCTGTTGCGCTTCGAAGGATGGCAGGATGATGTTACCGGTGGTACGCCCACCTTCAGCTTTACCGAACCCGCCAATGACATCTGGTCATTGAATGACCTGAGCAGCCGCTGGAGGATTCAGTTCGGCGTACGTTACATCTTTAATTAATACATATTGATTTTGTAATATGGATACGGCCGCAGTTTACTGCGGCCGTTTTCTTTTGTGTGGATTATTGAAAAGGGATAATGGCTTGAGCTTTGGACTACAATTCCACCTCAGTTGCTCCATTGCCGCCGGCTTCACGTGCAGCGAGTTTAAAGCTTTGCAGGGTAGGGTGCTGCCGCAATGCCTGGTGCACAGCATCGCGCAGAACGCCGGTGCCAATGCCGTGAATGATGCGCACATGCCGGTAGTTGCGGAGCATGGCACCGTCCAGAAACTGTTCCACTTCCATAATGGCTGTGAGCTGGTCCATGCCGCGGACATCCAGTTCAAACACAGTCTCTTCTGCCAGTTTCAAATCGATTTTCTTACCGGTCTTGAAAGGCTGAATGGCCGTTTCGGAAATGCGCAATTCTTTCAATGGAACGGTGCTGCGCATATTGCCAAACACCACCACTGCCTTATCGTTGCGTATGGTTTCCACTACTCCGGGCTGTTCACCGTCCAGCAGTGTTACCACGCTGCCTTCACGCAGTTCCTGTGGGGCAGCGGCTGGTTTTTTCAGCTGGTCGCGCAGGCGGGATGCGGCCTTTTGCTGTTGCGATTTTTTATCTCTTATGAAGCTGCGCAGCTTGTCCTTAGCGGCATCAAAATCTGCCGGCTCTGCATCTTTCAATTCTTTCAGGTAGGCCTTGAAAGTGTCTTCCATTTCCCGCAATGCATCCTGCTGTTTCTCCAGTCGCTGGCGCCGGAACTGGGCTTCTTTCTCCTGATTCTTGCGGATACGGTCGCGCAATTCCTGCTCTCTTTTGGCGAGTTCCTTGTCATGGCGCTGCAGCTCGCGGTCGCGGAGTTTCAGGTGTTCTTTTTCTATGCGCACAGATTTCAGCAATGCCTCAAACTGCACCTGCTCTTTGCTCATGAGGGAGCGGGCCTTGGCAATCAACTCATCGGGCAACTTGCTCTTGTGGGCAATCTCCATGGCGTAAGAGCTGCCGGGTTTTCCCATGTCGAGCTGATACGTAGGGCGCAAGGCGGCTTCATCGTAAATCATGCTGGCATTCGACATACCGGGCTGGCTTTCGGCAAAGCTTTTCAGGTTGGCATAGTGCGTTGTGATGACACCAAAAACCTTTTTGGCATGTAACACTTCCAGTGCTGCCTCTGCAATGGCGCCACCCATGGTGGGATCGGTACCGGTGCCGAACTCATCAATCAGCAAGAGGGTCTGGTGATTGCCCCGCTGAATGAATTGCCGCATTTTCATGAGGCGGCTGCTGTAGGTACTCAACTCGTCTTCCAGACTCTGGCTATCGCCGATGTCGGCCATCATGGACTGAAAGATACCAATGGTGCTTTGTTGTCCCGCAGGTATCAGCAAACCGCTCTGCGCCATCATCTGCAACAAGCCTATGGTTTTCATGGCTACCGATTTTCCGCCGGCGTTCGGGCCGCTGATGATGACGATTCTGCGGTCGTCGTTCATTTCTATATCCAGCGGTACCACCTGTTTTTTCTGCTGGTGGTGGTGTTGCCATAAGATAGGGTGACGCGCCTGATACAGTCTGATTTCCGGTCGGTCAGTAACGCGCGGCTGCTCTGCACCGATATCAATGGCATAGCGGGCCTTGGCGCGGTTGACATCCAGAATACTGAGGAGCCACTGATGGCGCAGGAGCATCTCGTGGTGGGGACGCAAGCGGGTACAGAGCTCCTTCATCAGCCGATAGATCTCGCGTTGTTCTTCACGCTCCAGTTCAAACAGGCGGTTCTGCACGAATACCACCGCTTCGGGTTCTATAAAAGTAGTCCTGCCGGTTTCACTTTCGTCGTGAATAATGCCGGGCACCTGGCGCTTGTATTCACTGGCCACGCCTAACACCCGTCGGTTGTTCCGCATGCTTTCTTCCACATCACTCAGCTTGCCCTCTGCGCGGAGTTTACGCAAAACAGCACCAAAGGCTTTATCAATTTCCCGGTAGGCACCGTCCAGTGCTTTGCGGATGCGCTGCAATTCAGGACTCGCATCAGGACGCAGGTTGCCGTCTTCATCCAGAATCTCCGAAACCGCCACCTGCACGGCTTTATCGTAAGGTATATTTTCACACAGGGCGCCCAATGCGGGATAGAGCTCTGTGCGTGTCTGCATGAACTTCAGAATATTGCCTGTGCTGAGCGCCATGCGGCGGATGGCGTGCAGGCTGTCGGGCGGCAGCACATAGTCGATGATGGCCAGCTGGTCGAGCAGGGTGCGGGTATCTGCTGCAGGTATGCCGGGAAAGTTATCTTCCTGCATTTCGATACGCATCATTTCATGCGTCTGCTGTAACAGCTTGCGTACTTCAGTGGCCTTGGAAACCGGACGAATGAGATCTACGCGCTCCTTGCCCTGTGCGCTGGAACAGCGCTTGCTTACCTCGGTTAATACCTTGTTGAATTCGAGTTGTTCGGAGAGGTCGTCTGGGAATAATCTCACTTGCTACTGTCTTCTGCTATTTAAGAATCCGTCGTTGGAACAACGGTTTCTGTAATTAGTTGATTACAAAGGTCGTTGAAATGATTTGTAAGCCGCTGTTATCATACCCACACAAGGTATATAAACCGGGAGCTTTATTGTTCATATGGGCCGATTGCGTGCCGCTGCCTTCTGTTTGCATGCGCAGTACTGGTGTTCCCAGCATATTGTAAATCACCCAGGTAACAGGGGTCTGAAAAGTGTTTACCCAATAGACGTTGCCGGCAGAAGGAGAGGGGTAAACGCGAAGGGACAGGTTGGAAGGAGTATCATCTATGCTACTGCAGAACGTCTGGAAAATTTTGGTGGTTTTTCCTGTGACCTGCTGATCTGCTTCCATGCCACCGGCTATGATGATGTATTCCCTATTGGAGTAGCCAATAAAAGTGCGCAGGTCCATTCGATCAATGATGCCTTCGGGCCAGCCACCACAGCCAATAAATGCTTCAAAGGCGTTTTGAAACCTGCCATAAATGAGACTTGAATCGCGTGCCGGAACGCCACCACTTCCATCATAAGCAATACCGTCGTAGTTGTAGGTGTTGGCACTTCCACCTATCCAGTGTATGAAATCCTCTGGCGCTCCCGGTGTAAATTCATTCAACGGCCATGCTAACGATCTGTAAGCAGTGTGATCAGTCGTCATTACAGACCAATCGATGATAGAGGGATCCTCTAGGTTGATGGAGCCCTTGCGCAATTCATTCGCCGGCAGGAAATTGAATCCTGAAATTTTAGCACCACCGAAATAGTAAATGGTGTCTTCCACAATGATTCCACTGGCACCGAATGCTTTGTACTGATTGGTATTCGGAACAGGTGTTCCAACGCTCCATGTATCGTTGGCAGGGTTGTAAATCTGTACATTGGCAACATTGGTTCCACTGAAGCCGCTGCCGCTCCAACCGGTTACCACATATATCAAAGAGTCCTTGTATACCACCTGCACATGGTCGTCAATTTTAACGGGAATGGGTGTGCCATTTTCCAACCATACGTCGTTTTTTAGGTCGAAACGAAAGACATCATCGAAGGACAATTCCTGTCCATCTTCAAAAACATGATAACCGCCGATGACATAGGCAATCGTATCAATAACGGAAACACCGGCTGCAATCCTCCCTAAACTGTCGGGCATGGGAGGTAGTGCCGTCCATACATCTTCATAATCATTGTACTTCCAGCACTTATTATGAATGCCGCTATAAGTCTTAGTACTATCAATCCCACCAAAGGAATAATAGAAAATATAACCGTCTACCTCTGTACCAATTGCAGCATTATTGCTTACAGGCTCCGGCATAGGTGACAATTCTTCCGTGTAAAAACCAGTCCGGCTGCTCAGTTCACCCTGGCTAAAACCATGAAGCGTAATGCATAATAAAAAGAAGAAAATGGATGGTTTTTTCATAATGTAATTACATATATTCATTAAAATAGCAATCTGTAATAGCATCTGCCAGCAGATCAGCAGCGGAAGGATTATTCCTCAGCCACAACTCCGGTTCAATAAGTTCCAGTTCAGAAAGCGTGGGTTGGTCATGGTTGTTCCAGATGATGTCCACCCGCGCATACAGGGGCAACTGCGGACAGGCTGCCAGCACCTTCTTTCCGAAAGCGATAAGGGAGGCATCAGGTGTATACTCGTGCACCGTTCCACCAAAATCATCCTGCACCCGAAAGTCGCCGGCTTTGGCTTTCTTAAGCACCGCATGGGTGTATTCCCCGCCCATCATCATCAACGCAACTTCTCCTTTGGTGGTGATTTGTTCCTGGTACAGCTGCAGCAACATACTCTCTTGGGCAATCAGCGACCTGTACGTCGATTCGAGAGGAGCAGTTTGTCCTGCATCGAAGAGATAGGTATGTCTGCCAGCTCCGGAAACAGCGGGCTTTAACACCAGCTTTTGCCAGCCCGTCGATGCTACCGCTGCTTCCAGTGTGCGGGTGTCGCCGGTTTCGATGTAATACGTTTCCGGAACAGTGATACCCTTCGCCGCGAGGTCGCGCAGATAATGTTTGTCCATATTCCATTGAATCAACGCTATCGGATTGATGAAGGTGGTTTTTGCTGCGGTCGTAGCAAGCCATTGCTGAAAGGCTGGGAACTTATCGAAGTAATCCCAGGTAGTTCGAAACAGGGCGAAGCGCGTATCCTGCCAATTGACATGCGGGTCATCCCAGGCTACGCGTTGCACTTTCAATCCTTTCGCTTCCAGTGCCCGCTGAACGAGTCCGTCTTCGGTGAGGATTTGCTGCGCGTACCAGTCGGGATGCTCGGGTGCTACCCACCGATGGTCGGTCAGCAGGGTGATATCGTATTGCATACTGTAGCTTAAGTTACAAATTTGACGAAATCCCGACAAGCCGCCTAAAAAACACGGTATATTTGAGGTCTACATGAAAATACAATTGATTTTCATTGCATTAGCACTCCTGACGTGTACGGTAACAGCTCAGGTAAACCTCGCGCCCAATCCGAGTTTCGAAGATTATGGTACCTGTCCCACATTTTATTCTACAGTAGATGTATTCACAGATACGTACGTGCACGATTAGTTCCGACCGTCGGATGGTTCTTCCGACTATATGAACGCATGTGATGTCAGTGAGACTGTCGGCGTACCCACCAGCATCTTTGATATCTATCAGCCAGCCCGCACAGGAGATGCCTATCTGGGTTTCTGGAGTTACCTCAATACAGGCAACTACCGCGAATATGTGCAGGCGCAACTGACCGAGCCCATGGTTGCGGGCGGTTGCTATTATGTGGAGTTCTATGTTTCTCCTGCCACCAAATCCGATTTCTCTTTCGACAACTGGACCTGCGATTGCATCAGCATGCACATTGCGGAAGACCGCCCCTTGACGGGTTTGTTTGGCCTGACGCCGCAAATCAATACGGTGCCGGGAGCATTCTACACGGACACGGTTGGTTGGACACTTATTTCGGGTATTTACATTGCCGAAGGCGGGGAGGAGTGGATTACCATCGGCAATTTCAATGAAGACGATGAAACAACGGTCTTTGACTTTCTGGAGGAAGATGCGACACCTTATGTCTACATGTTTCTCGAAGATGTGCTGGTAACTGAACTCTCTGATCTGGATGTACTGAACGATACGGTTGTATGCGCCGGCGAGACCATCGTTCTCACGGTGCCCGAGGGAGCTGGCAGTTATCTGTGGAGCACGGGTTCCACCGATCCCTCCATCAGCGTTACCACTACCGATACCTATTGGGTGGAAGTAACTACCGATTGCGGGGTGTTCACCGATTCTGCCTACATATTCTTCAGCATCGATGATGTGCTGTTCAGCGATACAGCACTCACCCTCTGCCACCAGGAGCTGCCTTTTGTTCTTGATCCGGGAGTAGCATATGAAACACAGGTATGGAATACGGGAGATACAACCCTGTTGCTCGAAATTGAAGCAGGAGGGATATACATACTCAGTGGCTATGCTGCCTGCCAGTCGTATGCGGATACGTTTTACATAGAAGTGATAGAACAGCTGCCCGATCCCTCTCCGCTACCTGACGATACGCTGATATGTGCTGTGGGCTGGACGGCCTTGCTGGAAGCGGCACCGGGTTTCGACAGTTATCTGTGGAGCACAGGCGATAATACGCCAACCATAACTGTCAATGCCGCCGGTACCTATACGGTCGAATATGCCTCCACCTGCGATAACTACTTCGACACGGTGACCATCTTTGAAGACCCGTATTTCCTGGAATCGCCTGACCTGGGTCCGGATACGATTGTTTGCAGTATTATCAGCGAAGCCATCGTACTAGATGCGAATGCCGACTTGCCGAACTACCTGTGGAACACCGGTCAGACAACACCTACTATTGTAGTTACGGAAGCAGGGGTGTACTGGGTCAGCTCCACCACAGCATGCCTTGAACATGCTGATACCATTGTAGTGAATGCCTGCTCCTTCATCAATGTGCCGAATGCCTTTTCTCCCAATAACGATGGCATCAACGACTGGCTGACGGTTTTGTGCAGCGATTGCGATGCATTCATTTCTCTCTCCGTGTTTAACCGATGGGGACAGTTGGTATTTGAGTCCAACAATCCGTTAAACGGCTGGGACGGCACCTTCGAAGGGAAGGAGCAACCCATTGGTAGCTATGCCTTTGTGCTGCAGGAGTTACAGATGGAGAAT
>DDYY01000070.1:22246-22570 GCA_002346225.1 Bacteroidetes bacterium UBA3022
GGTAGCTATGCCTTTGTGCTGCGTTATTCGGATGCAGGAACCGAGGCTTTGAAGCAAGGTTATATCACGCTGGTTCGCTGAATATTCCTGACTTTGTTAATGCTATGTTAACAGACTGAATTAGTATTAATTATTATTGCATATTAAATTGATTAATATTAAAAGATAGTCTTCCAAAGATTGCCCAATAACAGGTTTAAGTATTTTCTTTGCAGCCGTCAAACCATAAGCAACAACTGGTTGTTACTTACGCGACACACCATAGAGATATTTCTGCAGAATCGGCCAACTATATAAATAATGATCAGTGCTCACCGGCAACCT
>DDYY01000079.1:0-221 GCA_002346225.1 Bacteroidetes bacterium UBA3022
CGAGGTAGTATCAACATACTTTCAACAGGCTTTAGAAAAACTTCGGAGTAAACATGAACTGGAGGTAGGTAAATACCCCTGAGTTCCCGCCATTAGGCCCCACATTCTTGATTTGCTGCATGGTGGAGGAAGCTGCCATGTAACAAGCACCAAACTGAATCTGGACATTATCGGCAAACTGGTGATTGACAATCCAGTCTATCTCCGTTCCCAGGTAAGGA
>DDYY01000079.1:448-161060 GCA_002346225.1 Bacteroidetes bacterium UBA3022
ATGGTGAATATGAGTGAAGAGTGGAAGCAGTGTATTCTTAGTGAAGACCCAGTTCAAGATTATAGAGATATGCGAAGAGCAGATCAAAATAGAGCAGGTGTAGCCAAGTATTCCACTTACTGTTCAGCTTAAAGGTAGAGCGAACATAAAAGTCCTGTAAACCTGCATTCCCGAATGGGCTGGCTACATAGAAATAGTCCATGAATCCGTAAAACTTGTGGTTGATGCCGTAAGTTGGATTGAAGAATCTGTTCACTGTATCTTCAAGGTTTAATCCATCACTTCCCGAAGCGATATCAAAACCGGGAGTAATATTGACTTTACCATTGGCCAAAACACCTGTAACATGTAGGTTCACCAATGAGGTTTCCAAAGTGTTACCACCATTGTCCTTACCTCTTTGCATATAAAACTCCCCGCCAATCGACAGGTTATCGGTCAACTTAAACTCCAGCATTGTACCTGCTGTGATGCGTGAATTAACGCCGTCGGCAATACTATTTCCGGCAGTATCTATCTGAAATCGCTGAAAATCATCTTTGAACATTAATATGGAGCCGGAAAATTTCTGATGTTGCTTGTGCAACCATACCATTTGAAAGGATTTATACAAGTTACCGTTAAAGGTCGTTCCGAACACACGTGGAGCCTCCTGATTGAAGCCCGCGCCGGCATGCAGGGTCCAGCCATTATCCTCCAGAATAAACAAAGCTGCATCATGCCTGATACCCTGAGGAGCCCAGTCCAGATTGCTAAGGAAGCGTCCGCCATCATAATTCAGTTCTTGTCTACCCAAGCGCAGTCCGAATTTATCCAAACGGTGTGTAGAGTCAATTGCCTTTCCCATAAAATTCATCTGGGCATAACCCTGGTACATGGAGAAATTGGCTTCACTGGCTGCGTTAAAAGTATTTTGCCCCCATACATAAACATATTGCGGTTGTACCACTACCTCCACCTTTGGGCTTGTATAAGCAAATTGCAGGCGGATACGGTCGTTGGTATGAAATCCAGCTTCCGCTCCGCTAGGAGGTAAAGTCAGATACCCATCCCTGTACTCCATTCGGGGTTTCACCTGCATTCCAAGTGATGTAGTTTGTGCCTGACTTACTGTAAAACAGCATAGAAGGAAAAAGAGGGTACAGGTAGGTTTCATTGATTAAAATTTGTGCGAAACTATTGCAGAAACCCAAATGTATTGTAAATGATGTTCAAATAATTGTAAATGAATCCTAAATACAGGCCTATTTATCAACGCTTTGTCTCGGTCTTTCGAGCGTTTGCAGGAGCAAAGAAATTAGCATGACAGCGATGCACGCCAAAACGTTGTACCATAGGTAGCTGATACTCGGTTTCGGCAAATCCCAACCATACCTATTTGCAAAATCTATATAAAAAATACCTGACTGGGTTATAATTGCTGCAATAAATACTGCTCGTCCGCGGACGTGTTTCAGTAAAAGTGCTGTAAGAAATATTCCTAAAATGGTGCCGTAAAACAGACTCCCGATAATATTCACAGCTTCAATCAAGTTATCAAACAAGGAGGCTACCATAGCGAAGATGATGGCCAGCGTTCCAAAAAGCAAGGTAAATGCCCTTGAAGCAATAACATAGTGGGTTGCGGAGGCTTCCCTGCGCAGTAGTCGTTTATAAATATCAATGGCAAAAGTCCCGGCAAGGGCATTTATTTCGGAAGAGGTAGAACTCATGCTGGCAGAAAAAATAACCGCAAACAGAAGACCCACTATTCCAATAGGCAGGTATTGCTGCACAAAGGTCATGAAGATATAGTCATTCTCATTTCCCGCCCCTGGATTATTGGCATAGATAATGGCATCCATTCTCCCTTTGATTGCTTCCTCCTGCGTGCGCACTTCGCTCAATGCTGCACGTGAATCGCCGGTCAGTTCACCAGATTGCTGCAATTCTTCAATAGCTTGCTGGAGGGTAACTTCCCGTTCGCTTGCCAGCTTATCCCAATCCCTGGCTGTTGATTCCAGTTCAGCCCCGTAAGAAGATTGCATGGCATTGTCCCACTCGAGTTCATTGAAATAGGCCGGCGGTGTATTAAGTTGGTAAAAAACAAACACCAGCACACCGGTTAGCAGTATAAAGAACTGCATGGGAATTTTCACTAAGCCATTGAACATGAGTCCTAATCTACTTTGTTTGGCGCTGGATCCTCCCAGGTACCTCGCTACCTGGCTCTGATCGCATCCAAAATAACTTAGCTGTAAGAAGAAACCTCCCAATAATCCACTCCAAAGCGTGTACCGATTATTTAAGTCCAATTTGTAATCGATGATTTCCATCTTGCCCATTGCTCCTGCCAATTTGAGTGAATTGAGCAGGCCTCCTGTTTCGCGCAAATGCCATAGCAAGAATCCAAAGGCGACAAACATTCCTGCAAAAATCACAGCCATCTGTTGCTTATGTGTCACTGCTACGGCTCTTGTTCCGCCCGTAAGGACATATAAGGTTACCAGTACGCCAATAAACAGGATAGTGGAATTGAGCTCCCAGCCTATCAGTTTGGAAATGATAATGGAAGGAGCATAAATGGTAATGCCCGCAGCCAGACCTCTTTGAATGAGAAACAGGGATGCAGCAAGTGTTCTGGTTTGTATACCAAACCTGGACTCCAGGTATTCATATGCTGTAAACACCTTCAACCGATAGTAAACGGGGATAAAAAAAACAGCCACAATAATCATGGCAAGTGGCAGTCCAAAGTAAAACTGAATAAAACCCATGCCACTTTCATAGGCCTGGCCGGGAGTGGATAGAAACGTAATGGCACTTGCCTGTGTAGCCATCACACTCAATCCTATCTCCCACCAGCGATTTTCGTTGTTACCGCGTAAGTATGCTTCCATACTGGAAGACTGCCTGGTTCTCCAGATACCATAGCCGACAATGCCGAATAAGGTACACATCAATACAACCCAGTCCAGCGCCGTCATTGCAGGTAGTTAGTTAAATAGATGTAGAGAAGAATTTGCAGGAATAAGAATACCATTAAAGAAAAGTACCATTTTCTCCAGTAACCCCGCTCCTCTCCGTTCTCCCTATTGGTTTCCATGTTCCAAATCAATTATATTAAATAACAATTTATAAGCCCCGGAAACGCCGGCAGGAAGTTGCCTGAAAAAACTTATCCCTGTATACACAAATACACCTTTCCCGTACTCTCCAATCATGAGTGCCCCATTGGCCATTTCTTCGCCGGGGTCTTGAAAGCCCAGAGGGAATACGTACCGTTCATCAGCTTCTCCTGCATAATACAGACCACGTTCCTGCACCCAGCCATTAAAGTCCTCTTGGGTTATGGAATTAGGCTGTAGAAAAACCGGATGATTGGTCAGTAAAAAAGCGACCGGAGAGAACTCATTGGTGGTGCGTGCTCTAGTTACTGCAAAGGGATAAGGACCTATGCTGCTGCCACCTTCATCATTGCCCATCGTGAAATTATTGCGGGTATTGTATTGTACAATCAATGTCCCTCCCTGTTGAACAAACTCCAAAAGTTGCTGGCTTCCTGCCACCAATTCCTCCGCCACATTATAAGCTCGAATACCTGTCATGACAACATCGAAATCATTCAGGTTGGTATTGGCAAGATCTTCAGGCTGCAGGGTTGTAATATTCAAACCGGCTGCTTTAAGTGATTCGTCTACCCAGTCGCCGGCGCCTTCCAGATAAGCAATCTTCCTGGCAGGGACCTTCCAGGGTAATACCACTGCATTTTTATCTGCAGATTCCATCACACTGTACGCCGGAATATGATCGTATGCCAGCGTTGTTACCTGTTGGTTAAAGCTGTTGGTTCCCTGATCGAAATGGGGAGAGAGTATACCCTCCGTAGCATCCTGTGCAGGCAAAACCTCGAAGTCAAGAACTTTGGTACTATTTGAAGCAAGGGTCAAATTATAATAGGGAGGTGTTACAGTCCAGCCCGGAGGCGCAGTTAATACAAGCTTTCCGGTTGGATTACCCTCTCTGTTATGCACTTCTACATTAACAATGGAAGCTTTGTTGCTTGTAAAAAGCGGTACTTCCTGAATCATTTTAACAGTTACTGCAGGCAACACCTGCACCGGCTGGTAGATTTCACCTTTTGCCGGATCAATATATTTGCTCACAAGTGATCTGGTGAATACTATCTCTTCCCCGTCAATCAGCAGTCTAAACTCCACCATGGGCAATTCATCGTACATGGGAAGACCAATTAATTGGCGATCTGCCACTTCGTACATACTGTTAAAAGGAGCTTTTAACCAGTAGGGAGTAGCGTTGGGATATCCGTCGAATGCTATCTGCAAAGTATCAGAGTAAATTATATTTTTTTCAATTTTAATATCTACTTGCTTTGTATAATCCTTTACCACCATGCTTTTCAGAACCACGGGATATCCGCTTCCAACCAGTACGTCAAAACGAGCCTGAATTTCTTTTTCATCATTCCTTATATCTGTTACGACCGGTTCAGCCCATAAACCAATGGCAGCGGCAATACAGGAGGCAATCTGTTGCTGATCCGGACCATAGGTTTGTACACCTCCTTTTCCCAATAATTTATACAATTGGACCAGGGCCGGCACACTTTCTTCGGGATGCAGGAAATCATAGTTGGCAATGATAGCTTCTATAGCTGCCTCCCATTCCTCACCGCCTTTTATGTCTGGCCAGCGATAAGGCATGTACAAAGGATCGATTTTTCCCTCAGGAACTGCACCTTTCAGTAAAATAAGGTATTCAGGCTGGCTACCACGGTAGGGAGAGACACCAAACCCCTGGCTTCGGTGCTGGCTTCTTGCCTTTCCTGCTAATTCACCATAGGAGGTCCCCAGGAAAGGGTCGTATTCACCCACATCTAAAGTAAAGACAGTTTTATTATCTACCCGATCCGGCAAGGTATTATCCCACCAGGAAGAGGCATTCCAGAAGACACGATTTACCTGCCATGTAGAGGTGTATTGCAATTGATTCGGAAATTGCATTGGATCTGCTGCCGCCTCAAATGCCTCCAATGCAAGAATAGCACTGGTAGTGTGGTGGCCGTGTCCTGCTCTTTCATCGGGCGGGAAGCGGGTAATGATAATATCGGGTTTGAAATTTCTGATTACCCATACCACATCCGCCAGAATTGAATCTTTACCCCAGAGGCTCAGGGTTTCGTCGGCACTTTTAGAATAACCGAAATCCACCGCACGCGTAAAGAATTGCCGGGCACCATCGATGGATCGCGCGGCCATTAATTCTGAAGCCCGGATAAGTCCCAAATATTTACCCTGCTCTTCCCCAATGAGATTCTGTCCGCCATCCCCCCTTGTCAATGACAAATAGGCCGTTTCAAATTGCCTGCCATTGGCCAGGTAGGTAAGCATGCGGGTATTTTCATCATCAGGATGAGCTGCAATGTAAAGGACTCTGGTAGTCTGGCGCAGTTTATTTAACTCCTTATAAAGTTGGCTGCTACTCCATTGATCCTGCTGTGCATGCAGAACAATTGTATTACAAGAAAAGAGCAGAGAAAAGAAAATCAGTTTACGAAAGTTCACTTATTGACGTATTGATAGACGCCAAAAATAAGGAACTGAATTTGGATGGAAGTCCTTTAGGTGTAAGGAAGGATATTTTCAGACAGATGAAGGAAACTTCAGTGTCATTACATAGTTGATACCCGGAACGGCATTTCCGGACTCCAGCAAACGCCCTTCCAGGGACTGACGGATATAAGAGGTAAGCAGATTATAGCCTCCGGAGACATTGAGCACTTTAATTCTTTTGGTTTCATCCACCGTAAAAACAATGATGATATCTTTTGTTCCTGCAGGAACATTGCCGCTTTTAGTCAGTGATTCAGCTGAAGGAAGGTAGCTGCTGGCTTCAGAGGAGGGATTTTGCTGCACCTGATCTGTTACCTGCAACTCCTGACGGAAGTTTCCCAATGCATAACCTGAAAAGAAACTCAGGAGCATCATTGATAACAATATTAGTCTCATGCGCAATTTCATAAAAGCCTGTAGTTCAGTATTAAATGTTAAGGTAAATGTACGGCATTCCCTATTTCCTACTTACCTTTTAACCAAATTTAACCTTAAGACGTTCAGGTGTTACGAAATGTTACAGCATTAGAAAAAAAAATTTCAGTTTTGATGCAGAAAAAAGCTCTAATTGAAAATTGAGGGAAAAACGATATGGGTTACCGGTGCGTCATCGGGCATCGGCAGAGCAATTGCTATTGAGCTCGCTAAGTCCGGTGGACGGTTGATTCTGTCCGCCAGGAGCAGGGAAGGCTTGCAAAGCACCCAAAAAGTTTGTCTGCAGTATACCGAGATGGCAGAGGTAGTGGTGATGGATGTAGCATCTGAATCATCTATCATGGAGGCATGGAAGCAAGTGCAGGAAACAGTGGATGTGGTCGATATCCTCATCAACAACAGCGGTATCAGTCAGCGGGCAACGGCAGCATCCACGACAATGGCTGTCGCACGCCAGATTATGGAGGTTAACTACTTCGGCGCTATTCAACTCAGTAAGCTGGTATTGCCGGGTATGCTGCGACAACGTTCCGGGTATATCGTTGTAACGGGCAGCCTATCGGGGAAATTCGGCTGGAAACAGCGTAGTTCCTATGCAGCATCCAAATTTGCACTGCAAGGCTACTATGAATCACTGCGTGCTGAGACGGCAGACCAGCAAGTGCAGGTGATGATGGTAATCCCCGGTCGCATTAAGACCGATATCTCGTTGCATTCGGTTACTGCAGATGGTACCCAGAACCAAAAGATGGATAAGGCGCAGGAAGGCGGTATTCCGGCAGATGTCTGCGCCAGGAAAGTGGTAAAAGGTATCATAGCCGACAAAAAGGAAATTATTATTTCAGGGTTTGAAAGGCTCATGATTACGATACGTTTTCTGGCTCCATGGCTGTATTATCGCATAGCCGCCAAAAGGGATCCGAACATCTGAGCGCTTTACCTTTACTTTGTAACCTAATATGGCACAGCAACCAATCATCTGCGGAATTCAGCAAATGGGCATAGGTAACCCTTATGTGCATGAAGCCTGGAAATGGTACCGCCATCACTTTGGGATGGATATCAAGATTTTTGAGGAGGCGGCAGAAGCGAATCTGATGCTACCTTATACCGGCGGCCAGCCTCATAAGCGCCACGCAGTGCTTGCCATCAACCTGAATGGTGGTGGCGGATTCGAAATATGGCAATATACGAGCAGGAAGCCCGTCGCTCCCGCTTTTGATTTGCAATATGGTGATCTGGGTATCTATATCTGCAAGATTAAAAGTAAGGATGTAAAGCGCAGCTATCAGCAAATGAAAGATGCGGGTGCCGAGGTACTGGGCGAAGTGGTCCCCAATCCTGCCGGCAAGCCTCATTTCTTTGTCAAAGACCTTTACGGTAATATTTTTGAAGTGGTGGCATCTGATGATTGGTTCACCAAACAAAAACATCTTTCGGGTGGTGTTTATGGTGCTGTCATCGGCGTCACTGATATGCAAAAGTCCCTACAGTTTTATAAAGATATCCTGGGCTACGACACCGTACTTTTTGATGAAACCGGCGTTTTTGAGGACACGAAGGCCCTCCCCGGAGGATCACATATTTCCCGAAGGGTTTTGCTTTCTCACTCGCAACCCAGGACAGGACCTTTCAGTAAAATGCTGGGATCATCGAGAATAGAACTGGTGCAGGTACAAGGAAGAACACCCGAAAAGATATTTCGCGATCGCTATTGGGGCGATCTCGGCTTCATTCATCTTTGCTACGATATAGTGGGCATGAAGGCTATGGAAGAGCTCTGTACGTCAAAGGGCTATCCCTTTACCGTCGATAGTTCCAATAGTTTCGATATGGGCGAAGCGGCAGGACATTTCAGCTATATAGAGGATCCTGATGGTGCTTTAATTGAGTTTGTAGAAACCCATAAAATCCCCATTTTCAAGAAAATTGGGTGGTACCTGGATTTGCGAAAGCGCGACAGAACAGCATCATTACCTACATGGATGCTGAAGGCGTTGTCTGTGAACAGGCAGAAAGACTAGCTACGGTAACGCAAGGTGGAGGGAGCGACACCTATTTCATCCGACAAAGAAAGTTCGGGAAAATGAATATTACAGCCAATGCGAATGATGGCAAGGTGATGTACTGCGTGATCGTAGCAATACAGCAGTTCTCTTCCAATAGAGCTGCTCATCCTGCATGGTATACCGCCTGAGGTTTTATCCAGCAATTGTTCCACCAGCACGCCTCTGCTTACATCAGTGCCATTTAACGTATCTGACAACCGATCGATGATATCTGCTGCATAAAGAGGATCCAATTCGATATCAGTATCTCTTTTTCGATTATCGTAGCTAATCTCATTCACCATGCCATTTCCCAGCACACATAGATAAAAGTCAATTATGTGCCTGTAGTGCTGACCTATTGATGCGTCACTTAAAGCCGAAAGTGGAAGCCGATACTGGCTGACAGCTGTTTCTAAAAGCAGATCTTTCAATTGTTGCAACATACCTAATGTAGCCGACTTAATATCCATTCTGCAAAAATAAGGCTAACTATGTTCTTTCCACTCTCTACAGGCAACATACCTGTGTAAAAAATTGTAAATAAATCATAAATCTGGGCTCTTGCTCAGGTAGTCAATCGTTGAAAGAAGATTGGTGAAGGACTTGTAATAAGTGAAAGGAAGTGTGCCATTCAGGTAGTCATTCGCCATAGCGTTTATAGCTGATGTATCCAGACTGCTCACCTCCGGCATGGCCGCCAATACCGCTGATGCCCAGCTGCTGTGGTAACTTTTTATCCAGTTATCATAGTCCGTAAAATACAACCTAAAGTACCATCTGTTGGTCAGTTTATTGGTAAGTACTTTTGTTATATAGTCTAACCTTTTATATCTGGCTAACCAATGAAGGTAGGCACTCTCTGTCAATGGTATTTTATTGTTGATTAAAACGTGTGTAAGTGCTTTCCCGGCTGGCATCACCAGCTGCTGCTGAAGCTTACCTGATCTTTTTAATGTTGTATCACTATTGACAGCAAGGGTGTAAATGTCCCTGCTGAAGTAAGGATTAAACACTTTAAAATATTTACCGGCAAACCTTGTAGTGACACTGTTAAAGTTCCTCCTGTGATAATAATAGTCGGTGAGATAAACCGCATCACCTTGTTGCGGTGCCAGCTTCAATTGCTGGTAAATAACATCATTGATAGTGTCCTTGGTTTCTTTTTCGGACCGCTCAAATATTTCATACCTGGTTTTTACCTCCGACATTTTTCTGATTTCTTCGGCAATTTCAGCAAGTGACGGTGACCTGGAAAGTCCAACAGGCAAATAGTAGCTGCGCAGCAACTCACCACCGAAGGAAGAAAAGAATGTATCAGCAAGGGCAGCCTGTTGGGTATAGGAAACCACTGCATGTGCATGCGAAAGTGCGTTGAGGGAACCTTCGTAGCTTGAATTCACCAACTCCATATACCGGGGAATGTTTTCATGGAAAGTGGTATTCTTTTCCAGGTCGTAAAATGCGTGCTGCACTTGTACCCGTTTTGCCAGTTTTCTGGCAACGGAAACATCCATGCTATTCGAAAAACCGTGGGTATAAGTATGCAATTTCTGCTTGCCCGGTAAACTTGCCGCCAGGGTGGCGCGACTATCCAATCCTGATGTCAGCGCAAGAGAAATATGATCGCTTAGCTGCAAACCACGATGAACATGACTGTAGAAAGCCTGCTGCAGCTGTCCGGCACTTGCAGGAGCACCCGGAAGCGGGAAAGCCCATCCTGTCTGTGATTCCATTTGTAAGTGTGGTCGGCAAAGCAGGGTAAAGCAGCAGCCTTCCTCCAAGGTCTTCACTTCATTGTATAACGTACTTTTGCCTAATGTACAATTGATAACCAGCAGACAAGCCAGGGCTGTCGTGTCAAAAGTCAGGCTCTTAGCCTTCCGTAATTCCAGCAATGAAGTACTGACAAGTATTTCATTGTCTGACTCAAGAACATACAGACAATATAGTCGATACGGATCCGTAAATATGGCTACCTGTTGCCGTTGCTTATCAATCAGAATAAAGGTTCCACTCCCTTCTGTTTCATTGTAGAATTTTGCAACCCCATTCTTTGCCAGCACAACCAGGTCCTTACTGGCAGCCCAACCTGAACCGCTATTACATAACAAATAACCATATGTAATTCCGATATAATCCGTGTGTTCATCTATTTGCAGCGCTTTAGCACTTCTATCTGCAGCAGAAAATGCAACTTCCACACCCGAGCCAGTATTTATTTTGATCAGCATACTTTTAACTGAACTTTTACAATTACCGGAATGTATTACATCCGGATATATCTATTTTTGCAATTATAACGATCAAATACATTTAACATGAAAAAAACAACGTTCCTTCTTGGCTTCATCAGTCTAATCACCACTGCAGCCTTCAGCCAGGCACCCGTAGATGGCTTTTATCCCGGTAAAGGTAATGGAGCTGTTGCGGTATCCGGTTCTTTTGAACAATACGATTCATTTTTTCTGGGTAATGGTTCCGAAGCCAACTGGGCTGGCGATTACAATGTAAATTCCATTAGCCTTTATGGAACTTATGGCATTACGGAAGATTTGGGTATCGCCGTTTCCATTCCATATATAATGATTAGCACTATTAATTTCCAGGGAGACGATGTTACACGCAAAGATTTACAGGATATTAATATCTATGCAAAATACCGGGCATTCGACAAGGATTTTGGTTCCTGGTCCTTAGCCATATCACCTGCATTAGGCTTCTTCACTCCATTAACCAACTACACTGTAGATTTCTATGGCGTCGGACAACAAGCCACAGGTTTTGACCTTCGAGGTATCGCCATGGCAACTTTCGATAACGGGCTGTTTGCTGAACTTCAGGGAAGCGGATTGGTGCGTTTTAACCCTGCTCCCAGTGGATCTACCTTTAATGTAAAAGCCGGGTACTTCAACAGTAAATGGTATGCAGATATTTACTACAGCATTCAAAGTATTCCCGGTGGAGAAGACCTTCCGGATCCAGAAGATTTTGAAGCGCTGGGTGTGAGCTTTAGTAAAATTGGACTAACCGTTGCATATAATGTAACCAATGCCATAGGAATTTATGCAGGCGGCGCTTACGTTATTGACGGATTGAGTGTGGGACAGTCCACAAGATATAGTGGCGGCGCAGTCTGGCGCTTCTAATTTAATTTGTCAGGTATTTGATTTCAATCGAAGCTCACTCTGGACAGTTGCAGGTGCCGGCTTGGTATACATCATTGCCAGCGCTCCGACAACATAGGCGTACAGGAATAGATTGTTCCCCGAAATAAACAGAAAAGCAATCTGTGCAAAACAAACAAAGTCTATCAACGCCCATCTGGTAATCGCAGTTGCTCGCCATTCCCCCAACTTTTCATCATCGGCTATGTCCTTAGCTGCAATAGCAGCGGTTCGTTGCCGGTAGAAATAGAATGCATAAAATAGTAATAGCAATACCAGCGCCATGTCAATGCTCAACATCAAATCACCCGGAGTAAACGAAGCATCCGATGGAATGACAAATACAACAAGGCAAGCAAAGATTATGTGCCCGGACATAATTGCGTAGAAGATAATTTGCATTTGCTGCAAAAACTTATTGGTATTCATATAGATAATTGTTTTATAATCCAGTTGTCAATAATATGAAACAATTCATCCTGTTCGGTTTCATTGTGCATCTCATGGTACAAACCAGTCAATTCAACGTAATCAACATTTGAATGATTCTCACAAAAAAGGGCTGAAGCTGAATGATCTGTTATCTTATCTCCCGAACCATGAACTACCAGCATCGGTAATTGGAGAGCTCCCTGGTGTTGCAACAGTTGCTCGCCCTTGTCAACAATAGCCAGAAATGCCGCAGGAGTGATCTTTCCGTGCACCAATGGGTCTGCAGTGTAGGCACGCGCAACTTCAGGCGGATGTGCCAGCAGTCCGGCATCCAGCTCAACAGGTTGAGAAAGGGCCGGAAATACTTTTGCCACCAGTTTTCCCAGTTGAATCCGCCATGCAGGAGGATCAAATGCCAGCCGAAGCCATGGAGAGGTAGCAATATAGCCGCGAACCTTTCCGGAACGATTAATGCTATGTGCTAATGTAATAAGACCACCCATACTATGTCCGTACAAAAAAACAGGACACTCAGGCGTTTTGGTTAGTACATCATTCAAGAGTAAATCGGCCTGATCTAAATAGTCGGTAAAAGCAGCCACATGCCCTCTTTTACCCTGCGACTTGCCATGACCCACCAAATCAATTGCCGAAACTGCCATTTGTCTTTCGGTAAAGAAAGTTGCCACATGCGCATACCTGCCGGAATGATCGCTTTGGCCGTGAATCAATGCAATATGGGCCTTCGGATGGTCGGCCGGCATCCATTCCTGCACATGCAGATTATGCCCTTTCCAGTTGAGGTAATATGCGGTATGCTTCATACTCCACAAAATAAAACTAAATTTAGCTTTGAATAGAAAAAAGCCTCATGAAGAAAGGTATAAAAATCGCATTTACCCTGCTCAAACTAGTGCTGGTATTAGCCGTTTTATTTTTTGGTGGAATTATCCTTTACGGAACTATTACCGAATACAAGCCAAAACCGGAGAGCCATGAAGCTATAAGCGTTAATGAAGTACCAGGCTCTCAAACACCCTCTGATACCATACGACTCCTGAACTGGAACATTGGTTTTGGTGGACTGGGGGCAGAGATGGATTTTTTTTATGATGGCGGAAAATCAGTCAGAGCACCCCGAACGGTCTGGGATAAGGACATGAATGGTATCCTGCAAACGCTCACGCAATCTTCTAATATCGATTTCTACCTGCTGCAAGAGGTGGATGTAGCATCGAAAAGAAGTTATTTTGTAAATCAGTTCGATAGTATTGGAGATTACTTGCAGCGATATGCATCGGCCTTTGCTGTAAACTACAATGTACAGCATGTCCCGCTTCCATTCACCCGACCATTGGGAAAAGTTTATAGTGGTGTGGCTACATTTTCAGCACACCAGGTTGCAGAAGCCCAGCGCTATCAGTATCCGGGGTCCTTTCCATGGCCCACCCGCATCTTCTTTCTCGACCGATGTTTCCTCGTTACAGCAATTCCCTGGAAGAGCAGTACGCTGCTGGTTATCAATACACATAATTCTGCATATGATGAGACAGGGGAGCTAAAGGCGCAGGAAATGGCGATGCTGATGAATTACGCCACTGATGCATATAAAAAAGGCCACTATGTTATTATTGGCGGCGATTTTAATCAGTGTCCGCCCGGCTTTAACCCCCATGCGTATGAACCGGACGGCTTTACAGGTTTCGCTCCCCCTGCAATGCCTGATAGTTTTATACCCGATGGTTGGAAGACAGCCTTTGATGATCAGGTTCCGACCAACCGACATTTAGACCGACCGTTTTCAGATGCCAGCTTCAAGACCGTAATTGATTTCTATATCGTATCTCCCAATGTGCAAATTCAAACCATTCAAGGTATTGATCTGAATTTTGCCTACTCCGACCATCAACCTGTATATTTGGAAGTAACACTGGATTGATTATGGCATTTTATCTTGCGATTGACCAGGGCACCACCTCCTGCCGAAGTATCATTTTCAATGAAGCTTTTGAAGAGGTAAGCAGGGCGCAGGCTACATTTCCGCAGCTGTTTCCTCAACCTGGTTGGGTAGAACATGATCCAAATGTAATTCTGGATACACAGACTGCTACCATCCGAAGAGCATTAAACGAAGCGAACCTCACGCCTGATGACATTATCGCCGCAGGCATCACCAACCAGCGGGAAACCACTGTTGTATGGAATCGGCACACCGGCATACCGGTTTATCCAGCAATTGTCTGGCAGGACAGACGAACGGCTGCATTTTGCGCAACGCTGGAATCGCGCGGACTCGCCCCGGAAATTAAAGAGCGCACAGGTTTATTGCCTGATGCCTATTTCAGTGCATCAAAAATCAAGTGGATTCTAGATAATGTAGCCGGCGCCAGAGCTCAGGCAGAACGTGGTGATTTACTTTTTGGCACCATAGACACCTGGCTGTTATGGAATTTTACTAAAGGCAAAGTGCACGCCACTGATGCCAGCAATGCATCCCGAACCATGCTTCTCAATATTCAAACAGGCGACTGGGACCCAGTATTGCTGGAGCTTTTTACTATTCCTACATCTATGCTTCCCGAGGTATACAACAGTCATCAGTATTATGGACCGCTGCATCTGGATGAAAACACCATTCCTGTAATGGCAGTTGCAGGCGATCAGCAAGCAGCCCTTTACGGTCAAGGCTGCACCGAACCGGGCATGGCCAAAAACACCTATGGAACAGGCTGTTTTCTGCTGATGCAAACCGGAAAGCATCCGGTATTTTCCGAACATGGTCTTCTCACTACCATTGCGTGGAAGCTGAACGGAGAATTGCATTATGCATTGGAAGGAAGTGTCTTCACGGCAGGTGCAGCGGTGCAATGGTTGCGGGATGAACTGGGCTTAATTGCTAATGCCTCCGAAACGGAGACCATTACCGCGTCCCTGAGCAGCAATGACGGTGTCTACCTGGTTCCGGCATTCACAGGAATGGGAGCACCCTGGTGGAATATGGAAGCGCGCGGAACATTGACCGGTCTGACCAGAGGAACCGGAAAGGCACATATTGTGAGAGCTGTGCTTGAAAGTATTGCCTACCAGACCTGTGATGTGGTGCGCCTCATGGAAAAAGAGAGTTCACTGCAACTATCCAGTTTACGTGTTGACGGTGGCGCCACCTCCAACAACTGGTTAATGCAATTTCAAAGCGATTTGCTGGGCATTAACGTAGAACGTTCTTCTTATCTGGAGGTTACCGCGCGCGGAGTAGCGATGCTGGCAGCAGGTAAAGCGGCCGACACCAGAAAAGATTACCACCCCTTCCGTCCCATTCAATCGCAGGAAACCGCAGGAACGCTGCTTGAGGAGTGGCATGAGGCTGTTAGAAAGGCTTTGCATTCCAGCTGAAATAAAGCGGGCTTTAACGGCTACTGCAGATGGCTTATCTTTGCGGGGCTAAATCAATAATACCATGAATTACGATGTAATTGTGATCGGGAGTGGTCCCGGCGGATACGTAACAGCCATCAGGGCTTCCCAGTTAGGCATGAAGACAGCTATTGTAGAAAAGGCCGAGTTAGGTGGTGTATGCCTTAATTGGGGATGTATTCCTACCAAAGCCTTATTGAAAAGTGCTCAGGTTTTCAGTTATATGCAACACGCTGCTGATTACGGTATAAAAATTGAAGGCGCCGAAGCAGATTTCGGAGGCATGATTAACCGCAGCCGTGAAGTGGCTAATGGCATGAGCAAAGGGATTCAATTCCTGATGAAAAAGAACAAGATTGATGTAATAACAGGTACCGCCATGTTGCGTCCCGGAAAAAATGTGGAAGTGACAGATGCTGCCGGTGCGAAGCAAACTTACACCGCTGCAAATATCATCATCGCCACTGGTTCGCGCTCCCGCGATCTTCCTGCCATGAAGCAAGACGGCAAAAAAATTATCGGATACCGGGAAGCGATGACACTTCCGCAGCAACCTTCCAGCATGGTAGTGGTTGGCGCCGGAGCCATTGGAGTGGAGTTTGCCTATTTCTATAATGCTGTAGGCACCAAAGTAACTGTTGTTGAATATATGGATAGGCTGGTTCCTGTGGAAGATGAAGAAATTTCCAAAGAACTGGGCCGCAATTTCCGGAAACAAGGCATTGACGTGATGACCTCTGCCAGTGTAGAATCGGTGGACACTTCAGGCGAAGGATGCAAAGTTCGTGTGAAGACATCCAAAGGCGAAGAGATTATTGAGTGCGACATAGTTTTGAGTGCTGCCGGAGTAGTTGCCAATATTGAAAACATAGGACTTGAAATTTGCAGTATTCAAACGGAAAAAGGAAAAATCAAAGTTGACGAATACTATCGCACTAATGTTCCCGGCTATTATGCTATTGGTGATGTAGTACACGGACCGGCATTAGCACACGTTGCAAGTGCAGAAGGAATTACATGCGTGGAAGCTATTGCAGGATTACAACCCGAGGTTATCGATTACAACAATCTGCCCGGTTGTACTTATTGCTCTCCTGAAATTGCCTCTGTTGGATACACTGAAAAAGCCGCAATCGAAGCAGGATATAAGGTTAAGGTTGGAAAATTCCCCTTTTCAGCATCGGGTAAGGCTAAAGCGGCGGGAGCTCCTGAAGGTTTTGTCAAGGTAATTTTCGATGCAGAGTATGGTGAATTCCTCGGAGCCCACATGATTGGTGCCAACGTAACGGAAATGATTGCTGAGGTAGTAGCTGCCAGGAAACTGGAAACTACCGGTCACGAGATTATCAAAACCGTGCATCCCCACCCTACCATGAGTGAAGCCCTGATGGAAGCAGCAGCTGCTGCCTACGACGAGGTAATTCATCTTTAATATTCATCAGCTATCAACTAACAAAAACGGCACGTCCAATGGACGTGCCGTTTTTTTGATTACCGAAAGTCTTAGAGAATTTGGATACATTCTGTTGTGCTGTGCATTTCGTCAGACAAGCGCAACATGTACATTCCTGCCGGAAGTTGATCGACATTTACGTTGGCGTATCCTCCGTTTAAATTTAGGTTGGGCTGCAGCATAACACGCTGACCGTTGAGGTCATACATTTCTAGCATGGTATTTTGTTGCCAGCCATCACCGGCAAAAATCTGAAAAGCATTACTGGCAGGATTTGGAGCAACAATCAGTCTGTCCGCATCTATATCTTCAATAGCTGTTACACTGCCATCGCTGGTGCAAGCTTTTAAGGTTACTGTATAGAAATTGGCAGGCGTATAAACATTCTTTACCAGCAACTCCACTTCTCCCTCTCCCGGATATTCATCTGTATAGAAATAATAGCTGAAGTAGGAAGCTGTACCCTCGTATAAATACATATTTGCCACTTCCACATCAGGCGGATAACAAACATCGGTGCAAATACTGGAAGCCCAACCGGATGGCAGGTCTTCTGATAACCTCAAGATTTCCAGATAGGAATCTGCGGTTGCTGTATTTGCCAGATCCACAGAGGTAATGATAGTCATACCGGGATCATCCTGAATGCAATCTTCTTCATAATCGACTAAATAAAATACACCATTGGGAATAGAGTCTTCCTCCACAGGAGGTTCCTCTCCGAAATAGCTGAATATGGTATTACTCATTTTATCAGGATACCTGTCAAACCATTCCTGGGCATCATAAACAGTACCATCAGGATTAATGAAAAATGCACAGTTGGGATTGGTACCAAAATTTAGCCACCAATCATTGCAGGGTGTGTCCAGTAGTACTGGAACATTGACAGGATGGGTGGTTTGCATGGTAGCAACAATATCTTTTCTTTCACCGTAAGTGAGAGGCTGGGATATCAAAATTTCTTCTGCATAATTGGCCGCTCCGATATTTACTGCATTAAAATAAGGACTTGGGTCAGTAGGGTGCGCCTCTACCGTATTTACTACATATATATTGATAAAGTCACCAAATACACTTTGTAACATATTGATTTTATCAATCTGCCATCTGTATACAAAACAGCTGTAACTGGAACTGATAAGCATCATGGGCTTGCCGTCCTCCAGAATTTCAGATGCAGTATAGGCTGTACCTTCCACATCATAAAGGGTAAAGTCATTGATGAGAGCCCCTTCAAAAGGCCCTTCCAGTTCATCCGAAATTTCCGGAAAGAATGGTATCTCACAAACGGCTTCACTATCTGCCGGAAGGTATCCATCGGTAACCGAAGGAGCTAGTGCTACTTGAGCCTGAGATGATGAATGAATAATAAGTGGTAATAAAAAAAGACTAATTTTCAGGTGCTTTGTCATAATCCGATATTAATGGGAAGATGCATTTAGAACACCTACAGGTAGATATTTGTTTACATCTTAGCAAATAATCATCAGGTATGTGACAATTTACTTGCAATTAAAATGGATAAGACCTAAAAACTTACTAAATAGTAAGGATTTTGTGACAAAACAAATTAATCCACATTATCATGTAAGAAGCTATTATTGCGCTTTATTCCGGCATCCTTATCCTCACCAGGAGTCAGCGAATACTTGCTAAAACTGTCATCAGAGGACTCAGGAGTGTCATTTAGATGGATATTCCGTCGCATGTACGCAGGTGTTTTCTCCAGCTCATCCAGGTTATTTAACTTGAGACTTAGTGACTTCAATCTTTTTATCCGTTCATCATCCTGTTGGTGGATTCTTCTCAGCTTATCCTTGTTATCGGCAAGATTAGGCCGGGCTTCCATACGGCGAATGGGGGCTTCCATATGATTGTCCTCGTCATGCTCCTCTTCCACATCTTTTTGCATATAGACTTTCATGCCCATATCATCATCAGCAGCCTCTGTCTCGTCATTCATCCCGACAGCATCGTCCTCTTCCTTTTCGTCCTCATACATGGAACCGTCAAACTCGAATGAAAATTGTCTGGGCTTTCCATTATCTGTAGTTAGTTCAAACTTTACCGTAGTGTCTTCATTTTTCGGCGTGTCATTTTCTTGTTTCAGAAAGGGAGTTTCGGGCGTCTGATTCGTTGGGAAATGTTCTTCGGCAGACTGTTCCGGAGTGTCTGCTTTTTCCTCAGAACCCAGCGTCATGCGGATAACCGTTTCTTTTGACTGCCTGTCCTTGCGTTCTTTCTCTGTCTCAAATCCGGTAGCAATCAATGTAACGAGAATATCATCTTCCAGTGCGCTATCAGAACAATTGCCCCAGATAATATCACAATCGTTTCCGGCAGCCTCCTGCACAAACTCGGTTATTTCTGAAATCTCATCCATAAGCACCGGCTTGGCACCTGAAGAAATATTCAATAGAATATTGGTAGCTCCACTGATATCGCTATCGTTCAACAATGGAGATGCCAGCGCATTCTTGACCGCTTCCAGCGCGCGATTTTCCCCATTGGCTCTTGCGGAGCCCATAATGGCCAAACCACTATTGCGCAATACGGTCTTTACATCTTCAAAGTCTACGTTCACATATCCGGGAACGGTAATAATTTCGGCAATTCCCTTTGCAGCAGTAGCAAGAATATCGTCTGCTTTAGCAAATGCTGCGTTGAATTCCAGATTACCGTATATCTCCCGCAATTTATCGTTCGAAATGATCAGGATAGCATCGACATTATCGCGCATCTCCTTCAGCCCTTGCTCAGCCTGTTGCCTGCGTCGCTTACCTTCAAATCCAAAGGGCATGGTTATAATACCGATTGTTAAGATACCCTGCTCTCTGGCAGTCCTTGCAATAACAGGCGCACCACCTGTACCGGTTCCACCACCCATTCCCGCGGTAACAAATACCATCTCGGTATTTTTCTCCAGCAAGTCTTTCACTTCTTTCAAAGATTCCATAGTGGCATCTTTTCCTGTAGAAGGATGAGAGCCTGCTCCCCTTCCCTTGGTAAGGCCGGGACCAAGTTGAATTTTGTTAGGCACCGGACTGGTATCCAAAGCCTGCGCATCCGTATTACAGATAACAAAGTTTACGTCTTTGATACCTTGCTGAAACATGTGATTCACAGCATTGCAACCACCGCCACCGACACCGATAACTTTAATGATTGAAGACTGTTCTTTGGGCAGATCAAATTCCATGGTACTTGGTGTTGTTTTCTTAGTTGTTAAAATCGTTCACGTCTTCCTCTTCAAACCACTTCTTGGTAGTAGTTATAAAAGAATTTAGCCACTTCCCGCGCTTGTTGCCCTGGTGCTCCTCTACTGCGGGCATATCCACTTCCTGTTCGGCAGCTTCTGCGTTGACTGAGGCGACTGTCGATTCCTTAGCTTGCTCATGTATCACCTTCTCCTGATAACGCTGGTCATCATAGCCTTTCAATATCAGACCGATACTGGTAGCATACATGGGATGGCTGATTTCCTGAAATTTCGATTTGGTAAGATGTTCCGTTGGATACCCAATTTTTGTATCCATTCCAGTTACATATTCCACCAGCTGTTTAAGGTGTTTCAATTTGGAACCCCCACCGGTTACTACTATACCTCCTATTAGTTTCTTAGCATATCCGCTGGCTTTGATTTCGTAGTATACGTGTTCCAGTATCTCCTCCATTCTCGCCTGGATAATTCTGGCCAGATTCTCCACTTTTATTTCTTTGGGCTCACGACCGCGAATCCCGGGAATGGAAACAATCTCATTGTCCCGGGTTTCAGTAGCCAGTGCCGAACCAAACTTAACCTTCAATGCTTCGGCCTGATTGCTCATAATCAGACAACCCTCTTTGATATCCTCGGTAATGATGTTACCTCCCAGTGGGATTACGCTGGTATGGCGGATGATTCCATCCTGGAAAATAGCAATGTCGGTAGTCCCACCTCCTATGTCCACCAAAGCGACGCCTGCTTCTCTTTCTTCGTCTGTCAGCACAGATGCCGCAGATGCCAGCGGCTCGAGCACCAAATCCAGTGCCCTAAGTCCTGCCTTCTCCACGCATTTGAAAATATTCTTGGCAGCAGCAATCTGACCGGTAATGATATGGAAGTTCGCTTCGAGGCGCACTCCGCACATACCCACCGGATCTTTAATATTGGGTTCGTGGTCTACAATAAATTCCTGAGGCAGCACATGAATAATGCGATCGCCGGGAGGAAGTACCAACTTGTGCATGTTATCGATCAGCCTGTGAACATCTTCCCTGCTGATTTCTGTTTCCACATCTTCGCGCGTTAGGATATCGCGGTGCTGCAGGCTGCGGATGTGTTGCCCTGCAATACCGACATACACATCTCTGATCTCCACACCAGATTTAGCTTCTGCATCTTTTACAGCCTGCTTGATGGCATCAACTGTTTTATCGATGTTGGCTACCACTCCTCTCATCACACCAAAGGAATCTGCCTTGCCTACCCCGAGCACCTCTATCTTGTTGTGCTCATTCAACCTACCGACAATGACGCATATCTTGGTTGTTCCAATGTCCAGCCCGGTTACAATCCTGTTGTTTTCGTTATTCATTGCGCTGTTTTTTTCGTACATACTACCTGATCACTATATGATAGATCAATTGTTGCATAGGTATCCCACCCCACATAACTAAGCCCTTCTTTGTAAAAAACTTCCAGTTTTTCTAATTGCTGTGCTATATCTATGGCATGGAGATCTCCCAGTAAAACCGTGTGATCACCCACCTTGGGCACCAAAACAACCTGTCCCTCCTGATTGATAAACAACTGTTCCAATTGAGCCTCCCACATATCTTCACCCAGCATATATGACACTATTTCGTATGCTTTTTTTAGTTGTTCTGTTTGAATTGCCTGACCACCTTCCGGTCCTTCTTCTATATTGCCGGATATGACGGGTACACGACATGTAAATTTATTATTAACGGGTATCTTATTAGCGTTATCATCAATGTAATAATGCACATTATACTTGTTGATAATCCTTGCAATAGGCTCGCGTTGTTGTATTTCAATATGCAAGTTGTTATCCATGTCAATAAAGACTCTGGCTTCTTCCACATAGGGGTTCGTTTGGAATGCCGTTTCAATGGCATGTACCGGCAGATCTGTTATCCGTTTACGCATCAGGGAATCCTGAACAGATTTGTAAAGAATATTCTTTACGTCTGTTACATCCATGAATGTCGGAGCATCACTATCGCCCAGTTCTATCAGTACTTCATTGCACACCTTATCCTCCTGCCTGCCTGCATTATTGAGGGTCCAGGCCAGCAATGCCAAAGCCAGTATTATCATGCCTGTACTGGCCAATGTATGTCGTATGGAAGATTTGAGCTTCATTTTCTATTTTCCAATATTGACTTTACCTTAAATACCTCCTGATCAATATCACCGGCACCTACCATGCATAGTATTTCAGGTGTGGTGTTGCCAACGTAATCCAACAATTCTTCTTTGCTAAGCGTACGGACATTACCCAGCATTTTGCCTGCAATTATTTGACTTTCCACTCCCTCTATAGGAGCCTCCCGTGCCGGATATATGGGCAATAACAGCGTTTCATCGGCCTGATCCAGAGCTGCTGCAAAGTCCATAGCCAGGTCTCTCGTTCTCGTAAAAAGATGCGGTTGAAATACGACTGTTATCTTTTTGCCGGGATAGATTTCCCGAACACTCTTCAGGAACATGCGAATCTCCTCAGGATGATGTGCATAGTCATCAATCAATACCATCTCCTCGCTTCTCCAGGCAATTTCGAATCTGCGGCGAATACCCGAAAAAGTGGCCATGGCAGCTGCTATCTTGGTTGCATCAATACCCAGATGTGTACCCACGGCTATAGCTGCCAGTGCGTTCTCAAGATTGTGTATACCCGGATAAGAAAGTTGTATTTCCCCTCCGCGCTTGAGATGCATACGACTGCCCGTAATATCCACTGTGTAGTGCGTCGCAGTGTAGTCGGCATTTTCATCTGTAAGACTGTACGACCAACGTTCCAGAGACAGGTCATCGAAGCAGTCTAATTTACTTTGATGGATCAGTCTGCCATCATTCTGTACCTGCCCGGCAAACTGTACAAAATTCTTTACAAGTTCTTCGCGTGTGCCATAAATTTCAAGGTGATCGCTGTCAATTGCTGTTACTACAGCCACGTTGGGATGCAGTGTATGGAAGGAACGATCAAACTCATCAGCCTCCACTACCATTACCTTATTGTCGCCTGCTACAAAATTGGATGCGAAATTGATGCTGATACCTCCCAGAAATGCAGTGCAATCATATCCACTATGCTTGAGCATCCAGGCAATCATTGCGCTGGTGGTGGTTTTACCGTGAGAGCCTGCAACTGCAATTGTAAAGTAGTCCTTGGATAAATCTCCTAATACCTGACTTCGCTTTTTAAGCTGATACCCATTTTCCTTATAGTATAATAATCCCTTGTGGGTCGACGGAATGGCTGGCGTATAAATGACCAGCTCTGCCTGCTTATCTATTTGTTCGATATCATCATCAAAGTGGATAATCATACCCTCCAGTATCAATTGACTGGTAAGAGGTGTCGGTGTCTTGTCGTACCCACTTACACGGGCACCTTGATATTGAAAATACCTGGCCAGGGCACTCATTCCGATGCCCCCGATTCCAATGAGATATACGTTGGAAGGCCGGTTATTCATCTTCTTTAATTTTTAATATTTTTTCTATCTCGTCTACAATCCTTACCGCAGCATCTGTTACCGCAAGTTTCCGGATAGACTTGGAAAGCTGTTCCTGTTTTTCCTGATCGCGCGTCAACTGCAACATAGTATTAATGAGCTGAGTAGCGGCGTTGGCGTCGCTGATATGAATAGCTGCTCCAGCATTTTCCAATGACCGGGCATTGCTGGTTTGATGGTCTTCGGCAGCATATGGAAAGGGCACCAGAATAACAGGCTTTCCAACTACACATAATTCAGAAATAGCGATAGCTCCTGCCCTGGAAACAATGACATCTGCAGCTGCATATGCTTTAGCCATATCGGGAATGAATTCAGTAACCGTTACATTGTCCATGCCACTTGCCTGCTTTCTGCATTGGTCTGCCATGAGTTTGCCGGTCTGCCATATCACATGAATTTCTTCCTGCCGTATGCGATTCAAATCTCGCAGCATACATTCGTTGAAGGTGCGGGCACCCAGACTTCCCCCAACAATCAATACCACCTTCTTATGATTGGGAATTTTAAAGTGTTTCTTTCCCTCCTCCTGCGTCACGGTATTATCGATAATTTCTCTGCGTACTGGATTCCCCGACATAACCGTTTTGCCACTCGGAAAGAAATGCTCCATATTAGCATAAGCCACAAATACCTTTTCTGCTTTTCTGGCCAGAATCCTGTTGGTTACACCAGGATAGGAATTCTGCTCCTGCACGATACCCGGAATTCCATTGCGCATTGCAGCATTCAGTGCGGGACCGCTGGCATAACCGCCGGTTCCGATGGCAATATGTGGCTTAAATTTTCTAACAATGCTACCCGCTTTGAAATAACTATGCAGGAGCTTAAATGGGAAAGCGAGATTACTCATATTGAAACTCCGCTGAAAACCACTGATCCACAAGCCCTCTATCGGATATCCTGCTGCAGGTACTTTCTCCATCTCCATCTTATGCTTTGCACCCACAAACAGGAACTGACTTTCCGGATACCGAAGTCGGATTTCATTGGCGATAGCAATAGCCGGGAAGATATGTCCTCCGGTGCCGCCACCACTTACTAATATTTTATATGACTTATTCAATTGCAATAGCTTGTTCATCTTCCGGCAGTTGTCCCGCCTTTTGTAATTCGTTCATTTCAATTTGTCTGCTCACGCTTAGAATAATCCCGAATGACATACTCGTAAACCACAAGGATGTCCCTCCCATACTGATAAGGGGAAGTGTTAATCCGGTTACGGGCAGCAGACTTGTGGCCACCCCCATATTCACGAGCGCCTGAATAGTTAAACTTAAACCCAGACCTATGGCTAACAGTGCTCCGAAACTGGTCGGTGCATAGACAACGATTCTAATGCATCGGTACAACAACACGAGGAAAAGCACGATAATCACAATACCACCCAGCATACCATATTCTTCAATAATGACTGCATAGATAAAATCGGAATAGGCATGCGGAAGGAAATGACGCTGGGTACTATTACCGGGTCCCTGTCCGATTACCCCTCCCTTGGCCACGGCAATTTTTGCATAGCGCACCTGATCGGGTTCTTCCCTGTTCTCATCTACGAAAGACTCCACCCGGTTCTTCCATGTGTCCAGTCGTCCAATATCAGGTAAAACGTAAGACAAGCCGATAATGGCCGCGATGAGTATCACTCCCGAGAGAAAGGTGAGCGCGATGTATTTGAAATTTACCCGGCCCACAAACATCAACAACATACAGGTAAAGAAAAGTATGGCTGCGGTGGAAAGGTTGGCAGGAAAAATTAAAGCGCACACAATAATCACAGGCAATATCACAGGGACGAAAGCTTCCTTGAAACTATCTATCTGATGTTGCTTCTTAGATAGTAGTCGTGCAGTATACATAATCAACGCAAAACGTGCCAAATCACTCGTCTGAAAGGTGAGATTAATGACAGGCAGGACAATCCAACGAGAAGCGTCATTTAAATTCACACCAAAAAAAAGTGTATATATCAGCAAGGGTACTGAAATCCAAAGTAAAATTTGTGAGATACGCGAATAGTATCGGTAAGGGATCAGGTGAGCCAGGTACATCATTCCCACACCCATCATCAGGATGGCAGTATGTTTCATGACATAGTATTCGGTATTACCACTCTGTTCCTTAAACGAAAGCGAACCGGTAGAGCTGTACACAGCCAGAATACTGAAGAGCGAAAGCCCCAGCACCACCAGCCAGATGTAGCGGTCACCTCCTAATTTCTTGGTAATATATTGGATGGCGTTTCCCATTGTTAAATGCTTACAGCTCCTTTACCAGTTGCTTGAACATATTACCTCTCTCTTCATAGTTTTCAAACAGGTCAAAGCTGGCGCAGGCAGGAGACAGCAATACTGTGTCACCATTTGCACCGAGGCGATAAGCCATGTCTACAGCATCTTGCATGCTATCGGTAGTAACCATTATATCCACCAGCTTTGAAAAAGATTCCTGCAGTTTCCTGTTGTCTTTGCCCAGACAAACAATTGCCTTAACCTTCTTGCGAACCAGCTCAGTCAACTCCGAGTAGTCATTGCCTTTGTCCACACCTCCCGCAATCCAGATAACAGGATCATTCATGCTTTCAAGTGCGTACCAGGTAGAATTCACATTGGTAGCTTTTGAATCGTTGATAAAGTTGATACCATGTACTTTAGCAACATGCTCTAACCGATGTTCCAGGCCGGAAAAATCCATCAGACTTTCTCTGATACTTTCTTTCTTAATATCCAGAACGTGTCCGGATATTGCCGCTGCCATTGAATTGTAACGGTTGTGCTTTCCCTGCAATGCGAGTTCACTGATGGTCATAGTAAATGTATTTTGGTTGAATTGAAAAAAAATATTTTTGTCATCCCACCATGCACCTTCTGCAGGAACATTGTGGATGGAAAATGTAAGCGGGGTAGCTGTCGAAAGATGCTGTTGCAGTCCGTTCAACAAGATGGGATCATCGGCATTATAGATGAAATAATCATCCTTTTGCTGATTCTCTGTGATTCTGAATTTCGCTGCCACGTAATTTGACAACTGATAGTTGTACCGGTCGAGATGGTCTGGTGTAATATTTAATAAAATCCCGATGAAAGGCCTGAATGTGCGGATATCATCCAGCTGAAAACTGCTTACTTCCAGTACATACCAATCATTATCCCCATCCGCCAGTAATCCTGCGAAACTGATACCCACATTACCACCCATGGCGACATTCAATCCCGCCTTTTTAAGGATATGATAGATCCAGTTGGTGGTGGTGGTTTTGCCATTGCTTCCTGTTATGGCAATAATTCTTCCAGGACAGAATCTGTAAGCGAACTCAATCTCACCATAGTATTCAATACCAGCAGCAATAACCTTCTGCATCAAAGGAGTGGTATCAGGGATTCCCGGACTTTTAATAATCAAATCGGCAGCTAAAACACGCTCCATGGTATGTCCCCCTTCTTCCCATTCTATCCCTTCCCCTTCCAGTATGCCCGCATATTTGGATGACAGCTGCTTGCTATCGCTTACGAAAACGTCGTATCCTTTGCGCAACGCCAATCGCGCAGCACCAACACCGCTTTCACCACCGCCTAATATGACTGCCCGTTGTCCCATTTACCTTACTTTCAGCGTAACGATTGTGATGATGGCGAGAAACACCCCTACAATCCAGAACCTTGCAACAATCTTGGTTTCGTGCATTCCTGCTTTCTGAAAATGATGGTGCAGTGGCGACATTTTAAATATCCTTCTGCCCTCACCATATTTCCTTTTGGTGTATTTGAAATAAGATACCTGCATGACGACACTCAGGTTTTCCATGAGAAAAATTCCACACAGCACGGGTATCAGTAATTCCTTTCTGATGAGCAAAGCCAGTGAGGCAATGATTCCTCCTATGGCAAGACTTCCCGTATCACCCATAAATACCTGGGCCGGATAAGCATTGTACCAGAGAAAACCAACGCAGGCTCCGATGAAGGCTGCACTGAATACAACCAACTCTCCTGAGTTGGGTATGTACATGATATTCAGGTAGTCTGCCAGTAATACGTTACCTGCTACGTATGAAAATATCAGCAAGGTGAATACAACTATGGATGATGTACCTGCAGCCAACCCATCCAGACCATCCGTTAAGTTGGCTCCATTGGATACTGCCGTTATTATGATTACAATTATAAACAGGTAAAGTATTGGAAAAAGCCAACGCTGCATACCCTTCCCAGCCCAGCCTACCAGCCACTCATAATCAAACTCATTATTCTTAATAAAAGGAATAGTAGAAATGGTAGACCGCGTATCGTGCGATAAGAACCTTTCTCCGCTGGCATCGAGCATCCCTTCGCCATCCAGTCTTACACCATTGGCATCATAGCTTTCAATCGGCTTACCCACAGGCATTCCGTTTTCAACTTCATACACATATATCTTATCGAAATCACGCAACTTGATGTCATCGGATAAATAGAGCACAAGTCCGACTATAAGTGCCAGTCCCACCTGACCCATGAGTTTGAATTTGGCGCGCAGCCCTTCCTTATTCTTGCGGAATACTTTGATGTAATCATCGAGAAATCCGATACCGCCCATCCAGACGGTTACAACTATCATCAATATTATATATATGTTCAGGATGTCTGCAAAGAGAATAGTAGGAATCAACAGCGCTATTAGAATAATAACACCACCCATCGTAGGCGTTCCTTTTTTGCTTAACTGACCTTCCAGTCCAAGATCCCTGATAGATTCACCAATCTGCTGCTTCTGCAGGTAAAGTATAATGCGCTTACCAAAAATGATTGAAATAATAAGCGAGAACAGGATAGCCATCGCCGCTCTGAAGGAGAGGTATTCGAACAGACCCGCACCCGGTATATTAAATTCACGTTCCAGCCATGTAAATAGATAATACAGCATTAGCCTGTTATATTTTTCAGGGTTTCCGTAATAATTTCTTTATCGTTGAATGGGTACTTCACCCCCTTGATTTCCTGGTACAATTCATGTCCCTTGCCGGCAACTAAGACCACATCGCCCTTTGCCGCCATATGAATGGCCGTGCGAATAGCCTCTTTCCTATTCACAATTGACAGGGTCTTATGCTTCATTTCAGCAGAAAGTCCTTCTTCCATTTCGCGGATTATCATTTCCGGTTCCTCATCTCTGGGATTGTCAGATGTCAGCACCACCTTATCGCTGTACTTCGCGGCAGTTTTGGCCATTACCGGTCGCTTTGCCTTATCGCGATTGCCACCACAACCTATTACAGTCACGATATGCTTTCCCGGAACCAGCATATCGCGCAAAGTGGTGAGCACCTGCTCAACAGCGTCCGGCGTATGCGCATAATCTACTACCCCGGTTATTCCACCCGGCGATAACTGCACTACTTCCAACCTGCCGGGAACTTTACCCAGACCACTGATTGCAGTCAGTACAGCATCCTTATCCTGTCTGAGTAAAATAGCAGTGCCATACACAGCAGTTAAATTCCAGGCATTGAAAGCGCCTCGCATAGGAGTGTGTAACTCATTACCGTCTATGCGCAATTGCAACCCATCAATGCTATTATTGATGATACGCGTAGTGAAATCTCCATCCGATTTAACTCCGTAAGTGTGCACTTCGGCATTGGTATTCTGTACCATCACACTGCTATGTACATCATCATTATTGATCAATGCATGCGCATCTGCCGACAATCCATCAAAAAACATTTTCTTAGCCGCTATGTACTTATCGAATGTCTTATGATAATCCAGATGGTCATGCGTAATATTTGTAAAAACAGCAACTGTAAAATGTAGTCCTGCAATTCGCTGCTGGTGCGCCGCATGCGAACTCACCTCCATAAATGCGTAAGTACAACCTGCAGTTACCATGCTTGCCAACAATTGGTTGAGCTGCACAGGATCAGGCGTCGTGTGGGTAGAAGGAATTACCGTTCCATCAATTTTATTTTCGATAGTGGAAATGAGCCCGACCCCATATCCCAGTGCCCTGAAAAGCTCATAACTCAGGGTGGCAGTGGTAGTCTTACCATTGGTACCCGTGATCCCTACCAATTGCAAGCGCCTGGAAGGATGATCGTAAAATGCAGAACTTAACAAGCCCAATGCCTGAGCAGCATTCTTTACTTCAACATAAGTAGCTAAAGAGTCTAAACCAGACGGTACATATTCCAGAACAACTGCTGCTGCACCGGCTTGGATTGCCATGTCAATAAAATGGTGGCCATCGTGTTGTGTTCCTCTTACCGCTACGAAAAGAAACCCAGGTTCCACTGCACGGGAATCGGCTGTAATCCCTTTTATCAGGATTTCAGCATCACCCATGAACCTCACCAGTTCCACCTCTTTTAATATGTGGTGCAACTTTTTCATCCGAGTCGTATTTGCACCTGTGCCCCTTTGTACGTTGCTGCACCGGGAGCCACAGACTGATAAACTACTTTTCCTACACCACTTACCTGAACTTTAAGCCCCTGGCTTTCCAATAAGAATATGGCATCTCTTGCGCCCATGCCTTTTACCGATGGCATGGTTTGTTCATGAATGACAATATCATCTACGTCTGCTTTCGAATGCTGGAGATCTACCAACCACCAATCGCCGGCAGCATTATCAGGTACATCAATATGAAACCAATCGAAAATGGTACGATAATCATTACCATATCCTTTGGAGCGAACATCCATACCCAGTAACAGCGAGTCATTACTGTTGACGGGTTCAATTATTTGCAGGTGATGAGAATAAACTTTGTCTGCAATCTCCCTAAACACCGGACCTGCCACTGATCCACCGTAATAGATACCATTGGTAGGATTGCTCACCATCACCATGATAGAATAGCGGGGTGATTCTGCCGGGAAGTAGCCGATAAAGCTGGCCAGGTACTGTCCCGATGCATAAGTTCCATTCACCAGCTTTTGTGCGGTACCTGTTTTTCCTGCAATACCATAGTGCTCATTCCACAAACTTCTGGCTGTGCCGCTGTCCACCACAGCTAACATGCTTTGCTGCAGCTGTAATAGGGTCTTTTCACTACATATACTTTCTTTTAATACTACCGGATCATATTTGTCTATAATTCGGCCATACTGAGAAGTTCCTTCCACAAGCATGGGCTGCATCAGTCTGCCCCCATTGGCAACTGCATTGTAGAAGTTCAGCATTTGCAGTGGTGTTACCTGTAATTCATATCCCACACTCATCCATGGAAGCGTGGTACCATACCAGTCACGAGCAGACGGATCCTTTTTGAAGATAGGAGCAGGCTCCCCCTGAATGGCAATTCCTGTAGGCTTATCTATGCCTGTTGCACTGAGGTGTTCGAGGTAACGCTCTGGTGTTTTGGTGTAAAATTGATTGACCAGCCTTGATATACCGACGTTGGAAGATTTTGCAAATGCTGTTTTTACAGTAACATTATTGTAGTGGTGGGCACCTTCACTATCCCACATAGTGCGCTTATAATACTGAATCTGACCCTGATTAAGATCTACACTGTCATTGATGGAAACGTAGTTATCTTCCAGTAATGCAAGCAGCGAAAATAATTTGAATGTGGAACCGGGTTCTACGCGTTCAGCCACCGCATAGTTGAGCACTTCTTCATAGTTCCCGGATTGCTGGCGAGTCAGATTACTTATAGCACGAACCTTACCCGTCCTTACCTCCATCACTACTGCTGTACCCCAGTCCGCTCCATTTTTCTCCAATGTTCTGCGAAGTGCATTCTCAGTGATATCCTGAATATTGACATCTATGGTGGTAATGAGGTCCAGGCCATCATGCGGCTCTACCTCTGTCTCATCGCTCACGGGCATCCACACACCGCCTGATACTTTCCGCATCAATTGTCTTCCAGGCGTACCTGCAAGCTCTTCATCAAAAGCGCCTTCGATACCAACATTGGTTCCTTCGCGTGCATATCCGACAGTTCGGCTGGCGAGACTTCCATAAGGGCGCTCCCTGCGCTCTGTCTTAGTGTACATAAATCCACCCCTATAGCGCCCCTCTCTGAATATGGGTAATTCGCGCAGGCGAATCAATTGAGGAACAGAAACTTTTTTATGCAATATGAGATACTGCCGCTTGTTGTTCCTGGCAGTAACAATCTTTTGCTTATACCAGGATGCAGGATGATCCCCCAGCACCTCTGACAAACCCCATGCAAGCGAGTCAATTCCGGAACGGAATAAATCTGACGCTACTACTGTAGGATCCATGCTGATGATATAGTAGGGAAAAGATGCAGCCAAGAGATCGCCACCCTGCGCATAAATATTTCCCCGTTTCGCCGGAATGACTTTATAGTCGAGCTGGGCATCATCAGCCATGGCGCGGTACTCGTCCCCCTGCACATACTGCACCTTGGCAATCTGCACAACGATGGCAAGACCCAAAATAATGAGTAAGGTAAACGTGAGGTACAACCTCCATAATATGTCCTTCTTAACCTCGGTCATTTATCAATAATGGTATATGGCGGATTGGTTAATTCATACATTTGCTGGTCCTGCACCCTTTCTGCAACCTTGCTCTGTCTGCTGCTTCGGGTGAGTTCATCTTTCATACTGTTGTAGTTCCACATCACTTCTGTCATATCCTCTTCCGTATTCCTCAGTTCACGCACCATGCGAACACCTCTGTGATTATTCCATATGTAAACAATGCATAAAAACATTGCGAAAAGTAAGAATGGGATATTGGCATTGATCCATTCCAGCTTTAGAAAGGAAACACCATCCAGATTGCGCATCAAAGACGACAGAGATGCTGCTCTTTTCTTCTTACCTGTTTTATTTCCTTCACTCATGGTTTAAAAATTATATTCGTTCCGCTACCCGCAACTTGGCACTTGTGGCACGCGAGTTTCTTTTCATCTCTTCCTTACCCGGAAGAATGGGTTTCTTTGTTATGACTTTGTACAATGCTTCTCGCTGACCTGTCATATTAGTTATATCATCCTGCGTCGATTCATTTCTAAATGCCGCCTTTACCAACCTGTCTTCCAGGGAATGGTAGGTGATCACGACCAACCTTCCGCCGGGCGATAACACATCTGCCGCATCCCGCAGCATCTCCTTCAACGATTCCAGCTCATCATTCACAGCAATCCGCAGTGCCTGAAAAACCTGCGCGAGGTACTTATGCCGCTCTCCTTTCATAACTTTCTCGGCTATCGTCATCAGATCGCCCGTCGTGCGGATAGGCATCAGTTCCCGCGATGCTACAATTTCCATAGCCAGCTGCCGGGCATTTCTCAGTTCAGCGTAATCACTAAAAATCTGCTGTAAATCGGCTGCACTTGCACTAGATAAAATATGTCCGGCGTGAACATGTGCTTCTGGATTCATGCGCATATCCAACGGTGCATCATTCCTGAAAGAGAAACCTCTCTCGCCTGCATCGAATTGGTGGCTCGAGACTCCGAGGTCTGCCAGTATTCCCTGCACACCGCTAATTCCTGCCACCCGTAACATCCGCTTCATATGCCTGTAATTCCATGGGACGAGTGTAAATCTTGGATCGTCAGGTAGATGTTGCTGCACTATCGGATCGCGATCAAAGGCAATTACTCTACTATCTCCATTGATTTTATCAAGAATATGGCGCGTGTGACCGCCACCTCCGAACGTTACATCGACAAACACACCGGTTTTTTCCACCAGCAACGCATCAACGCTTTCATGTAAAAGAACGGGTATGTGAAAGGCGTCACTCATCAGGAGTATCGCCCATTACTTCTTCAGCCAACCCTGCAAAATCATCGGATTGCATATCAATAACCGAAGTATATTGATCCTTATCCCATATTTCCACCTTACCCTGGAAAGCAGATAGTACAATCTCTTTGGTAATACCCGCATAGGCCTGCAATGGCTTCGGTACCAATACCCTTTCGCTGCTGTCGAGCGTCAATTCTGTGGCACCACTCATGAAGTAGCGTACAAAGTCACGGTTCTTTTTCACGAACATGTTCAATCCATTGAGCCGCGCACTCACCTTCTGCCATTCACTGAAAGGATACAAGACCAGGCATTTCTCAAAGCCACGGGTAATCACAAAGCGGGCATTGTCTTCTGCTGACAATTGCTTGATCAGCGCAGAAGGCACCTTTAGCCGACCCTTGGGATCCATGTTAACTTCAAATTCGCCTAGTAAACCCGACATATTTTGGTTTGTAGTGGAAATGTAACGTAAATCTAGGGGTAAAATTCCATTTCCTCCCACTTTCTCCCACTTTTACCCACTAAAAATTATTCACAAATAATGCACATCCACCCTTTCCAGCTGTGGATATAGTAGAAAAAGTCGCCGAAGACCTTCCTAATCGGACATGCAATTGTGTATTACTGAAATGAAAGGCTGTTGATAAGCGCCATTAATCGAGGATGGGCACTGCTTTGCAGAAAGGAATAAAGGAAGTTGGCCACGACGACCACCCACCTCAAATGCCTGAATAGCGACCTGTGGCAGGTTCAGGCATAAAAAAAGGCGAAGCTTCTGCTTCGCCTAAATAAAGTAATAAGCTTGTAATCAGGATAATGCTGCTACACCTGGTAATTCCTTGCCCTCAAAGAATTCCAGCATGGCGCCGCCGCCTGTTGAAACGTAACTCACCTTATCGGCAAGGTGGAATTTGTTTACGGCAGCGACAGAATCTCCTCCTCCTACCAGCGAGTAGGCACCCTGAGCGGTCGCACGTGCTATTGCCTGAGCCACCTCTATAGTTCCTTTGCTGAACGCCTCCATTTCAAAGACCCCCATGGGGCCATTCCACATAATGGTCATAGACTGGGCAATGACAACCAGGTATTCCCGCAGAGCGGCAGGCCCAATGTCCAGGCCCATCCAACCTTCAGGAATAGCATCACTGGCAGTAGTCTGGGTTTGAGCATCTGCACTGAAAGCATCAGCCACAATACTGTCCTCCGGCAGGTAAACGCTCACACCTTTTGCTGCAGCTTTCTCCAGCAAGGACTTTGCTGTTTCCAGTCGATCCTCTTCACAAAGCGAAGCTCCTATGTTCCCACCTTTGGCCTTGTAAAAAGTGTAGGCCATTCCACCTCCAATGATAATATTATCAGCTATGTCCAGCAGTTTCTCCAGAATCATAATCTTATCGCTCACCTTGGCACCACCAATGATGGCGGTAAAAGGCTTATCAGCATGATGCAAGACCTTGGTACCTGCAGTAACTTCACCCGCCATCAGCAATCCTGCCATTTTGTGCTTCTGATCAAAAAATTGTGCAATAATAGTGGTAGAAGCATGCGCGCGATGAGCAGTTCCAAAGGCATCATTTACATATACATCTCCCAGTGCAGCAAGCTGTTCGGCAAAAGCTACATCACCTTTGGTCTCTTCCTTGTGGAAGCGAAGGTTCTCAAGTAAGAGGACCTCTCCCGGCTGAAGTGCAGCTGCAGCCTGCTGGGCAACAGTTCCGATGCAATTCTCGGCAAATTGAACAGGCAGGTGGAGTAAGTCAGACAATCGACCGATAACATGGCGCATGGAAAAACGGTCTTCAGGACCCTCTTTGGGCCTACCTAGATGCGACATTAAAATTACCGAACCGCCATCTTCCAGAATTTTTCGGATGGTGGGCAAGGCAGCTCTCAGGCGGTTGTCATCTGTAACGGCAAGTGTTTCCTTGTCTAATGGGACATTAAAATCAACCCGGATAAGTGCTTTCTTTCCGTTAAAATCAAAATCGTTAACTGTTTGCATAAGCAGGTTATAAACCGGGCAGTCAGGGCTACCCGGCTAGATGAAAAATGATATTACAATCCGGCAATATGGCGCATTGTCCGCACCAGCTGGCTTACATAGCTCATTTCATTATCGTACCAGCTAACCGTTTTAACCAGTTGCTTATCTCCCACTGTTACTACTTTGGTTTGGGTAGCATCAAACAGAGAACCAAAGCTCATACCGATTACATCGCTGCTCACAATGGGCTCTTCGGTGTAGCCAAAGCTCTCGTTGGAAGCTGCTTTCATCGCAGCATTGATTTCATCTGCGGTTACTTTTTTGTTCAACACCACAGTCAGTTCTGTCAGCGAACCTGTAATAACAGGAACCCGCTGTGCACCACCGTCCAGCTTACCTTTCAACTCAGGTAGTACCAGACCGATTGCCTTGGCAGCTCCTGTAGAGTTCGGAATGATATTGGCAGCTGCAGCTCTTGCGCGACGGAGATCGTCTTTGCGATGAGGAGCATCCAATGTATTCTGGTCATTGGTGTAAGCGTGCACCGTAGTCATACTACCCACTTCAATGCCATAGTTGTTTTGTAACACCTGCGCCATGGGAGCCAGACAGTTGGTAGTGCAGGATGCACATGAAATGATGGTTTCACTGCCATCGAGAATATCGTGGTTCACGTTGAAAACCACAGTTTTAAGGTCTCCGGTAGCAGGTGCTGAGATGATCACTTTTCTGGCACCGGCTGTGATGTGTGCCTGAGCAGATTCAGCACTGGTAAAGAAGCCTGTTGCTTCTACCACTACATCTACATCATGGTTTTTCCATGGTATATCGGCTGGGTTCTTCTGGGCATATACCCGCACTTCTTCGCCGTTTACTACTATGCTGTTGTCGGTGGCAGTAACTTCCTGACCAAAGCGGCCCTGGGCACTGTCATACTTCAACAAATGAGCCAGCGTGGCCGGAGATGTGAGGTCATTAATGGCCACTACATCAATTCCTTCCATGTTATAAATCTTGCGAAATACGAGTCGACCTATTCGGCCGAAGCCGTTGATAGCTATTTTAACTTGGTTCATACCTGCAAAAATACATGGTTAGATGCTTATACTTTGCAGAACCTAAGAAAATTTTTCCCGAAATGTTTATGAAAAATAGGAAATCATCTATCTTTGCCGTCGCTTTAGTAAAAAAGCTGGCCCGTTCGTCTAACGGTTAGGACGTAAGATTTTCATTCTTGAAATAGGGGTTCGATTCCCCTACGGGCTACTAAAGAGTTGGAGTGCATAGTGTTGAGTTAACAGTTCTATGCACTTATAATTCCAACTCCAACCACACACCTTCTACCTGTTAATCTGGCAGGTATGTTCGATTTCGAAAAATTACTCGTGTATCAAAAAGCAAAACTGTTCCAACAGGGAATTAAGCCATTGGTGGAACAAGTCATGCCGAAGGACAGGATTTTAGCCAATCAACTTAGAAGAGCTGCTTTGAGCATTCCTTTAAACATCGCTGAAAGCACAGGACGTTTCACTAAACCAGATAAGCGCAATTTTTTCATCATTGCTCGAGGCTCCGTCGTGGAGTGTGCTGCTATCTTTGATATTATGCATGATGAAAATACTCTTGATGATAAAACCTTTCAACATCTAATGGGAAGTGCCGCCGAACTTTCAAAGATGTTATATGGTTTGATAAAAAGTCTGAGTTAAAGAGTTGGAATGCTATGCACTCATAACTCTAACTCAAACTACACAACATGCACTCCAAAACCAGAGTGCTTTTTTTATGCCCACTATTTTCGTTTACGCCCTCAAAAACACTTTGAACGACGAAGTGTATGTCGGCATATCAGCAGATCCAGTCAGAAGATTGGCAGAACATAATAAAGGGAAAAACAGATACACCAAGGCTTTCCTACCCTGGGAAATTTTCTTCATGGAAGAACAGCCCGATTATAATGCCGCCAGCATACGCGAAAAGTATTTCAAGACTGCTGCCGGTAAAAGATGGTTGAATAATCTTTGGGTTGAAAGGCACGAGTGATGAATAGCTGCCATAACCATGTCTTTCAAATTAAATGAGATGTCCCGGAAGACAAAAAGAATAAACTTCCTGCACTGAAAGTGAGATCAGAATTCACCCCTTCGGCAAAAGCGCATAGCTAATAGTCAACACCGTATTGACAAATGCTCCGCCCTTAAATCTGCACGTCAGCCAAACATGCCTCTTATCTTATCAACAAAGCTTTTTTCTTTGCGGGTCTCTCCTTCATCGGGTTGAAAATTACCGGACTTCCGCAATTGCTCCATTATCTTTTTCTCCTCACTGCTCAGGTGTCTGGGCACCCAGACATTTACCTGAATGATCTGGTCGCCGTTGCCATATGTATTCAAGGAAGGGAGGCCTTTGCCTTTGAGACGCATGATATGCCCGCTCTGAGTTCCTTCGGGTATTTTTACCCTTACCTTACCGCCAATAGAAGGAACTTCCACTTGTGTGCCCAGAGCAGCATCTGCTATATTCAAATATAAATTATACAATACATGTTGCCCTTCGCGCTTTAAATCAGCGTGTGGTACTTCCTCAATAGATATAAGCAAATCGCCATTCGGTCCGCCCTGCTCACCTGCATTCCCTTTCCCACTCATGGACAGCTCAACACCGTCTGTAACACCGGCTGGGATATCGAGGGTAATAGTATCCTCTCCGTAAACGCGTCCTTCACCATGACACTTGGTACAATTCGCGGTAATAGTTTGTCCTGAGCCATTGCAAGTGGGACAGGTTTGGGTGGTCTGCATCTGGCCGAGAATGGTATTCGCTACCCTGCGCACAGCTCCCTGTCCACCACAGGTTTTACAGGTACTTACCGAGTTGCTGTCTTTTGCCCCACTGCCTCCGCAGGTATCACATGGCACATACTTTTTTACTTTGATGGTTTTCTTGGCGCCATCGGCTATTTCTTCGAGTGTGAGCTTTACTTTAATACGGATATTACTGCCACGCTTACCGCGGCTTCGCTGACCGCCGCCGCTTCTGCCACGACCACCGCCACCAAAAAATGAATCGAAAATGGAATCCCCGAAAATATCCCCGAACTGACTGAATATGTCATCCATATTCATGTTGCCACCACCGCCAAATCCACCGGAGCCGCTCATGCCTGCATGTCCAAATTGATCGTAGCGTTGCTTTTTCTCCGCGTTGCTCAGGACATCGTATGCTTCAGCTGCCTCCTTGAATTTTTCTTCAGCAGCTTTATCACCCGGGTTTTTATCGGGGTGATATTTTAATGCCATTTTCCGGTAAGCCTTCTTGATTTCATCAGCAGAAGCTTGCTTACTTACACCTAGTATTTCGTAAAAATCTTTTTTAGCCATTATTGTACCTCAGCCTCATTTGCCAACCACCACTTTCGAATAGCGGATAATTTTATCATTTAAAGTATAGCCCTTCTCTATTACATCTACCACCTTGCCTTTCATTTCTTTCCCTGCATCCAATTCAGTCACTGCTTCCATGGTTTCCGCATCAAAGGGCAACCCTTGCGCCTCCATGGCCTTAAGTCCTTTTTGTACTGTTACATGACGCAGTTTTTCGGTTATCAGTTCAAGACCCTGCTTGAGGGCATCGATATCTGTGGCTTTGGTAATAACCTGATCCGCCCTTTCCACATCGTCTAAGACAGGAAGCAGATCGTTGATTATATCCTGCCCGGCCGTCTTAATGATATCCAGGCGTTCCTTTGCGGTGCGGCGCTTGTAGTTGTCGAATTCGGCCAGCAACCGAATGAACTTTTCCTTTTGTTCCGCCAGTTCCTGCTGCAATTTTTCGATGGCCTCCTCCTGCTCAGTTGCTTCAGACTCCTCCGCATTCATTTTCGGAGCCGTTTCTGTAGCTTCTTGCACCTCGTCTTCATGAGGTGCTTCTTTCTTCTTGGACATGCTTTCCTACCTTTTGTGATTTATAAATTAAATGCGAAGGAGCAAAAATATTGCCACAGCACCTAAATATGCCAATTTGACACTCAATTAGCGAATCTCGCAGCGCTCCAGGAGTTTTTCGAGGTCTCTTATCAAAATATTCTTCTCGATAATTTGGCCATCCCCGTCCAGCAGAAAATACTTGGGCAGGGTATTGACCATGTAATCGATGGACGCAGGTGCATCCCACTTGCGGGTATCGCAGAATTGCTGAGGCCATGACATCCTATCGTTTTTCAGCACTTTGAGCCAGTTGTTTACATTGTCTTCCAGGGCAATGCTGTATATGGTAAAGCCGGAACCGTTTTTAAATCTGCTATCCTTAAAATCCAGATACAAACGCTCCATTTCAAAGTGGTCGGCTCTGCAGGAGTTGCAAGTGGATGACCAGAATTCTATCAAGACATACTGGCCTTTCAGCGAAGAGAGGGGGACACAATCACCCTCTACAGCGTCGCAAACGATTTCCGGTGCCTGATTGCCGATATTGGCGCCTGCTTTAGCCGGCTGCGATGTGCTACAAGAATAACTGCTGCATATTACCAAGATGGCAACCGTCCATTCCCATTTGAAAAATCTCTTCAAGTTCACCCTTTTTTTCAATCAATGACGGCTGCCCGATGGGCTCAGGTTGCACTGATGCGTTGGATATTTGCTCCTAATGCTTGCAGACGCGTATCTATCTGTTGATAACCTCTGTCAATTTGTTCAATATTGCGGATAATGCTGGTACCATTGGCGGAAAGGGCAGCAATAAGCAGGGAAACACCTGCCCGGATATCGGGCGAGCTCATTTCCAGTCCTCTGAGTGCATATTTCCGATCCAATCCGATGACGGTGGCACGGTGGGGATCGCATAAAATGATTTGTGCGCCCATATCTATCAGCTTATCTACGAAGAAGAGCCGGCTTTCAAACATTTTTTGATGTACCAGAACAGAGCCTCGGGCCTGTGTAGCTACCACCAGTATGATACTCAGCAAATCGGGGGTAAATCCCGGCCACGGAGCGTCAGCAATGGTCATGATAGAACCGTCAATAAAGGTCTGAATCTCGTAATGAGCCTGCGCGGGAATAAATAAATCATCGCCACGACGCTCCATTTGTATGCCGAGCTTGCCAAATACATCCGGAATCAATCCCAGTTGATCGTAGGCAACATCTTTAATGGTGAGTTCACTGGAGGTCATGGCAGCCAGTCCGATAAAACTGCCTATTTCAATCATATCCGGCAACATCCTGTGGGTAGTGCCTCCCAGCTGGTCAACTCCTTCAATGGTGAGCAGGTTGCTGCCTATGCCGCCGATTTTAGCCCCCATGCGGACCAGCATCCGACAGAGCTGCTGCAAATAGGGCTCGCATGCAGCATTATATATGGTTGTTGTGCCTTTAGCCAACACTGCTGCCATTACAATGTTGGCAGTGCCGGTCACTGAAGCTTCGTCCAGCAGGATATAAGTACCCTGCAAGTGGGAAGCGTCTATGGTGTAGAAAGCATCTTCGGTATCGTAATTGAAGCGGGCACCCAGCTTTTCAAAGCCGAGGAAGTGGGTATCCAGACGCCGCCTGCCAATTTTATCTCCTCCGGGTTTGGGGAGACTGGCTTTTTTAAAACGCGCCAGCAAAGGACCTAAAATCATCACGGAACCTCTCAGTCGTCTGCTTTTTTCCTTAAACGCTGCCGATTGCAAAAAATCAATATCCACATTGGCCGCCTTGAAGATGCAGGTATCGCGACTTACGCGGTTTACCTCCACTCCGAGATCTCCTAACAAGTCTATGAGTAGATTGACATCCCGAATATCGGGGATATTGGATATTTCAACTGTTTCTCCTGTCAATAAGACAGCACATAGAATCTGAAGGGCTTCATTTTTGGCACCTTGTGGTACTATGGATCCACTCAAAGGTGCACCGCCTTTAATCTCAAAAGCCTCCATTACCTGTTGCGCTTGTAGTTCCTGTTCTTACCTTGCTTGTAGTTGCGGTTCTGCTGATAACGACCGCCCTGTCTTTGCTGCGTTCCCGGTTGCGGTTGACTGCCTTGCTTGGTGCGGTTGGCTTTGGACAAAGTATCCAGGTTGGCCATGTCTTCCAGCTGCAACTGGCCTTTAGAAAGGAACTCGATGTCCATGCGAATCTGCTCATCGCTTACATTCTCCTGATTCCAGTTCTGGTAAACCAGTTTCATATAATTACCGATCACCTCGGTGTAAGCAGCTTTTTTGTCAGGGTCTTCCATCTCAATGGCCTTCCTAATCATCGCTTCCACATATTTCCCGTAGTGGCGGAAGTGTACCTTTTCCCGGGGGTAGGTCATCTGCAGGTTTTTCCTGCGCAGCGCTTCACGGTCGGGAATCGGATAGGGAGAATCGGCCTCCAGTTTGAAGTCAGATATCATGAAAATATGATCCCACAACTTATGCCGGTAGTCTTCCACATTGCGCAAAGCAGGGTTAAGTATCCCCATCAGCTCGATGATGTCCTGCACCAGCTCTTTTCGTTTTTCGCGGTCTTCTGTTTCTGTAGCCATCTGGACGAGATACTGGATGTTGCGCCCATATTCTTTCATAATGAGCTTCTCTCTCGTCGAATTATAATTGTATCCCATAATCTATTGTACAAAAGTACTTGAAATATTGTGCCTTGAAGGTAAAAAAAAGCGGGCAGTGGCCCGCTATGCTATTAATGTTGATATCTAAGGTCCTCTGACGGGCCCCTGCGTTCTCCGGGAGGGGGAGCTCCCGGGCCATCTCTCCGATCCCGGACATGCTGCAGAAGTTCCCGCCGGAATGCTTCTTCCGCTGTCGAAAGCTGCCAAACCTTTTGCAGCGGCAGCACTGTCTTAAATTTTTGCAAATAAGCCTTCTTGATATTCAGCATTGCCTGCTCATTTTCTAATTGTGCGTTTAAAAGCTGTTCCAGCTCCGCATCGCTCATGGTTGCCGGATCTTTCTTATCCAGCCGTTCCTTGAACTTATCCATTTCTGCTTTACCGGCAGCACGCATTTCATTGTAAACCGGCCAGAATTTCTCCGACTCCGCCGGGGTAAGTTCGAGGTACTTAGTCAGAAAGGCAATTCGCAGTGCTGCGGTTCTGTCGTCTTCCTTATGTGGCTGAGCATTGACGCTCCATGTCAACATAACCATCACCCATAAAATAATTAATTTTTTCATATTACTACATTTTTATATTCCAAAAGGGTCTTCCAGCAGCTCCAGCAATTCTGTTTCGCTCAGACTGTCCAGAAGGCTGTTATCAAAAAAGTCAGATTCAGTTGTTTCGGCCTCTATATCATCCTCCGCATCATAAGCGGCTTCCAGCAATTGTGTATCATCCAGGGGAGAGTAGTCATCCACCAGCCCATTCAGCACCAGCTCTTCTGCCGACAAGTCATCTATTTCATTTTCAATGATGGTCAGCAGTTCTGCTTCATTCAGGGCAGCCAGCTGCTTTTCAAAGCTGGGTGCTGTCAATTCCCGGCTATTCAGGATAAAAACAGTCCCTACAGTTACCAGCAAAATAGCTGCAGCTGCCCAATACAAGTAAGTTCTGATGCTGCGTACTTTTCCGTTCCGCACCCGTTGCTGGATGGTAGCCTCCAACCGGGGGAAATATCCTTCAGGTACCGACCTCGCACTATCTTCCAGCAAGGATGATAAACCGGGCGCCAGTTTTTCTAATTCTTCGCTGATATCTGAAGGCTTTTTCTGCATCTTGTATATAGGATGTTATTGGCATGAAAAGGTTTAAATCTTGCGCAGGTAAGTTGCTATCTTTTTCACTGCGTGGTGGTAACTGGCTTTCAAGGCTCCTATGGAAGTACCCAGAATCTGTTCAATTTCCTCATACTTTAATTCGTCATAATAGCGCATGATAAAGACTTGCCTTTGTTTGTCAGGCAACTGGGCGATGGCTGCTTCCAAATGCACCAGGATGGCATGGCTGTCGCGAGTGGCAGACATTGCCTGCTCTGCGGTCATAACAGGATCCGCCTGAACTTCCTGCTGCCGGACAGGTATGCGCTGTTGCTTGCGCAAAAAACTCAGTGTTTCGTTGGCTGTAATGCGGTAAATCCAGGAATAAAGACCAGCGTCTCCTCTGAACTCACTTAGGTTGTTCCAGATTTTAATGAAGATATCCTGAGTAAGGTCATTGGCATCTTCATGCTCCTGTACCATGCGGCGGACATGCCAGTAAATACGTTTGCTGTACCTCGAAACCAGGAGATTAAATGCCTGCTCTTTTTGTAGGGGCTTTTTAAAAGCTTCCAGAATTTCGTCGTCCGTCCACTCCATAATATTGTGTGGTGCCGTCCCGTGTCCTGTCCGTTATTTTCGGCTGAGTACTTTTAAAGCTGCTGCTGTCACATGGCTTGCTCCGAGTCCGTATTTTTCCAGCAAAGCATCACTTGTACCGCTTTCGCCGAAAGAATCCTGCACAGCAACAAACTCCAATGGAACCGGGCAGCCTTCGGCAGTAACCTGCGCTATAGCGCTTCCCAATCCCCCCAACCGCTGATGTTCCTCAGCAATCACAGCACAACGGGTCTTTTGCACACTCTCTATGACGGCTTGAATATCCAAAGGTTTAATGGTGTGAATATTAATCACCTCTGCACTAACACCTTTATCTTGCAATTGCGCGGCAGCCTCAATTGCCTTCAACACCATATGGCCGGTAGCGAAAATGCTTACATCTGTCCCCGACTGTATATGCCAGGCCTTTCCAATAGTGAATTCCTGATTCTCCGGAGTAAACACAGGCCATTTAGGTCGGCCGAAGCGCAGATAGACCGGACCATCGTGTGCAGCCGCAGCTATCGTTGCTGCCTTGGTTTGATTGTAATCGCATGGATTGATAACTGTAAAGCCGGGAAGCATTTGCATTAAACCGATATCCTCCAGAATCTGGTGTGTGGCTCCATCTTCGCCAAGGGTAAGACCGGCATGCGAAGCTGCAATTTTCACATTCTTACCGGAATAGGCAATAGACTGACGGATCTGGTCATAGACGCGACCTGTGGCAAAGTTGGCAAAGGTACAGGCAAAGGGAATTTTACCTCCAATTGTAAGCCCGGCAGCAATGCCCATCATATTGGCTTCTGCGATTCCTGTCTGGAAAAAGCGCTCCGGGTTTTCCTCAATGAATTTTTCCAGCTTGAGGGATCCGATTAGATCAGCGCATAATGCCACGACATCGGGATTGGTTCTTCCCAATTCTGCCATTCCGGCACCAAATCCTGAACGGGTGTCTTTTTTGTTGGAGTAGTCTACCTGTATCAATGCTTATAGTTTTATAGTTAATGTTCGTCCGCTTACCACTTCAAAAATCTGTTCCTGGGTGGCTGACATGGAACGCAAATTCTTATATCTGTATATCACTTTATAAGTTCCTGGTTGCAGGGCCAGTGTTTCCCTGTTACCATCGCCAGCCAATTCATAAATCTCTGTCCACGCATTGCCATCCGGGGCATAAATTCCACCCTTAATATCTGCTGAGCGCTGGAAAGTTACAGTGCCCGGTGCAGGAATCTCAATGGTAGTAGTTTTATTCTGCTCAATAACTACCCCTTCAGCAATGATTACAGGCAAAGTTAAAATTTCGATTTTGTAATTCCCGAGCAAGTATTGCACCACTTCATTGCTGTTTTGCACATGCACAAAGTCCTGGTCTTTCGAAACAACGCAATTTATTCTGCTCTTGAATGAATCACCCCGTACTTTGACACGCAGGCTGCCCTGAGGGGCAGGCTTCTCCACTACATTGTATTTGAAGGGTGTGACAGTAATATTATTTTTCCAAACAGGGGGATAGGTATGCACCTGCATGTTGTAGTTCACATTTGGATCTACGGCAAGTGTATCGGGATTGCCTAATGGATTAATGGTATGGTAATAGTTGTACTTAACCTTGTTGTTTTCAGAATCGTAAAAACTCATCACCACGTCGGTTTCGCTGGCTTTTTGATAGCTATCCAGTAAATCCACCCGCACTGTGGTTGAATTGAACACCTTTTTTAGGGTTAGCTCCAGAATATCATCAATACCGGATGGGTTATCGATATTCATGAAGTCGCCCATGCACTCAAACTGAGAAAAATCTTCTTCTTCTATACCCAGTCCGATAACATAGGACTTCATAACCACTCCTTTCATCCGCAACTCCTCCACAACTTCGCAAGGATTGGAACCACAGGATTCTGCGCCATCTGTAATCAGAACGATTACGTTATGCTGACTGGCTTTAACTTCTCCAAAGTCCTTAATGCTCTGCTCCAGGGAATAGGCAATAGGGGTAACCCCGTTGGGTCGAAGATAATTCATGGTATTCTTGAAGCGCAAAGCGTTGCCGGTTCGAAAGGGTACTTCCAGCTTGGAGTCGAAGCAATCATTTTCCATTTGCACCGTCTGATGACCATAGACCCGAAGTGCTGTTTCTACATTTTGAATGGTGTTCACACTATCTACCAGCTCTATGAGTATCTGCTTGGCTGCTGTCCATTTAGTTGTGGTACCCCAGGTAGAAAGCATACTGCGTGATGCATCCATAATGATCAGCATGCGGATGGTATGCTGCTCTTGTGCCTGTGTAACCTGACGGCCACCCATCAGAGCTAATAAGACCAAAACAATATGGAGGCGGAATCGCATCATATTTTCAATACATATGTTTTACCACTCTTCATTTGAACTATTTTCTCCCGGGTGTTCTCTGTCGACTTTCTTGTATTACTCCGGTACACGACCGTATATTCACCGGGCAGCAGCTCGATACTAGCTATCTCTTTGTTCAATCCTGATTCCCAAATTTTTTCCAGCTTACCATTGCGCTGGTACAGGATAGTCACCTGCATATTATCCGTTGCGTTGATAGAAAGTATACCCGACTGATCAATGTCCACCTTATTCACCACAGATGGCCTCATATCATAATCCTCAATGAACAGCACCGGAAGGGTTAACACCTCCAGGTCATAGTTTCCGCTAATGTAGGTATGTGTGGTATTCAGATTCTGAACGTAGACAATCTCGCCGGTGGAGGGATTTCTTACAATACATTGCTTCTCACTTAACCCAAACTTGCCTTTCTCATATAACTGCAGGTCGCCCTGTGGTGTATTCAAACCGATGATATTGTGCCTTCCCGGCAGCAACTCCACCCCTTTTCGGGCGACAGGCGGTGTCGTATGGGCAACAATATCGTATTTACCCAAAGGATCTATAAGGAGGGTATCGGGTTCATTTTTTGCATTTAGACTGTGTACAAAATGATACCTGACAACTCCCGAAAAAGCATCGTACAGCGTCAGCTCCACATTGGTTTGAGTGGGCTGTCCGAATGCATCCAGCAAATTGATTTGTGCGGTGGTATTGTTTAACGCCTGCGAAACCACCACATCCATGGCATTTTTAAATTGAATCGAATCGGTTGCATCATAGTAGGTTCCTACGCAATCAAACATATTCTTTTCTGCTGCATCTATCCCAATACCAATAATGAAGGGTTTCAGGGTAATCCGCTTATCTGTAAGTGCAGAAGTGCTGGCACAGGGATCACCTTCGCAATTCTCAATACCATCTGTAATAAGTATAATAGAGTTAATACCCTGGGATGTAAAATCTCCCGCAGCCAGAAACAAAGAATAAGCTATGGGAGTATGCCCCTGGGGAGTAATGGATTCCAGCCTTTCAATTATACCTGCTGCGGTATTTTTGCCTATCGGAACCTCCAGTTTCGAATCTTTGCAGTCTTTGAGTGCGCGCGGACTTTGATGACCGAATACCCTCAGTCCAATTTCCACACTGGGATCGCTGCGCTGAATGCTATCGATGGTTTGACTTACCAAATCCTTGGCGAGCAGCCACTTGTTAGTGCCTTTCCAATTGTCCATCATACTGCCACTTCCATCGAGTAGAATCAATATTCTGCGCGTATCGTCCTGCCCGAAAGCGGCAATCGAACAGCATAGTAATACCAGAAGCAAGTTCTTTTTCAAGATGGGCTGTCTATGGTTAACGCAATAGTAAATAAAATAATATTGCTTTTACCCTATCCATCAACAATCATTGTGCCTAATAATAGACGCAGCATGCATTCAGCAATCACCGTAGGTCATTTACCCGGTATTCCACTCTCGGCAGGAGTATTTCAGTAATCTCCCAATGTTTCCGGCAACTGGGCCAGTGCCCTATCTTTCTGCTCATCATTAGGGGCTACTCCATGCCAATGGTGCGTGCCTTCCATAAAGTCAACACCCTTGCCCATAGCGGTCCGCATCAGTATCATAACCGGTTTTCCATTACCACTGCGCTGCTTGGCTTCGTTCAGGGCAGCCAGCAATTGCTCTATATCATTTCCATCGGCACATTCCAGCACATCCCAGCCAAACGCTTCCCATTTGGCGCGCAGATTACCCAAGGATAACACCTGCTCTGTAGGACCGTCTATTTGCTGACCGTTCAAGTCTATTGAAGAAATCAGATTATCTACCTTATTATGCGCTGCATACATGGCAGCTTCCCATATCTGACCTTCCTGCAACTCTCCATCGCCATGCAGACTGTAGACCATCCTGCTATCACCATTGAGTTTTTTGCTCAATGCTGCACCAATGGCAACGCTCATGCCCTGCCCCAGAGAACCGCTGGCAACCCGAATGCCGGGCAGGTGCTCATGTGTCGCCGGGTGACCCTGCAATCTGGAGTCAAGCTTGCGAAAAGTAGCTAATTCGCTCACGGGGAAATATCCGCTTCTTGCCAGTACACTGTACCACACAGGACTGATATGGCCATTGCTCAGGAAGAAAAGGTCTTCACCCTTACCATCCATTTGAAAACTTTTATCATGATGCATAATCTCAAAGTACAGCGCCACCATATACTCGGTGCATCCCAGAGATCCGCCCGGGTGTCCGCTTTGTACGCCATGCGTTTGACGAATAATGTCTCTTCTTACCTGCGAGCAGATAGCTTGTAATTCAGAAATTGTAGGCATATAGGGTTATTTCTTCCAACAAAAGTACAGATTCATGTCCAACTGAAATATGGAATTACTGACAATTCTATGTCTAATTCGGGAACTTGATGGATTATGCCCCTGTTGATGGTCGAAAGATAACCGCCAAAGCATGAAAAACCTGAGCCTACTTTTTATCAGTTGTTTAGTTCTTTCGAAAGGATTTGCGCAATCGAATGTGCAAACGTACACCCCTAGTGTGCTGCTCGCGGAAGGGCAAACAGAAACAGGGCTGTTCAATAATTTCTATACCCAGAAAGGATTCCGCGACGGCAGCGGGGAGTTCGTGGATGTGATGGAGCGACAAACCTATTACACAGGTATTTTTCAATTCAATTACGGCATCAGCGAGAACGCACGTTTCAATCTCGGATTCGATGTCAATCTGCAGTCAGTTCGCCTCGATCCCGATGCAGAAAGCTCTATGTTTCGGGTACTTCGTTTTGAGGATGTTCCCTATGCGCGAACGGCTATAACAGGCATCGGCCCAAGAGTGAAGTTTCGGCCAGTAGATAAATGGTCGGGTTTTTCAGTTTCAAGTGCATTTTGGATTCCGGTGGCAGACAGCATGGAGCAATATCCGTTTCTTGCATGGGATCGTTTTACCTGGTGGAACCAATTCTTCTACGACCAGAAACTCACCGAAAACACCCGTCTTTTTGCGGAGACTGATTTACTGTTCCGATTTCCACGTTGCAGCGGACAGTCTACGATTCTCAGCCTGCCTACCAGCCTGTTTTTGTCGTGGTTCCCAACAGCAAAGAGCACCATTTATATCATGTCGCAATACAGTCCGGAATTTCAGCGATTAGCAGAGCAACCCGATGATGGCTCCTCACAATTCTATTACAACAGTTACTTCCTGCAGGTTGGTGCCGGTGCCAAATACCAGGTAACCCCACATTTACAACTGGAATTTCTCTATACCAATTTTGCAGCATCTCAAAATGCAGGAGCAGGTGTTACCTGGAATCTAGGTATCAAATATATTCGATAGTGTTTTCGGCAAAGCATCTATTCCTCTATGCGATACTCATGTCGGGCACCTTCATGGTTGCCGGACAGACCATCAGTGCCGTAGAATTCACAGGCACAAAAAGGACAAAAGAAGATTTTCTTTACCGATGGTTAACATCCAAACAAGGAGACAGTCTGCACCATCCCAGTCTTGAAGAAGACCTGAAATTTTTACAGAATCTTTCCATTTTTTCATCTGTAGCATATACAATCGAAACAGATACCGGATCCATCAACCAGAATGCAGTTATCACCTTTACGGTGGAAGAGTCCTTAGCGCTACTACCCATTATCGGCATAGGTGGTATTCAGGAAAATGTAAATATTCAGATTGGATTAGCTGACTATAATGTCGGTGGTCGAACAGGACAGGCGGCATTCATTTATAACTACTATGACAGGCATTCATTTCAGGCATATCTGCACCAGCGCTACATAAGAACCACCCCATTCGGTATCGCTGCCAACATAGAAAGAAGAGCTACACTGGAGCCCGTATATGTCGATACATTCAGTACTACCTACCTGGCTACACGCTGGGTAGTAGAAATGATGCCGGGTATTCATATCAATCGTTTTATTTATGTGCAGGGTGGAGGTGCATGGCTGAAAGAAACATATACCAACAATAATGACATAGCTATTTTTGATATAGGATTACCGGAGGTTGTTGATACCGAAAAATGGTTATTTAAAATACTGATTACGGCCGACCGAAGGCAATATGACAGACAACATGTAGGCGGGTGGGTAAGTCAACTGCATGCCGAACACATCAACTCTCCCTTTGACCCTGTCCCCTTTTTCAAAGTATTCAACGAAAACAAATGGTATGTGCGTGGCGGTGACGGTAACTACGCCGGACGCCTTCGACTGGGTGTAGCCACTAACACCTTCTCTCCTTTCCCACCATTTGTTTTGGACAGCTATGTGAACATTCGCGGGGCCGGGAACAGAATTGCGCGTGGCACTGCGGAGGTTGTTTTAAACCAGGAATACAGGTACACGCTTTACGAAAATAACTGGGGAGCCTTTCAATTAGTGGGCTTCAGCGACCTGGGCACACTGCGACCTGCGGGCGGCACATTCAAAGACATGCTGGATGAAAACAATGTAGTATGGCGAACCGGAGCAGGTGGAAGGATCTATATGTCAAGATTCTATCATTTGTTCCTGAGAGCGGACTTTGGATTCAACCCTTTGAAAGGGAAAGAAAATGGATTCGTCTTAGGACTGGGACAGTACTTTTAATCATACATGGTTGGTTGGAGAATGCAACGCAGCCAATTTATTGGTCGTCCTAAATCTAAGTTCGCTATAATATGAAAAGAAGAAAATTCCTGGCCAACCTCGGATATGCCGTACCTGGAATATTGCTGGCTCCCGGTTTTATTCAACAGGTGATGGCTGGTACTTTAACCGGCGGAAATGTAACAATCATAGGCGCAGGAGCTGCCGGATTATATGCCGCAAAAATCCTGTTTGAAGCAGGCTACAGTGTAACTATCCTGGAAGCTGGAAACCAGCACGGAGGTCGGGTCCGCAAACTCGAAGGCTATGCATCATTTACCATGGAAGCTGGAGCAGAATGGGTACACGGTAAGGGTAATAGTGCCGGTGATCCGCCCTCTTTTCTATGGAGTACAATTAATGCATATAACCCTGATTTAATGGAAGAATATAAAGGGTTTCAGGAACTGTATTCGTTAGACGATGGCTATGTAATAAGTCCCCCCTACTGGGATGCTGACCTCGAATTTGCCAGTAACTTTTATACTAATATGTACCTCTACGATGGGGAGGATATTTTGATGAACGACTATCTTGCCAGTCTGGGAATTAACGAAGGAGACCGAACATGGCATTTATATGAAAGTTGGATAGGTTCAGAGTTTGGAACTTCTATCAAACGCATCGGAATGAAAAGCATTGCCATCAGTGAGAACTTATGGCTTACCGGTGGTAAAGACTTTATCATCAAAACTCCTTATCTAGACGTTTTGGATGATGTTTTCTTTAATCCTATTCTTACCTATGTTCAGTACGGCAAGGTTGTGAACCAAATTGACTACTCAGGGGATCAGGTCATTATCAACTGTGAGGATGGATCGAGCTACTTTTCAGATAGGGTAATTGTAACAGTACCCCTTTCCATCCTTAAAGCAGATGTAATTGCATTCTTACCTGCATTAAGCGTACCAAAACAAAACGCCATATCTACAATAGGTATGGATGCCGGAATGAAAATCAATATTCGTTTTTCTGAACGCTTCTGGGGGGAAGACATTTGTGAAATAACGTTGAAGCAGGAAGGGACATTAGCCTGGGACCCTACCTTTTTTAAACCCGAAGCAACCGATAATATCTTAACATTTTTCGTCATGGGAATTCGGGCTGAGACCTTGAGCGCCCTTGGAGAAGGAGCTATCACGGTTATACTAGATGAACTTGATGCGCTTTTTGAAGGGGCTGCCAGCGCACTGTACATGGACCATTACATTGTCGATTGGTTTAAAGAGCCTTACATAAAAGGTGCGTATTCCTATCCATCGCCGAACTCCTATGCTTCCATTACAAATAGCGAACGTATGGTACTGGCTGAACCTGTAGATTGCAAACTTTTTTTCGCAGGAGAAGCGACAAGCCACCATCACCCGGCTACCGTTCATGGAGCTCTTGAAAGTGGAGCAAGGGTAGCCTTAGAGGTAATGGATTGCCCCATAACAGTTGGAGTTACAACTCCTGAGGCTCTTTCTACGGTAGATTTATATAGTTTCAATAATCAGGCATACTTGACTATAAGACTTGCCTCATCCACAAATGTGGAATTATATCTGCAAGATTTGCAAAGCAAGAATGTAGCTTCATTATTTATCGGCAGCCTGCAAGCAGGTGAACATAAACACACCATCCAACTACCAAAAATATCGAAAGGCATCTATATACTTCATGGACATTTAGGAGAAAAAGTCATCCATCTGAAAGTATGGTTACATTAACCAAACTTCTGTTCCATCAATTGTTGCAGACTGAACATCTCATCGCGTAATCGCGCAGCTTCCAGAAAATCCATATCCTTAGCAGCAGCCAGCATCTTTTTCTTTGCTTCTGCTATGGCTTTTTCCAGTTGTGGTTTCGTCATCATTTCTATGACCGGATCAGCTGCTACCTGAATCACATCATCCTCCACATAAGGCTGGGGTGCTTTTTTTCGGACATCCAGCACTGAGGTTTGTTTGAAAATCTCTTCCGTTGACTTCGTCACCGTGCGCGGTGTAATATTATGCATGCTATTAAAAGCCAGTTGTTTGGCTCTGCGCCGTTCGGTCTCATCAATAGTGCGCTGCATACTCTCTGTAATCTTATCGGCATACATGATTACTATTCCGTTCACATTTCTTGCAGCCCGACCAGCGGTTTGTGTCAATGAACGGGTATTCCTCAGAAAGCCTTCTTTGTCAGCATCCAGAATGGCCACCAACGAAACTTCGGGGAGATCCAGACCCTCTCGCAGCAAGTTTACACCAATGACAACATCCAGTTTACCTAAGCGCAGATCCCTCAGTATTTCTACCCGCTCAAGGGTATCCACTTCGCTGTGTATATACCTGCATTTTATATTTACTTTCTGCAGGTATTTGGCAAGCTCCTCCGCCATGCGCTTGGTAAGTGTTGTGGCGAGCACACGCTCGTTCTTTTGTATCCGTTGCTCAATTTCATATAGCAAGTCATCAATCTGATTGAGACTGGGGCGCACTTCAATCTGAGGATCGAGCAGACCTGTCGGTCTTACCACCTGCTCTATAATCACACCACCGGTTTGTCCAAGCTCATAATCCCCGGGCGTTGCACTTACGTAGATGGTCTGGCCGGCCACCAGCTGGAATTCATCGAAATTCAATGGTCTGTTATCGAGTGCAGATGGAAGTCGAAATCCAAATTCCACCAGATTGATTTTTCTGGCCCTGTCGCCCCCATACATGGCACCTATCTGAGGCACGGTAACATGGCTTTCATCTATCACCAGTAAATAGTCATCCGGAAAATAGTCCAGCAGACAGAAGGGCCTTGAGCCCGGTTTTCGACGGTCGAAGAAGCGAGAGTAATTTTCTATACCCGAACAATAGCCCAACTCTTTTATCATCTCGATATCGAAATTTACCCTTTCTTTCAGGCGTTTCGCCTCCAGATATTTCCCGGCAGATTCGAAATAGGCTACTTGTTCATCCAGTTCTTCATGGATTTCATGTAAAATCTGCGGAAAAATTTCTTTTGGTGCTATATACAGGTTAGCAGGAAAAATGGCTATGTGCTCTGCATCTTCCATCTTACTGTTGGTAGCTGCATCCCGCAATTCTATCTCTTCTATTTCATCACCAAAAAAGGTAATCCTGTAAATATAGTCGGCGTAGGCAGGATGCACTTCTACCGTATCACCTATAACACGGAATGTTCCCCTCCTGAAATCATTTACTGTTCGGGAATACAATGCTTCCACCAGCCTGTGCAATAAAAAGTTACGGGTCATAGCGTCTCCTACATTCACCCTGACTATGCTTTCCTTGAATTCTGCCGGATTACCGATGCCATAAATGCAAGAAACCGTTGCCACCACCACCACATCCCGCCGACCGCTTTGCAGACTGGATGTTGTCTTTAAACGCAACTTTTCGACCTCATCATTAATAGATAGGTCCTTTTCTATATAGGTATCGGATGAAGAAATGTAAGCCTCAGGCTGATAATAATCGTAATAAGAGACAAAATACTCTACGGCATTTTCCGGAAAAAACTGCTTGAATTCACCATACAATTGAGCTACGAGGGTCTTATTATGGCTTAAAATGAGTGTTGGACGCTGTACTTGTTGAATCACATTGGCAATAGTGAAAGTCTTACCACTACCCGTTACTCCCAGCAATACCTGCGCTTTTTCCTGCTCAGACAAGCCCCTTACAAGCTGTTCTATGGCCTGGGGCTGATCACCGGAAGGTATATAATTGGAGGTGAGATTGAACTTCATTCGACAAATCTACAACCCCTTCTCACATCCTTGCGTTCCAAGTACGGTTACAAAAATTTAACTTTGCCAAAAATTGCGCAATGCGGATTAGAGAAATAGTTGCCATCAGTGGAATGGGAGGTCTTTTTAAAGTAGAAGGTCAGAAGCCAAACGGATTAATTGTCACCTCGTTACAGGAAGGTTGGACGAAATTCGTTTCCAATCGACAAAACATGTTCTCCTTACTGGAAAACATATCCATCTACACCGAGACAGATAATGTTGAGTTGGCAGATGTACTGGTGAAAGTGCATGAAATGAAAGCGAGCCATGCTGTACCTGATCCGGCATCAGATACTACAACATTAAGAGATTGGTTTACGGGCATTCAGCCTGACCATGATCAGGAAAAAGTGTATATCAGCGATATTAAGAAGCTAATACGCTGGTACAACATCCTCGACGAGAAGGGCATCATGGATGATGAAATCAAGGCGAGAGCCGATGAAGCCGCAGAAAATACAGAAGCCCCGGCAGCATCTGATGATAATACCGAGGCTCCTGAAGAGGAAGTCCAATCATAATTTAATAAACTGCTGCGTTTGTTGTATCCCCGGTCCTGACTGTACTATATACATACCGGGAGTGAGGTGCTGTGCGTCATAGGTCACATTGCTTTCACCGGTGTGTATCCAGCTGTCGGCCAGACGACCGTGTAAGTCAAAGATCCGGATAAGCTCGCCGCTCTCTATCATGTCGCCATTCAGCAACAACTGATTGCGCACGGGATTATTCCAGACGAGTTGCTGATTTAGCAGATAAGATTCAATGCTTACAGGATTATTGGCCGGATCTTCCGCTACTGTTAGGGAGGTAATATAAATAGAATCACCACTTGCTGTTCCATTTCCATTGCCAACATTTACTGCTGCGTAAAAGGTGACATCACCTGTTGACATCAGAGGATTCCAGTCGAAAGTCCACGTGTTCACCCCGCTGACACCGTCTATACTGGTACTATTATGAGTGACATAAGCTCCTCCACCGATTAATTTAGTCCTACTCGCATCGGTAAGATTCAGTTCTCCCTGAATATTACCCGAAATATCTTGCGGTGATAGTTGAAATCCAAAACGATTTCTGGTTGGAGAAGTAGCTGTAATTGTAATGGTATAAGTTGCACCGGTTTGGTAGCCTTCTTCAGGTATGTTTGTCGTTATAATGCCATCAGCGAATGTAGCAGTACCTGTATGGCAACCCACTTTAGCACATGAAACACCATCGCCCGGCGAACCGGTATTACCGCTGGGCGCTCCTGCTTTGTTGGCAGAAACCATATGATGCATTCCAGTAAAAGTCAAGGCTGTAAGAACAATCGAAATAGAGATAAAGGTTTTCATCTTGAGTTGTTAGATCAAGGTTACAATTAAATCAAAAGAAAGTTCAAACAACTAAATAGAAGTGTCAAAAAACTGACATTCAACCTTTACCTTCTAAAATTTGCTCTGCAGCAATTTTCGATTTCACCTGGTCAATGATGCGTTCGATTTTTCCCTCTTCATCTATGACAAAGGTTGTCCGGAATATACCTTCAATGACCTTTCCCATAAATAGTTTCTCACCAAACACGCCAAATTTAGCCGCGATAGTCAGCTGCTCATCTGCCAGCAAACGATAAGGCAAGTCATGCTTTTCCGCAAACTTCTTTTTGGAAGCAGCATCCCCTTTGGAAATACCGACTACTTCGTACCCCGCTTTTTTCAGTTGTTTGAAGTGATCTCTGAGATTGCAAGCCTCTACCGTACAGGTGGGTGTTAGGTCTGCCGGGTAAAAGAACAAGACCCATTTTTTTCCCAACAAATCCTTAGACTGAAATGGATTGCCGTCCTGATCAACTGCCCTGAAAGAAGGAGCTTTTTTTCCTGGTTTAAGTTGTGTGGGTGCTGTTTTAGTTACTGCCATATTTAAAAGTTTGGACGAAGATGCTGTGTAGCATAAAAATTGGTAATGTGTGCCACAGCCTCTTCGGGTTCATCGGTAATAAAAAACAAGTCAAGATCCTCTTTACTTATATTACCCTCCATATCTAACACTACTTCCCGAATCCAGTTCAATAAACCTTCCCAATATTTTCTTCCAATAAAAACAACCGGAACCCTTTCTATCTTATGCGTTTGAATGAGGGTGAGCGATTCAAAGAGCTCATCCAGTGTTCCAAAACCACCCGGCATAAAAATAAATGCCTGCGCATATTTTACGAGCATCACCTTACGAACGAAGAAATAGTTAAAATTGATAAGCTTATCCTGGTCAACATACGGATTGGCATATTTCTCGAAAGGCAATTCGATATTGAGGCCTACACTTTTCCCTGACATCTGGTGGGCACCTTTGTTGCCCGCTTCCATAATGCCTGGTCCGCCTCCGGTTATGATACCAAACCCTTCCTGCACCAGTTTGGAGGCTACTTCGGTAGTCAACTGGTAATAAGGATTATCAGGTTGTGTGCGGGCTGACCCATAAATGGAAACACAAGGTCCGATTTTATCCATCTTTTCGAAACCCTCCACGAACTCAGCCATAATCTTAAACATGCGCCACGAAGACTCCGCACTGAATTCGGTCCAGTCTTTGGCTTTATATATTTTCTTCTTCCGATACTTATCAGTCATAGTATTATTTTTTTGATATCAAATAAAGCATCCCATAGGTCAACAGTCCGTTCACCAGCAATAATTCAAATCCAAATTGGTATCCATTGAAAAGATACACATCATATTTATTGAGCAAGTAAGACAGCAATGGAGCAACTACGCAAATCATTGGAACGAACCAGTCATTTACTTTTCTGGAGCTAATAATTCCGAAAGCAAACATTCCGAGCAAAGGCCCATAGGTATAACCTGCTACGGTAAACAACTCAAGTATTACAGATTCATTGCTTACAACCTTAAATACAAGGATGACTGCAATAAGTAATATCGAAAAGCCGGCATGCACACCATACCGCAGCGAGGTGCTGATGCCCCTATCCTTTTTGCCCAGGATATCGAGACAAAAACTTGTGGTCAGTGCTGTAAGAGCAGAGTCCGCACTGGAATATGCCGCTGCCGTCAGTCCTAAGATAAAAACCACTCCCATCCATGCTGGAAATGCGTTCAGCGATAACCAGGCAAACAGCGCGTCCTTCTTAAAGCACTCGCCATTAATCAATAGCTGACAGCCTGCGTTCATTTGCTCAGGGTTATCAAATTGAGGCTCTACCCATCCATTTTGGGTCCCGTACATGTACAACAGCGCTCCTAAAATCAAAAATAGCAGATTGACCGGCAGCAAAGACAAGCTCATCCAACGCATATTTTTCTGGCTTTCCTTCAATGTCTTGCAGCTAAGGTTCTTTTGCATCATATCCTGGTCCAGCCCAGTCATTACAATGGTGATGAACATTCCGCTAATGAAGTACTTGAAGAATGAATCGGCGGGTTGCCATTCCCACACAAATATTTTTCCGTACCCGCTTTCCCGCACTGCTGACCCAATGTTCCAGATATTTAAATCCAATTCTCCTGCAATAAACCAGACAGAAAAAATAACCGACAGCAACATACAGGCAGTCTGTAAAGTATCCGTCCAGACAATCGTCTTGATTCCGCCTTTGAAGGAATACACCCAAATCAACAAAATGGTAGTTGTCACGGTAAGCCAGAATGGGAAGCCAAAGTGAGAAAGAAGGAATGCATCCAGCACAATAGCCACCAGATAAAGTCGGAAACTGGCCCCAAGAATGCGGCTCAGCAGAAACAACGCTGCACCCGACTTATGGGCCCGGTCACCAAAGCGCTCTTTTAGGTAGGCGTAGATGGAAGTGAGTTGCAACCTGTAATAAAGGGGCAACAGTACCTGAATAATAACGAGATAACCGGCCAGATAGCCCAAAACAATCTGAAAATAGCCCAACTGCCCGGTACCAACGGCACCCGGCACAGACATAAAAGTAACGCCACTCAGACTGGCGCCAATCATACCAAATGCTACCAGATACCATTTTGAATTTCGATTCCCTATATAAAAGGAATCATTATCGGCTTTTCTTCCCGTCAGGAATGAAACCCCTATCAGCAGCATAAAATATCCTGCCAGGACTAAAAGAATGAGTTGTTCGTTCACGGAACAAAACAACAGTTAAATGCGAAGTATTTAGGAATATTCCGGGAGAAATTATTCACATGGAGCGCGCATTACCCCGTGCTTCTGTAGTTCTTCTTGGTATGTTTCTTCAGGTATTTGGGCTGAAAACAACCCAGTCCCGGCTTATCAAGACTAATGAAACCTTCTTCTGTTCCTGCGATGAAGTTACGGCTCAAAGTAAATCCGAAAAACATGTACCAGTCGTTATTGGTGGGATCACCACGGAAATCGTTGTTGCCGAAATCAATATTGTCTGCATTCAGAAATTCTCCGGTTCTGTTGGAAAGCGCATAGGCATCAATACCATTTTCTTCTATCAGCAGATTGCGATCTACATAAGTCCTGCTTACATCATCGAGATAATCCGTAAATGTCCATCTTGCTGCATACTCTAATCCCAGATTCCAGCGCTCGCTGAAAGCCCATTTAACGCCAATAGCGAAGGGGATGGCCAATTCATATAAGCTGTACGGTTCCCGGAAATCGAAGAAATTAATCCCCTGCCCTTCGGTGCCAATAGGTTGCAATTCGTACCATTCACCACGATAGAAAGCCCGTGGATTAAAATGGAAACCGGCAATACCTGCATTAACGTAAGGAGAAAATGGCCTTCTCAATTCCTTGGGATATAAGCCGGGGAAAGAGTATTCCAAGGTAAGAGCCACTTCCGTGACATCTGAGGTAAAGCTTAGGTTGCGCAATTGCTGATCAGCCCGATCAGAATTGGCATCGTCCGCAGAAATTTGTCCGTGGTTCACATTCAGCTTCAGACCCAGCTGATAGCTCATGTTGTACTTAATAAATCCACCAAATGCAGGATTGGATTCCTTTACTACTACATAGTCTTGCGTCAAGTCTCCATAATAATTGGAAACTCCTGCAAATACACCTACTTCCACCCAAGAAAGCGGGGCCTGCGCCTGGACGAGGGAAGCTAGGCTAACGGCTGCTATTACAAGAAATCCGCGCATTGGTTACAATTAATGATGTACAAATATACAGTACTGCCTTTAAAAAAAGCAGGAGGCATACATCAGAACACCATTTCTTGCCGATTTATTGCAAATCAGGTCTAAAATTTAGGACAATGCAAGCCTGATTTTCTGCTTTGAGCAAATTTGTACCTGGGAGCAAAGTAATAGGAGAGTGTTGTGCCAATCCATCCGTAATGATCATTGGCAAGACCACCACGCTTGGAACCATTACCTAAGTCATCAGGAACACCTTCGTTGGTGCCCCATGTGCGGTTAGAAAGCGCATAGGCAACTTCCCCCCGTTCAGCAATCAACACGTCAGCATTAACATAGGTGGTACTAACGTCATCAAGGTAGTCTGTAAATGTGTAGCGAAAACCGCCAGCCACATTGAGAGAGAAGCTATTACCTATCATAAATTTTATACCCATTTCAGCAGGTATAGCTATTTGGGTCAGTTGGTAGGGTTTCCTGTCAGGGAATGCAGAGGTTCCCTGTCCTTCCGTACTTAGGGGCTGCAATGCATATTCCTGCCCTTGATAAATAGACATGGGATTAAAGTGGAACACCGTTAACCCGGTTGAAAAGTAAGGGGCTATTTTGTTTCTACCCTTGGTAGGCAAAAATGCAAAGGGATAAAAATCGACCAATACGCTGCCTTCGTATAAATCTGAGTAAAAGCTGAGATTTCTTTCTCTGGAAGAAGGTCTGGCTGCCAAAGAGTCAGCGCCTGATATGTAACCTTTATTCAGCATCAACCTCAGGGAAAAATGGCTGCTCACTGGTTTGGCAATGAAAATACCGAATGCCGGCTGATAATCATTGTGCCGCATGTATGTATGAATGACATCACCAGTATATGCCATGGTACCAGCCATCAGGCCCAACTCTGTATGTTGGGCAGTAACACTTTCTGAGGGAAGAAACATGATAACCGCTACAAATGCAGCTAATAAGCTACTTGATTTATGCCGTAAATGAAAGTTCATAACAAGGACCTTTGGTTGGTTTCAAACATGGGTATACCGGCAAACAATGAGGGTTAAACATTCGGGGGTAAAAATAGTTTCCTTGAATGATCCATTAGGAACATTTAAAAGCCATTTGAGACAGATAAGATTTAAGGCTATCTATAGATTCATCTAAAGTCTATGCCAACTAAGTGACAACTTAAATCTGGTGGTAAGTCTTGAGATTATTTACCACAACCTATATTAGCTCTTTTTGCGGCAGCTGATTCAATAAACCCGGATGGAAATATAAAAGAAAAAGTAACTCCGAAATAACCATAATAATCGTTCACATCAGGATTACCTCTTGGCGAAGTTGAAGTCTTCAACGTTGGCTCTCCTCCAAGGTATTCACCGGTCCTGTTGGATAAGTGGTAGGCCATTAATCCGTTTTCTGCAATTAGAATTGCCGGATCTACATAAGTGTTACTTAAGTCGTCCAAGTAATCAGTGAATGTGACCTGCAAGGTGCCTTCTACACCCACTGCAAGGGAGGGGCTCAGGAGGTATTTGACGCCGCCACCGAGTGGAACCGCAATTTGAGTAAGTCTATAGGGTTTCCTATCCGGGAAAGCTGAGGTTCCCTGACCTTCCGTTCCCAAGGGCTGAAGTTCTACCCAGTTGCCCTGGTATTCTGCCATAGGATTGAAATGAAAAAGTGTCACCCCTGTGAAAAAATAAGGTGACCATCGTTTTTGCTCCGGTATATAGCCAAGAGGGTAATAGCGCAGACTTGCCTGCAACTCATTGATTTTCGACTCAAAGCTTAAATTACGCACCCGGAATCCTTCTTGCGTGCTGTAAGAGTCTGCTCCGCTCACTGCAGCATTTTTGTACCCCAGCTGCAACGCCCAGCGACTGTTCAGGTGCAATTCTGCGCCTAGACCAATGGCAGGGTGTACGGTTTTTAGATCAATGTATTGATGGGTTAAATCTCCATATTATAGGGAGCCACCTGCAAAGACAGTAATATCGACATCCTGGGCCTTTAAAGTAATATTAAAGGCGACCAATGTGACGCCAATGAAGAGTAACCTGTTCATAATTACGTATATCTTTTATGTATACGTTTGAAAGAACAAATAGTTTGCCAATTCCTATCTTTTTCCAGGGCATCCCATTTTTTTTCTTGCCTGCCGAGTCCCCTTATAAGGTTTACCCTCTACATAGTATTGATTTCGCCTAAGCCCCTCCTGAATTAAGCTGAGATTATAGGATACTATAAAGCCAGTAAAAAAGTACCAATCCTTATCTGTGGGGTCACCCCGAAGGTAATTATCGTCCTTTAACCACTCCACTCCATCATTAATTTCGTCTGATCGGTTAGACAGTTCCCAGGCCAGTGCGCCATTTTCAGCAATCAATATCTCCTTGGCTACATATGTATTGCTGACATCATCGATATAATCTGTGAAGGTCTTCCTCCAGCCTAATTCAACACCGATATTCCAGTTTCGGGAGATATTGCCCTTGAAGCCTATACCTAACGGAACATTTATCTGGGTCAATCTATAGGGCTCTCTGTCGGGATATGCCTCCGTCCCCTGACCTTCTGTGCCCAATGGTTGCAATTCTACCCAGTTACCTTCAAAATTGGCCTTAGGATTAAAGTGAAAAAGTCCAATACCCGCAAAAACATAGGGTGACAGAAGGTTCTTATGCCGATGTGGTTGAAATCCGGTGATATTCATTTCACCCATAACCGCTACTTCATTGATGGCGGTCTCGAAGTGAAGATTTCTCTTTACGCGAAAAGGCTGGTCGTATAAAGCATCATTGCCACTTAGTGAACCTGAATAATAACTCACTTTTACCGCCAAAAATTTGTTGAAATTATACTTGGCAAAAACACCACTTGCCAGGTGCGTTTCTGCAGGGTTGAATGCAAAAGGCGCGAGGTCACCCTGATAATTACTGAACCCACCGAACACACCTAATTCATAATACTGGGCATTTGTAGGCAGCTGCAACAATAAAACTCCGGCGAGGATTAACCTGCTCCAAAACAATACAATCTGGTTTTGCACGACAGTTGGTTTTGTCGGATTTTTGTAAAAATCTTACCAAATGTACCGAAAATACGCTTAGAATCAAAGGAACAGTACAGCAGCAGATTTCTACCTTTGCGGTAACAATAGCCATGAAAAACAAATCGAGCATCCTACTGATAGCCTTACTTTCGGGAAGTACCGGCGCCAGTTTGCAGTTAAGCGGAAGAAATAAAGAAGGCTGGCGTTTACTCCTGATCAGCTGGTTTGTGCTTCCTGCCGTTTTATGGGTAGCCATTACCCAAACCTCTTTGAATATCTCCATGTTGCGCACCATTTTTGTTGCAGCCATTCTCTGCATTCACCTGTCTCTGGTATTCTTTCATTGGCGGAGTGGAAGCAAAGAAGATACACAATATGGTTCGCGATGGAGCAGGGTAGCTCTCTCCTGCGCTGCAACCGCAGTGGCTATTTTCGTTGTTTCAGCATATGTATGGAAAGGACCTATTGTAGACACGAGTCAGGCTCAGCCGCTCTATCAGCTTTCCTCCACAGAATTGTCAAGTGCCTTTAACCATGACGAAAGTGCCTTCAGAAAAAAATACGACCGGAAAATTATTGCAGTTACCGGCACCGTAATTAGTCAGGGGGTTGATTTTTCAGAAGGTGCCTATCTCGCCTTAGAACCGGCAAATGGCAGCCCTGCTGATTTTAACTGCTATTTTCTGGCTGAAAGACAAGCTGATATCACTAATATTGTACCAGGCGAAATTGTAACCGTAATCGGTGTGGTGGATGGCAGATTCCTTCGGAACTGCTACATTCAACAACCTTAATACCCAATCAAATACATGAAGCTGCCTTCTACCGTCATGGAAAATGCTGTTAACTCCTTTGCCCGTTTACCGGGAATTGGGAAGAAAACAGCATTAAGGCTGGTATTGCATATGATGAAACAGGATAAGGATGTGGTACAGGGGTTTTCTGAAAGCATGCTGCGCCTGAAAGACAGCATTCACTATTGCGTTAAATGCCACAATATTTCAGAGGCAGAACTCTGTTCTATCTGCTCATCCGGCTCACGGAACAAACAACTTATTTGCGTTGTGGCCGGACTTCGCGATTTGCTGGCCATAGAAAACACCCAACAGTATAATGGCACCTATCATATTATCGGGGGCGTCATCTCACCTGTGGAAGGAATTGGACCGGAAGCCCTGCAGATAGACAGCTTACTCAACCGACTGAAAAATGAAGATGTGAACGAGCTGATTATGGCGCTCAATCCAACCATTGAAGGCGATACCACTTCCTTCTATATTGCAGGCCAGGTAAAGCGTTCCCACCCGGAAATGAAAATTTCAACCATAGCACGCGGTGTGGCCTTTGGAGGTGATCTTGAATACACCGACGAAATAACTTTGGCCCGGTCACTCGCTGCCCGTCTTCCCTATCGCATAAACAAGGAGGATGAGTGGTAAAGCTGAGTGTCGTTATTGTTAATTATAACGTGAAGTATTTTGTGGAGCTGGCCATTTCAGCCGTGATGGCTGCCAACAAAAATATTGCGACTGAAATTTTCGTCGTTGACAATTGTTCTACAGATGGAAGTGTTGCATTTCTGCAGCAGCGCTTTCCTTCCATTCAGGTCATTGCCAACAAAGAAAACGTAGGTTTCTCGGCTGCCAACAACCAGGCAATACGCATTTCTAGCGGCGAATATGTTCTGCTGCTCAATCCCGATACGGTTGTTGCTGAAGATACCTTCGAAAAATGCATCGCCTTTATGGAGCAACATCCTGATGCAGGTGGATTGGGCGTGCGGATGATAGATGGTACAGGGGCATTTCTGCCAGAATCCAAGAGAGCCTTCCCCGGCCCTGCAGTTGCCTTTTATAAAGCATTCGGTCTGTCCGGTCTGTTTCCTAAATCCAAAGTCTTTGGTGCTTATCATCTGGGATTTCTGGATGAAAAAGCCAATCACCCTGTGGATGTACTTGCCGGTGCTTTTATGATGATGCGGCGAAAAGTCCTGGACCACACCGGACTGCTGGATGAACACTTCTTTATGTATGGTGAGGATATTGATTTGTCTTACCGTATTCGTCAATCCGGTCATACCAACTACTATCTTGCAGATGCTCCCATTATTCATTTCAAAGGAGAAAGTACAAAAAAAGGCTCCCTGAACTATGTGCAGATGTTTTACAATGCCATGAAAATATTTGCCGGGAAGCACTTCTCCGGCAACAACAGAGGCATATTCGTAGCATTGATTAACCTGGCTATATACCTGCGTGCCGGCATAGCTGTGCTTACGAGAATATTTAACCGATGGGGTGTTGTTTTGCTGGATATCATCCTGATTTTCTTTTCCATGCTACTGGTTAAGGAATACTGGGAATATTATGTTCGCTACATAGACGGTGGAACCTATCCGCCCAGCTACCTTTATATTAACATTCCTTTATATACATTTCTCTGGATTGTTTCTATTTATTTCAGCGGAGGATATGACAAAGGTGCAACTGTCGCACGCATATTGAGAGGCTTGCTTTGGGGAACCATTTTAATTGCAGCAGCATATGGTTTTTTCCCCGATAGTCTTCGCTTTTCGCGCGGAATGATAGTAGCCGGTGCAGCCGTTTCGGGAGCTGTGTTACTCCTTGCTCGCTTAATCACACACTTCATTCAAACGGGCAATATTCGTTTTGGAGAACAGGCCCTGAAAAGAATCATAATAGTTGCAGAAGAGTCTGAAGCAAATGCCGTCTACCAGCTCCTGGACAAGGGGGGATACAGTCTGCATATTTTAGGATTTGCCGGAGAGCCGGGTTCTGGCAAGCACCCTATGCGCCATCTGGGAAAAGCGACGGACATTATTTCCTTGACACATATCTACCAGCCCGGTGAACTGATTTTCGTCGCCGGTGAACTTACCTACAAGCAAATAATTGAAAAGATGGATATGCTTGCCGGCAAAACCGATTTCAAACTGGTGGTACCCGGAGGATCTGCGATAGTAGGAAGCAATTCCAAAAATACCGCAGGCGATTTATACCTTTCTACCATCTACAGCCTGGGGCATGCTTACAACTTAAGGCTGAAGCGACTAATAGATGTTATCATGTCGCTGTTTATCTTGCTCACTGCTCCGGTGCAATGGCTATTGGTACGACACCCCTTGCAATTGATGAAAAATGCATGGGCTGTATTAAGAGGTAAGTGCACATGGGTAGGTTACGCCAGCCCTCCGGCAGACATTCTATCTGAGGGTCTGCCACAGATTCCGCAAGGCGTACTATCGGCAGACCTTTTAGTTGAGCAACGAGCGTCGGCTACGCCGGACCCACTGGTATTGGACAGGATCTATGCCAGGGAATATCAACCGGCTCATGACCTGCTCACTATTTTCCGGCTTTACAGGTTACTGGGTCGCAGGGGAAACAGCCACGGCTGAAAAAATGCTGCTTTCAATTGGTGTACGTAACTTAGCGGTCTTAATTAGTGCACTATAACCATGCAATCAGCAACCTTTTACCGCAGCCACCATTGTGGAGAACTTCGCATAGAACATGCCGGAACTGAAGTTTTACTTTCAGGATGGGTTCATAGAAGCAGAGATTTAGGTGGTATGACCTTCATTGATCTCCGCGACCGCCACGGAATGACGCAACTGGTTTTCAATATGGAAACCGCACCTGAGTTATGTCTCCAGGCGCGAAAACTGGGTAGAGAATTTGTTATTCAGGTGAAAGGGAAAGTGCAGGAGCGCAGCAATAAAAATCCGGGAATGCCGACAGGTGACATTGAAGTTGCTGTTGAAGAGCTAAGCGTATTGAATGCAGCCACCACCCCGCCTTTTACTATGGAAGACTACACAGATGGTGGAGAAGAGTTGCGGATGAAGTACCGATACCTCGATTTACGCAGACCGGCGATGCAACGCATCATGATTATGCGTTCCAGATTAATTGCTGCCGTTCGCTCCTATCTGGATGGTCAGGGATTTCTTGAAATCGAAACTCCGACGCTCATTAAATCTACACCCGAAGGTGCCAGGGATTTTATTGTTCCCAGCAGATTGCAACCCGGAATGTTTTATGCGCTGCCACAATCGCCGCAAATCCTTAAGCAGCTATTAATGGTAGGTGGAATGGATCGTTACTATCAGATAGTTAAATGCTTCAGAGACGAAGATTTCCGCGGTGATCGTCAACCGGAATTTTCTCAGATAGACTGTGAAATGTCTTTTGTTCGACAGGAGGATATCTGGAATATGTTTGAAGGTCTGGTGAAGCATGTGTTCAGAACAGTGAGCCAAATTGAGCTCCCCGACTTTATTCGGTTGCCCTACAGAGAAGCTATTGCCCTATTTGGTACCGACAAGCCTGATTTGCGGTTTGGCTGCCCGATCATTGAACTCAACGACGCTTTTTCAGGAACAGACTTCGCTGTCTTCAATGATGTTATAGCCAACGAAGGGCTTATTGGCGGATTGCTGGCAAAGGGCTGTGCAGGTTACAGCCGGAAGCAGATCGATGCATTGACCGAATTTGTAAAAGCACCGCATCGCGGTGGAGGTGGCCTCATCTATATCAGGTATAACGAAGATGGTAGCATCAAGTCATCTGTAGACAAGTTCTTCAGCAGCGAGCAACTGGAGTCTATCCTGAAAGCTCATGACGCCTCACCGGGTGACATGCTGCTGATTGTAGCTGACAAAAAGAAAAAAACGCGAAAAATACTGGGAGACCTTCGGCTGGAACTCGCTGCGCGGGAATCATGGATACCCAAAGACAGCTGGAGTGTTTTCTGGGTCGTGGACATGCCAATGTTTGAAGAAGATGAAACCACCGGTGATCCTATTTTTGCCCATCACCCTTTCTGCGCACCGCATCCTGATGATGTCGACCTTTTTGATTCAGAACCGCTGCGCATCAGAGCGCAATCCTATGACCTGGTAATGAACGGTAATGAAATTCTGAGCGGCAGCATCAGAATTCACAATGCCGACCTTCAAAATAAAATATTTAATATACTTGGTTTCAGCGAACAGGAAATACAGGAACGCTTTGGCTTCATGGTCAATGCTTTCCAATACGGAGCTCCACCGCATGGCGGTTGTGCTTTTGGACTGGACCGCTGGGTAATGCTTATGGCTGGAGGAAACTCCATACGGGATGTAATCGCTTTCCCGAAAAACAACGGAGGAAAGGATCTCATGATGGATGCCCCTGCCATGGTAGACGAACAACAATTAGAACTACTGGGCTTAACTGTCAGGAGGGACCAGCATTCTTAACCACATGTTAACTAAACATTAAATTCACATAGAAAAGGCGTCGTTGATGGTGGTACCATTAATTTTGCGCTCCAAATTGATAGCTAATGGGCATTGATCAAATTCTTCGATTCTTCTCCCCCAAAGACAGGGTATTCTTCCCGTTGTTCATAGAAGCATCTGAGAACCTTGTGAATATGTCCAATCTTCTGCTGGAGACCGTTCAGGAATCTGATTTAGTCAAGCGCAACCGGCTTATCAAAGAGATTGAAAATGCCGAACACAAGGGCGATGATATCAACCATGAAATAACCGGACAACTCAATACGGTCTTTATAACACCGTTCGACCGCGAAGACATCCACTATCTATCTACTTCCATCGATGATATTGCAGACAGAATAAAAGATGCTGCGCTGCGTATAAAACTTTATCAGCCGGCTAAAATGCCGCTGTCTCTTATTAAAATGGCCGAGCTCATTACGGAAGGAACCAAACTGGTTCGCGTGGCCATCATTGAATTGAGCAAGCTGGATGATATCGAAAAGTTACGGGAAACGCTGTTTCAAATTAACAACATTGAAAATCAGAGTGATACCATTTTCGAATTAGCACTCACGGATTTATTCGCCAATGAAAAGGATCCGATAGAACTCATTAAGGTAAAGGACATTATTGCCAAGATAGAAAGTGCCTCCGACAAGTGCGAAGACATCGCCAATGTAATTGATTCCATTATAGTGAAAACCACCTAAGCATGGAAACGATCATTATCGTAACCATTGCTATAGCCCTACTCTACGACTTTTTAAACGGCATGAATGATGCCGCCAATTCCATTGCCACTATTGTTGCCACAAGGGTATTAAGGCCGGGTGTTGCCGTTATATGGGCAGCATTTTTCAACTTTGCCGCTATCTGGCTATTTGGTCAGGAAGTATCCAGCACCATCAGTAAAGGTGTTGTCGAGCAATCGGTTGTAGACGGGGATAATCTTTTCATTCTGTGTGCACTTTCCGGCGCTATGATCTGGGTGTTTATCTGTACGCGTTTCGGCTTGCCTATCAGCGTATCACATGCACTTATCGGAGGGCTCATTGGTCCAGCCATTATGAAAGGCGGCGCGGCAACCCTGATTTGGTTCGCAGAAGATGGAAAAGGTTTATCCATGATACTCCTGTTCATCCTGCTTGCTCCTGTTATCGGGATGGTGACAGCATATATCCTTCAAGTCATAACGCTTTGGGTCTTTCGCAAACAAAAACCCAGAAGTGTAGATTCTCTTTTCCGGGTCCTGCAACTCAGTTCATCTGCCGCCTTCAGTCTCGGTCATGGCGGTAACGATGCCCAGAAAACAGCAGGCGTAATCATACTCCTGCTGTATGCATCAGGCAATGTGCAAAGCCTGGATGATCCGCCGATGTGGGTCTTTTATTTGTGCTATGCAGTCATTTCGCTGGGCACCATGGTCGGCGGCTGGAAAGTGATTAAAACCATGGGGCATAACCTAACAGCTTTGAAACCGATGGGAGGCTTTTGTGCTGAAACAGCCGGGGCGTTAACGCTTTTCGGTACCGGTATGTTAGGCATTCCTGCAAGCACAACACACACGATAACGGGTGCCATCATGGGAGTGGGTGCCTCCAGAAGGGTTTCAGCTGTCCGGTGGCAGGTAGTTTATAAAATTTTAGGTGCCTGGGTATTTACCATTCCGGCGACAACGGTTATGAGTGCAATCGTTTACCTGTTGCTAACCAGTCTCACCTGAAAGCATCCCGGAAGAATATCCCTTCCATTGCCTGCTGCCTGACGAGTCCGTTGGTTGCGAGTACAGCCGTCCCCCCATAAACGTCGCTTTCATACACCACATTGATGGTTCCGCCGGCATTCTCTACTATCAATAAACCGGCAGCGACATCCCACAATTTCAGGTACGCTTCATAATAGATCTCCACTCTTCCACTGGCAACATAACACAAATCTGTTGCCGCTGAACCAAACCTTCTTAAATCCTGAGCGTGTTCCAGAAAATATCCGGCGCTGTTCAGTATTCCGGGTAATCTACCTTCCCTGGAATAGGGGAACCCGGTTGCGACCAATGCCTTTCTGATATCAGAGCATGTGCTCACATGTATTTCTTTGCCATTCATATAGGATGGAGCTCCTTTCCAGGTGTAGAACAGTTCATCCATGGTGACTTCATAAACAAGTCCTATGAGCACCTCCTTGCCTGACATCAAAGCAACACTCACGGCAGTGACAGGAGTATTGTGTATAAAATTCGTAGTTCCATCAATGGGGTCTATTACCCAGTTAAGGGTACCTGTTCCCTGTTCAATGGTGGCTTCTTCTGTAATAAATCCGGCTTCAGGAACAAGACCCTTCAGACCTGCCGTAATGATTCTCTCGGTTGCCTTATCTATGGCTGTTACAAAATCCCTGTCACCTTTTTTCTCCACCTCATCAAATGAAAAAATCTTCCGGTTCTCTAAAATATAAGCTCCTGCGGCCCTAACTACCTGTTCCGCCTGTTTACAAATAACTGCTAATTCCATATCCTATTTTTTTTCGCGGAAGCATGTCTGAAGACCTTGCCTTCACAAAAGCCATCAGGGTAAAAAGTACCAATAACCAAACTGATGTTCTTCCAATAACATCTCCGTTAAGTGTATAAAATGTTTTATTCGTATTGTATAACAATGTATCTGAAATAACCGCATCTTCCATCCATCCTGTAGCCTGCCTGATATCACCTCTTTGATCAATGAAACACGAAATTCCTGTATTGGCTGACCTTGCAATATCTCTCCTGTTCTCAATGGCCCGCAACCTGGCATAGGCACAGTGTTGCTTATATCCTCCCGTATCGCCCCACCATCCATCGTTGGTAATGATAAATATCAACCCGGCGCTATTCTTAATATACCTCGTTACATATTCTCCAAATATACTTTCATAGCATATGGCAGTGGCAACAGAATGTCCTTTGCTATTGGTAAATACGGTCCTCTCTTTTTGGGTGCCATAAGTACCGCTCACACCACCCAGCGAAATGGTAAATACATCCAGAAACTTCAATACCTGCGGGTAAGGCATGCGTTCTGCTCCCGGCACTAACTTCGACTTATGGTACCAGACTGTAGGCTCATCGTATTGCATTTGGATAGCCGAATTAAAAGCATCATACCATAACGTATCGTTAAAGCGCTCATTAATGAGGGTACGCGTAGTAACAGTTCTATCCTCCGGAGCATCATACCGCATGAATCCATTTATTCCTACTATGGTCGTAATGTGAGGGAAGGAGTCTCGCAGAATCTCCAGCTTGCGCAGGGGCACTGCGCGATCTATTCTATCGAGCCAAACAGGTTCGGGAATGGCTGTTTCGGGCCAAACGAGGTATTCTGTTTCGGGGCGTATGGCTGCTTCAGAGGCTGCCACCATTTTATCCATCATCTTGCCGTAAGGCATGGAAAACTTCTGCGTATAGGGATCAAAATTCGGTTGTAAAACCGTAACAGCAATCGGTTCACCTTCCGGTGTATAATTGTTATATATGTTCAGGGAAACAAGAATGGGTATTACAACGAGAAACAGCGGCAGCGACAGGCGGAAAAGACGATTTTGAAAGAAGGCAAATCTGCCAGGTGCGTAACTGCCTGTATGCGGTAAAATAATCGGACGAATCGCTTCATAGGCCAGGATATTCACCATCCATATCCATAGTGTACCTCCGAAGGTACCTGTCGTATCGTACCATTGTACCCACTTATGCTGAGCGGCAAATACATTACCGAGATTGAGCCAGGGCCAAGTAAACTCCCATCTTAAATGAAGGTATTCAAACGACATCCACGCTGCCATCAACGCAATGTAGCCTAGTACTCTTCCGTTGGCATGCTTATTCATCCTGTAAAGTTTCCAAGGCAATAACATAAGCGCTGCGTTGGCCAGGTTCGCAAATACACCTCCCCAGAAAGAGGCTTTACCTACCCACCATGTGGTTGCTACATTCCACAGCAAAAAGCCGATAAACAGTAGTAAAAAATAGCGCCTGCCGGCAGCTTTCCCTGAAGCAGACGGATAGAGGTCAGAGAGCAATAAAAAAGGAACAAGTGCCACAAATATCAGGAAGGTAAATGGCAAAGGAGGCCAGGAAAGCCAGAGCAAGGCTCCCCCTATAACAGCAAGCGGCAGATGATAACGATTGGAAAGCATCATACAATGGCCCGAAGATACTTAAAACAAAAGCTCGGTTAAGCGAAAATCATTGCCAAAAGCGGAAAGAATTGCTTCCGTGCTAAGCAGGAACAACGTAACTTTATGCCCTTCAATATGGTTCGGATTGGCGTATTAGGGGCAGGGCACCTTGGGAGGATTCACATCAAACTCATCAAAGAGATTGAAACGCTTGAATTGGTGGGGTTTTACGACCCCGATCCTGAAAATGCCAAAAAAGCAGCAAGCGACTACAATTGCCGTGCTTTCGACTCTATTGAAGCACTCATTGCGGAAGTGGATGCCGTTGACATCGTCACTCCTACCCTTTCCCACTATGATTGCGCCCGCATTGCTTTAAAGAATACACGCCACATTTTTGTTGAAAAACCCCTGGCCAATACCGTACAGGAAGCAAGAGACATTCATAATCTCGCCAAAGAGGCGGGCATCAAGGCACAGGTAGGACATGTGGAACGGTTCAATCCTGCATTTCTGGCGGTAAAAGACAAGGCCCTTAAACCTATGTTCATCGAATCGCACCGGTTGTCTTATTTCAATCCGAGAGGCACAGATGTGTCGGTGGTGCTGGATTTAATGATTCACGATATCGATATCATCCTGCATTTGGTGCGCTCTACTGTAAAAAAGGTGCATGCCAGCGGCGTAGCTGTCATTAGTGACAAACCCGATATAGCCAATGCGCGCATAGAGTTCGATAACGGCTGTGTAGCTAATCTCACTGCCAGCAGAATTAGTCTGAAGGTGATGCGGAAAATGCGCCTTTTTCAGAAGGACGCTTATATTTCTATTGACTTTGCAGAAAAAGAAGCGGAGATATTCTCCCTCACGGATACAAAGGAGAACGAAGATGCGTTAACAATAGAGGTCAATACAGGCGGTGTCTATCAGGAAAGAGCCATACGCCTTGAGAAACCTGAAATTCACCCGGTTAATGCCATCAAAATGGAGTTGGAACTTTTTGCTGCATCCATCATAGAAGACAAGGATCCTCCTGTAACTGTTGCCGATGGGTTTTATGCATTGGAAGTTGCCCATCAGGTATTGGAAAAGATTAATAAAAATAAAATGAAAGGATGAGGGTAAGATGGTTTGGATTGTTCCTTTCTCTGGCAGTAGCTTTTCTCCTATCAAGTTGCTCCATTTTCGACGGAGAACCGCTGGAACCTGCGTATCTTTTTATTGACACCTTTAGTGTAACAGCTGACCCCATAACACAGGGGAGCGGTACAGAAAAAGTGCAGGATGGGTGGGTCTATATCAACGGTCAACAGCTGGGCGTTTTTCAATTACCTACAACCATTCCCGTATTGGATACCGGTATGGTAGAAATAACTGTGTTTGGCGGGGTAAAAGAAAACGGTCTGACAGGCCTGAGCACCATCTATCCATTTTACAGGGGGTATGAACTTGAAAGGCAGCTGGTACCGTTTCAAACAGATACCCTTACACCGGCAGTTACCTATCAAAGCGGGCTGAGTTTTTTGTTTCTGGAAAGATTTGAAATCGGAAACGGATTTAGTGTAACCTCCCCTGGTAATGTAGCATTGTCTATCACTACCAATCCTGATGAAGTCCTGGAAGGTAACCGCTCGGCAGTAGCCTTAATTGATTCCACCAATTACCTGCGCATTACCACCGACCCGGTTACGTTGCCACCCGTAGGACAGCCTGTATGGGCAGAAATAGATTATAAGTGCAATACTGAATTTGAATTCTGGTTAACCGGTTTCTATGCAGGTGGCGTACCCGTCAGCTCTTACATGATATCAGTGCCACCACGTGACAGCTGGAATAAAATATACCTGAACCTGGGTGTTAAGGTGCAACAGTTTCAGGCCGACAGTTACGGGCTCGAAATCAGGGCGCTTAAAAACGATTCTCTGGATACCGGCATTCTATACTTCGATAATATAAAAATCGTGGCTTTCTGATTTCCGCATGAGAAACCGAAAGAAGATAGGAATCGCCACATATGTGTTGTTCGACTTCATGGCTGCATTCCTGGCGTGGACAGTCACTTTTTCTTTCCGGAAGTTTGTCATTGAAGGATTACCTGCTGATCTGGTTAAATATGTTTTAAGCGACAGCAAATTCTACCTGGGTGCTACCTCCATTGCACTAGGTTGGCTGCTGTTGTTTTTCGTTTCCGGCTTTTATACCGATATCTACCGAAAGTCGAGATTAGCTGAATTCTACAAAACCTTTCTTGCTTCCGTACTTGGTTCTCTCTTGCTGTTCTTTGTTTTAATTCTCGACGATTACATCACGGGGTACAAAGACTATTATCAAACATTCCTGGTCCTAACAGGGAGTCACTTCCTGCTGACTGTTGTGCCCCGGCTCACCCTATTGACTTTAGCCAAAAGGCAACTGCAGACAGGCCAGATTGCCTATAAGACATTGATTATTGGCGGCAACCAGCGAGCACTCGATTTGCACCGTGAAATTTCGCGTAACAAAAAAAGCCTTGGATATGATTTTATTGGATATGTACATGCCAATGGCAACAATGGCAGCACTTTGGGTAACTACATTCCGAACCTGGGAAACCTGAAAGACCTCAGTCGGATACTCGATGACAGAGCCGTCGATGAAGTCATTATCGCTATAGAAACTTCCGAGCATCACTTGCTCAACGAAATCATCAATCGACTTTCAGACAAACAGGGGTTAGTAATTAAGATTATTCCTGATATGTATGATATCATGTCGGGCTCTGTAAAAATGAATAACGTCTTTGGTGCCGTGCTGATAGAAATCTATCCCGACCTGATGCCCAAATGGCAGCGTATCATTAAAAGACTTATTGATGTTGTCGTTGCAGCCTCCATGTTACTGCTGATCTGGCCACTCTACCTGTTTATTGCCATCAAGGTAAGGCTGTCTTCTAAAGGATCCATTCTTTATAAGCAGCAACGGCTTGGTGTCCATGGGAAACCATTTGTCATATATAAATTCCGGTCTATGTATGAAAATGCTGAATCGACAGGTCCTGCGCTGTCAAGTGAAGATGATTCCCGTATTACTCCCTGGGGTAAGATCATGCGCAAATGGAGGTTCGATGAGTTGCCCCAGTTTTACAATGTTCTCATCAACGATATGAGTCTGGTAGGTCCGCGACCCGAAAGACAATACTACGCTGATAAAATCATCGAAAAAGCGCCCGAATACAAATACATGCAAAAGGTGAAACCCGGCATCACATCGCTTGGAATGGTTAAGTTTGGCTATGCAAGCAATGTAGATGAAATGGTAGAGCGCCTGAAATACGATTTGCTGTATATTGAAAATATGAGCCTTGCGATGGACTTCAAGATTCTATTTTATACGCTGGTCATCATATTTCAGGGAAAGGGCAAATAACTAAACCGGGTCTACATCCACTACAATTTCAACCGATTGAAATTGCTTTATAGAGAGCGTACTTTTGCGCGAGGATCTTATTTTCTGTTTAATTGTCTTTAACGCTCCGGTTGTCGCTTTTATCAAAATCTCTGACCTGTACTTACCTCTTATTCTTGCAATGCCGGGAGTAACCGGACCTAAAATTTCACACCCGGCTATCCGGCCCAATGCCTGCACAAAAGCATACCCAGCGTTGAGCGACCTGTCCTGAAACTTGTGCTTCAGGGTAATCTGAATTAGTCTCACAAAAGGTGGATATAGGAATTTCTTTCTCTGCTCCAGTTCTTCCGCATAAAAGGCATGTCTGTCGTGTTGAATAATGTATTGCAATACAGGATGCCGCGTGTTGGTTGCCTGTATTAGCACCTTCCCTTGCCGGTGCTTTCTGCCCGCCCTGCCGCTTACCTGCATCATGAGTTGATAGCCCCTTTCCGATGCCCTGAAATCAGGGAAGTTCAACAATTGATCAGCACTGAGGATACCAACCAGACTTACATTATCAAAATCCAATCCCTTGGTTACCATCTGTGTACCTACTAAAACATCCACCAGCCCCTCTTCAAAATCCTGAATAATTCGTTCATGGCCGGTTTTCGTTTTAACGGCATCCATATCTAAACGGGCAATCTTCAAATCGGGGAACTGCAGCTGTAATTCATCTTCTACCTTTTCAGTACCAAAACCCTGAATCAGCAATTGGGTGCTGCTGCAGGCAGGACATTCATGGTAGGTATCTTGTCGAAATCCACAATAGTGGCAGCGCAATTCATCTTTTGCCTTGTGGTACACCATATGCACATCACAGTTCGCGCATTGGGGGCTCCATCCGCACTGACTGCAAACAATATAAGGCGAATACCCCCTTCTGTTCTGGAATAATATTACCTGTTGATGTTGCTCCTTTGCTCGTTGAATATTCTCCAGTAAATCATTGGTGAAGTGCAGCTCTTTCTTCTTTCCATTCCGCTGCTTCATATCCACCAGCTGCGTGTCCGGCATTTGCATTCCCGCATAGCGCTCTGTTAGCTCCACGTAACCATACTTACCTGATCTGGCATTGAAGTAAGATTCTACAGAAGGAGTGGCTGTTCCCAAAATTGTTTTCGCTCCGGCAGACCGCGCAAGGTAAATAGCTGTATCACGCGCATGGTAGCGGGGTGCCGGATCCTGTTGCTTAAAGGAATAATCATGTTCTTCATCGACAATGACCAACCCTAAATCTGCAAAAGGAAGCAATAAGGCCGAACGGGCCCCCAGTATCACCTGGTACTTTTTCTCTTTTACAGCCTGCCAGATTTCTATCCTTTCACTGTGGTTAAATTTGGAGTGATAAACGCCAGCTATTGCACCAAACCGCTCTTTTAAGCGGTGAATAATTTGGGCTGTAAGTGCTATTTCAGGCAACAGATAAAGTACCTGTTTGCCTTCGCGCACAATGGACTCCATTAGCTCCAGGTATATTTCAGTCTTTCCACTTCCCGTCACCCCGTGCAGCAACACCACCTCTTTTTGTTGCAACTGCTTCAAGGTACTATCCAGCGCCTCCAATTGGGGGGAAGTCAACATACTTTTTTCAGCTTTACGTGTATCGCTTTTTAGAATGCGCGATACTTCCAGTTCTACTTCTTCAAAAATCCCCTTGTCCAGCATTGCCTTGATAACAGCCGGAGAAACAGCAGCCTTCCGCAAAAGCATAGCTTTATTGACAGGTTGAAAATCAGGAGCCAGCTGATAGTAAACCATTAATGCATGCTGTTGCTTTACCGCTTTATTCAAGGTTTCAAAAACCGCCTGTAATGCCTCCTCCTCCCTGTAAAGGCTGCCGAGTTTCAATTGCTTTACCACTCTAGGTTTGTACCCTCCTTTGATCTCCTCGCGTATGGCAATAACGCCCTTTGTGAGTAAACGCTTAAGTATAGGTTGAACAGTATTCTGTCCCAATATCTGTCGGATATCCTGAACAGATAACTCATGTTGGAGGGAGAGCGCCTCCTTGATAAGGAATTCTTTGTCGTCCAGGTCCTGATCGTTTACCGTACTATCCGGCTTTTCGGTGATTATGGTTTCACTTCCGAGTTTAAAAAAGGCCGGCACAGCAGCATTGAATACTTCCCCCATAGTACACAGGTAATAATCTGCCATCCATTTCCATAAATTCAATTGACTGCTGTCTACCAAGGGGTATTCATCCGGAACGGACAATATTGACTTGACCTTATAGGTAGCAGGGGCTTTGTCATGGATTGCCACCACCACTCCGGTGTACACTTTATTCCTGAACGAAACTTCCACACGCGTGCCCGGCACTACCGATTGAACCAATGAAGCAGGTATACTGTAGGTAAACGGAGTATCCAGCGGAAAAGGCAAAATGATATCGGCGTACATCTGGGTCATTGGCTCTAAAGTAATTGTATTTACTTTGGTATTTAAATCACCAGTATGAAAGTAATAATTACAGGCGCATCGAAGGGAATAGGCAAAGCAGCAACACTATTGCTGGCTGAGAAGGGCGCAGAAATCGCTGTTTGCGCAAGAGGAAAGCAACAACTGGAAGAGTTGGTAGCAGATGTATTACGCATTGCACCGCAATCTAAAATACATACCAGTGTTGCAGATCTGAGTGACCGGGATGCTGTCCTTACATTTGGTGCATTCTGTCTTGAAAAGTTAGGCGCACCGGATATACTGATTAACAATGCAGGGGTTTTCTTTCCCGGGCAATTGCATACCGAGCCGGAAGGAGCCTTGGAGCAGATGATGCAAACCAATCTTTTTAGTGCCTATCACCTATCGCGGACTATTATTCCCGCTATGAAAACTGCCGGAAAAGGCCACATCATCAGCATCTGTTCAGTAGCCAGCATAATGGCTTACAGCAATGGTGGCGCCTACAGTGTCTCTAAGTATGCGCTGTATGGTTTGTCGCGTAACCTGAGAGAGGAGTTAAAACCATTTGGTATCAGGGTAACTAGTATTTTACCGGGTGCTACCTATACTGCCTCCTGGGAAGGAGCCGATATTCCTGAAGAAAGGTTTATGCCTGCAGAAGATATTGCAGCAGTTATATGGCAGGCCATTTCGCTGTCAGATAGAACCGTTATGGAAGATATCGTACTGCGGCCAATGGAAGGAGACTTGTGAGTTCGTGTGATTGACATCCATTAATATCCCAACTCAGCCTCTTCTTTCTGCCTGCGTTTATATCCGCGCCACCACAAAAATGCGATGACAGAAAAAGAGATATAAGGAACAACAGCAAGGTATAGTATACCCTGGTTAAGACCTAAAACCGGACTGTTATCTGCCTGTGTTCCGCTCTCTGCAGCCATTTTACACATGGCACATTGTGCCTGAACACCCGTATTCAGCAAGACAGTCAATCCGAGAAAAAGGACAAATACCAACAGTTTCTTCATAGTCAATAATATGGAGCAATCATTAAATATACGATAACGCCGGTTACTGATACATATAACCACAAGGGGAAGGTTATCCTGGCTAATTTTTTATGTTTGTCAAACTTCTCGCTCAAAGCCCTTGAGAAGGTAATAAGTACCAGTGGAAGAATGATGATGGCCAGTAATATATGGCTTAGCAAAATAGTAAAGTAAACGTATCGCACCCAGCCTTCACCTCCATAAGGAGTTGATTCTGTAGCAGAATGGTAAATCACATAAGAAACTAAAAACAAAGCCGAAAGTCCCAGGGCAGCTGTCATGCATGCTTTATGCCACTGTCTGTTACCGGAGCGAATGAACATCAAACCGGTAATCAGTAAGACTGAAACAGTACCATTGATACAGGCATTCAATGCCGGCAATGTGGTGAGGTCAGCATCAACGTTCATTCCGGGTAAAAAAAACAGCGCTGCAACAACTGCAGGTACAGCGATACTAATAATCCAGATGAGCCTATTCTGTAACTGTTCAGACATGTTATTGCTTTTTGTAGATTAGATAAGACATATCATTAATGAGCATATCCACTTCGAGTGAATCCAAGCCGTTGTAAAAACCTCTTATCATTCGGTTCTCATCAACTAACACGAATCTCGGGGAATGGTTGATGACATCATTGGAGTCTTTTAATACAGATTGCATATACCCCTCCCTACCCAGTTTGTAAATGGTCTTCTTATCACCCGTCATCAGGTACCAAATTGAATCACGCGCACCAAACTTCCGCGCAAAGGAACGGAGAACCGGAACGGAATCATTTTCAGGGTCGAGCGAATAAGAAAGAATCCGGTATCTGTCCTCATTACCCATGGCTTCCTGCACCCGGGAAAGCTGCGTGGACATCATAGGACAGATAGCATCACAGGAGGTAAAAAAGAAGTCGGCTACAAACACCTTTCCATCGACATCTTTTTCTGTAAAAGTCTTACCATACTGATTGGTCAACGCAAACGGTGGTACCTGAGAAGATGGCTCACGCAGATTCTCAGAAGGTTTCAAATCATCCGCTTGCTTGGTTATACCACTTTGCTGCCTTGCATAGGGCTGGTATACCAATATGAAAAACGCTATGAAAAGAGCGAGCGCTGCAATAAGTGCAATTAATTGTTTCTTCTTCACTGATCTATCAAATACAGAACATCATTAAATAATGCGTCAAATTCAGCTTTGTTCATTGGATCGTATGCTCCACAAAACTTTCCTTCTTTGTTAATGAGGTAAACGCTGTGCGGGAAAAAATCATCCCCCGAAAGTGTTAAATTTTCATTGTACAACGCCGCAATTGAATGTTGCAAAGCATCGATACCGGTTCCTGAAAGCACATGCCAGTTCTCGCGCACTGCAAACCGCGTGGCAAAAAAATTAAGTAGCCCGACAGTAGCTGTAACGGTTGAATCAGACCACACCGAGAGCATTCTCAGGCTCAGTGTTTTTCCTTTGTATGCCTCCTGTAGTTCGAATAATGGATGCCGTTCATTGGTAAGGTCTACAGAGGTATGGTCAATAAACTCCAAAACAGAAACCTTACCTTTCAGCACTTTATTAGTGATGGTATCACCACGGTGGGAAATCAACTCCAGCGGAGGGATTCCTTCTTTTGATGGATGCAGAAAGGATGAGTAGGTAGCATTTTTCCTAATATCAGCTCCCTTTTTGACAACCAGATAACTGATAAGCGGAAACACCACTAATAAGACAATAGTCATTAGTGGCAGGAGGATCCTTCTTGGAGCAATCTTCATACTATTGCCAAAGCTGGCGAAGGCTCAACCAGTAACCACCCTCCCAAAGGAAGGCAATGATACCCCATACCAGGAATAGAAACGGAGTAATAATGGTAAGCGTCATGGTGCGCAACTCATATTTAAGGTGCATGAACTCACTCATGATATAATAGGCCTTTGCGGCACTCAATACCACGAACAAGATGTTCAACCACCATTTGGGGCTTTCCGGCATTTGGTAGTAATGCAACAAAGCAGCTGCAATCTCGAAAATAGTTACGAAGGCAAGGATGTAACAAACCTTCCAAACCTTTTTTATAGACTCTTCGTGCGTTAAATTGCTCATAATCTTGTTTTACAATAAATAGAATGCGAGGAAAACAAATACCCAAACCAGATCTACAAAGTGCCAGTAGAGTCCCAGTTTTTCAATCATCTCGTAATGTCCTCTTCTATGGAATGCTCCGAAAAAGGTCATGAGGAATGCCCATGAATTCAGCAGAACTCCAATACTAACGTGGAAACCATGAAACCCTGTAATTAAGAAGAACAGTTGACCGAAGCCTGCTGCTCCAAAAGGGTTTCCTTTTAATGTCATGCCCTCATGAATAAGGTGCGACCATTCAAATGCCTGGCTGCCAACGAATGTTAGTCCACCCAGAATTGTCAAAGACAACCAGAAAAGCACTCCACTACGGTTCATATTATGCCCCTCCTGCACCGCGCGCACCATAGTTACAGAACTAAGGATAAGCGTAAAGGTCATGAAGGTGACAAACACCAGCGGATAATGGCCATGTACAAATGGTACTGCCGCAAATACTTCGTTGGGATCAGGCCAGCTATTGGCAATCTCCGGATTGTGGGCAGGTTGACTTAAACGGATGGCTCCGTAAGAAATCAATAAGCCTGCAAAAGAGAAGGTATCTGAAATCAGGAAATACCACATCATGATTTTTCCATAACTCACCTTAAACGGCGAGTCACCTCCACTCCATAGTTCCTTTGCATTTGTTTGAACGGTCGTTTCCAAGGTTGTCTAATTTAACTCATTTGAAAAAAGAAAAACAAATATAACCACAACACATCCACAAAGTGCCAGTAGGTAGCCATCAGCTCCACTCCTATTTGCTTATCCGGATGTATATTCTCTAAAAGCGTATCCTCAGGCTTGTTATACCTGGTGAAAGCTAAAATTACAAAAACCAGCAAGGCAATGACACCTCCTGCCACGTGGAGAAAGTGTGCACCTGAAATAACATACAGAAATGATCCTGCTACATTGCCTTTTAGCAGGATGCCTTCTGCTTTTAATTCCTGCCATCCCAATACCTGCAGCACTAAAAATGTAGCACCTAAGAAAAATGTAGCTACCATGAACAGGCGGTGCAGACCAATCCTGTTCCTGCGGAAGGTTATGTAAGCCAGCTGCATGCAGATACTGCTAATGACAATGATAACAGCGCTGTAGCTGAACATTACTGGAAGCTCGAATACAAGCCAATTGCTGACATCCGCTTTTTTTACCACATAAGCGCTTGTGAATGCAGCGAACATCATAACCATAGCTACGATTGCCAGCCACATGTTGAACTTATACGGATGGATTACAGACCTTCTGTTTTGCAAAACTTGACTCATATTTATATCTGATCGGCAAATAAGGCAATTAATACAATGGGTAAGTAAAGAAACGACCCGAACATTAATTGCTTAGCCTTTTTTTCTGAACAATTCTTATAAAGTGCCAACGCCTGATACAGGAAAGCCATTCCCGTTGCAGCTGTAATGATAGCAGACACCCAACCTGTGTATCCTGTTACAAAGGGCAGTAAACTTACCGGTATCAGCACCAGGGCATAGAGGGCAATATGAAACGCTGAAGCACGGGTTCTTCCCGACGAAGTGGGCAGTAAATAAAATCCGGCTTTCGCATAATCTTCATAAGCCACCCAGGCTATTGCCCAAAAGTGGGGAAACTGCCACATAAATTGAATGGCAAATAACAGCAATGCTACCGGCCCTACTGTTCCTGTTGCGGCAGCCCAGCCAATAAGAGGTGGAATAGCTCCGGGAAACGCCCCGATAAAAACGGCCACAGGTGACACTTTTTTCATCGGTGTATAAATGAACGCATAAGATAGAAGCGAAATAGCCCCTATCAATGCTGCGAGCGGATTAAAGAAAATCCACATAATAATGATACCGCTGATTCCCATTACGCCGGCTGCCAGAATAGCCTCGGTGGTACTCATCCTTCCGGTGGGCAACGGCCTGTCGCTCGTGCGCGTCATCATCTTATCCGTTTGCACTTCCAGTACCTGATTCATGGCATTGGATGCTGCTGTAATTAGAAACCCGGACAACAGAAATAAGGAAAACAATCTGATATCACCGGCGGCAAACATGTATCCGATACCGGCAGAGAAGACAACTATGAAACTCAGCCTGAACTTCACCAAGAGGAGATAGTCACCTATCTTCTGCTTCAGCCTGTCCCAGACAGCAGTCTTTAATGTTTCTGTATGCGGCATCGTTTAATCGCCGGTGTTAACCGTTGTGTTTTTCGTGTTGAATAATATCACTATCAGACTCGTCACCATGTTCGCCATGCTCCAATTCATAAGCACTCAGCGGTTCTGTCTGAGGAATAAAATCACGTCCATGCTTGCTGTAATCGTATGCCCATCTATAAACAGTTGGAATTTCTCCATCCCAGTTTCCATGGCCCGGTCTGATTGGTGTGGTCCATTCCAGTGTATTGGCATGGTAAGGATTCTGTACCCGTAATTTTCTTCCGTACCATATGGAGTAGAAGAAATTGAATACGAACATCAACTGGAAAGCGAAGGACGCAATGGCAGCAATGGTTATAAACTCATTCAACTGAGCAAACATCCCAAAGGTATCAAACCCAGCATGCGTAGGATACCTGCGCGGAAGCATGTATTCGAAGTGCATGGGGTAGAAAATCAGATAGGCACATATGATAGTACCCCAGAAATGAATGTAACCCAAAGTACTGTTCAGATGTCTTCCGAACATTTTAGGGAACCAGTGATAGACACCCGCAAACATTCCAAAAAATGCCGCAACCCCCATCACAAGGTGGAAGTGGGCAACCACAAAATAGGTATCATGCAACTCAACGTCAATGGAAGAGTTCCCAAGGAAAATACCGGTAACACCACCTGAAATAAACAGAGAAACAAATCCAATGGCGAACAGCATCGCCGGATTGAGCTTGATATTCCCGCGCCATAATGTGGTAAGCCAGTTAAAGACCTTCACTGCCGATGGCACCGCAATTATGAGCGTGAATATCACGAATATGGATCCAATGAAAGGATTCATACCAGTAACGAACATATGGTGTGCCCAAACGATGAAGGATAAAACGGTGATGGCCAGCAAGGAATACACCATCGCTGTATAACCAAATATCGGCTTGCGGGAATGCACAGAGAGCACCTCTGACACAATACCCATCGCAGGAAGAATAATGATATATACCTCAGGGTGTCCCAGGAACCAGAACAAATGCTGGTATAAGATAGGACTACCGCCGGCGTTGGCAAGCGCTTCTCCACCAATATAAATTTGGTCGAGGTAGAAACTTGTTCCGAGATTTCTGTCGAACAACATCAAAACACCGGCAGATAATAATACCGGGAAGGAAAGCAATCCGATTACCGCAGTAAGGAAGAAAGCCCAGATAGGCAGAGGCAGTCTGAACATCTTCATACCCCTTGTGCGCAGGTTGATAACAGTGGTTATGTAGTTCAAACCACCTAACAACACGCTCACAATGAACAATACTATACTTAACAGCCAGTAATCCACCCCGAGCACACTACCTGTCGCGGCCTGTGGTAGGGCATTGAGCGGCGGATAAGCTGTCCAACCACCTGATGCAGGACCTGTTGCCAGGAAAAAGGAGGCTGCCATTACCACACTGGAAAGGAAGAAAAACCAATAGGATAGCATATTGATAAATCCTGAAGCCATATCCCTTGCTCCCACCATCAATGGAATAAGATAGTTGGAGAATGTTCCGCTGAGTCCCGCAGTTAACACGAAAAACACGAGAATAGTACCGTGCATCGTAATCAATGCGTTGTAGAACTCAGGGGCAATGTGTCCCTCCGGTGTAATCCATTTCCCCAGGAAAGGACGCATCCAGTTCAGATCGGCATCGGGATAACCCAATTGAATTCTGAAAAGTACCGACAATCCTCCTCCCACGATTGCCCAAATAATTCCTGTGATAAGGAATTGCTTGGCAATTACTTTGTGGTCAGTAGAGAAAATGTACTTGGAGATGAAACTTTGGTGATGATCGTGGTGGTCATGTCCGTGATCATGTGCATGTTCATCTATGTGGGTCTCCAGGTTTTCTCTGATTGTTGTTTCTTGGGACATATATCAAACTTTATTAATAATTAATTGCTATGGCAGTAGTGTCTGCAGCTGCAGGAGCAGCAGTTGAATCTGACGCGGCTTCTTCCACCACCGGACGAGGAGCCAGTTCACTCAATCCGCTTATCTTGAGGGAGGAAGCGACAGCATTCCAGTATGGTGTCTGAGCAGCCAACCATGCTTCGTATTCTGCTTCAGTCTCCACCACAAGTATGTATTTCATCGCTGAGTGACCTACGCCACAAAGTTCAGCACAGGCTACCTCATAATTAAAGTTCATCCACATTGGATCGGTATCTCCTTCTTTCACTTTCTGCCAGATAGGATTGCTGCTTAAAGTCTGGCGCATTTCTGCGGTAGTGATGGTAGGCGTAAACTTGAAAGATGTGGGCATACCGGGAACCGCATCCATTTTTACTTTCATATGCGGCACGTCAAAGTCATGCAACACATCTAAGGCAGTAATCTTGGCCAATGCCTCTTTGTTTACCGGAAGGTGAAGCTGCGAAGGAAGGATATCATCGTATCCCCAGGTCATCGCTTCACTGTTAGCCATATAGTAGTCTTCAGTATACTTATTCTTTATGCGCTCCACATTGAGCATTCTGATTTTAATCTTATCGTCGATATCCTCCAGTTCGTCCTCGAGGGTTTCCAGTTCAGCCTCCAGCTCCTCTTTCTTGTAGCGATTGGGGCGTTTTGCAATTTCAGCTTCGAGATTGGCGATAAGCGCAGGTAGTTCTTCCTTTCTTTTCTGCAGTGAGGGAATCTCACCCATCACTCCTAAAGCAGCATTTCCTTCCAGCAGATTAAGTCTGTGCTCTACATACTCTTTAGTTACAACACCCAGCGGGTTTTCAGGACAAATGAGGTTGTAATCGCGTAATCCCAACTTTCCATCTGCACCAGGATAACGAGAGGTCCAGAAGAATTGCTGTCCTGTCATTTCAAATACCAGGGCATCGTTGGAAGACGGACCGGTAATCTTGGTCCATGCCTGCAATCCGAACACCACTAATCCAGTCAGTACGATGGTAGGAATAACTGTCCAGATAAACTCCAGTTTATTGCTGTGCGCAAAGTGGACAGCTTGTCTGCCTTTTCTGTAACGGTACATGTAGACAAAAACGAATAACAGAACATTACAAACAACGAATACTATTCCTGTTACAATTAATGTCGCGATGAACATGTTATGAATATACACCCCGTGCTCAGATGCTACCGGTATATTGGTATCGGAATAGTGTCGGAAGCTCCAGAAGAACCCGATGATTCCCAGCACCATGAATATGAACAAACCTGTCGCATGGAGTTTTGTATTCTGCTCCAGTTGACGGTCATCATCTCCCCGAAGCTGACTTACCAGATCCAATGTCCTTGTAACCTGAAAGAGTACTATCAGTACAAGCAGAACCGCAATAAAAATCAACCAACCTGTCATTATACTATTTATTAAATATGATGTTCAATACTTTCTTTCGTAAACGGATTATTCAACGGTATTAAAGATGCTTTTGTCAATGCATTAAAGACCATGTACAGGAACAAACCAGCGAAAGCCACCAGCATACCTACCTCAAAATATCCTATAGAACCGCCGCTATGCACTGTAGAAGGTATAATCATGAGGTAGAAGTCTAACCAATGCGAAACAATCAGGATACTGGCTACTATACCGAGTACAAAAAAGTTTCTTTTGGCGTCTCTTCTCATCAATACTAAGAAAGGAACAAAGAAGTTGATGATAAGGTTTGCTCCAAACAAGCCACCATACTCTCTTTTTCTTTCCAGGAACCAAATTGTTTCCTCTGGAATATTACCATACCAGTAGAGCATGAACTGGCTGTACCAGAGGTAAGTCCAGAATACACTGAACCCGAAGAGGTATTTTCCTAAATCGTGCAGGTGGTTTTCATTTACCTGCACCATATAGCCCTGATTCTTGAGGAAAATGAGTACCAGAATCATAACAGCCAAAGAACCAACAAACAGAGATATAAAGTTGTACCAGCCGAAGAGTGTGCTAAACCAATGAGGGTCCAGCGACATCACCCAGTCCCAGGCCATCATAGAGCTGGAGACAGCCCAAACCACCAGGAATAAAGCCGCCCAGGTGCGGGTTTTCTGATACCACCTGTCATCAGATGCTGAATCTTCCTTTAAGGAGAATCTGCGCAACTGATATCCCAGGAATACCCAAAGTACAATGTAAATGATGGTACGGGCGATAAAAAAGCCATCATTCAGATAGGCAGATTTACCTGCAATTATTTTGTCGTAATAGGGATTCAGGATTTTATCTCCTGCTCCTGCATGCGCAGCTTCAGCAGTATGGTCGCCAGCATGTTCTTCTCCACCGCCAACAAGCAGTGCGGAACCGGAACCTAAATAGGAATGCTCTTCGCCTTCACCATGATGCTCTGCATCACCATGTCCGGCGCTGTGCGCATGTTCCATTTCATAATCGTGTAACTCTGCAGCAGAAACGTATTCCTTTTTGATGAAATTATCGCTCCAGTGATACAGGTGGTGATAATCTAAAGCAGTACCTAAGGCTATTACTATGATAAATACACCGCCAATTGCAGCGAAACTCATCATTGCTTCCGGAACCCGCTTAATCAGTGCATGCCAGCCTGAGAAGGCTATTTGATGGGCTGCGAGAAAAAATATGGCTGTTGCAGAAAGGCCTGTAAAATAGACCGAATTCAATAAAAAATTCGCCCAAGCCTTTTGGTTATCTGCCTGACCGGATACAATTCCGATAACTACGGCAATCAAACCAATCACAAACATGCCAATAAAGGTCCGTCTGAGCTTTGAGGTGAATTCAAATTTAGTGGTGCTGCTCATCTCTATGAATAATTTCTGTGGTTATTGCGAAACATTTTCCTGAACAGGGCTGGCATTCTCAGCCAACCGTGCATCCTGTAAAGAGTTGATATAAAGGATTACCTGCCATCTTTCTTTCTTATTCAGGGCATAGGCGTATGATCCCATTGCATTCTTGCCATAGGTGATGGAATGGAACATTTTACCATCGGGCATATCGATATATCCTTCGCTGAAGTAGGAAGGTGGTGCTGCAGTATACTTGCCGGCAGTTACGATGTAACCTTTACCATTGCCTTCCGCGCCATGACAGATGGCACACATATTAGTATACAAACGTTGTCCCTCTGCCAAGTCTATCTCATTGTATTGCAAAGGACTTACAACTTCCAGTCCCGCTTTTTCGTAATCCTCGATGGTATTTTGGTAGGGATAAGGCAGTTGAATATCGCCCATTTCGTTATCGTAGTTTCCACTGATGGCGTTACCGGTGTAAGGCACTGTACCCGGAGCAGGTAAAAGAGCGCCTACGCTGTCACCCATTACAGGATTCAAAGCGTAAGGTTCATAAGCCTTGGAGTACATCATGTCGGATGTGTAACGATCGCCCGGATAATCTCCGGAAGCTTTCTTACAAGCCTGAAGGCTGGAAACCACCAGCGCAGGTACTAAAACGTATATCAGAATCCTCTTCATTATTTCCTGCTTTTATTGGTCGAAATCTTTTTCGTGAACTTCCACGGCACCTTGCGCTTCCAGCATCTTTCTGATTTCTTCGCGTTTTTCGGAAGGTGTATCTTCCTCCAACTCGAAGGTCATAGCGAACATATGGCTGGTAAGCCTGTTGTCCAGCACTCTGGGTTCCATACCGGGAGCAAGGCGGTTCAGGTACAGGTAAGTCAATGTCATACCTACTGCCGAAAAGAGAACGGTAAGTTCAAACGTAATTGGAATCCACGCCGGTAAAGAGAAATAAGGCTTACCACCGTAATTGATCGGGTAATTGACGGTGCTTATCCATGTAATAAATGCCAGGGCAGTCAGGGTACCTGTTGCACCGAAAATAAAGCCGGCACTGTGCAGTTTCGTCATTCTCAATCCCATAGCCTCATCCAATCCGTGGACCGGAAAAGGTGTATGTACATCTGATATCCGAACCCCTTCTGCGCGAACACCTTTTACTGCCTTGAGGAGAATTTCCTCATCATCGAAAAGTCCGTATAAAATTTTCTTTGCCGACATATTATTGCGGTTTAATTAAGGTTTCGTAATGTCCCGGCTTGCTGGTTTCCTCTTCATGGTGACCATGCTTGGCACCGGCTCCAATGTATTGATCCCCGGCAGTTTTCAAGATACTCTTCACTTCCGCCAACGCAATTACCGGAGCAACCTTGGCAAACACCAGGAAGAGTGTCATAAAGAACCCGATGGTACCCAGATAAATGAATATTTCAACCACTGTAGGAGTATAGTAAGACCAGCTGGATACAATAAAGTCTCTGTGCAGGGAGGTTACAATGATCACGAAGCGTTCGAACCACATACCGATGTTGATTACCACCGACATAAAGAAGGTGAATACAACACTTCTTCTCAACTTTCTGATCCAGAACAGCTGGGGAGAAATCACGTTACAAGTCATCATACCCCAGTAAGACCACCAGTATGGACCCATACTTCTGTTGATGAAGGCATACTGCTCGTACTGGTTTTGAGAATACCAGGCCGTGAAGAGCTCTGTAATATAGGCCACACCTACGATGGAACCTGTCAAGATAATAACCTTGTTCATCGACTCAATGTGCGCCAGGGTAATATATTCTTCGAGGTGGAAAATTTTCCGCACCACCAACATCAGTGTCAACACCATGGCGAAACCTGAGAAGATGGCACCTGCTACGAAGTAAGGAGGGAAAATGGTGGTGTGCCATCCCGGAATTACAGATGTGGCAAAGTCAAAGGATACAATGGTGTGTACAGAAAGTACAAGTGGAGTAGAAAGACCTGCCAATACCAGCGACAGTGATTCAAAGCGCTGCCATTGCTTGGCAGTTCCGGTCCAGCCAAAGCTGAAAATATTATACATTTTCTTGCGGAATGCCGTGGTGGCCCTGTCTCTTACCGTTGCAAGGTCAGGAATCAAGCCGACATACCAGAATAATAATGATACAGTAAAGTAGGTAGAGATGGCAAACACGTCCCATAACAGAGGAGAATCGAAGTTAGGCCAAACCGGACCCCTGGTGTTGGGGTAAGGGAAAATAAAGAAGGCCAGCCAGATTCTACCCATGTGTATCAGCGGAAACAAGCCGGCACACATCACCGCAAAGATGGTCATCGCCTCAGCGGAGCGGTTAACGCCTGTGCGCCATTTCTGCCTGAATATCAAAAGGATAGCGGAGATCAGCGTACCGGCGTGACCGATACCAATCCACCAAACGAAGTTGGTGATATCCCATGCCCAGCCGATGGTTTTATTCAATCCCCACAGCCCGATACCATAGGTAATGGTAAGACCGATCATGATAAAACCGACGATAGCGAGCAGACCAGTAAAAGTAACCGCCATCATCCAGGTCTTGGTAGGTTTGGCTTCTACCGGCCCGATGATGTCTTCGGTCATTTGAGCATAAGTCTTATGCCCTTGAATGAGTGGCTCCCTGATTGGTGAAACGAACATCTCTTTTCTTATTGATAGTTATACAGATCCATTATTTCTCTCAAACCTTCACCTTCTTCATGCACATGTTCTGCCTTATCCTTATTGCGGACTTTGGTCAGGTACAATACAGAAGGCAACCAGTGGTTCTCTTCGATGATGCCATAAGCCCGTTCGCTGGTATTCAGTTGATATACACTGGAAGAGGCATCGAACATGTTACCGAATACAATAGCGTCGGCAGGACAAGCACTTTGACAAGCGGTGCGAATCTCGCCATCCTTTAATTGACGGGACTCTTTCTTGGCAGTGAGCTTACCTTCCTGAATACGCTGCACACAGAAGGAGCATTTTTCAATTACCCCTCTGGAGCGGATGGTAACATCCGGATTCAGTACCATACGGGTAAGATCTTCCATCATACCCATTTCCACTACTGCCTGCGGATCGTTCATGGTACCGAAGGTGTCATTGCCACCATAGTCGAACCAGTTGAAACGACGTACTTTATAAGGGCAGTTGTTAGCACAATATCTGGTACCGATACAACGGTTATAAGCCATTTGATTATAGCCCTCGGAGCTGTGGTTGGTAGCACCCACCGGGCAAACATTCTCGCAAGGTGCATTTTCACAGTGCTGACACATCATCGGCTGGAATACCACCTCCGGATTTTCCGGATCGTTACCTGCATAATAGCGGTCAATGCGTATCCAGTGCATTTCGTGTGCACGTATTACTTCTTCTTTACCTACAACCGGCACGTTGTTTTCACTAACACATGCCACAGTACAGGCACCGCAACCGATACAGGAATTGAGGTCGATGCTCATTCCCCAGTCAAAACCGTTCTTACCCGCCTGATAGTCGGGGTAGAAGGTATCGAGGTGCGCCAGTTTATCTGCACGGTCGGTATTACCTGCGAGTGGATTCTTTTTATACTCAGCTAATGTGGTCTCTTTAACAATACTCCGCTTAGCTAATCCGTCATAAAGGTTAAAATGCGTTTGGGTCTGGGCAAATGCGCTGTTTTTACCTAGCTTTTCTATTTGCACATCGGCTGCGTAGTAACTCACATTACTGCCGTTCATTGACAATAACGGGTAGGCATTAACACCTACATCCTTACCTGCTTTACCCACTACGGTGCGGCCATATCCCAGTGCCACAGAGACAGAGCCTCTCGCCTGTCCCGGCTGGATGGCCACCGGAAGTTCTATGGAGTTACCGTTGGCAGTAACTTTTACCAGGTCACCATGCATTAACTTGTTTTCTTCAGCCCATTCAGGAGAAGCATTCAGGTAATTGTCCCAGGTGATTTTAGAAATAGGATCCGGCATTTCCTGCAACCAAGGGTTATTGGCATAGCGACCATCGCCCAAACCAATTTTATCGTAAGCCAGCAGCTCCACACCTTTTGCCATTTTAGCGGCAGTGCTGATAACCTGCGCCGCAGCGGTATCGACAGCAAATACTGGAGGAGCAGCCATGTCCGTCATTGCAGTCATGGGCGGCTGGTACAAACCAGTTTGCAATGCCTTGTTGAAGGCACGCATCGGATTAGCTTCGGCAGCTAATGGACCACTTGTCCAGTTGGCCACCATGAAATCATAATAATTGGTACCTGTTCCGGCCCATGTAAGCAGGGAGTCCTGCATCTGACGCGTATTGAACAGGTTCCGGATGGCCGGTTGTGCCAGGGAATAACATCCTTTCACCGGCTCTGCATCGTTCCACGATTCGAGGTAGTGGTGATCGGGACAAATATATTGGCAGAGCTGACTGGTTTCATCCATATTTCCGGCAAATGAGATGCTAACAGGAGCTTTCTTCAGTGCCTCAGCTACTTGTGATGCCATGGTTGAGTCATAAGCCGGATTACAGCCATTGATCATTACCACATCGGCATTACCATTATTGATATCTGCAATAAAATCTTTAAGGTTGCTATCTATACCGCTGTGCATCATGCTTGGCATGGTAGTATCGATGGTAGCACCATAATTTCCCAAAGCCAGGTTGATGGCATTCACCATCAGCTGTACATTAACATCGTTGATGCCGCATACAACCAGCGACTGACCCTGATGTTCCATCAGTGATTTTGCTGCATCCTTGATTTTCGCAGCCTTCTTCTCATCGGCAATTTTTTTACCGGCAGAAGCATTCGAGCCAGTGATGGCATCATACAAGTTAACGAGAGCAATATACACATCGGAAGGCTTCAGCGGCACCCGGTAATCTGCATTGGAACCGGCAAGGCTCATTCTGCTTTCAAACTGATAGTGCCTGGACATATCAGGGTTGCTCTTGCTCACTTTACGCTGCGCTACATAACCTTTGGTATGTTCGATAGGGCTAACCCAGCCACCCAGGAAGTCGCACTCAAAGCCCACTACCACTTTTGCTTTCTCAAAATGATAGTGAGGAATCATACTCTGGCCGAGGCTTTGCATATTGGCTTCCAGCATACCGGAGAGCGAAAGAGCATCGTAGGTGTAAACTTTGGTATTGGGGTAGGCAGCGGTAAAGCTGTCCATTACTTTTTTTGTGGATGGGCTGATAATGGAGGAAGTCAAAATTCGAACAGCAGCATTTTCTTTTTCCTTCAATTTACCCACAATGGCAGCATCTACAACGGCCCACTCTGCAGCTTCGAATGCACCTTTTGCGCTCCTGGTCATAGGTCCGGTAAGACGGGAAGTATCATACAGGCTGAGGACACTGGCCTGCACTTTAGCAGACGTACCTCCTTTTGTAATCATGGAATCTCTGTTCCCTTCAATCTTGATAGGTCTGCCTTCTCTGGTCTTCACCAGAATAGAGCAGTAATCACTACCATTAATATAGGAGGAAGCGTACCAGGTAGCAATACCGGGAATAACCTCTTCCGGTTTGAAGATATAGGGAGCCACTCTGTTAACGGGCATTTCGCAACCGGCAATAGCAGCTGCAGTAACGCTAAAACCCAATACTTTGAGAAAATCCCTCCGGGTTGCTTGATTGGTGCTATCACCATCACCCAGCATTTCAACAGGTAATGTTTCTCCGAACTCCTGCTGGCTGAGCTCAATGAATTCAGGCGTAGGGTGTAACTCCTCCAATCCTTTCCAATACTTTTTTTCTGCCATCTGGTCTTCTAGTCTTTAGTATATAATAGGGAATATTAAGCTTAATAATGACACCGCTGACATTCAGTTGCGCCAATATCGGATGCATGTACCAGGTCAATCTCTCCGCTGTCCATCTTGTCTTTCAACTCCCGATAGTCGGTATAGAAACCATTGGTGAAATTGACTTCGGTCTGACGGTGGCAATTCACGCACCATCCCATTGAAAGATTCTCTACCTGTTCTACCACTTTCATTTCTTCCACCTTTCCATGGCAAGTCTGACATTCCAGGCCGGCCACTTTTACGTGTTGACTATGGTTGAAGTATACGTGATCGGGAAGGTTGTGCACCTTCACCCATTTAATAGCTTCAGGATCTTCTGTATAGGCCTGATCGTCGGTATTGAAACCGGCAAATTTGTAAATCTTTTGAATTTCAGCGGTGTATTCAGCTGGCGGATAATCTTCATTACCCGGAGACATCTGCTGAATGTTGTAGTGGCAATTCATACACACGTTGATGGAAGGAATAACAGCAGATTTTCCTTTTTCTACTCCGGTGTGGCAATAGCGACACTCAATCTGGTTAATACCTGCGTGAATTTCATGGCTGAACTTGATAGGCTGCTCTGGGGCATAACCTTCCTGACGACCTAATGCAGCTGCGCTATCGTACATAGAGTAGCAAAGCCAGCAAAATACCACCAGACCAACGATCCCGAATACTGGCTTCAACTTGGGGTTTTTCCAGAAAGGACCTGCTTGAGGTTCGTCTTCATCATACTTCTCTCTGGAAAGTTTGTTGAGATAATTTAATGTACGGCCTAAAACGACGGATATCAGCAGGAGCACTGCTACCAGTATTGCGTACAATACAGTATTATCTTTTTTCTCTGCCGCAACCATAACCGGCCCTCCGGCTCCACCACCTGCTGCCGCCTCCCTGATTTTCTCTGTCTCAGCATCGATGTACATCAGGATACTGGCTATGTTGGCATCAGTAAGATTGGGGAATGCCTGCATCGGGCTCTTGCTGTACTCCAGGTACAGGTTGTTGGCGTATTCATCTCCTGTGGCCAAAAATGCCTGGGAATTTCTTATCCAGGCATAGAGATTTGTCGAATCGGGCCATCTTTCCCGAACACCCATTAAGGCGGGTCCGGTCATTTTCCGATTGATCATGTGGCACTTGGCACAGTTGGCCTGATACAGTTCCTTGCCCTCTTCAACGGTAGCCATCAGCTGACCGGGTGCGACAGTTAACAATGTCAACACGGAGAACATGCATACTTGTAACAGACTGGACGGGAATAAGACTCGTTTCAGCACAACCAGCGTATTTATAATTATGGTAAGGTATTGATAAAAATCGTTGCAAATCTACATCAGCTATTTTAGAATATTTAACAAAACTTCTAATAATTGTGGGAATGGAAATAGGATATCAACATGCACGTAAGTATCAATGAATTCGGACGCTTTCACCGTTTTTATTTAGACAAATTCTAAACAAGTGGTATACTTGAGCTGAAATAAAACGAGCAGGGCTTGAATAAAAGAATGTGGCATAATATTGGGCTTTGAAGTTTTAAATCTTTTATCATGAAAAGAAAGCTACTCTTCGTTTTTTCCATCTTCCTGCTGGCGGGAAGTTGTAAGATGGCGGAAAAGCAAATGCGTCAGGGCGACTATGCCAGTGCCATTGATATAAGTGTACGCAAACTGCAGCGCAATACTGATAAAGATGCCTATATACTGGTACTGGAGCAGGCGTTTGCCCGCGCCAACGCAAACGATTTGGCCTATATTGATGCTTTGAAAAAAGAGGGTCAACCCGACAGGTGGGAATTGATCTACGATGTCTACCAGCAAATTGGTCGCCGGCAAAATGCCATTGCACCATTGTTACCCCTGTACATTGACAGCGAAGCAAGAAATGCCCAGCTCGATTTTGTCGATGTAGTAAGCGCGTTAATTGAATCCAAGAAAAATGCCGCTGCTTTCCTGTATGCATCTGCAGAGCAAAAACTTGCAACCGGCAATATATATGATGCACGGGAGGCTTACTATGATTTGCAGAAAATCAAGAATTTGTACAGCACTTATAAAGATACCGACCGCTTACTGGAAGAAGCCAGGGCTGCAGGTCAAGTTCTGATCGGCTTTTACACAAAAAACGCTTCCGATAAAACACTTAGTACCCGACTGAATGACAGGATGTACCAGATAGAGCCGGTTGCTACCAGAGGCATGTGGTACCAGATTATCGACAACCCGGATAAAGCCGACAGGTTTATCGAATTAAGGGTTACGCAACTGGAAGCTTTCCCGGAACTGGTCAATACCAATAACTATGTGGAGACTGCCGAAGTGAAGGATGGATGGACCTATTTATACGATGATAATGGTCATGTGGTAAAAGACAGCCTTGGCAATCCCATCAAGGTTACCAAATACGAGATGGTCAATGCCTATATCAGTGAAACCTGGCAGGAAAAAATTGCCAGTATCTCAGGCGAGGTACGTTATCTCGACAGTCGCGGCAACGTTCTTCGAAGCATACCGGTAAAGGCTGACGGGATATTTCAAAATTACTTTGCCGTTGCAACCGGCTACAATGCAGCCATATCACCGGAAACGCGCCAAAAACTGGGTGGAGGTCCTTTACCTTTCCCCTCTGATGAAGAATTGCTGGAGCAGGCGCTGACCATTCTCGAACAGCAGGTTCAGGCTGTTATGCGGGACTGGAACGATTCATTATTGAATCAATAATATTGCTAGAATGTGATTTTTCTTTCGGAGTGATTCTATTAGGCATAGGGTAGATTATACGGACATTTGTTACACAATCTGCTGAAAAGCCAGTACTTTAGAATATTTCGACAGCTATGTTGTTCCCTCGACAAAAAACACATCTTAGGTATTGGAGCCTTTTAATTGCGCTTTACTTCAGCTATACTCCTGTTTATGCAACGGAGACCGGTGAAGAGGGAGACAATGTCAAAAAAACCAATAATGTAACAGGCATACATCCTGAAAATGCTGCTCAGCATATAACAATCATGATTGATTCAGCCTGGCAGCTAGAAAACGAAGGAATGGTGGAGGCGGCTATATCTGCAACAAGAGATGCCATTCGTTTATCCCGTGACTTCCATCTGAATGCACTTGAGCAATCTGCCCTTCAACAACTTGGTGACATCTTCTATTTTGACGAAAAGATGGATAGTGCCAGAATCTATTACCATCAGGGACTTGCCATTGCCAAAATGGAGGAGGACAGTTTCGGCATAACTGATCTTCTTGGCGATATCGCATGGAGCTTTTACCCGGATAATCAACTGGATTCTATTAATCTGTATTGTCTGGAGATGATTAAAATTGGTCAGGCCAATAAGAACTTCACCCACTTGTTCGAAGCCAGTCGACTATTAGGTGATTTATACTATTTCGTAGAAGAATACAACACCACCCTGCAGTACGGATTTGCAGCCTTGAAACTTCTACCTTCCCCCATTTCCCAATTGGATGATATTGCCCAACTGGAACTAGCCGGATTATATGCAACCATTTCCGGTGCCTACACCGAATTACAGTCACTGGATTCAGCATTGTATTATGTTGACTTATCAGACGCAATTGTCAGGAGCCTTGACGATAGCTTGCATTTAATGTGGAACCCCTATGGCAGGGGCTATATTGATTTATACAGGGGCAATATGCGGTTGGGTATCGCTAAATGTATGGAAGCCTACCGTTACTTTGATGCATTGGGAGAAGAAAATACAACCGGGGGCTGCCTGGAATGTGCTGCAAGGGGATACCTCAAGCTGGGACAATTAGATTCTGCCGAATACTATTTTAAGGAGGCGATGCTGCACTCCAGCGACAACAGCGCACATGATTTTTTAGCAGATATTTACGAATCGCTTGCGCAGATTTATGAGCAGCAAGGTGACTTTGCCCAAAGCCTGCACTTTCACAAGTTATTCAAAGAACAGACTGATTCACTTTATCAAGTTGCCAAGCGCAACAATATAGCCCTGCTTCAATCCACATTTCGTTTCAAGGAACTGAAAGCAGAACAAGAAAAGCTCCTTTTGCTGGCCAAATCCGATGAAGCCATCATCAAAGGTCAGCGCACGGCCAACATCTTAATATCTATTGCGCTGGTACTTACCGGACTGCTCGCCGGCTTTATGGGCTATTATTATCGGACCAACAAAAGCAGAAACACCCTACTTAGCGAAGAAGTAGACAGAAGAACAAAAGAACTGTCTGATATGAATACCTCTCTCATGCAGGCCAATGCTGAGCTGGAGGAATTCGCTCATATTTCGTCGCATGATCTCCGGGAGCCCATTCGAAATATCACCAGCTTCAGTTCATTGATCAAAAGAAAAGCATCTGATATTTCCGGGGACGACCTCAATGAATTTGTCTCTATCATTCAGTTCAATGCCAGACAAATGCAGCAATTGGTAAACGATATATATGACTTTACCAGAATTAATAAAGATGAAATCAGCCTCACAAAAGTTGTTCTAACAGAGGTTATAGATGATATTATCAAAATATTGAATGGAAGCATCACTGACAGAAATGCTATAATTGACACCAGTCTTTGTCAGAATGCCATTATCACCAACCGAGGAATGCTCTTCCTGGTGTTGCGCAATCTGGTTGAAAACGGGGTCAAATACAATACATCCGAGCAACCTCGTATTCAAATTACGCTGGAAGAAACAGCCAATGCCTATTTATGGAAAGTTAAAGACAATGGTATTGGAATACCAACGGCTTATCATCAGCGGGTATTTGAGTTATTCAAGCGGCTGCACAACCGTGAAGAGTTTCAGGGCAGCGGATTGGGACTATCCATTTCGAGAAAGATTGTTCAACGATTGCAGGGCGAAATAGGCGTCGATTCGATTGAGGGGGAAGGGTCTACCTTCTGGTTTACGCTACCCAAACTGCATGTAAACTAAAATTCCGGTAACCATTGCTGATTACCGGAATTTCGAATGAATTATAAACGCTGTTATCCGATGGGTTCTGCCCCTTCGACTAAGACACTCAACTGATTGTTGAGTACTTCCACGAATCCGCCTTTGATACTAAAATCTTTGACAGCACCGGCAGTCTTAACGCGAATGACACCTTTTCCCAAAGAGGCAATCATAGGAGCATGGTTGTTCAGAACCTGAAAGGAGCCTGTAGTTCCGGGGAACTGCACAGCACTCGCTTCTCCGCTGAATACCTTCTTTTCCGGTGACAAAATATCCACTTGCATAATATCCTTATTAGGTGGTTACTTAATTCGCTTCAGCCAGCAGTTTTTTACCTTTTTCGATAGCATCATCGATGGTACCTACCAGGTTGAATGCTGCTTCCGGATATTCATCCACTTCACCGTCCAGGATCATGTTGAATCCGCGGATGGTTTCTTCGATGGGCACCAATACACCTTTCAAACCGGTGAATTGTTCGGCCACGTGGAATGGTTGAGACAGGAAGCGCTGTACACGACGTGCGCGGTGTACTACTTGCTTATCTTCTTCACTTAATTCCTCCATACCGAGGATGGCGATGATATCTTGTAACTCCTTGTAGCGTTGGAGGATACCTTTCACGCGCTGCGCACAATTGTAATGTTCGTCGCCTACGATATCTGGTGACAGGATACGGGAGGTAGAATCGAGTGGATCCACCGCAGGGTAGATACCTAACTCAGCAATCTTACGGCTCAATACTGTTGTTGCATCCAAGTGAGAGAACGTTGTTGCAGGCGCAGGGTCTGTCAAGTCATCCGCAGGTACATAAACGGCCTGTACAGAGGTGATAGATCCGCGTTTGGTAGATGTAATACGCTCTTGCATGAGTCCCATTTCAGTAGCCAGTGTTGGCTGGTAACCCACCGCAGAAGGCATCCTACCCAAGAGGGCTGATACTTCAGAACCTGCCTGTGTAAAACGGAATATATTATCGATAAAGAACAGAATGTCCTTTCCTTTAGCGTCTTTGGCATCCCCATCACGGAAGTATTCAGCTACGGTAAGACCGCTGAGTGCCACCCGAGCGCGGGCTCCGGGAGGTTCGTTCATCTGACCGAAAACCAGTGTGGCCTGTGATTTCTCCAATTCGGCATGATCCACCTTGGATAAATCCCATCCACCGGCTTCCATGCTTTCTTTGAATTCGTGACCGTAACGGATTACATCCGATTCGATGAACTCACGCAGCAGGTCATTCCCTTCCCTTGTGCGTTCACCTACACCGGCGAATACCGACATACCCTGATAGGCCTTGGCGATGTTGTTGATCAGCTCCTGGATAAGTACGGTTTTACCTACCCCGGCACCACCAAAAAGACCAATTTTACCACCTTTCGCATAAGGCTCAATCAGGTCAATTACCTTGATACCGGTAAAGAGTACTTCCGATTCGGTACTCAGATCTTCGTACAACGGCGGTTTGCGGTGAATAGGAGCTCTTTCAGTAGAGGAAACGGGACCGATACCATCGATGCTTTCTCCTACTACATTGAACAACCTTCCTCTGATGGCTTCGCCTGTAGGCATGGAAATGTTATTTCCAGTGTCCACTACCTCCATTCCACGAACCAATCCATCTGTGGAGTCCATAGCAATGGTGCGTACACTGTCTTCTCCCAGGTGCTGTTGCACTTCTAGAACCAGTGAATCGCCATTGGGGCGTTTGATTTCAAGGGCGTTGAGAATTTCGGGGAGATTTCCCTCGTCGAAGCTAACGTCCACCACCGCTCCGATTATCTGTTTGATTTTACCTGTTCCGGGCATCAGAAATGTTTTTATTTCGTTCTGAAAATCGGGTGCAAAGTTAGCGTTTGCATATGGATAATTCAAGGTGGTGAAGAAAATGTTGATATTCATTTGGTCGCATTGGATACCGTACACCACCTGATTCCTTCCTTTTTAGTGGAATAATTACTTTTGAATGCTTACCTTTTAACAAAACAATATGCAAGAACTCACGCGTCAAATCATGGAAAAAACTGGCATAAGTGAAGAACAGGCCCGAATATCGATTGAAACCACCGCGGCCTATCTGAAGCAGAAAATGCCTGAGAGCTTTGGCGGGCAGATAGATCACATGCTTGCCGGCGGCACTTTAAGCGAGGGAATGAAAAAATCCTTGCATACTGCAGCAATGGATGCCCGCGACAGGATGGAGGACCTGATGAGTGATCTGGGACAAAAAACCAATGAGGCGATGGATAAGGTGCGCGATTCCCTGGAGGACCTCTTCCACCGAAAAAAGAAAGACTGATGTGTTACGACATCCAACAAATGGGGGACAAAATCCGGCGGCAGGCAGAAAGGCAGCTGGGAGTTGAAAAGGTAGATTTTGGTCAGATGGAGTTTCAGTTCTTCCATGTAAGTGGTTTCAGCCACCCTTCTGTTCTCGCTGTCACATCCGACCAGCCACGGCTGCTACATCCCTTGCGATGGGGGCTGATTCCTTCCTGGGTGCGCACGCCGGAGGAGGCCTCCCGCATCAGCCGGCAAACCCTGAATGCCCGCAATGATGGTGTATTCAGCAAACCATCATTCAGGAGTGCCATTCGGCAGCGGCGGTGCCTGATTCCGGTAAATGGTTTTTTTGAAAGCCGCGAAATCAATGGCAAGAAATTCCCCTATTTTATTCATCCACCCGATGACAATGTGTTCTGGCTGGGGGGAATCTGGGAGAATTATGTCGATCCATCTACAGGTGAGGTTCTCCAAACCTGCAGTATCATAACTACTGAAGCCAACGATTTCATGGCACACATTCACAATGTGAAGTTGCGGATGCCGCTGGTTCTACCCGAAGCTGCTCTTGCTTTATGGCTGGACACCAGCCTACCGGCAGAAGATATACAATCGCTCATGACACCCTACAGCGGAGAAATGCAAGCGCATACCGTGAGCCGCCTGGTCCATCGCAAGCGAGATAACACCAATATCCCTGAGGTGGCTCAAGCCTTCCGCTATCCGGAGCTGGAGTATATCGATGGGCAGTAAGCTATTCATAGAACACTTGTCTTCCAAAATGAATCGCCCTTCTCTACCTTCGCTGCTGTGATGCTCAGGTATGTTTCCTTCTTGTTGCTGTTAACCTCATGGAGCTTACCGCTTTGGGGACAGGTACCCGATAGCGCTGCAACAAGGTATTCGGGAGCGTTGATTGGAGCACCGCTGGTGTATTATCAACCTGAAACAAGATGGGCATTTGGCGGAGGTGCCGTCTATACATTCACAGACAATGAGCAGCCCGACAACAACCCCGGTCTGCTCAAAGCACTGATGGTTTACACACTCGAACGGCAGGTGCAAAGCGAGCTGGGCGGAGATCTCTTTTTTCAGAACAACACCTACTACCTATCTTTTAACTTCACTTATTACCGATATCCGGGTATTTTTTATGGCATAGGCAATGACAACAGTCTGGATGCCGCGGAGCGCTACACTTTCGACCGGCCTTATTTCAGGGTTAACCTCAACCGAAAAGTTTCCGGCAATGTCTCGCTGGGGTTTAAGAGTTTTTATGAATACAGCCGTCTTCTGGAGTTTGAGCCGGGAGGTATCTTCGACCAGATGGATGTTCCCGGTGAGGAAGGTGGGCATAATGTCGGTTTTGGCCCCTGGTTATGGTTCGACAGCAGAGATGATATTTTTTATCCCACTTCGGGTTGGAAGGTGGATATTTCCTCGATTTTTCACGGTAACTGGCTGGGGGGTGCCTATAATTATCAGGACCATCAGGTGGAATTCAGCAAATACATCCGCACTTACAAGCAGCAGGTGCTGGCTTTTAATTTTTTAGGATTATTCAATCCCGGCAACCCACCTTTTAACAGAATGGCGCTGCTGGGCGGACAATACTACATGCGCGGCAACTTCGAAGGCAGATTGCGTGATAAGCATTATATCACCATGCAGGCTGAATACCGCATTCCAGTGTGGCGTTTTATTGGTGCCACCGCATTCGGTGGTGTGGGTCAGGTGGCGCCCGACCTTCCAGGATTTGCCATAGACAGGATGAAATATTCCTATGGTGCAGGGTTGCGCATGCGCCTTTTGCAAAAAAGTAATATCAATATCCGATTAGATTATGGTTTTGGTTCGGATGGTGACAGCGGTTTATACCTGCAATTCAACGAAGCATTTTAAGGTGACCCGCATTATTCGTTAATTTTACCTCCATGCGCTACATTGCTGATTTAGGAAAGTACATGATTATGCTGGGCAGAATGTTTTCGCGACCGGAACGCTGGAACATGTACTGGAAGGAATTGCTGCGTCAAATGAATGACATCGGCGTTGGATCGCTTTCTATTGTTCTGCTCGCTTCGTTATTCATTGGTGCTGTAACTGCCGTACAAAGTGCCTATCAGTTATACGGAACCCCTTTTGTTCCACCTTATTACCTGGGTCTGATTGTGCGCAACACAACCATACTCGAGCTGGCTCCCACCTTTACCTGTCTCATTCTGGCCGGAAAGGTAGGCTCTAATATCGCCTCAGAACTCGGCACCATGCGGATATCTGAACAAATTGATGCCCTGGAAATCATGGGAGTTCCAACAGAAGCCTACTTGATAACCCCCAGGGTGGTAGCATCTGTAATTGTGGTGCCGCTGATGGTGCTGATAGCTGCCTCAGCAGGTATTGCCGGAGCCATGTTCGCTGCTCAATTTACAGGTTATGGCTCGCAGCAGGAATTTGTTTACGGACTGCGGGCGTTTTTCGATCCGTTTGATATTCAAATTCTGCTTATAAAATCGATCTCATTTGGCTTTATCATCTCCACCATATCCTGCTTCAAGGGCTTTTACGTTTCAGGGGGCGCGCTGGAAATTGGAAAAGCCAGCACCCAGGCGGTGGTCTTAAGCTGTATTTACGTGCTGCTGGCCGATTATGTAATCGCGGAGGTTCTGTTATGATAGAAGTTCAAAACATCCACAAGTCCTTCAACGGCACACTGGTGCTTAATGATATTTCAGCTGTTTTCGAGGCAGGAAAAACCAATCTTGTAATCGGTATCAGCGGGTCGGGAAAAACGGTATTAATTAAATGTATCGTTGGGCTGCTGCAACCCGATTCCGGCAGGGTGCTCTTCAACGGAGAAGACTTTCGCGCTATGGAGCGCAACCGGAAGAAGGAAGTGCAACGGCAGATAGGTATGCTTTTTCAGGGTTCTGCATTGTTCGACTCGCTTACGGTGGAAGAGAATGTAATGCTGCCGCTGAACATGTTCCGCCATGCGACCAAAAAAGAAAAGCTGGACAGGGTCAATTTCTGCCTCGACAGGGTCAACTTGTCAGGTGCCAATAAGAAGTTTCCCGGGGAAATCAGCGGTGGGATGAAAAAACGGGTAGGCATTGCTCGAGCGATTGTTCTCGATCCGAAATATCTATTCTGCGATGAGCCCAACTCCGGCCTGGATCCCAAAACTTCGATTGTTATTGATGATTTGATCAAGGAGTTGACCGAAGATCTTCAGATTACCACCATTATCAATACCCACGATATGAATTCCGTAATGGGTATTGGTGAGAACATACTCTTTTTGCACAAAGGTGTTAAGGCATGGGAAGGCAACAGCGGAGAGATTCTCACTGCCCAAAACCCAGATCTGGATTCCTTCATTTTTGCCAGCGAATTCCTGCGGGATGCCCGTGACTATATGCGCAATAAGAAAGGCCTTTAGGCAGCGCTTAGCAACAAAATGTTGGAAAGACTATCTGTCAGAAATCGGTCATGACTTTCCATCCGCCTTATAACCGTTCATTTTTTTGTAATTTGGACTAAAATTTTCACCATGTTGAATACCCGAACACTCCTCACCGTTTTAGCGCTGACGTTATCTTTGGCTGCCTGTAGCGACAAAGAAAATCCTGTCAGCTATCTGGACTTCATGCAGCAGGATGATTACCGCATCATGCAGGTTGCCTATTACACGGAAACTGAAGATGGAGAAGCACTGGCTGTCCGGTTTTACGAAAGCCCGCGCATTTTCGAAGTCAGAAAAGACCTCTCCTATTTCGATGATATGCGCGCCTTACTCGATAACAGCCAACAGGAAAAAACCCCTGTCAGAATATACAATACAGATAATATAGTCTCTGCAGTGAAGGCTCCTACACAGGCAGACTTACAGCTGTTTGCCGATTGGCATCAACCCGAGATTTCTACCCGTATGACGCTGGATTCCGTGATTTCCGGCATTGACGAATTACTGGCCATATGGAACTATATCGATGCACAAGACTGCTCAAAAGGAACAGCTACCATTGACCAGTGTATCAGTTTTCAATATGTGGTGGACGGCTGTTATGCCCGTGCGCACAAGATGAAACAAATTCTGGACGAAGAATACGGCTACACTTTAGAGAAGTGCTTTAGCTTCGAAGATCCCAGCAGTTTTCTGGCAGTTGATGCCGGAGATTGTTGTGTTTACTGGTGGTACCACGTTGCACCGCTGGTGCGGGTCAATACTCCTAAAGGAGAAATGGAACGCCTTATAGATCCCAGTATGTTTGAAAAACCTGTAAGCAAAGAAAAGTGGTTTAAATATCAGGAGAACACATCCTGCTCTCCCCTTGCCAACTGGGGTTATTACGAAATCAGACCTGCCAGCTGGTACGGACCGGGAGGAAGCACAGACCCGGATTATATCTTCACGAACTGGACGCTCAGCGCTTACGAGGATTTGGTGACCTGCCCTTAAGTATCCAGTTTAGCCAAAAGCCATTTAATATCCGCTACCTGACCGGTGGCGGATATTTTTTGTCTGAGTTTTTCCTTTTTCTCTTTATCGCCCGGTGGAATAGCCAGCATTCTATTTAAGAACCTGACAAAGTTCATATATATTGTTTTTACATTTTCACTAATGGTCTTGTTCCTTCTAAGGAACACTTTAAAGGCCTCTTGTGCGCTATTCAGGGGATCTATTTCATCCAATTCGTAATAAATCTTCAGCTGTAATACCCGGCTGTCCAATGCATAAAACACATCGGTGAAAGCCACCTTATTCAGCACCACAAGCGCCTCATCGAATGCACCTTTAGCAAACTGCAGATAAGCCATATTGTAGTTGTAGGCGTTGTTTCTGAATTTAACATGCAGCAACTGGCGGTATTCTTTTATAAAATTCTCCGCCCAGGGTATTTCGCCCACACGAGTGGCCACACTAACGATATTCTTGTAGGTCCACGGACTGATATACCCGTCAATAATTACCAAATCCAGTTCAATGCTGCTGCGGTACAGATTAAATAGTTCGGATAGAAAATGGTTATTACCGGCATTGGCTTTTCTGATACAATAGTTCTGCGCATAGGCATACATATCTCTTGCTTCTTCCGGAGGGAATTGACCTGCCGCCTTTTCGAGCAAATGTTTCAGTGCAGTAAAATGATCGGGCTGGTCGTTCTCCATGAAAGTCATCAATATGCGGTAGTAAATCATGATGGAAGGAAAGGCGCTGTAATCGAAGTCCTCCACGTGCTGCCTCACCTCTTTCAGCATCCGCAATTCATACTGACCAGAAACCACTTTCTGGCGGTTAATGAGCTCACAACTGTACTTCAGCTTGGTAGATATATAAAAAAGATCCAGGTAATTGGCTGCCTCCTGTAAGCTTCTGTCAGATGATCTTTTTTTCTGTTTATCGAAATAAGCGTTGAGCTGGTTCTGCAAAAGAAATTCACTGTAATAAAATTCAGTGTTTCTGTAATCTGAACCTTCCAGATATTGCTGTGCTTTTTTGAGGGTCTGATTGAAAAGCTTATCTACTTCCCAGCGATTATACACCCCCAGCAAAGCGCAGTAACCTTGCAGCTCCTGCTGTTCCAGTTGTTCTAACTTTATAAACCGCTCCCCCGCATCCAACATGGCACTCATAAGGTAGGTAAGCTTTTTCTCGTCCATTGGTTTGGTCCAGGGCACAGTCTTAATAAACTTCGACCTTTCGAGCTGCGGACTTTCGAACGCCGGTGCATATTTATTTAAGCCGCTGTAGAACTGCCATAAAGCATCATCCTTAATGAAGTAGGGTGAAGCCAGGAATTCACCAAAACGCTTCCATTCCTTCTTATCGAAGTGGCGAATTAACTCGAAAAGCTTACTATTTAGCATACTGCTAAGTTCAAAATAAACCGGAATTATTCGGAAAACACCTGAATATGTTGGGTGTCAGAACAGCGTAAAATACACCTTAAAACCTGTAAATCAACACTATACACATTTTTCAATCCATATTTTTCAGAACTTAGCCTTCAAAAAGGTACGGAAAGTGGTGGAAAGACTGGATTTATGTTCTTTTTTGCCCTTATGGAATAGGTTTACTTTACTCTCAGGAACAAATTACTATGCTACGCAACTGCACTACATTAATTTTTATTCTCTTTCTGACGGCGGCTAACCACCTGATGGCTCAGGTTGTCGCCAATGCTGATACGATTGGCATTTGCACCGGATACCCGAATGCCATCAATGTCTTATCGAATGATGAAGGGATTGAACTGGTATTGGAAGATATTCTTGTTCCCCCTTCTACCGGCACAGTAAGTTTTGACCCGGACGGCACCATTTCACTGGACTATGCTGTAGCTGCTGATTTCGATCCCGCCGAAGCCCTGATTTACCTGGTAGCTGACAGTGCGGGTAATATTGATATCGGGGTTTTGCAAATATTTGTTTCCGATGGACTTGATTGCGTCTGGCCGGGCGATGCCAATGACGACAATATTGCCAACCATCTCGACCTGCTGGCCATTGGTTTAGCATATGGCGACACCGGTCCTTTGCGTCCGGATATTTCAGAAGAATGGAACGCGCAATATGCCTTCGAATGGGACTACTCCTCTTTACTGGCAACACTGAACAGAAAATTTATCGATTGCAATGGCGATGGCATCATTGATGCAGCGGATATCACTCCGATATTAAATAATTATGGTCTGGAGCATGCACGTACCAGTGCAACAGAGGGAGGTACCGGATTTCCGCCACTCGGTGTAGGCTTTTACAGCGACACCATCTATGCCGGTTCAACAGTAACGATACCTATATACCTGGGCACCGAAGATTTACCAGCAGGAAATGTGTATGGTCTTGCCTTTACACTGGGTTATAACTCTGATATCATAGTTCCCGGTTCACTGACCGTTGATTTCAGCTCCGGCTGGCTGGGTGCTTCTACCATATCACTGGCCCGAACAGATGCTACCGCCAGCTTAACAGATGTGGCTGTGAGCAGGACCAATAAAACATCTGTAACCGGCTACGGTAATATTGGAACGGTCTCTTTTGTTATGGAAGATAATCTGGCAGGAAGGCTGACTGATATCAGCAGTGTGCTGGAGATTTGTCCGATTGAACCAACCATCATCAACGCCCTGGGCAATGCAACACTGGCCGAAGGTATCGATCTCCAATGCGATAGCGTTGTGGTGCTGCAAGTTTCTACTGATATTTCTTTAGCGACTTCTCAGCAGTGGAATATTCAACCCAACCCTGTCACCCATGAACTATCCGTAATAACCGATCCGAATACTACTTTGGGTCTCCGGGTTCAGACTCTGACCGGTCAGCATATAGCAACCTATGCCGTTTCCAGCACAGTTACCGGCATCGACGTTTCTCCGCTCTCACCCGGCACCTATTTCCTTGTATTACAACTGCGTGATGGCAGTCAATCCTATAAACAATTTATTAAATTATAAATACACACCTATGAAAAATCAATTCTTTTCATTTCTCATTATAGTGATGACCACAGCCACGGCATCAGCATGTGAGGCCAGCTTCACCACTGTAGTAGATGGCAGCAGTGTTGCTTTCGATCCTTCCACCTCACCGGGCCCCGGAGATGTGTTGAGCTACTTCTGGGAGTTTGGCGATGGCAGTGCCAGCTATGACAACGACCCTGTTCACAATTATGCCGAGACAGGAACTTACGTGGCATGTCTCACTGTCATTTTCTGGGACAGCTGCACTGCAGTTTTCTGCGATGAAATAGTCATTACGGAAGGAGCAGATTGCACTGCTGAATTTCTTTATGTAGCAGATGGTTTAGATGTCGACTTCGAAGCGGTAACCTTTCCCGGACCGGGCGACGTTGATAATTATATCTGGTATTTCGGCGATGGTAGTACGGATGAAGGTGATGATGACCCCGCTCACGAATATGCAGAACCCGGCACTTATGAAGTTTGTGTGGTTGTGTATTTCGAAGGTGGTTGTGTAGCGGAATACTGCGATGTCATAAGCGTTGGCCTGGTAGATGGTGATTGTGCAGCTATTATTGAGATATGGGACACCGACGGATTTTCGTATCACTTCTTTGGCTTTGTAGAACCTGAATACGCCGAGGTAGAGTATACCTGGACATTTGGCGACGGCACCTCCTTTTCTGAAGTATGGTCCAGTGAAGGTTCAGATCCCACGCATGTGTACAGTGAGGCAGGTATCTATACTGTTTGTTTAAGTATTGTTACCGGAAGCGGATGTACGGATGAAGCCTGCATCGAAATTATTGTGGGAGACAGCACTGAATCCTCCTGCGAAGCCTTTTTCAATATCACAGGTATTTTCCCCGATGGTGATGGCTGGGTGGTAAATTTCAACAATGAGTCTGTTGTAACCGGTGGTGCTGTTGGCGAGGTGCTCTGGTACTTTGGCGATGGTACAGTTGCAGACAGCTATGACGCAGAACACTTCTATGAAGCTCCGGGCACTTACGAAGTTTGTGTAGTTATCATTTCTGCCGATGGCAGCTGTGTCGACGAATATTGCGTTGACATTACCATAGGTGGAGGAGCAGGCGAATGTGAAGCCGATTTTGATTACGAAACAGACGGATTACTGGTTGTATTTGAAGATAACTCTGATGGAATGGGCCTGGCTTATAGCTGGAGTTTTGGTGACGGTGCCATCAGTTACTTAGCCAATCCCGAACATATCTATGCCGCTCCCGGCGTGTATGAAGTTTGCCTTACCGTATTTGGTTTAGACAGCTGCGTTGATACCTATTGTGAAGAAATAGAAATAGATGGAGCCGGTGAAGATTGTATGGCCTATTTTGAAGTAGATGATATTGAGCCAAGTGGAGATGGATGGCTGGTGAGCTTTTCCAATGAATCAGAAGGTGATTATGAAGGTCAGATTTGGTTGTTCGGCGATGGCGATGGCTCTATCAGCAGCGATCCCGATCATTATTATGCAGCAGCAGGTGTGTATCTAGTGTGTCTTACTATCGGAGATTCTACGCTGGGTTGTTTTGATACCTATTGCCAGGAAGTGCTGGTAGGCGGATTAGACGACTGTGTGGATCCTGCCCTCATTGACAGCAGTTTTGCCTGCACCGATGAATATGAACCCGTGTGCGGTTGCAATGGCATAACCTACGATAACGCTTGCTATGCAGAGAATTTCGGTGGTGTACTATTCTGGTCAGAAGGCCCTTGCCTGACAGATGGTGTTGAAGAAGAAGTGTTGATGGGTATGCGCATTGCGCCCAATCCGGCCAGTAACTTCATCCAGATTCAATGGGAACCTACACCTCAGCCATTACAAATGCATGTACTTAATATGACAGGACAAATAGTGTATTCATCATTATTACCTGGCTCCGGAAGATTTCAGCTTGCCACGGATCAGCTGGAGAACGGACTGTATATTCTTCAATTCCTTAGCGGCACACACATGTTCACCCAACAGCTGATCATTCAGCACTAATTGTTCATCAAAAACAAAAGCTATGAAGAAATTTCATTTTTTAGCCGCCCCTTTTCTTGCTTTAGCATTCAGTTCCTGCACCAGCGAGGACGACACGCTGACCTCCTTAAGTGCAAGTGGTGCCACCACGACAGTGACCAGCGGAACATGGAAAATCACCCTGTATGACGACAGTGGCAACAATGAAACCAGCGACTATACCAGTTACAGTTTCAAATTTGAAGATGATGGAACGTTGAAGGCAACTTCCGGAGGTACGACTCACCTTGGCACCTGGAGCATCAGTGATGATGACGACAGCCCGGAAGATATTGACTTGAACATCTTCTTTGCTGCTCCTGAGAAGTTAGAAGAATTAACTGACGACTGGGATATTCTCGAGTACACCAGCTCTCAAATCCGGCTGCGAGATGTAAGTGGTGGTTCGGGTGAAACCGATTTACTAACCTTCGAATTGATTTGATATTAAAGCCCGGAATATTCCGGGTTTTTTGTTGAACAAAATGCCCATTTAATTGTAGTAAAACAAATACTTACATATGGGAAATCGAACAGTATATCTAGCCATCGGACTGGCACTTATGTTTTCAAGTTGTGCCATTATCAGACCCGGTGAAGCGGGAGTAAAAACAACCTTGGGGAAAGTGGACGAAACTGTTTTAATGCAGGGACCAAAAGCTTACTTTCCGTTTACAACCCGAATCATCAAATTGCCACTGCGCACTGAAAATATTGAAATCACGGTAGATCTTCCATCGAAAGAAGGTCTTACCATACGCGCAGATATATCCATACTGTATCGCCTGGAACCCGAGTCTGTAGCGAAAGTTTTTGAGGAGGTAGGTCTGAATTACGAGCAAACGCTGATACTGCCCATATTCAGGTCAGCGGCCAGCGATGTCAGTGCGCGCTTCTTTGCCAAGGACATGCATTCCGGAGAACGAGCCTCCATTGAAAATGAAATTCGAGATCTAATGACAGAGCGCATGCAGGGAAGAGGGCTGGAAATAGAAGCTGTTCTCATGAAAAGCATTCGACTTCCGGACGGACTGTCACGGGCTATTGAAGATAAACTGGAAGCGGAGCAGCGCGCGCAACAAATGCAGTTCATTCTGGATAGAGAAAGACAGGAAGCGCAAAGAAAGAAAGTAGAGGCAGAAGGTGTACGTGATGCACAGATGATTATCACAGAAGGTCTTAATCCAATGATTATTCAATTCAAGTCGATTGAGGCTTTTCAGAAGCTTGCTGAATCGGATAATACCAAGATTATCATAACGGATGGTAAAACGCCGATGCTTATAGAATAGTCAGTATAAAATAAATACCCAAGAAGGTTGTTATTCTGTTGTAATACAATGGAAAAACGACCTTCTTTTTTTATCTGTCTGTTGCTGGATGGTATCGGAATGCTTTCCTGGGTACTGCCGGTAGTGGGTGAAGCCACTGACCTGATATGGGCTCCTTTGGCAGCTTTCATTTATATCCACCTCTTCGGTTTCCGGAAACGCGCTCCGGGTGGTGCTTTGCTGTTGATTGAAGAGTTGTTGCCCGGCACAGATTTCCTGCCCACCTTCACGCTCACCTGGCTATGGCTGAAGGCTAAGGATAGTTACCGCATGACGGCCTGAATCACTCCTGCCTGCCTTTCATTTCACCCCCCGACTTCCAGGCATTATCTATGGCGTTCATTTCTTCCAGCTCTTCATCTGTATAAGGCTGAAAATCGAGGCCAGTTAAATCCGGCTTACCTGCATTGATCCAGGCGGTATACCAGAAGCTTCCCAATGCAATGATGGTAGTTCTCATTCTTCGTTCCACCATATTGTTCAGCATGTCATTATACGCTAGGGCATAAGCTGTTGAATAGGTTCTCACCGTACTTTGACCTCTGGTTTCGTAGGCATACTTCTGACTGGCCGGGAACTGTTCGTTCAAAAGCGCCTCATACTGCAAAACAGTATCACTCATGAGATGGCTTTCAAGCACCACTTCCCACAATCGGTCGTTGATGTAAGGTATATAGGTGGCTTTACCTACCAGATAATCGTAGTCATCACCGATTAGTTCTGGAATACGCGATTCCCAAAAGCCGTGAATACCATTCTGATTGGTAAGCTGTCCGTTGTAGTTTTCGGTACAGTGCAACGGCACATGTACATCGCCAATATAATGTCCAATCTCTGCACTCAGGCGGAGGATATTCTTGACCTCCTTGTTGCGCATAGCATCTTCCAACCGGTACATCATCAATTCAATATACCAGGGTACTATACCATAGGCCTGCAGGCTGTCTTCAGAATATTTTGCCACTGCATCTTTCCATTTTCGGGGAAGTTCAGGAAATGGATATTCGCCATAGTGGTCAATATCAATATAGTGTCGCGGTGCTTCATCGACCACCGCATATCTGCGTTTATCGGGGTCTACGGCATGCTCTTCTATATAATCCAGGTGGGGTTTGTAGAAGGCAAACAGCTCCTGTGGTAGAGTAAACAGCGCCATTTTATTGATGCGTTTATGCGCCCAGAACCCCCAAGGCGGATTTGCAGCCTGTGCCTGCAGCAGTATGATCAATAGAAGCAGCAAGGCTCCCAGTTTTTGTTTGTTCATTTTCCGGTGTATTGTACTCTCTTAGGAGCTACGAAAATAAAATAGATTAGGCTTTGAACGGCTATGGCAATCAGGAATTAATATTGGCTTACAGCTCCAGCTCTTTTGATGGATCCCAATACAGATTAGCAAAATCCTGAACTGTATCATCCTTCACTACCACCCCTTCCTTTTCCAGTGCCAGCTCCATGGCATCTGGCGTGGGAAAGTGGTGTTTGCCCGAGAGAATACCCAGTCGGTTCACCACTCTGTGTGCAGGGACATAGGCAGCCGCCTGGTGCGATGCATTCATGGCCCAACCGACGGTGCGGGCACTCATTCCGGCGCCAAGGTACCTGGCGATGGCTCCATAGGATGTCACCCTTCCTTCCGGAATCAACCGAACAACTTCCCAGACCATTTGAAAAAAGTCGTCCTGTTTGCCGACAGAAGAGCGTACTTTTGCCATGCAGCTAAGTTAATATTATGCCTTTGAAGAAGATAATTAAGGCGGGAGCCATCACCCACCTGACGGATGCGCGCTTCTTTGCCGCTTACGAAGTAGCTTATCTGGGCTTTTGCTTCGACCCTGCGTCGCCCGACTATATTTCACCCCAGGAGGCGTTGGCGATCAAAGGATGGATTACCGGACCTCAGATTGTTGCGGAGTTCAATAACCAGGATGCAGACAATGTGCTCAATATTATCCGCTTTCTGGAGCCCGATGTTGCTGAACTTTCCGCGCAGTATGGTGCAGCGGATATAGCTAAAATTGCTGATACAGAAGTCCTGCTGGCCTACCATACCTCCTTTGATCAACGGAATTCTGTTCCGGAAGATGCGCTGTACATTCTGCTCACCGACTTACCGCAAAATGCTGAACTTGCCCCTAACTGGATGGTGGATGCCACCTATAACCATCTGCTCCATCATGGGCTGTTGCAGGTAAAGGGATCACCGGAAAAAGAGACCGGTGTAAAGTTGTTTGATGAAGTTGCAGATTTACTGGAATCCTGGATGGAGGATGAATAGTTTTTAGCAAGGCCTGTCTTTACCAGCCACCGCTTGCGCCGCCGCCGCCGAAGCTGCCCCCTCCAAAGCCGCCGAAGCCGCCACCCCCACTGAATCCGCCACCTCTTCCGCCTCCAAATCCTCCAAGTCCGCCGCCCCCCCAGTAGGTAGGTCCGCGGCCTGAATAGGTTACACCTCCGCCCTTGTTGGAGCGGCTCATGAAGATGAGGACAATGATTACAATTATTATGATAAATATAATTTGTCCGATTCCCATCGGTTTGGAAAGGTCTTCGTCCTTAGGCGCAAACTCCCCACTCACATACTCCATGATGCGGTTCACACCGGCATCAATACCTGCATTGTAATCGCTGTTGCGAAACGCAGGTAATATATCGTTTTCAATAATTCGTTTCGCCCGCCCGTCGGTGATGTAGGGCTCAATGCCATAACCAACCTGCACTGTTACCCTTCTGTCTTTGATAGCGGCCAGCAAAACGACGCCATTGTTCATACCCTCCTGCCCTACTCCCCAGTTTCTTCCCAGGTACAAGGCATAGTCCTCGATGGGATAACGCCCCGTGCTTTGCATGGTTATCACGGCAATCTGGGTGGAAGTTGAGTCATTAAATGCCACCAGTTTCTGCTCCAGTGTCTGTTCCTGCGATGGACTTAATACGTCGGCAAGGTCATTGACCAGTCTGGGTGGTGTTGGTCTGGCAGGAAGATCTTTTACATCCACCTGAGCTGTTACCAGCGATGCTATAAAAACGAGTACCGAAAGCAGTCTAATTCTCATTGCCAAACGATATTTCGTCAGAAAGCTCATTCTTATCATTCGACTGCCTGGGAAAATGCGCTCCGAGTTGCTGACCTGCGGCTGTTATGCCATCTATCAGTCCCTTCAGAAACTCAGCCTGCATAAATTGTTCGCGCATGCCGTCCTTAATAGCATCCCAGAAGCCCTCGGGAACCTTTTGATGAATGCCTTCGTCTGCTATGATGGCGAATTTATGGTCCACCACAGCCAGGTAAAAGAGCACACCATTTTTTTCAGCGGTGGTGTGCATCTTCAGTTTCGCAAATAATGCCAGACCTCTCTGGAATGGATCGCCTTTACAGTGGTCTTCCAGGTGCAAGCGAATTTCTCCGGAGGTAAGCGATTCAGCCTTCTGAATAGCGGCAAGAATTTCCTGCTGCTGTTGTTGGTTGAAAAATTGCTTGGCCCCGGACATATTAAAATTCTACTGTTGGCACCACATCGCTGCCCTGGGCTGCTTCAAACATAGACCGTTTTTCAAAGCCGAACATACCGGCAATCATGTTCTGCGGAAACTTCCTCACATAGGTGTTATAGGCTTTCACGGCAGTATTGTAGTCGTTACGAGCCACGTTAATCCTGTTTTCGGTGCCGGACAGCTCTGCCTGCAATTCCAGGAAATTCTGGTTGGCCTTTAAATCCGGATAGCGCTCCACAGTAACCAACAGTCTGCTCAAGGCACCGCTCAACTGATCCTGAGCCTGTTGAAACTGTGCAAATTGCTCCGGAGAAGTATTGGAAGGATCTATGGTAATTGAAGTTGCTTTAGCGCGCGCCTCAATCACCTTGGTCAGGGTTTCCTGTTCGAAGTCTGCATATCCCTTTACCGTTGACACCAGATTGGGAATAAGGTCCGCCCTGCGCTGGTAGGAGCTTTGCACTGCTGCCCATTTTTCATTGGTAGATTCATCGTAGGTAACCATATTATTGTAGGCACCGGCAAAAAACCGGTAAATGATAAATGCAATAACGAGTATTACGCCTATTGGCACGAGCCATTTAGGTAATCCGGAGCGTCTTGCTGCTGGGGTTGTATCTGTCATAGTTGTAGGTTTCTCCAAAGATAAAGATTCCCTGGTTTTAATGAATAGACGGAGAGCACCTGCGAATCTTTTATTTTTACAGGAATAAATACAACATTATGAGCAACAGTGTAGCAGCATTCAATGAATATCGCAGTCGGATGAACGATGTAATTCTCTCCAAAAACAATAAAGTCATCAACCGTCTTTTTAACCTCGACACCAATACGTATGCAGAGGGTGCCCTTTCTGTCAAAACAAAAGAAATGCTGGGCCTGGTGGCTAGTATGGTATTGCGCTGTGATGATTGTATCAAATACCACCTTGGTAAATGTCAGGAAGCAGGTGTAACGACTGAAGAGGTATATGAGATTTTTGCCGTTGCCAACATTGTTGGCGGTACCATTGTGATACCGCATACCCGCAGAGGCGCTGAGTACTGGGAAGAACTGAACCAAAACCAATGATAGCCAAATTGAAATCATGAGTAATAAATCGGATAAACAACTATATCTGCTGGATGCGTTTGCATTGATTTTTCGCGCCTATTTTGCATTTTCCCGAAACCCGTTGATCAATAGCAAAGGCCAGAATGTTTCTGCCATAACTGGATTTGTCAACACTTTATACGACCTGATGCAGAATACCGGCAGCACGCATATTGCCGTCTGCTTTGATTCTGACAAAGCACCGGTAGGCCGTTCAGAGGTTTTTGCCGACTACAAAGCCAACCGACAGGAAACCCCGGAGGACATTAAGTGGAGTGTACCCATCATCAAGGAAATTGTATCAGCTTTCAATGTGCCCATTCTGGAAGTTCCCGGTTATGAGGCAGATGATGTAGTAGGTACGATTGCCAAACAAGCAGAGCGGGAAGGTTACGAAGTATACATGGTCACCATGGATAAAGACTACGGTCAATTGATGAGTGAAAACATTCATATGTACCGACCATCCTACACAGGCAAAGGATTTGATACTGTGCGGTTGCAGGATATGCTGGATAAGTGGGGTATTGACAATCCATTACAGCTGATTGATATTCTTGGATTAATGGGTGACAGTGTCGATAATATTCCCGGCGTACCCGGTGTAGGTGAAAAGACGGCCCAGAAACTCATAGCCCAGTATGGTTCAGTAGAAGGCGTACTTGCTAATCTCGATGAACAGAAAGGTAAGTTGAAAGAAAACCTCGAAAAGTTTGCCGACCAGGCGCTGATGTCAAAAGAACTCGCCACTATTATTCTGGACGTGCCGGTCACCTTCGAAGAAGACAAGGTAGTCATTGACGAACCGGACAAAGAAAAACTGGCTGCCATTTTTGCGGAGCTGGAATTCAGACAATTAGGCAAACGCATACTGGGTGATGCATATCAGGTGAATGTTGCCAAAACGGGCGACCAGATGGATATGTTCGGGGGCAGCACCCCTACCGGCAATGAGTTGCAGCAGGCGCGCGAGCAAATTGGTGGCGGCAAGGACATTACCAATACCGAGCATAATTATCTGATTGCCAGCACCGAAAAGGAAAGGGCAGATCTGGCGCAACTACTTATGCAACAAAAATTAATTTGTTTTGATACAGAAACCACCGGCATTGATGCCAACGAAGCTGAACTGGTAGGATTCTCCTTTAGCTGGGAAAAAGGCAAGGGGTACTATGTTCCCGTTCCTGCCGATCGCAATGCAGCTATGGCAGTGGTGGAGACCTTTCGCCCGGTGCTGGAAAACCCCTCTATTGCCAAGGTTGCACAAAACCTTAAATACGACTACCTCATCATGAAGTGGTATGGAGTAAACATACAGGGTCCCATGCACGACAGCATGCTCGCCCATTACCTGCTCGAACCGGAGTTGCGTCATAACATGGATTACCTGTCAGAAAATTACCTGGGTTATTCCCCGGTTTCAATTGAAACACTCATCGGCAAAAAAGGCAAGAACCAGCTGAGCATGCGCGATGCGCCATTGGAAAAAGTAGCAGAATATGCCGTAGAGGATACCGATATCACCCTTCAGTTGCATCACACTTTCCAGCCCATGCTGGAAAAAGAAGGCCTTGCAACCTTGTACAAAGACGTTGAAATACCATTGGTACCTGTCCTGGCAGCTATGGAATATGAAGGTGTCAATCTGGATGTTCCATTCCTGCAGGATTTTTCCGCCACCTTAGGTAAAGACATTGAAAAAACTGCTGCGGCTATTTATGAGATGGCGGGTGTGAAGTTCAACATCGACTCTCCAAAGCAGTTAGGGGAAGTGTTGTTCACTAAACTAAAGATTCCTTATCAGGGTCAGAAAACCAAAACAGGTAAGCTCTCTACCGGAGAAGATGTATTACAAAGGCTGGCTGATGAAAATCCCATTGCCTCTCACATTCTGGAGTATCGGGAATTGGGCAAATTGAAGTCTACCTATGTAGATTCACTGCCATTGCTCATCAATCCCAAAACCGGTCGCGTGCATACCAATTTTGGCCAGGCTATAGCTGCCAGTGGACGTTTGAGCAGCAATAATCCGAATTTGCAGAACATACCCATAAGAACGGAAAGAGGACAGATGGTACGCAAGGCATTTATTGCCAGAGATGATGACCATGTCCTCATGAGCGCCGATTATTCTCAAATAGAGTTGCGCATCATTGCGGCGTTGAGTAAAGACCAGGGAATGATTGATGCTTTTCGCCAGGGTATGGACATTCACTCCGCGACAGCTGCCAAAGTATTCGGCGTGGAACTTAATGACGTTACCCGCGAAATGCGTTCGAAAGCCAAGGCGGTAAACTTTGGAATTGCCTATGGTCAGACAGCTTTTGGTCTATCCCAAAATCTTCGCATAAGCAGGACGGAGGCCAAAGAGATTATCGATAATTACAACGAGCAGTTTCCAGGTGTAGCACGACTTATGGAAGAGAATAAGGAGTTTGCAAGGAAGCACGGATATGTGCAAACCATACTGGGAAGGAAGCGGTACCTGAAAGACATCAATTCTGCTAATAATACGGTACGGTCAGCAGCAGAGCGTGTAGCTGTCAACTCGCCCATTCAGGGAAGTGCTGCCGACTTAATTAAGGTTGCCATGTTGCACATTCATGCTGCCTTGCAAAGCGGAGGATGGAAGTCGAAGATGACCCTGCAGGTGCATGATGAACTTGTTTTTGATGTATACCGACCTGAACTGGAAGACCTCCGGCAGCTGGTGGTAGAAAAGATGGTAGGTGCCATTCCCATGGACGTACCTATTGAAGCTGAAGTAGGAAGTGGTGTTAACTGGCTGGAAGCCCACTGACCTTAGTCAATCATCATTGGTCTGCTGAAAGTTTGCTCCAGAGAGATGAAGGTCTCGGTTCTGTCAATGCCGTTAATGCGTTGCACTTTATCATGGAGTACATCTTTCAGGTGAGCAGCATCTCTACAATACATTTTCACGAAGATGCTGTAGTTCCCAGTGAGGTAGTAGCAATCCACAATTTCAGGAATTTGCTGCAGCTCCTTGGTTACATCATCGTACATAGAGCTTTTTTCCAGATATATACCAAGGAATGCTGTGATATCGTAACCCACTTTCGCCGGATTCACATGCAGGTTCACCGAGCTGATAATTCCCAACTGGGTTAATTTTTTCATTCGGACGTGGACGGTACCGCTGGAAACCTTCAATTGCTTGGCAATATCGGTATAAGGAATGGTGGCATCCCGCATAAGGGTCTCCAAAATCTGCTTATCCAGATTATCAATATTTGAATTAGGCAACATTATCAGTTATTCAGGTTAAAGAATTTATAAAAATAATCGAATAATTTACAAACTCACTATAAAATGCACGAATTTAATATTTTTTTTTGCACAAAACCGCACTATTATTACCTTTGACACAACGTATTCAATCTCCCCCTTTTTAATAATGCTGTCTGATGAGGAGCAGGCAGCATTTTTTTTTTGCACTTTTTTCAACGAAACAAGGTTAAATGTACTAAATAATTAAAATGAAAGTACCCTATCAACCTGTTTCCTGTGAACTATACGATCAATTGACAGATTATGCGGTGTTGCGGCGTGCTGTAAAAATCATTATCAGCTTGCCGGATGGTGGCAGCGAGGAATTGCAGGTGCAGGTGAAAGATATCATTACCCGCAACAAGGAAGAGTTTCTGATTACGGAAAACGACCGGGCCATCCGTCTGGATCAGATCCGCTCGGTAATGCAAGGGTAATATTTGCCTGTTTCCATCCGATTCCCTACTAAGTCTTCCAATGCAACGTTATTTCGTATACTTTTATACTAAATGACACAGCAGCATTGCAAATGAGCAATTTGATACAATCTTTTCCAATTCAGCTATTGATTCTTCATCTCAAAAAGAATCATTTCCTGTTGCTCTTCTGGGTCATACTTTTTTTGATGGTTACTTTTTTGCTCGGGGAGCGCTATGGCATTCCACTGTTATTTCTGGATCCGGAATACCTCGGCGATGTGAGCTTTTTAAGTTTTTTTATTCTGGGTTTTGCTTTCGGTGCATTCCTGATGGTCTGGAATGTTACCAGCTATATTCTCCACGCGCATCATTTTCCCTTTCTGGCCACCTTGCACCGACCCTTTGGCGTATACAGTCTGAACAATAGCTTAATTCCCATTGCATTCCTCATCGTTTACATCATTCAGTTACTTGTTTTCCAACGCGATGAAGGCCTGCTGCGGTTTCCCGTTGCGGCACTCCGGTTGGGCGGACTGTTCTCCGGCGCCATCGTGTTTATAGCACTCTCCATGGCTTATTTTTTCAGCACCAATAAAAATATTTTTCAACTGTTAGGACTGAAAGGAAAAGAAGAACCCACTGCGTTTGACGACAGCGGACCTACCTGGGGTTCCACCACCGGTCACATGGAGATTCGCGTAGCTACTTATCTCAACCATGAATTGCGTCTGAAAGCTGCAAGACCCGTCGGACATTATCCTGCCGCCCTTATATTCCGCGTTTACAGGCAACATCATATGAATGCCCTTTTTATTGAGCTTACTGCGCTGCTGCTGATTGTAGTGCTGGGGCACCTGATTGACTATCCTGTTTTCCGCATCCCCGCTGCCAGCAGCATTCTGCTATTATTCGCCATTGTTATCATGGTGGTAGGTGCCGTTTCCTACTGGTTGAAAGGATGGAAAATACTCGTCAGTATTATAGGCATATTGCTCATTGACCTTATCATCGGCCAGAATTTGCTGCAATATAAAAACAGAGCTTATGGTATTGGTTATGCTCCTACCGAACAACCTTACACCCTCGACCGATTGCAAACGCTGAATGGTCCGGCATATACAGACAAGGACAAGACGAACATGCTGACCATTCTTCAAAACTGGCGGAATAAATTTCCTGCTGACACGCCTCCCAAGATGGTATTTATCAATTGCAGTGGTGGTGGTCTGCGTGCCAGTATGTTTGTAATGGACGCTTTACAACAGGCAGACAGTATTACCGGTGGCAATCTGATGGAGCATACCATATTGATGTCGGGTGCCTCAGGCGGAATGATTGCTGCAGCATACTACCGGGAACTCTACTACCAGTCCATTTCGGATGAAGCTATTCGTCCATACGATGCAGCCTACCTGAATAAGATTTCCTCCGACATGCTCAATGCACTGGCGTATACCAGTGTAGTGAACGACCTCTTTTTCCCCTGGAAGAATTACACCTATAATGACCTGAATTACAGAAAAGACAGAGGCTATATATTTGAAAAAGCATTAAATGAAAATACGGATTCCGTTTTACACCGACCGATAAGTTATTATGCTGCTGCGGAACAGCAGGCTACCATTCCGCTGCTGCTTTTCGCACCTACCATTATCAATGACGAAAGGAGGCTGTTCATTGGTGCACAATCGTATTCTTTCCTGGGGTATCCTGTCAACCGAAGAAATGATTACTCTCCGCCGGAGGTAGACGGAGTAGATATTCATTATTTACTGGAAGACATGGATGTCAGCAACCTGCTTCTAACCAGTGCCATTCGGATGAGTTGCACCTTTCCTTACATCCTACCGAATGTACACCTGCCTACCACACCTGAAGTGGAGCTGATGGATGCAGGCATTCGCGATAATTACGGCGTAGATGCTGCAGTGCGTTTTGCCGACACCTTCAAGGAATGGATAGACAGGGAAACAAGCGGGGTCATAATGTTGAACCTGAGAGGGCTGGAGCAGGATGTTCCGATTCGAACGAAAATCAGCCAGGGTGTACTGGAAAAAATCTTCAGCCCCATCGGCAACCTTTACCTGAACTGGGTAGAAGTACAGGATTATCAGAATGATTTTCTGCTGCATCATTTGCATACACGACTGGATGTTCCGCTGGAGGTAATTTCCATTGCCTACCAGCCTTCTGCCGGAGCGCGAAGAGCCTCCCTGAGCTTTCATCTCACCAATAGGGAAAAACGCGATATTATGGAATCTGCCTCCAGTACAGAAAGCAGGGAAGCCTATGCCCATCTCGCCGAGTTACTCCGAACTCCCTGAGCGTCTTTGCAAGCAAACAACGTTTTCAATATGGTAGGTTTGCGGAAACATATCTACCGGTTGTATGGCTTTTACATCGTATGCTTCTGATAACAGCTGGAGGTCTCTCGCTTGCGTTACCGGATTACAGCTTACATAAACGATAGTGCGCGGAGCCAATTGCAGCAGGGTAACACACACGTCTTTATGCATGCCTGCCCTCGGCGGGTCGGTAATGACTACATCGGCCTTACCGTGACGACTAATAAAGTCGGCATTGAACACTTTCATCATATCACCCGCTTCGAAACTGGCATTGCCAATATTGTTCAGCAAGGCATTTTCCCGGGCATCTTCTACGGCTGCTTCAATGGTTTCCACCCCTACCACCTTTCCACATTTTCGGGCTGCCTGCAAAGCAATACTTCCCAATCCGGTGTAAAGATCATATACCGTATCTGTGGGACGGAGTCCTGCCATATCCAGTGCTATTTTGTACAGGTTTGCTGCCTGCATGGAATTGGTTTGAAAAAACGATTTCGGACCCAGCCTGTAGTGTACTCCATCAATAGATTCCGTAATCCATTTTTCTCCACCGACATGTACCATCTCCAGGTCGTACATGGCATCGTTCAATTTGGTATTCACGGTATACCAGGCGGAAGTAATTTCCGGAAATATTTGTAGCAGGTGACGCATTAGCTGGAGGGTAACCTTTTCATTATCCTCAGCAACTGCGAGTATCACCATCAGGTCGCCATTGGAAGTATTCCGAATCATTAAGTTGCGCAGATAACCGCTATGGTCCATCAGGTTGTAGAATGTCAAACCATGCAATATGGCATACGCTCTCACCGCCAGGCGAATATCATTGGAAGGCGCAGGCTGCAGATAGCAGTGTTCTATATCAAGGATTTTATCGAAGCGACCGGGTATATGAAAGCCGAGTGCATTGCGTTGCTCAATGGCTGATTCCGCTGCCAGCTCCTCGGGCATGATCCACCTGTTCGAAGAAAAAGTGTATTCAAGTTTATTGCGATAGTAACGATCGAAAGGCGCAGGAACCACTGGTTGTATTGCGGGTAGATCGTATAACTTCCCAATCCTCCTGAAGGCATCTGCTACCAGCTGGTATTTGAACTCAAGTTGATTTTTGTATTGAATATCCTGCCAGCGGCAGCCACCACAGGTTCCAAAATGACTGCAAAAAGCCTCTCCCCGCAATTCGGAGCGTTGATGAAAATGGGTTGGGTAACCTTGTGCGTAATCCGACTTATTCTTCGACAACCTAACATCCACCACATCTCCGGGCACCGTCCTTTCCACAAAAACCACTTTCCCATCTACCCGCGCCAGACCATAACCGTTGGCTGCAATGGTTTCAATAGTCAGCTCCGACAATTCCCTGTTTCTCCGTTTACGCATCCGGCAAAAGTAACATCACTGTTTGACAACCTGCTGAACAATCGGAGGATTGTTGTCTTGCTGTGCTACAAGCAAGTAGATACCCGGTTGCAGGGATGACATGTCGAAGGTAAAACGGTTCCAGCCGGCAGTCACTTTCGCTTCTACCAGGAAGGCCACCTCTCTGCCCAGCTGATTCAATAAGTAGAAAGCGGCAGTCCCACCGGAAGGCAACTGCAAATCGGCGGTAACCCATTCACGCACAGGCACAGGATATAGCTGCATCCCAGCAGGTGCGGGTTCCTGTTCGAGCGCTACAGGTGGAAGACTGTCCCGACTGCGCAGGGCTGCAATCCATGTGGCGTTTTTGCGATCTGTAAATGGCCCTGCATCTATGGCCTTTCCGAAGTTTCCGGACACCCACACCACACCGGGTTCATTGTACTTTGGCTGGCTGCCGGTATAGTCGCCCCAGCGTTCATAGGTGCCACTTAACATGTTCACGTAAGTGTCGCCTGTTTTGAGGTTAACCCTTTCGGAATATCCGGAATAATTATAGAAAAATGCAGACATCCCGGCATACACTTCCGGCGCGGAATGGTCGGCCGTAATGATGGACTGTACGTCATCATCGTATCTGCCCGTAAATGAAATTCCTGGATAGCCCAGGTCAAGCGTATCATCCCCGATAATGTTACCACTCACCACAGGATCGCTCAGCAGGTCCGTAATGATGCCATGGTATATACCACAGAAACCGGTGGCAGGGTCAAGCGTGTTCGCTACAAACTGAATCTGATTATTCTGCAGGAAGGAACCCAGAATTCTACCATCATTGGTGTCGAAAGTATGATCATTGAATTGTCTTGCCTGCGGCGGAACGCCATAGTTTACATCGGCGAGTGCAAAGTCTACTTCAACTGTTGTTTCGGGCACTGCCAGTGCATCGGTTACCCGCACTACAAAGATGGTATCATTGGATGGTGAGAAGTTCCTGTTGCTCAGAAAATACATATCAGGACCCAGTGGTCCTTTTCCACCTTTTACAGGATGCAGATTCCGAATAGGCGCTCCTCCAAACTGTATGTTATCCCAAAAAACAGCATCGAGGGCATTGCCGTTATAACCACTGTCCAGACTCATTTGCCAGATAAGTGTTTCGCTGAAACCAGTCTGCCAGGGTTCATCGGGAATAATCAGGTTACCTGTGATAAACAGTTCTGTTTCTGTAATGGCTATCATGGGATAATCTGTCCAGCGGTTATTGTCTTTAGGGTTACCCGGCAGTTCGTAAACATTCCAGGTTCCTGTAGGATCGCTGGTTTGCGAAAATGCCACTATTATAAAACTGGTAGCCGGTCCAAAACCGTCGAGGAAGACCAGAATAAATCTATCATGGATGGGATCGTACAGGACCCGCGGATCAAAGCTGCTCTGGGGGCCGCCCAATGTATCGGCGATGGCTCCCAGGGACACTTCATGCAGTAGATTTCCGGACATGTCATAGACATGCATATTGCTGTTAATGACCGAAATGATGGTACCATCGTTGGAAATGGCCATGTCATTATCGTTGGGGACACTAACTCCCGACAAGTTGCCTTCAAAACCTGCCAGAACCTCCGGTGTAGATGCGTCGCCTTCCATGGCTTTCCATCCCGATGGCTGGTAGGAACGGTACAATGAATCCTTTAAACCCAGCAAATAAGCCCTGTAGGTACCTGCACCCGGAGACGGCATTTCCAGGCTGTAGACCGAAGGGGCAAAATCTTGTTGTATGGACTTTAAATGTATCTGTTCGGGTAATATCGGCTGTTGCAATACATTGCGCACCGGTAGTGCTGATTGCTGACCCAACGCTTGCAGGGAAAGGGCAAGTGCCAGTAGGAAGGATGCGTATTTCATCTTCAAAAATACCAAATTAGGGGCTAATGCTGCAACTGCCTGCCGGCGGGCACGAAGCGTTTGTCCATAGCACTTATGACCTGCTCCATTCCATCGGCCGAACGCTCCCAGTTAAATGCATTCCTAGCAGCGTTAATATCGGCATAGGCTTCGGTATAGTGACTTCTTTCCTGCATAAAATGCTCCATGGCAGCTGCTATTTCAGCAGGATACTCCGGGTTGAATGTGATGGCATGAGGTCCGGCCACTTCGGGGAGACAACTTCTGTCGGAGGTAATAACCGGCACACCACAATACCTTGCCTCCACCACAGGAATACCAAAACCTTCAAACAAGGAGGGATATACAAAAGCGGCTGCGGCAGCCATGATGCGCACCAGTTCCTGCTGTTGAAGATGTCCGGTGAAAATGACATCCTCTTTATGGTGCATAATATCATAGATTGCTTTAGTGGCATCTGTTTTCCATGCCATTCTCCCTGCTACCACCAGTTTCATGTCAGTGCCTGTCTTTTCTTTCAGCATATCGAAAGCCTGCAGCAGGGTGGTGACATTCTTTCTCGGGTGTATAGAACCAACATATATAAAATAATCCGATCCTTCGGTGTATTGGCGACGCACAGCAGCGGCATCTTCAGCATCCAGTGGAGCATATGCATCGCTGGCACCATTGTAGATTCTCGTGACTTTTTCAGGAGCCACACCATACCTATCAATAACATCCCTGCGGGTGAAGTCCGATACCGTTACGATATGATCGGCATGACGGGCATACAAGGGCGTAAACTTCCGATAGTACTTATTGACTATAGCCGGGGTGTGTTCCGGGTAATGCTCAAATCCCAGGTCATGCACTACCAGTATCGATGGAATATGTGTTTTTAGCGACAGAAAACCATCGGTAGAAATGAAAAGATCGGGCTGGTGTTTTCTGAAAACTGCAGGCAGCGCGTAGTCGAACCAGAACTGCCACAAATAAGGATGTCTTGCCGGCGGCCATACTTTCACAGGCTGGACATTGGGTGCATACAGAAACTCGGGTGCAGGTTCTCGGTCGAAAAGAAAAAGGAAAGTGTGCTCCGGGTGACGGGTTACGATGCGGCGGAAAACCTCATGGGTGTACCATCCGATACCTTCCAACCTGTTCTTCAATAAAAAGCGTGTATTTACAGCTATTACCATTCAGCTTCGTTCAATTGAAATGGACAATAAAATGCTTGTAGAAATGATGAATACAACTGAATTTAGCGTAGCTGTGGCCTTATAGCGGTGTGTTTGATGCAATAATACTAATTTTAACGCACAATCAAAATAATGAGGCGGAGCTTCCTGTCCAACCTTTTTTTTCTGCTTTTCATCAACTTTCTGGTTAAGCCTTTCTGGATACTCGGAATAGACCGCACTGTGCAAAATGCTGCCGGTCCCGAGGATTACGGCATTTATTTCTCGCTGTTCAACTTCACCATATTGTTTCAGGTGCTGCTTGATTTTGGCATCAACAACTTCAACAACAGGCATATCGCCCGCTACCCTGAGCGACTGCACGCTTATCTCAGCACTATGCTCAGCTCGAAGCTGTTGTTTGCTCTGGTCTATGCTGTCGTTGTGTGGGCAGTGGCTTTCGGCATCGGACTGGATGGCACCCGCCTGGGATTGCTCGCATTGCTGATGGTAAACCAGGTGCTGATGTCCTTCCTCACCTATTTGCGCAGCAATATCTCAGCCTTACAGCTTTTCAGAACAGATGCCCTGCTTTCTGTGATGGACAAGTTGCTCACCAGCGCATTTTGTGCTGTAGTATTATGGACCGACTGGCTGCCACTGGAAATGAGCATTACCCTCTTTGTGCTTGCGCAGATTGGCGGATACGGCCTTACCTGCATCCTTGCCTGGATATTAATGCCGATAGGCAAATGGGACACCTGGAGTAAGCTTCCCGACAGAACACTTTTACAGGACGTGGTGAAGCAAAGTGCACCTTTTGCACTGCTCACTTTTCTGATGGCAACCTACTACCGCATTGACGGTGTGATGCTGGAGCGATTGCTGAAAGCCGACGGTCCGATGCAGGCCGGAATCTATGCTTCCGCCTTTCGCATTCTCGACGCCCTCAATATCATAGGCTATCTTTTTGCAGCCATACTCCTACCCTCCTTTTCGCGCTTGCTGGAAAAAAAGCTTCCGGTACAGTCCATTTTTGACTCCGGGCTCAAAACCATACTTACCATTTCATTACCTGCTGCCACGGTACTTTTTGCGTTCCGCAATCCAATCATGTCCCTTTTGTACACGGATGCCAATAGCAGCTATGGAGCCGTTTTCGGATTGCTAATGGCAGGATTTGTGCCTGCCAGCCTAGCGTATATCTACGGCACCTTCCTCACCGCCGGGGGCGCATTGCGGCAATTGAACTGGATTGCGGTGGGTGGTGTAGTACTGAATATTGCACTCAATTTACTACTGATACCCCGCTATCAGGCATATGGTGCCGCTATTGCCACACTTGCCACGCAGGGACTTGTAACCTTGCTTCAGGCAACAATTGTATACCGGTCCGGGCAGATTCATTTTACAGGTGACATCGCCTGGCGCCTGCTCGCCTATCTTATCATATCTGTAGGAATTGCCCGCATAATGTCTGAATGGCTGCCCTTCCCATGGTTTATTTCCATGCTCACAGCCATTGCAGTAGTTGTAGCAGGAGCCCTAATCCTAAAGCTTGTTTCGCTAAAAGAATGGAAGGATGCCTCCTTATTAGAGGAATCAGGTTCCCGTTGATGGATTTTTCTACCTTTGCACATCAAAATTCCACTGCATGAGCCAGTCCAAAAATGATATGATAGAGCTGATCAGGATAGCTCTGAAGTGGCGGAAAGCCATCATCATCACTACCCTAATTGCAGCAATAGGAACCGCAGCGGTGAGTTGGTTCTTTATGCCTAATTACTACAAGAGCTCAGTGAACTTCTATCCTTCCAACCCCATCATGACCGATCGTCAGGTGCTGTACAGTACCACTGTGGGTGAAATTGAAATCGATTATTTCGGTTCAGCGGGCGATGTAGACAGGATTTTAACACTGGCCAATACCAGCTCGCTGATTGATTACATCATCAACAAATACAAGTTGATGGAGCACTACGGCTACGACTCCACCAAAACACTGGCGCGCTATAAAACCAAAAAGAAGTTTGTCAAGAACTACAAAGCCGTGGAAACAGAATACGGAGCGATAGAAATTTCCATCTGGGATAAGGATAAAGAACTGGCAGCCGAAATGGCCAATCATATCGCATTTACCATCGATAATCACAATAAGTCGATGATTACACGTGATAAAAATGTGGTGATCGAAACCTTCCAGGAGGAAGTGGCTTTGAAGGAAGCATTCAATGATTCACTGGCAACGGCAATAGAAGATGCCACCGCCAAAGGAATGCGCAAAGAGCTCATCAGCCAGATGGAAGCAAGACTTACTGCCAGTACCGATGATTTAAATAAGTCCAGAAGGCTGCTCGAACAGTACCAGACTTCTGCCAGTCAGAATTTTTCCACCATTCATGTTACGGAAGAAGCCTACCCTGCCATCAGGAAGGATAAACCCGTGCGCTCCCTAATAGTGATTGGCGCTACCGGTGGCACCTTTATTTTCATGCTGCTGCTGGCTGTTATTGCTGAAAACTACAGAAAGATAAAGGACCAACTTTGACATGGATATCCTCGGGCGCATCGATATACGGCGCATAGTACAAACCGGCAGCTTTCTGTTGCTGGCGAGTATACTCGGTGCCCTGCTAACCAATGAACCGCTTTGGCTGCTGGCCCCGGTGGCATTTCTTATCACATGTCAGCTCATTATCGATTTCCGTCCGGTATTCTACCTTTTGCTGCTGGTAACACCCGGTGCGCTGGAGTATCATTTTGAAAGCGGTTTCAGCACCGATATCCCTACGGAACCGCTGGAAATCGTCTTGATGTTCACCTTCATTTTTCTCGTAATACTCAAAGGTGAATTACTGCAAAGGAAGTTCCTGTTACATCCGGTCGCTATTGTCTTATATTTCCATCTGGGCTGGATACTTGTAGCCACCATCTATTCGCAAGACATAGTCATTTCATTAAAATATGTTTTGGCCAAGGCATGGTATGTCAGTGTTTTCTTTTTCCTGGGAGGTCATGTGCTCCGCGAGGAAAAGCACTTTAAGATCGCCTTCTGGTGCCTCTTTATTCCCACACTGGCCATTGTCATCAATACCCTAATCCGACACAACCAATACGGCTTTGCCTTCAGTGAAGTGAACAAGTCCATGTGGCCAATTTTTCGTAATCACGTGAACTACGCTGTGTTTCTCGCACTGATGTTTCCCCTGCTGTTTCGCGCTGCAGCATGGTACGACCGTTTCAGCTGGCAGCGGATGCTCATCAATACGGCTAAAGTCATTATTGCAGCGGCCATTTATTTCTCCTATACCAGGTCATCCTGGCTGTCTCTTGCCGCGGCACTCATATGTTACTTTTTGATACGCTGGCACATGCTCATGCCCGGCGTGGCAGCTGCCATCGTGCTGACCATTGCCTTTGTGGTTTATATGCTGCACGATAATACCTATCTGCAGTATGCCCCCGACTTCAAAAAAACCATTTACCACGATAACTTTTCCGATCACCTGGAGTCGACAGCCACCCTGGAAGATGTTTCCAGTGCGGAGCGTATTTACCGCTGGATTGCCGGTGTGAAAATGATTGAAGCCAAGCCCGTGATAGGTTTTGGGCCTTCACAATTTCACGACAACTATCAGCCGTATGCGGTGAATAAGTTTACTACCTATATCAGTCGCAATGAGGAAAAGAGTACTATTCACAACTACTATCTACAAGTAACGGTGGAGCAGGGCTTCCCGGGACTCTTTATCTGGGTAGTATTCCTGGTAACTGTTCTGGCTACCGGGCAACGCGCTTATACGAGGGGAACTCCAGAACAGCGACCGCTGACACTGGTAGTTACTCTATCCTTTATTACCATTCTTATCAATATTGCCCTGAGCGACCTGATTGAAGCCGACAAGATTGGTACGATGTTCTTTCTTTTCGCTGCGGTTATCATCAACCGGGACCTATTAGCGAAAGGCACATTAACAAAAGCAGAAGATTAGTTAGTACGGCCCTTGATACGGAGGGTCATCACCGTAATATCATCGCCAAATCCATTTTCATTCCTGAAGCGCATGATGCCGGCTGCCAGCTTTCTGTTGATTTCTTCCACCGGTTCTTTCAGATTGGCTGCCAATAAATTGCCAATGGTATCGGTAGAAAAAGTTTCTCCATCATCACTTTCCAGATCTGTCAGTCCATCGGTATAGCAGAGTATCGTTGTATCGTCTACAATAGGTACCTGTCCCATCCGTACGGAAGGCAATCGCTCGAACATACCCAGAATGGTACACCCGGAGTCCAGCATCCTCAATCCTTTTTTGGTGGCCAGCACAGGCGGGTTATGTCCGGCATTGATGTATTTCAAAATCCTGGTCTGGGTATTGTACTTACCCAAGAACATGGTAATAAACTTCTCGCCTCTTGTGTTATGCAAGACGCCCGTATTCAGCTCCTGGATAAACTCATCGATGGTAGGATGATTTTTTTTCACCAGTTCGCGCAGCTGTCCCTGAAAATTCGCCATCAGTAATGCCGCACCGATTCCCTTGCCTGAAATATCTGCAATACAGAAAAAGAATTCCTCTTCATTCAGGTACATGAAATCGTAATAATCACCACCCACATTAATATGCGGTAGGTACAAAGCGTCCAGTTCAACATTGTCATTCTTGGGCAGCTTATCAGGGATGAGCATGCTCTGCACCTGTGCCGCCAGCTCCAGTTCCCGCTGCATGGCTTCCTGCCGTTTCTCTCTGTTGAACAAGCGCTTGTTTTCGATGGCTACCATTACAATATTGGTTACCGTTTTGGCAAACTTGATTTTGTTGGATATGTCATCGAGCGAATCGACTCTGGGTTCCGTCAGAAGCAAATAGGCCAGCGCCTGTTCTTTGTGGTAAACAGGAATTACAATATCAAAAGATGAGAGACCTTTGTTGTTGAAAGCATTCAGTTCCTGGAGCATGGTAATATCGTGAAAGGGCATGAGGTCGTGTTCAACATCAATCTCCATTTCCAGGTCCGCAACATTGTGCTCGGCGGCAACGCTCCACTCCATATCAAATGCTAGTAACATAAAACGCTCCACGTGCAACTGGCGAATAATCGTATTGCTAAATATTTCATACAATACTGCAGCCGGTTCGTTGGAATTGATGGCTATGGTAATATCCAGCAAGGTGTCCAGTTCAAGCTGTTTCAGCTTCAACTGCTCACTCAGAATACTCATCACATTTAGCCCTGCAACTGTCATAATAAAAGTGATTGCAAGTTAGCGATTATCCTTTTTACTTTCAGTTGCCAGTCTCCATGCGAATGTCAAAAGCATCGCGTAAACCATTGCCCAGGAGAAAAAATGCCAACACAAGCAGGGTGATGGCAAAGCCCGGTATCAGTGCCAGATGCGGATCCGTAATAAGGTTATCCTTGTATTTGCTGATCATCAGCCCCCAGGAAGGTGCCGGTGGTTGAATTCCAATTCCCAAAAAGCTCAGTCCTGCCTCTGTAAGAATAGCATAGGCGAAGTTGGCAGCTGTGACTACAATTAACGGTCCGGTAATATTGGGAAGAATGTGCCGGATGATGGTTCGGCTGTTGCTGAATCCGAAACTGCGCGTGGCTTCTATGTATTCCATTTCGCGCACTTGCATAACCTGGCCTCTGACAATTCTGGCGATATCTACCCACATGGTAATGCCCACTGCAACAAATATGGTATAGTATTGCTGACCAAAAGCAAAAACGATGGGAAATACCAGCAGCAAGGTTGGTATGGCCCACAGCACACTCATGGCCCACATAATCCAGCTATCTGCAGGTAGCTTCCACTTGCGTTTCCCCACTTTCCATACTGGAGGATGCAACTTGTAAAAGCCCGCTGCAGCTCCGATGGGCACACCAATCAGCAATGCTATAAACACAGCGATGGCACCTACAGCCAGTGATACTCTGATACCCACAATCATTCTGCTGAGATAATCCCTGCCCAGATCATCTGTCCCCAAAATATAGGTTCTGTCGATGGTGAAATCCGCTGCTGATTTCTTTGCTTGTTCCGCATTTTCGGGTTGCTCCACGCCCATATCCGTCCAGCTAAAGAACAATTGCTGTCCGGGCAGACCTTCTCCGAAAAATCGTTCTACATGAATCCCGGCTGTATCAGCATCCATCGATTGTATGGCTATGAGTCTGTAGGCTTCCTGGCGACCGGAAATAAGTTGCTGCCACCATCCCGCCTTAGCCTGTTCCCGTTCTACCGGCACCTGGAATAACCTGGCCTTGTAGCCGGGAGCCACAAAGGGTAATTCATTCACTTGCTGCGCAGCATAGGGAGAAGTATCGGGTGCAAAAAAATGTGCACCGATGAACAGGACTACTGCATATAACAATACAATTGTACCAAACATGGCTGTCGGATTCCGCACAAACCGATCGGCAATGCGAAGGGTATTGGTTTGCGCTTTACCTCGCTTGTAGTAAGCCCATAAACCTTGTAATGCAGCAAGTGGTAACCGGTAAAAGAGCAGATAAATCAATGCAGCTGCACCACCCAATCGAAGGACTTTTAAGGGTAGCTCAGCCGCCTGCCAACCGGAGGAAAAGCCCATCACCAGCAGGGCAAGCACTGCCACTATCATTCCCACAACCAGCGACTGCAGACCAATCCTTATGAATACCTTCTTCCTTTCCATTCAAAACCTCCTATCAAACTTGCAGGAGCTATCGCTATGATATAAATAATATGTAAAATCTGCATGGGAAGTATATTCCACAGCAGCTGTTCTGTTCTGAAAAAGCGGGCAACACTGTATGCAAACAAAGTATCTACTCCTATTTTAAGCAGAAATTGCCACATGGCGAGGTGCAGAAATTGCGGATGGAAAGCTCCGGCCATAACATTGAAAGCCAGCGTCAGATTACACAAATAGGCCATAGCCAGGATGACAGTAATCCTTTTGTCTTCATAATGACCGGCTTTGGAGGTCCAGCGCAGTCTTTGTTGCCAGAAGGTACTGAAATCAGGAGCTGTAAAAGTGCGCACAATAGCTTGCCTGTTTTTAAGAAATCCCACCTTCCCGGGAAAGCGCTTTCCTATCTTGTGCATCAACATCATGTCATCGCCACTGGGTGTATGCTTGGCATTGGCATACCCGTCAACTTCCAGAAACGCTGCTTTAGCGTACGCCAGATTAGCCCCGTTACAAAGATTATAAAAACCGTTATGTATAGAAGCCGCTGCAATACCCACCAGACTGATGAAATCAAGCGTCTGAAATTTTCCCAGAAAACTCGTGTCGTAAAAAAGCCCTACAGGTCCGGCAACAAACACCACATCTGATTCCTTAGCATATTGCATCGTTGTAGACACCCAGTCGGGTCCCATTCTGCAATCTGCATCGGTGGTGATAATCCAGTCTCCCTTTGCCAGCTGCACTGCCGTTTCAATGGCAATTTTTTTATGCGCCTGTCGGGGTAAGGAGGGATCCATATAGTCGGCCAGATGAATCAAGCGCACTTGAAGCTTGGTATATCCTCGCACGAGGTCAGCTGTTTTGTCGTCGGAAAAGTCGTCGACAATAATCACCTCCATTAAGCTATGCGGATATTGCTGGGCGGCTAAATCATCCAGCAGGTCAATGATATGGTCGGCCTCATTTCTGACAGGAACAATTACGCTTACCCGAACGCCGGGAATGGTATCCGGCGATTTGCTGTTGAACTCCTTCAGGGCTTTCCAGCCGAGATAAAAATAAAGTATCAGTGCTCCGTAGAGTGCACTGAGAATATATATGGAATATGTGTATATTATCATTGGGGCAATAGCTTCATAAGCACAGGGTCGAACCTGTCGTCAATAAAATAGTGCCCTCTCTGAATAATATGAATTGTTGCATGGTCCACTCCTTTGGCAAAGATAGTAGCCACAGCGGGGGGAATCACCTCATCGCGTTCACCAAAAATCAACACAACCGGAATAGCGTGCTTATTCAGCAGCTGCCGCAATGCGGGAAGTTGAATCTGGAAATCGGCCATAGACACCCAGGTGTCGTATAAACGTTGCCTTTTCTCCCGGGTATTCAGGTGATTGAAAGTGAATTTATGCAGCCAGGGTGAAATGATGCCCAGGCGGCGAAAAGCCTTGATACAGGCAAAGAGCCATCCGGGATGCGCTACAACCGAGTGGAAAATCTTTCTTCCCCAAGCGGGATATACTGCCACATTGTAGACCCTTTTGGTCTGAATACCATCGCTCGCCAGTAAATACAGCCGCTGCACGCTTTCCGGAAACATCTTTACGGCTGCCATGGCATTTTTGCCGCCCATACTGAACCCGAGCAATTCAAAGCGTCTGATTTGCTCTTGTTCGAGCAACAATTCCAGAATAGCCTGAAGGTCGTTCTTATTGTAGTGGTGCTGCTCCCGCCATTGGGTTGCGCCGTGATAGGGCATATCCATGGCATAGACGGTATATCGGCTGCCCAGCGCATTCCTGAGCGCAAGAAAACTTTTTCCACTTTCACCAAAGCCATGAAATGCAATTAACACCTCTCTTCCACTACCAAATCGCAGGAAATGAATTGTTGATAGATTGTATGTAACCTGAATGTCGACCGTTTCCATGGTTGTTCCGCCCGGGATTTCTGTCTATTTTTGGGCTCCGGAATGCAATTCAACGCAAAGGTAGGAATCTTCTTCATCCCGGCTCATTCAGCCCTCCCTTATTCCGTCCATCACTTCTTTAAAGAACCATCCCATTATGCCCAGAGATAACTCCATCCACCACGTGCTCATCATTGGCAGTGGTCCAATTATTATCGGACAAGCCTGCGAATTCGATTACTCCGGCTCACAGGCTTCAAGAAGCCTGCGGGAAGAAGGCATTATCGTTTCGCTGATCAACTCGAATCCGGCCACCATCATGACCGATCCCGTTACAGCCGATCATATTTATTTGCGGCCGCTGACACCGGAGTCTATCAGGGATATTCTGCAGGAAAACAGGGATGCGGGCACTCCTATTGATGCAGTGCTACCTACCATGGGTGGACAAACCGCCCTCAACCTGGCCATTGAAGTCGATTCCATGGGCATATGGAAAGACTTTGATATCCGTTTGATTGGTGTTGACATCGCAGCCATCGACCGCGCTGAAAACAGAGAGTTGTTCCGCCAGCTGATGGTGGAACTGGAAATACCCGTTGCCAAATCGCATATCGCCAACTCCTTTCTGGAAGGAAAAGAATACGCACAGCAAATCGGATTTCCGCTGGTGATTCGGCCATCCTTCACACTCGGAGGTACCGGTGGCAGTTTTGTACACGGCAAAGAGGATCTGGATGAAGCGCTCCAACGCGGCCTTACGGCTTCACCTACCCATGAAGTTCTGGTAGAAGAAGCAGTATTGGGATGGAAAGAATACGAGCTGGAATTGCTGCGCGATTCGGTCGATAATGTGGCCATCATCTGTGTAGTGGAGAACCTCGATCCCATGGGCGTACACACAGGGGATTCCATCACAGTAGCTCCTGCCATGACCTTAAGCGATCCCTGCTATCAGCAGATGCGGAACATGGCCATCAAAATGATGCGGGCTATGGGCAACTTTGCCGGAGGATGTAATGTGCAGTTCGCAGTTGATCCCTATACCGAGAAAATCATTGCCATTGAAATCAACCCCAGGGTTTCCCGCTCCTCCGCACTCGCCAGTAAAGCAACCGGTTATCCGATTGCCAAGGTGGCTGCCAAGCTGGCCATAGGATACAACCTCGACGAAATCAAAAATCAGGTTACCAAAAGCACATCAGCTTACTTCGAGCCGGCACTGGACTACGTTATCGTAAAAATGCCGCGCTGGAATTTCGATAAATTCAAAGGCGCCGATGATACACTTGGTCTGCAAATGAAAAGTGTGGGAGAAGTGATGGCCATCGGAAGAAGCTTTAACGAAGCGCTTCAAAAAGCTTGTCAAAGCCTTGAAAACAACAAGATCGGACTGAGTGGCGAAAAGGGATTCTACAAGAGCTCAGAAGAAATCATAGCCGGATTAGGTTCCCCTAAATGGGATAGGATTTTCAATATCAAAAAAGCCATAGACCTGGGTGTTCCCATTAAAACCATCCACAACCAGACGCTGATTGACCGCTGGTTCCTGATGCAGATTCAGAACCTGTCGAAAATGGAAAAAGAACTGCGCCGCTATTCCCTGCAAAACATCCCTTACGACTTCATGGTGCAACTGAAGCAGTCGGGCTACAGCGATATTCAAATTGCCAATATAATCGGTAATGCCACGGAAGATGATGTCTACGAATACCGCCGTTCCCTGAATATCAGGCGCACCTATAAACTGGTAGACACCTGTGCCGCAGAGTTCGAATCGAAGACACCTTATTTCTACAGCACCTTCGACGGAGAAAACGAGAGTGTAGCCAGCGACAGAAAAAAAATCATCGTGCTGGGTTCCGGCCCTAACCGCATCGGACAGGGTATTGAGTTCGACTATTGCTGTGTACATGGTGTACTCGCCATCAAGGAATGTGGTTACGAAGCCATCATGGTCAATTGCAACCCGGAAACCGTTTCTACCGATTTCGATATCGCCGATAAACTGTACTTTGAACCTGTTTTCTGGGAGCACCTTAATGAGCTGATTGACTTCGAAAAACCGGATGGTATAGTGGTGCAACTGGGCGGACAAACAGCATTGAAGCTCGCAGAGAAAATCCATAAAAAAGGCATCCCCATTATCGGTACCTCTTTCGAAAATATGGACATTGCCGAAGATCGCGGACAATTTTCCGACCTGCTGAAGGAACTGGAAATCCCTTACCCGGAATACGGCTCTGCTACTACTGCGGAGGAGGCACTTGATGTCGCCAATCGCATCGGTTATCCGGTGCTGGTAAGACCTTCCTATGTATTGGGCGGACAGCGCATGCGTATCGTCATCAATGATGAGGAACTGGAGAAGAGTGTTATCTCTATTTTGAAACACTTCCCTGACAACCGCATACTCATCGACCACTTCCTGGATCGTGCCGAAGAATGTGAAATTGATGCCATCAGCGATGGAGAAGACGTGCACATTATGGGCATCATGGAACATATTGAACCTGCGGGTATCCACTCCGGTGACTCAAGTGCCGTACTGCCGCCATTCAGCCTGAGTCCTTCGGTTCTGCAGCAAATGGAAACCTATACGCACAAACTGGCAGTTGCATTGAACATTCGCGGTCTTATCAATATCCAGTTCGCAGTAAAAAATGAAAAGGTGTATGTCATAGAAGCCAACCCGCGTGCCAGCCGGACAACACCCTTTATCGCCAAGGCCTATCAGATTCCTTATCTCAATATCGCCACCAAGGTGATGCTGGGAGAAAACAAAATCAAAGACTTCCAGTTTGACAAAAACCTGAAAGGGTATGCCATTAAGGAACCTGTTTTCTCCTTCAATAAATTCCCGAAAGTGAACAAGGAGCTGGGACCTGAGATGAAGTCAACCGGAGAAGCCATACGCTTTATCAAAGACCTGCAGGATCCTTTCTTCCGCAAATTGCAAAGTGAGAAATCCATGTACCTCAGCCGATAATCATGAGTGCAATTACCCTGATCATTGTGGTGCTGGTGCTGTGGCAGAAATTAGTGCGGCCGGCAGTTGAAGGATACCGAGAGGCGAAACCCCAGGCACCATCCACCAAAAAAAAGGTAGAGTACACCGACTACGAAGAGGTGCAATAGGTTATTTTCCTTTCGAGCGGAAAAACACCGGGCGAACATCCAGCATAAGGTAGGTAAAGTGATTCACAATGGAAGGATCACCACCTTTGATTAAGGCAAGGTCATCAGTAGACCAGTACAGCGAATGACCAAAGGTTACGCTGATATCCGAACGCATATCGAACGTATACAACAGATCCAGTTCCTGACCCAATTCTTTGCCTGTCAACACACCAGTTGCAGCATCGCGCACTCGCTCTTCCAGATAGAAGCTATGACCAGTGAGCTCTATGGTATGCTGCGGCGCAGGACGATAGGCAGCGCTTAGCTGTGTATGCTGAAGTCCGCCTTCATCCGGGTCGAACGGGAAGCTGACAAAATAATCCATGTAACCGAAAAACCGGTGTCGACTGGCGTAAAGATTATCGAATGCGGTATAATCCTCTGATGTAGAGTCTCTGCCCGAAAGCACTTCGGTGGTAAAATTGAATCGCCATTTTCCGAATGAATAGGAAGCGCCGGCTACTCCCATGAATGCTCTGATATCCTTTCTGTCGATAAACCTGGTTCCCCTTTGTATATGCTGTCCTGCAAATAATTTAAAAGATGCAATATCAACAGCGACGTTCAAGCCGGTGGTATACCGCCAGTCGGTTTCTGAACCACCGGAATAGAGGTTCTGAATTCCGTCAGCAGCCATGATGCCATCCACATCCAGCAAAGCACCTTCCCGCTTTGCATACAAGATTCCAAGGGCTTTATACTGGTTCAAGCCATAGCTTGTCGACCCCAGGCGCTCTGCATTCTGGTTAAAGGCACCGATAGCACTGACATCGTACTTGCCAGGCTGCCAGCGCACCCACAGCGCATCATGACTGCGTGCAGCCTGTCGCCATTCGGCCATACCGAACAATCGCTGGTCGCCGAGGGAAATCTCCTGCCGACCTGCCCGAACAGAAAAGTCTTTGAAAGGACGCAGCGTAGCATATGCCATGGCAATACCTAGTCCGGGATTATCACTGGCTATCGTTTCGTCGCCCCACACACGCACATCCTGCAAGGTAATATTGGCATCCAGCATAGTGTCATTATAGAGAAAAGAAAGACGTGTGCGTTGTGAAACAAAAAACGCCAGCTCTGATGATTCGCCGGCAGGAAAACGATAACCATTGCGCAGTTCTGTGCGGGGCCTTATTTGCGCATTCAATTCGAACTGCGCCCGGACCAGAAAGGAGTTGGCTAGCAGCAGGATAAGGAGGACATTCCGTACCATAGGCATTAATTATCGCGTGGGGTTTCGCCCTGTTGGGGGCGTACATATACCGTTTGCGACGGGAATGCAAAACTGGCACCATTGTCCTGCACAATGCGCATCAGCTGGAGCATGATTTCCTGGCGGGCAGCGAGATAGGGCACCCATTCCATCAGATGGATAAAATACTCAATCCAGATATTGAGCGAACTGGGACCAAATTCAAAAAACTGCACCACCGGCTGGTCCAGCACTGCAGGGTGTGATTCCAGATAGCTCCGTATTTCATCCACTATGGTTTCAATTGTCTCAGTGGAGGTGCCATACTCTACCCCTAACAGAAACTGCACCCTTCGGGCGGTTCGATTTGTCAGGTTGTTGATACGGTTATTGACAATATTTTTATTGGGTATTGTCATATATGACTTATCCAATGCACGTACTCTTGTACTCCTGAAGCCAACCTTATCTACTGTTCCAATAATCCCGTCCACTTCTACCAATTCTCCCACAATAAAAGGCTTTTCTGAAAAGAGGCTGATGGATCCGAATATATTCTGCAAGGTCTCCTGAGCGGCAAAGGCAATGGCCACGCCCGCAATACCGGCGCCTGCTACAATAGAGGTAACGTTGACATGGAATACAAAGCCTAGGATACAAAGCACTACGGTAGTCCAGATGACCACCCGTAAAACATCCTTGAGAAAACCAATCACCTGGTCATCGGTAGGATCGGGTGTCAAGAGTGCTTTTTCATTCATTACGGTAATAATGAAATCGGCAATGCGGCTGAACAGCCAGCCCGTATTGATGATAAACAGCAACTGATAAATGCCCTGTACATACTCCAGCAGTGTCACCCCCAGAAACGTCACCGACATGAAATCGGGCGCATCCAAAAAGCTGAACCCAATGTACAGTGTGTGGAGTATGAGGTAAGCCTCGAGTGGCCGTAAGGTCAACTTTAAAAACAACTTCCCATGTTCCCCAAAGCGGGTCCATTTCAATAGCTGGAATAATATCCTGCTGATGAATGATGACAGGTACTTATTGAATATCACCACTACCAACAGCACGCCTCCCAGCCAGAGGTACTGACGAATAGTATTGTTCAGGAATTCATTGTCCAGTATATGACTTATCTGCATCAACATAAGGTAAAGATACAAAACAGGTTGCCCTCAATATTAGACAAAACTAAAGACTTGCTGTGTATCCGGAGACTGGGTTTACAGCTATAAGTTGTGAACTTTCAGGCATGATCAACAGGTTGCTGACACCCGTACGAACCAGAGGTTTATTGCATGCTGGAGGCAGTCCGCTGCAGATGGGCAGGTGCATGGAAATCCATACCGGTGAAGCGCCGGACACCTTCGAAAAAGACATAGCCATCATTACGGTAAACGATTACCGCGGTACACATCATGCCGCCGCCACAGTGACCTTTGATGCTGTACGCAAACACTTTTACAGCCTGATCAATCCCCACAGTAAACTACGCCTGATTGATGCCGGGGAAGTTATAGTAGGTGAAACACCGGAGGATACTATCAACAACCTGAAGATGGTAGTTGAGTTCATGCTGGCGCAGCGCATTATTCCCGTAATCATAGGTGGTAGTCACGACCTGAGCTATGGTCAGTATAAAGCCTATGAGTTCCTGGGTCAGGCAGTTAACCTCGCTGTGGTAGACGAACGCATCGATATTGACCATGCGGATGATGCACCGGAGTACCGCAACTGGCTGCTGAATGTTTTCAGCCACGAACCCAATTACCTGTTCAACTATTCAGCCATTGCCTGCCAGGGGCACTACATCAATAACGAGCTTTTCGAAACCATCGACAACTTGTATTTCGACACCTGCCGGCTGGGTAAACTGAAAGAAGATTTCAGAATTGTAGAACCGGAACTGCGCGATGCGGACATTGTTAGCATTGATGTTTCCGCTATCAAATACGGTGATGCCCCCGGCACCATCGATTGCTCTCCCAATGGCATCACATCTGAAGACATGTGTCAGCTGATGCGGTATGCCGGTATGAGCGACAAGGTAAGCTCGCTGGGCATCTACAATTACCAGCCCGCCAATGACCGACAGGAGACGACTGCCCAACTCATTGCACAAATGATATGGTATTTTGTTGATGGGTATTACAATCGCAAACACGACTACCCCATAACAGATGAGAATGATTTCCATAAGTATATTGTTAATCTCAGCGACAACGAATACGACCTCACCTTTTGGAAGAGCAAAAAATCCGGACGCTGGTGGCTGGAAGTACCATTTACAGTAGAGCAGCGTTTTGAGCGACAGCAATTGGTGCCCTGCTCCTATCACGACTATGAAGAAGCCATGCAAAACATGCTGCCCGATAAATGGCTGCGTATGTTTGAGAAACTGGCGATGTAGTCGTTTAGCGGATGCCCCGGTAGCTATCGGGGTTGAACAACCGTTCCCATATTACTCTTCCCCAAGTATCCGCTCCAACCCTATTCTTCTGGATCCTTTGACCAGAAAGTAGGTATTTTCAAACGATTGCTGCTGTAACCATGAACGCAGGGAAAGCGTGTTTTCAAAATTCCTCGTTGCTTGTCCGGTGTCGGCATCCCGGAATAAAGGACCTACCGTAATGACCTCTGCACACCCTATGGAACAAGCCAGCTTCACAATGGATGTATGCTCGGCAATAGCATCGTCGCCCAGCTCCAGCATATCACCCAAGATGGCCACCCTGGGTTCCTTATCCATAGCCTGAAAATGTTTCAAGGCGGCAGTCATACTGCTGGGATTGGCATTATAGGCATCCATTATATAATAATTTCCGCCATGTTCCAGCCACTGACTGCGATTGTTATCGGGCTCGTAGGTGGCTATTCCGGATTGTATATTATTATCGTCTATACCAAAGTATTTGCCCACTGCTATAGCTGCCAGAATATTGCCTGCATTATATGCACCAACCAATTTGGAACGGTACAATCTTCCGTCACATTGCACAGCCGCAAAGCCGTTATCCAGCACAGCCGTACCTTTCACATGGTCGCCGGCTGCTTCACCAAACAGCTCCACCTTATCATAGCCATTATAAACATCCTGCAAGACTGTATTGGCAGAATTGACAAACAACCTGCCACTATGTTCCATCAAATACTGATACAATTCGCTCTTGCCCTTCTTTACGCCATCGAGTCCGCCAAAACCTTCCAGATGCGCCTTACCAATATTGGTGATCAAGCCCAGCACCGGTTTAACCAGTTCCGACAAGAAAGCAATTTCCCCCTGGTGGTTAGCACCCATTTCTATGATGGCTATTTCTGCATCCCTCGGTATCGACAGCAAGGATAGGGGAACACCGATATGGTTATTGAGATTGCCTTTGGTAGCAAAGGTTTTAAACTGCGTTTGCAATACCGAATGAATCAATTCCTTGGTGGTGGTTTTTCCATTGGAGCCGGTGAGTGCCAGAATGGGAATTCCCAGGCTATCGCGGTAGGCTGTGCCCAGTTGCTGCAAAGCCGTCAGCACATCTTCCACCCAAAAACAACCCGGAATTGTTTTAAGTCGTTCGTCATCCACGACGGCTACCAAAGCGCCCTGCTCCACTGCCTTCTCAGCATAGTCGTTGCCGTTGACATGCTCTCCCTTGAGGGCAAAGAACATGGATCCCGACTGCACCTTGCGCGAGTCGATGACAATATCGGTGCTGCGCGCATGCAACTCGAGTAAAGCAGGTATATAGTCCATAGATTAAAATTAAAAAGCCTTCCGGGTTTATTCGAAAGGCTTTTATAGGTTTTGTTAACAGGTTATCACTGCGTTTGCTTACGCATCTTTCTGTTCATTTTTTGTTGCTTGTCGGTGCTCTTGAAGATATTACCTCCGCGGGTATAATTATCTACATCACCTCCCAGTCGTATCATAGCACAGCGGAAACCAATGGTAGCTGTTGCCTGATCTTCTTCCAGATAACGACGTGAACCGGGAGACAGCCAGTAGGCTTCATCCGCCCAGGAACCACCTTTATACACCCTTGCTTTATCACTCACCAGTGTGGTTTTAGCGTAATCGTAGTAGGCCAGTGACATGGTATCACCATCCAGGTAATTTTTCACATCACCTTTCTTATAGTTACGACGGTTAACCACCTCTTCGTCTTCAACAGGACGGTAGCGCACGCGACCCATGCTATCGAGTTCGGCAATATTACCGTCTTCATCCAGCTCTTTGGTATCATACACATTACCCCTGAAAGGATTCAGGTCTTCCATATCGAAATACGTCAACGGACGGTATACATCGTACACCCATTCGTTTACGTTACCTGCCATGTTATACAGACCGTAATCATTCGGTGCATAACTGTATACAGGTGATGTAACAATGGCGTTGTCATTCAGCTTACCGGCCACACCTGCGTAGTCACCACGACCGCGTTTGTAGTTTGCCAGCATCTTACCCTGTGACCAGCGCTCCTTGGAAGAAGGCTCACGCAAGGTGTTACCATCCCAAGGATATAACCTGCGATCGGTAATCATTTCATTGCCTTCTACATTGTTGCCAATCAGACCCAGTGCAGCATATTCCCATTCCGCTTCGGTAGGCAGGCGGTAATCCGGTAACAGAATACCATCTTCCATGCGAATGGTACGACCCAGTTTAGAGTCACCTGCATCAGGGCTATAGTCTTTCACACCTTTCTGTACACCGGTGGTATAGAGTTCGGCGTAATACGATTCGGTAGTGAAGTTATCTTCGTTGTAAGAGTTGATGTTTACATCCATATAACCCTTGTCGGCCAGAATACCTTCATTTACGCGGTCGCTTCTCCAGCGGCAGAATTCATTAGCCTGCAGCCAGGAAACACCCACTACCGGATAATCATCATAGGAAGGATAGCGGAAATAGTATTCCACGTAGGGTTCGTTGTAGGAAAGTTCTTCCCTCCAGACAAGTGTGTCGGGAAGGGTGTTCTTAATGATTTCAGGGAAGTCAATTCCAAATGTCCGTTTGGTCCAGTACAAGTACTCGCGGTAATGGAGGTTGGAAATTTCTGTTTCATCAATATAAAATGAAGAAACTGTGACACGACGTGGCTGGTTGTGAAACTCAAACGTGACGTCCTGTTCTGTGGTACCCATCGAGAATGTACCGCCCTGCACCAACACCAGGTTGGGACCTGTGGGCTGACCTTTGTAGTCCACATTTTCGAAACCTCCCCACTTGGTATCGTTGTACTTGAAACCAGTGGCAGCGGATCGTTCACCGCAGGAACTCATAAAAGCTCCGGCGAGCAGCAACGCCGCTGCAGGTATAATGACTCTTTTCATACTAGGCATCATTTGGCAATAAACGCAAATCTACTTATAAAATTATGCAAATTAAAAAATGGAAGGCCGCATCAGCACATTATAATATTTACCCTTGGCAGCTTTCCCGGCATCTTCCAGTCTGAAAATAAGCCCCACCTCATGTGCCCCCCCGGTTTCGCCCGAAAGCCCACCCAGCGTTGCATCGTAGCTGTAGGTAAACACCAGCCAGTCCTTCCGGAAACCGGCCATGATGCTAACGTTACTCATGCCCGAAAGATTGTTTTTCAGATACAGCCCGCCCATGACAAGGCTTTTAGCAAAAGAAGAGCCTATCTGGAGCTGGTTGGAGCCCCCCTGTCCGTACCAGGTTATGCTGGGAACCGCTATGAAGGGATCCCGCTTCTTTTTCTGCTTTATCTGCACACCTGTCTGGAAGGAGATGCCCATCGGCAATGCTACCGTATCATAGGAATAGAACCCAGCCACGGGTGTATTGAGGTGGTGAAACGACAGTCCTGTAAACACCTTTTCTGTGACAATTGCGACCCCTGCTCCCAGGTCGAGCTGGGTGCGGGAAAGTGACGGAGGAAGCGGTTCATTGGTCGGATTGGGCAAGCCGGAGGCATTATTGAATCCATACACCGGGTCTATCTGATCGAATAATTGCAATCTGTCCCAGTTAAGGCGCTGTTGCTGCATCCCCAGCTGCATCCCGAAATTCATGGCGGCAGTGCTGCTCAGCTTCACCTGGTACATGTACTGAAAGCCCAGCTGAAAGCCACTCAGTACACCTTCACCCAGGTCGTCTTTGATCATGTACAATCCGAAACCACTGTTGGCATCGCCGATGGGCTGGTCGTAACTCAGGCGATAGCTCAGGTAGGTCTGGGGCATATCGGGCCACTGACTGCGAAAATTGGCAGTGAGCCTTCCTGCTCCACCGCTGCCGGCAAATGCGGGATTCAAATAACTATCGGAAGCGTCGAGTTGGGTGAACTGTAAATCCTGCGCGGCAGCGTTTTCGACAAAAAAATGACCGCATATCATGAACCATAAGCAAGCCAAATTCTTTGCATAGTTTTGAACGCTTAGCAGGAAAAGAGGGGCAATATGCCTTCCCTGCCTCCGTTGATGAGACACCCACTTATTTTGAACAGTAACAGGATTATGATTTTTCAATTCGGCACCTTTTCTTCTACGCGGTGGATTGCAACTGCAATGTTAACGTTTTTTGCTTCCGTGGTGGTATCTGCGCAATCGGAATTACTTAGAAAAGACATTCGGCCGGAATGGGAATCCACACCTCTCGAAATTACCGCCCCCGATGGTGTAAATATCATCCGGTTGCCGGCTTTCAAGGGTGCTGCCTACACTTCAGACGAACGTCCCCTGCCCTACCTTACTGTTCAATGCCCCAGTCCGAAAGGCAGCAGCATAGATGTTCGGTTAGATAACGCCCGTTATGAAAGTTACCAATGGCCGGGCAACAGAGCGACACCCCGTCTGGGCAATACCGCTGAGCTCTCCGTCAGTACCGGCTATGAAAAGGGGCGTCCGTTGACTTCTATTGCCATTGTTCCATTGCGCAACAATCCCAGTACCGGACAGTTAGAGCGATTGGTTTCCGGTACACTGGTGGTCAGTGCGAGTCCCTCCACCCTGCGATTGGATGCTACCGAACACGTTTATGCCGATCAATCCCAACTGGCAGACGGCACCTGGTACAAAGTGAGCGTAACCCAAACCGGGATTTACCGCATTGACAAAGCCTTTCTGGAATCGCTGGGCATCAATACTACTACCCTCAATGCCGCTACGCTGGGTATTTTCGGTTATGGAATAGGTATGCTGCCCGAGGCGAATAGTGCCGACAACCCCGATGATCTGGTGGAAAATGCCGTGTACCGTGTCGGACTGGCAGATGGCAGCTTCGACGATGGAGATTATATTCTATGGTACGCCGTTGGTCCGCATACCTGGGAGTATGATACTGCACTCGCCACCTATCGCCATACTACCCATCCGTATTCCAATAAATCCTGCTACTTTATTTCACCCAACAGGGGAACCAATAAATCGCTAACCACTATTGCGGTGAGCCCTGCTGTCCCTACCTATACCTCCACCTCCTTCGACCATCTGGTGGTCTGGGACAACGATGACCTCAACCTTATCCGCTCTGGCAGGCGGTTCTTTGATTTCGGCTTTAACGCGTTCAGCAATCTGCGCACCTACAGCACCACCATACCCAATATCATTACCGATGAGCCGGCTTTGATCCGCTATTTTCTGGCTGCCAAGAGCAGTGCCGGAGCTTCCACTTTTACCATTAGTGGCAACGGATTGAATGTATCACGACTGCTCTCCTCCGTACCCGAAAGCACCGAAAGCAATTATGCCAGTTCTGTGCAGGGAGAGGACAGCTTTTTGCCGACCAACGGAAACATCACCTTTAATGTCAGCTTTGCCGGCCCTGCGGGCAGTGATGGCTGGCTGGATGACATAGAACTGGTGGTGCGCAGGTCCGCGACCTACAACAGTGGCCAATTGTTGTTTCGCGACAGCAGAGGTATCGGAGAAGTAACGCGCTATCTTTTCAATGGGCCGGATGATGCGATTATCTGGGATGTCACCGACCCCACCAACGCAGCTATACAAGCCTATTTCTACACCGGTGGTCAGATTGATTTCACCCGCGATGCCGACAGCCTGCTGCAGTTCATTGCCTTTTTTACGGAAGATGCATTACCTGCCGGTCAGATTACCATAGAAGGCCCTGTTGCCAATCAGAACTTGCACAACAGCAGCCTGCAACCCGATTTGATTATTGTTTCGCACCCCGATTATATGGCTGAATCCAGGCGCCTTGCCGCTTGGCACCACAACGTGAATGGCCTCGACACGCTGGTAGCAAGTACGACCCAGGTATACAATGAGTTTTCTTCCGGTACTGCTGATATCACTGCTATCCGCAACATGATGCGCATGTTTTACGACCGCGCCGCCGGCAGTGAAGCTGCCATGCCGCAATACCTGTTGCTGATGGGAGATGCTACCTTCGACTATAAGAATATCATGACCGAACCCGGAGACAATACCAACCGGGTGCCTACATATCAGAGTTACGAAAGTATCCATCAGGTGCTCACCTTCCCCACCGACGATTATTATGTGTGCCTGGACCCCGAAGAAGGTGCTGATATGAGTCAGGCGGTGAATCTTTTAGATGTAGCTGTAGGTCGCTTACCGGTGAAATCGGTTACAGAAGCACGGAATGTGGTAGATAAAATTCTTGCCTACAAAACGCCCTCCGCTCTGGGCTCCTGGCGCAATACCATTTGCTTTGTCGCCGATGACGAAGACGGCACCACCCATATCGATGACGCCAACGATATCGCCGACTGGGTGAATGAGAATTATCCGCAGTACAATATCAACAAGATCTACCTCGATGCCTACCAGCAGGTACCCGGTGCGGGTGGAGAGAGGTATCCCGATGTCAACCGCGATATCAATGCGCAAATATTTACGGGCAGCCTCATCATGAACTGGACAGGCCATGGCAACGAACAAAACTGGGCGCAGGAAAGGGTACTGGGCGTGGATGACATCAACAGCTGGACCAATTTCGACAAGCTCCCCCTGTTTATCACTGCCACCTGTTCGTTTTCCCGTTACGACAATCCGGAGAGAACATCTGCCGGTGAGCTCATATTACTGAATCCTCAGGGCGGGGGCATCGGCCTGGTAACTACTGTGCGGATTGTTTATTCCTTCCAGAATTACGTCCTCAACAGCAACTTCTTTTTCAAAATTTTCGAGCCTGTAGATGGACGGATGCCCACCATGGGGGAAGCCCTCACCGCGGGTAAGAATTCGGTATCTACGAGTTTTGATGCCATCAACAACCGGAAGTTTCTGTTGCTTGGCGACCCTGCCCTGCAGTTGAATTACCCGCAATACCAAATTGTCGCCACCGAAGTAAATGGCACCCCTGTTGCATCGGGAACCGACACCTTGAAAGCTTTGGCCAAAGTCAATATCAAAGGAGAAATCAGAGACGGGGGTAGTCTGCTCAGCTCTTTCAATGGCATTGTTTATCCAACCATTTTCGATAAACCCCTCACCATCACCACCCTGGAAAACGACCCTGCAACCAGCAATCCCTACACCTTTACTGAGCAAAGCAATGTTATATACAAAGGCAAGGCGAGCGTTACCAACGGAGCATTTGAATTTGAATTCATAGTTCCCAAAGACATTTCCTACACCTTCGGGAATGGTAAGCTGAGCTTTTATGCCGAGAACGGAGTGGAAGATGCGGGTGGCTATGAAAATAATGTGATTGTAGGTGGCGCCTCCGATTCTGCTGCAAACGACCTGAGTGGTCCTGAAGTAAGTGTATACATGAATGATGAGACCTTCGTATTCGGGGGTCTTACCGATGAAAATCCGCTGTTGTACATTGTTCTGGAAGATGAAAACGGCATCAATACCGTGGGCAATGGCATCGGTCACGATATTATGGCGCGCATCAATGATGATGATGCCGGACTGGAACTGAACGATTATTACGAATCCGACCTCGATAGTTACCAGAGTGGCAAGGTCAGCTATCCTTTGTACGATTTACCTGCGGGACGCCATGCCGTGCGCGTGGAAGCCTGGGATGTATACAATAATTCGGGGGAGGGATATACAGAGTTTGTTGTAGCGGAAAGTGCCGAGCTGGCGCTGGATCACGTGCTGAATTACCCCAACCCCTTCACCACCAATACTGAATTCTGGTTTGAACACAACCGCCCCGGAGATGTTCTGGATGTGAAAGTGGAGATTTTTACCGTCAGCGGGAAGCTCATCAAGACCATTTTACAGCAGGTGAGCACCGATGGCTACCGCGTCTCCGGAATCGGCTGGGATGGGCTGGACAATTTCGGTGACCCCATAGGTCGAGGCGTATATGTGTATAAAATTTCTGTCCGGGCATTATCAGATAATGCCAAAGTGAGCGTTTTTGAAAAGCTGGTCGTTTTAAGGTAAGGCCAAATAACACTAAATTTGCAACCCAATATCTTCTGATGAGAAAAAATTTGTCTGTATTCAGCCTTTTACTGCTGACCCTAAGCAGCCAATGGGCTATGGCTCAGGTAACTGTCCCCGCCGGTGGAAGCGGAAATGATTACCTCAACACGGTGACCACTGCGGTACCATTTTTGCGTATTGCTCCGGACGCCCGGGGTGGTTCCATGGGTGATGTGGGCATTGCCACCAGTCCGGATGCTGCATCCATTTTCTGGAACAATGCGAAAAACGCCTTTCTGGAAGATAATTCCGGTCTTGCCATCACCTACACTCCGTGGTTGAGCAATTTGGTCAACGATATCTTTCTGGCATATGTGAACGGATTCTGGAAAATTGACGACCTGTCTACCATTTCCGGCTCCCTGCGTTATTTCTCACTGGGTAATATCACCTTCACCGACCAGAACGGTCAGGTGTTGCAGGATTTCCGCCCCAATGAATTTGCGATAGATGCGGGTTATGCGCGCAAGCTTTCCGATAATTTCTCTGTGGGGCTTACACTGAAGTACATCTTCTCCAACCTCGCCTCCGGACAGTTTGTCAATGGTATTCCCATTAAACCGGCCAATGGTGTAGCAGCAGATATCTCCTTATTCTATACTACTGAATTTGAAATGGGCGATAAAGATGCCTTCCTGAATGCAGGTATGAACATTGCCAATATCGGAAATAAGGTAACCTATACCTCCAGTGCTGAGCGGGATTACATCCCCAGCAATCTGGGCGTAGGCGTTTCCCTGGGCGTTCATTTCGACGATTACAATAAACTGGCGCTGGCTGTTGATTTCAACAAGCTGCTGGTACCAACTCCTGATACAACAGATATCAATCCTGCCAACGGTATTTTCGACTACAAGGAACTGGGACCTATCAGCGGTGCCTTCAGCTCTTTCAACGATGCACCGAATGGTTTCAGCGAAGAACTGAATGAAATTACCATAGGCACCGGCCTGGAATACTGGTACAACAATCAGTTTGCAGTACGCGGCGGTTACTTCTTTGAAGACCCCACCAAGGGTGGTCGTCAGTTCTTTACCCTGGGTTTAGGACTGCGTTACAATGTCTTCGGACTTGATTTTTCTTACCTGATTCCGAGCAGCAACCAGCAAAATCCACTGGACAATACTTTGCGCTTTACCCTGAGCTTCGATTTCGAAGCCCTGGCCGATCAGCAGAAAGACGATCAGTAAGCGAACATCATTTCAATAAAAAAGGCACTATTCGAACAGAATGGTGCCTTTTTTTATGCTGTTGAGTCGGGTGATGTGCTTCGGCTACGCAGTTACGGATTGGGGGCAGAGCTATTGACCAGGCAGCAACGAAGCTACCAGGTAGCTTCCAGCCCGGATGGCAGCGGCATCCTGACCGGAGTGCAGCGGAGGGCAGATACAGCGAACAGCCGGAAGGCCGGTAGTGGACAGCACACAGGAACTTGCTCCCAAACGCACCAATTGCCATTTTCGTAACTTTGCAGCTCCTCAAACGTGTGAAATATGCAGGAAGCAACGCCTTATACTCCGCAACATAAAGTTCGAATTGTTACCGCTGCATCGCTTTTCGACGGGCATGATGCCGCCATCAATATTATGCGCCGCATTATCCAGGCCACTGGCGTGGAAGTCATTCACCTGGGCCACGACCGCAGCGTGGATGAAGTGGTGAATTGTGCCATTCAGGAAGACGCCAATGCCATAGCCATGACGAGCTATCAGGGCGGACACGTGGAATATTTAAAATATATGTATGATTTGCTGCAGGAAAAGGGAGCCGGTCATATCAAAATATTTGGAGGTGGCGGCGGTACCATCCTGCCGGAGGAGATCAATGAATTACACGCGTATGGCATCACCCGTATTTACGCTCCCGACGATGGGCGGGCGCTGGGGTTGCAGGGCATGATTAACGACCTGGTACAGCAGAGTGATTTCGCGGTTGGCATGCACCTCAACGGAGAGATAGAGCAACTGAGTGCCGAAAAACACGGAGCCATTGCCCGCATTATAACAGCGGCAGAAAACTTCCCCAAAGAATCTGCAGCAGCACTGAGCACTATCCGACAGCTGGCAGCAAATGCCACCGCCCCGATACTGGGCATCACTGGTACAGGAGGTGCAGGAAAATCGAGTCTGGTAGACGAATTGGTGCGCCGCTTTTTACTGCAATACCCCGACCGCACCATAGGTATTATATCAGTAGATCCATCGAAAAGAAAAACCGGTGGTGCCTTGCTGGGTGACCGCATCAGGATGAACAGCATCAACAACCCCAGGGTGTATATGCGTTCCCTCGCAACGCGTCAGAGTAATCTGGCATTGAGTAAACACGTGGGTGATGCTATTGCTGTATTGAAAGCAGCAGGCTTTGACCTGATCATACTGGAAACTTCGGGCATCGGACAAAGCGATACCGAGATTATCGACCACAGCGATGTGAGTCTGTATGTCATGACACCTGAGTACGGTGCCGCCTCACAACTGGAAAAAATCGATATGCTCGATTTTGCCGATGTGATTGCACTTAATAAGTTCGACAAGCGCGGAGCTATGGATGCGCTGCGCGATGTGCGCAAGCAGTTCCAGCGGAACCATAAACTATTCGATAAGCAGGTAGATGAAATGCCTGTGCACGGCACCATTGCATCTCAGTTCAATGACCCGGGCACCAATACCCTTTTCCAGGTGATCATGGATACTATCTGTGATAAGACAGGAAATGAAATGTTCCGGTCTACCTTTTTGCACGAGGGCGAGATGAGCGAAAAAATCTTCATCATTCCCCCGCAAAGAACCCGGTACCTGTCGGAAATTGCTGAAAGCAACCGCCAGTACGACCAGTGGGTGTTGGCGCAAGCAGCCATAGCAGAGAAGCTTTACCAACTGCAAGGTGCCCATTCTATTTTAAGTGAACAGGAAGCAGATACTTCCGAATTGGATGCAGCTATCAATCAATATCAGCTGGAATTTGACCGCAAGAATTATTTATTAATTGAAGACTGGCCGAACAAACGTCAGCGCTATAAAGAAGAGGTGTTTGTTTACCAGGTGCGGGGAAAAGACATTGAGGTGGAAACCCACAGTCAATCGTTGAGTCATTTACCGATTCCTAAGGTGGTAACGCCGGCTTACTCCAGCTGGGGTGATATACTGAGATGGAGTTTACAAGAAAATGTGCCGGGTGAATTTCCCTTCACTGCCGGTATCTATCCGTTCAAGCGCCAGGGAGAAGACCCCACACGTATGTTTGCTGGAGAAGGCGGACCGGAGCGCACGAACCGCCGCTTTCATTATGTGAGTCTGGGCATGCCTGCCAAAAGGCTTTCCACTGCGTTCGATAGTGTAACACTTTATGGCAATGACCCGGGTCATCGTCCGGATATCTACGGTAAGATTGGCAACAGTGGCGTTAGCATATGCTGTCTGGACGATGCCAAGAAGCTGTACAGCGGCTTTAATCTCGCCGACCCCAAGACTTCTGTATCGATGACCATCAACGGACCGGCACCGATGCTGCTGGCCTTTTTCATGAATGCCGCCATTGACCAGCAATGCGAATTGTTTATCAAAGAGAACGGACTGGAAGAGGAGGTCAACCAGCGGATTGATGCCATCTTTAAAGAGCGGGGTGGTGTGCGACCAGTGTACCATGGCAGTTTGCCGGAGGGCAACGACGGTCTCGGGCTCATGTTGCTCGGTGTTACCGGCGACCAGGTGCTGCCTGAAGAAGTATATGAACGCATCAAAGCCGACACACTGAAGCAGGTGCGCGGAACGGTGCAGGCCGATATCCTGAAAGAAGACCAGGCACAGAATACCTGTATTTTCAGCACTGAGTTTGCACTGCGTTTGATGGGCGATGTGCAACAGTATTTTATCGAGCAGCAGGTACGCAACTTCTATTCGGTTTCGATATCCGGTTACCATATTGCGGAAGCCGGGGCCAACCCGATTACGCAGCTTGCCTTTACACTGGCCAATGGTTTCACCTATGTGGAGTACTATTTAAGCAGGGGGATGGACATCAATAAATTCGGACCGAACCTGTCCTTCTTCTTCAGCAATGGCGTAGATCCGGAATATGCAGTCATTGGTCGTGTGGCACGCCGGATATGGGCCAAAGCCATGAAAGTCAAGTACGGTGCAGATGAGCGCACACAGATGTTGAAGTACCATATACAGACATCGGGCAGGAGTCTGCATGCACAAGAGATTGACTTCAATGATATCCGTACGACCCTGCAGGCGTTGTATGCCATTTACGATAATTGTAATAGTCTGCATACCAATGCCTACGATGAAGCTATCACTACGCCTACCGAGGAGAGTGTGCGCAGGGCCATGGCCATTCAGCTCATTATTAATAAGGAGCTGGGATTAGCGAAGAATGAGAATCCTACACAAGGTTCCTTTATCATAGAAGAGCTTACCGACCTGGTAGAAGCAGCGGTATTGTCGGAATTCGATCGCATTACAGAACGCGGAGGCGTACTGGGTGCTATGGAAACCATGTACCAGCGCGGCAAGATTCAGGAGGAAAGCCTGTACTATGAAACTTTGAAGCACACCGGTGAATATCCGATTATTGGTGTGAATACATTCCTGAGCAGCAAGGGCTCCCCTACTATCCTCCCACAGGAGGTGATTCGCTCTACTCAGGAAGAAAAGGAATTGCAGATTACCACGGTTCAGCAACTGAAGGAACGCCATGCTGAGGATGCGGCTCAGGCACTGAAAGACCTGCAACAGGCTGCCATCCGCAACGAGAACCTCTTTGCCCGTTTGATGGAAGCCGGTAAAATATGTTCTCTTGGCCAGATAACTGCGGCCTTATTTGAGGTAGGTGGTCAGTATAGAAGGAATATGTAACCACTGCATTTTCCCCTTTATTCACCCATTTGGACTGCACTTCACCCTGCGGGTGACAGCGTGTAGTATTTAGCGGAATCACCTTTCCGCTACTACTTTTACGTCACTAAAAAGATTGATTTTTTATAATAAACGGACTTATTGTCGCTATAAAGTAATTTACTGAATTTTATTCTTGTCACATAAAGTATTTTAATTAGCAAATTATTGCGGAATATATCCTACCATTTTGTCACACTATTTAAATAATTTTTCTAATTTAACGCTCTTAATAGTTCAATATGGCATATTTAATCCAAATAGTCATGTCATGAATTATCATTCAGTGTAAGCAATTTTCCATAGGGAAGTGTTTAACATTGTTCTATCAAAATAAACTGATATGGAAGGGCAACAACGCAAAACAGGTCTTTTCTTGGTTTTACTCGCCGCAGCTGCATTGAATGTGAACGGTCAGGAATTAGAAAACCTGATGGCATTTAACGGCAGCAATCCGACCCTCGAAGTTAGCAGTGCCGCTGCAGCTCCTGCAAAAAGTTCTGCCGTTGAAGTGACAGGCTACACAGATGCCGGAAGCATGATTATCTCCAGCTATTTCACCTTAGCCGGTAAGAGTATCAAGCCCTACATGAAAGTGGAGAACAACAACATCACCTTCGATGCGCAGGTGGTACAACCCGAAGAGAACATTTCCATTCGTTTCAACAACGACCATATTGAATTCACAGAAAACGGAAAAATCAACCGCCTGGAAATCATTGATATTGCTCAGTACCTTAACAACTCTCAAAACTGTCTGGTGCAAAGCAAAATAGAAGTGAACTGCAAACCTACCAAGGTGAAAGGCGAAAAAGTAAAAGAGGTTGCTGTTTTCATTGATCACAACAATCACATATCCTTTATATCTATTGGCAATACAGAATATTATCTGCAGCCCTAAACATACTTTCGGTAAGTAATCATGATAAAATCCTGCCTTCATCGGCAGGATTTTTTTTGTGCCATAACAGTCCCTGCACAATCAGGTATTGTGCTATGGCATAGGTGAGCATAATCCAGACTGCACTGTTGGGTATGAGGGAATGAAACTTATTCCAAGCTATCAAATAATCGGAAGCGATAAAACACAATGCCCCTGTAAGCACAGCATAGTAGCTGGTAGTATTGGTAGCGCCTTTTCTCCTGATGGCCATCACGGTCATGGCTGAAATAGCGGCCACATACAACAACACGGGCACCAGCATATCTCCCAAAGAAGCTGTTATTCTACTCATCAAGATGGAAACCACTGCCACCAGTCCGAAGTAGGGTGCCCATTGATGGCTACCTGAACCATCTTTCCAGAGCATGAAACTTCTTATGTATGCCAGATGCCCTGCAAGAAAAGCCCCTAATCCCAGCAGGAAAAACAGCTCCTGTCTTTCACTGAATAGCAGCAGTATATCTCCCGCCCATCCGAATAAAAGGGCCGTCACCAAAGCCCATCGTGCAGCACCTGCAGCATTGGACCACGCATACACAATTAACACGGGTACCAATAACACCTTGGTAAGCTGCTGATAAAACTCCATATTGGTTTGCAGCAGAAACAAGTGCACCACGGTAATCAGCAGATAAATATTCACTAAAAATCCATATCTATTCGACTCCATATCTCAGATGTTTTTGTTTTGTCAGGAACCAAATGCCGCCGGCAACACTCAACAGTATTACACCGCCTCCAACGGATAGGCTCCACAGTTTACTTTGCATCAACAGGATGGCCATTGCCACATTGGCCACTTGTCTGATGGTTTCCATCCACGAACTGTTTCGATGCAGTTCCAGCAACCATCCCACAGCAGTAATGGAGTAGATCACCATGCCAGCCATCAATCCTTGCTGCCAGGCGGGGAAACTTTCGAAGGTGAAAAGGAAATAACTCGCCAGGCTTAAAATCAACAGGAACTGCACCAGCACATAGCGGTGCAGCCAGTATGGTATGGCTACATCAAATTTCACTATCGATTGCCGGTCTACCGGCTGAGGACGTATCGGCCCACCCAATTCTTCAGGATACCAGCCGGGTTGACGGAATAAGATGCCAGCTTTGTGCTTCCAACCATTGGCCTTACGAATGGCCTTTCCCATATCTCTCCATATATCTATTTGCGCCCGAATGGGGTTCCATGTCTCCAGTGGTGTTGTGATACCGTAGACTACCGGCTCCAGTTCTTCCTGAAACGTGCCGAACAGGCGGTCCCAGATGATAAGCGTACCGCCGTGATTCCTGTCGATGTAAATAGGATTGCGGCCATGGTGCACCCTGTGGTGGCTGGGAGTATTCAGGATGAACTCTGCCACCGGGTGTAATTTATCAATCACTTTGGTATGGATCCAGAATTGATAAATGGTTTGCCACTGACTAATTACGATGAACATAATCGGGTCAAAGCCGAGCAATGCCAGCGGCAGGTAAAAAGCAAAAGAGCCGAATTTCTGGAAGGCCCCCTGTCGCAGTGCCACACTCAGGTTGTACTCTTCGCTTTGGTGGTGCACCACATGACCACCCCACAGCACATTTACCTCATGTGCCAGGCGATGAAACCAGTAGTAAAAGAAATCGATACCGATAAAGAGCAAAACCCATGTAAAAATATTATTAGGAATGGTGGCAACGCGCACGTATTCATATACCCAGAGGTAGGCGCCAATTACTACAACTTTAAAAAAGACACCGGTTACCTGCTCCGCAATTCCTGCATTGATATTGCTGATAGTGTCGTTTAACCGGTAGTAGCCACTTTTCCGCAGTCGGTCGAAAATGATTTCCATTCCTATGAGAAGGAAGAATACCGGGATAGCGAGGATGATATAATTCACAGGTTCTTGCATGCCGTTACCAGCGAAAGATAATAGATTGAGCCGAAATTCGCTGTGCAGAAAAGCGGGTATGCTGTGCATAGACAAGCCGAATTGTTGTATCGGTATGGCTGGCAGCGGTTGGTTGATTCACCTTATACCCTCTCCTTTGGAGGCGACAATTACCTGCCAACATATTCGTTTATTGACAAGTGCATAAGTTCCTTAAATTCGCTTGCATGAAACGCTGGTCCATCCTCATCCTTCTTCTGCTTCCGCTATTGTACACTCATGCGCAGCAAGGCACTATTGCGTCGCATGCCATGGTGGTATCGGCTCACCCCGAGGCATCGGAAGTGGGTAAACAAATATTAATGAATGGAGGAAATGCGGTAGATGCAGCTATCGCCACACAGTTTGCGCTGGCCGTTGTTTTCCCCATTGCCGGCAATATCGGAGGAGGTGGATTCATGGTTTTGCGCCAGGCCGATGGCACTACCCAAACACTGGATTTTAGAGAAAAAGCGCCGTTGCAAGCCAGCAGGGATATGTACATCAATGCCGAAGGGGAAGTAGATCGTCTGGCCATTACCGGAACGCAGTTAGCAGCCGGTGTTCCCGGCTCGGTAGCCGGTATGTGGGAAGCCCATCAGCGATATGGAACTGTGGAATGGTCGGCACTGCTGGAGCCTGCTGTGCAATTGGCATCACAGGGTTTTCCCATCACGGAACGACAAGCAGAAGAGTTGAATGATCATGGCGACATCTTTCGGCAACGCAACACCCGCAACACCTACCTGCGCAGGTACGGTACATGGAAAGCTGGCGACACGCTGCGGCAGAAAGACCTGGCACTTACCTTAAAGCGGATTCAGGAACAGGGCCGCGATGGATTTTACGCCGGAACTACAGCCGATTTGATTGTAGCTGAAATGGAAGCAGGCAATGGTCTGATTGGTTATGACGACCTGCTGCAATACGAGGCAGTATGGCGACAGGCTATTACCTTCTCTTTTCGTAACTATCAGATTATTTCCATGCCTCCTCCCTCGAGTGGCGGAGTGGCATTGCAGCAATTGTTTGGTATGATTGACAGCGATTACCTCGACGGTCTGACACATAATTCAGTAGATTATATACATTATTTATCACATGCAGAGCAACATGTTTATGCCGACCGAGCACGTTGGCTGGGGGATCCTGATTTCGTGGTGGTGCCGGTAGCCGGTATCACGGATGCGGAATACCTGAACGAAAGGATGCAGCAGTTTAATCCCTCGAAGGCCACTCCCTCGCTGACCATTCAGGCAGGAGTTCCTGCGCCTGCTGAAAGCACTGAGACCACCCATTTCAGTATCGTTGACAGCTATGGCAATGCGGTATCGTTAACCACGACTTTAAATGACGGGTTCGGTTCCAAAGTATTTGTGAGCGGGGCCGGCTTTCTGCTCAACAATGAGATGGATGATTTCAGTGCCCAGCCCGGAGCGGCCAATATGTATGGACTGGTGGGCGGCGAGGCCAATGCCATTACGCCTTCGAAGCGCATGCTGAGCAGTATGACACCTACTATCGTATTACGCGATAGTTCGCTGTTCATGGTCACCGGCACTCCCGGAGGTAGTCGTATCATCACCTCTACCTTTCAAAGTATTTTAAATGTAATATTATTCGATATGACGATGCAGGAGAGTGTGAGCGCTCCCCGCTTCCATCACCAGTGGCTGCCGGATGCTGTCCAATATGAGCGAAACGGATTACCTGAAGGCGTCATCAAGGAGTTGGAAATGATGGGGTATGAACTGGCACCCAAACCGCCTTTCTGCCGGGTCGATGCCATCCTGGTGCTACCCGATGGAAGGCTGGAGGGCGGGGCTGATCCGCGGGGTGATGATGCTGCTGCAGGATATTAAACCCCTAGCATCTCCTTCATTCTGAGGTGATGGCAGTAACCCATACCTTAAGCAATATTGTATTTATACTTTCAGCCAGCCTGCAATACTCATCCGGGGCCGTATAGCAGGCAGCACTTCGTGTTCTGTAACATCCGACTGAAAAAAAACGACGCTTCCACCTTGTGGCCAGGTGGTCTGGATACCTGTGGGTGTATACATGAGCAACTGACCTCCATCCTTCTCTTGCCAGTCATCATTGAGGTAGTGTACCATGGAAAATTTTCTACTTCTATTGCTATGAAATTGATCGCGATGGCGCTTGTAGAAGCTGCCGGGAGCATACAGGGCATAGTGGAATTCCCAATCGGAGATGCCTGTATAACAGGTAGCGTTCAGGTGGGCAACAAAGGTAGCCACCTGTTCGAGAAAGGCTTTTTCAAATGGGTCGGTGCTGTCGTTGGGTATCCAGGTGATGACGTCTCCGCGTACCTGGGCATTTTGATGAAAATCGAATTTTTGTCCGATGCCTGCCGGGTGCATTTTGCCGGCTAAAAGCAAGGCTTCCAGATTCGCCCGTAGCCCCGCAGTTAATGCTGGATTGAGATATTGTTGCAGCGTGCCTGCCTGGTTTTCCAGCAGTCCGTTGATGAGCAATTCAAATTCCGGAATGCCGGCAGCCGATTGTGGCAGGGTCATATAGCTATTTCTCCATTAAAGGTACAACGCTATATAGCAAGAACTGCCTGCTGAACGGTGTATTTTTTAAACGTGGTATTAGGGAAAACACAAAAGTACAAAGGGGTACACAAAGTCCACAGAGACAGACCCCTTAGTGTCCTTGGTGAGCTTGCGCAGCACCTGTGGCTTGGTGTTAAAACCTGAATTTCCAGAGGCTTAACACAAAGACACAAAGATTATCACTATGGCCACAAATGCAATCACCGATTGGTATTTCTTTTTAACGCGGCGACGCAGCGATCTCGCAGCGAGCGCGGCGTTGAATTCGAACACAAAGGCACAAAGACTATCACAAAGGCCACGAAGACAAAACTCTTAGTGACCTTGGTGAGTGTGCGCAGCACCTGTGGCTTTGTGTTACAACCAGAAATTCGAAAGACTTAACACAGAGGCACAAAGAT